>JASFLY010000001.1:0-348844 GCA_050117845.1 Candidatus Zixiibacteriota bacterium
GCCGCCGCGGTAGCTCCGTTCGAGCCGAAGGCCCCGGCCATCGCGTTCGCCGTGGCCCCGCCGCCCGTCGGCGCCGCCAGTGCGTTCACCGGCCGCCGGTACAGGTTGTACGATTCCACGCCCGCGGCCTCGCTTACCGTCCAGTTCAACACGATGCCCGACTCGACGCGCCGCCCCTCGAAGGACGTGAGCGCTACGCCGGTCGAGGAAACCGCTACGTCGGCCTCGTACGTCTCGCAGTTGTGCGCCGAGACCGTCAGGTACATATTGCCCGTCGACGTCGGTTCGATGCTGAACGATACGTTGCCGCTGGAGTCCGTGGTATCGGACGCGTATACTTCCTCGCCCTTCCACACGCAAACCAGCGCGTTCGCCACGTTGGCGTCCGTCGTGTCGGCAACGTGCACGTCGTAGGTCTGGGATCCGGTCGGTATCGTGCCGTCGTGCGTAACGCTCAAGGCGGAAATATTACCGGTCGGGATCCAGATGTCGGGGTCGCCGGTGAGCATTAACTCGAAGTAGATGAACCGGTAGACCCAGGTGCCCACGGTGCTTTGCAACTCGTGTTTGTGCGCGGCCAGCGTTTGGCCGTTTATGTACACGTCGTTGCTGCCCAACTGGTGGAAATATTCCTTAAGGAATTCGGCCGAATAATAATCCGCCGGGTTCCCGCGGGAGTACCACCCGTACCGCGTATTGCCGGTGAAGCCTACGCCGCCGCCGTCGGGGGAGCTTACGAAGTACGCGGCGCAGTTGTTGGTCGCGTCGGTGTTGCTGGGATAGCAACCTAGCGAGTACAGAACGCCCATGAACTTCGGGTGGTTGGTGAGGTTGAGAAGGTTGGAGCTGTAAACGCTGCCGGAGTTCGTACCGATGAGCGTCGTGTTGGAGTGGGCCGCGTGCGCGATGACGCCTTTACCGGCGTTCATGTTGGAGATGAAGTTGGTGCCGTTGCACACGGTCCCGCCGGGGTAGTTGTTGTCCCAAAGTTCGGTGAAAGACCAGGAGGAGGAAGTGAGGTAATTATCGCGGACGTACTCCATTAGGACCTTCTCGTTGGTCGAGGAGTCGAGGAACGCGCCCGTTAGTATAACCTGGTTTTGGTAATCGTAGGGGTTGGTCTCCGTGGACGCCCCGGCTCCTTCGTAGCAGAGCGTCTTGTCGACGACTTCGTTCAGGTCGCTTACCGTATCGACCTGGATACGGCCCACGTATACGTCGTAGGTCCAGTCCACGTTGTCGGAGGAATACTCGCCCCAGTAGCCGTCGCCGTCGGCGTTGAAGGTCCCGTCGAGGCAACCGTAGTAGTTGTCCGTCGGCACGAGGTGGTCGCCCTCGGAAGTGTTATACTGGGAATCGTACACCTTCCGTACCGGGATAACCGAGTTCGTCCCTATAAGCAAGACGTATTGCGTGCCGTACTGCGTGAAGTAATCCTTGATGCAGTTGCGGATTTTTTCGGCCGTGTCCGTGCCGGTGTAACCCGACTCGATGTCGGACGTGGTAACGACAGTCGCGTTGAGGCCCTTCTTCGTTTTCCAATCGGCCAATTCCTGCGCTTTCGTCGCCATGGTGGAATTGGTGATTATCAAATACGGATAAGGAGGTCCGTCCGTCGGTTCACCGCCATCGAGAAGACGCACGCCGCCCGCCGGCGCTACGTCCCACGGATTGATAACCTGCGCGGCGAGATTCTCTCTGATGCCGCGGTCAATCCATTCCAACCGGACTTTAGGCGTGACGATCTCCCCTTCGGCCGCTTTAAGTTTGAGGTCGAAGTCGATGACGGGATAGACCATCAATTTGCCCGTCGCCGGCACGTACTGGACCGGCGAGAAGATGATGCTGCCGTAACCGTAGCCGCCCATGTTGCCGCTCTCGAAACCGGCCACCAGCTTACCGGGGAACGGTTCCGACGAAGAATAAATCTCCGCGTCGGCGGGGGTAACGCCCGTCGCCGGCTGGCTGAAGGGCGTGGGTTCCTGTAACGGCATAATGTGGTAACTGCCGGGCAATGCCACCGGTTCGCCGTGGGTAGTCTCTACTGATTCGATCTCGGTACCGGCCGGCAAAGCCACGCTGACTATAACCGCCGGCAGAGCCGGCTGTCCCGGTTCGACCGGTAACCCGGAGCCGTCCTTCAAGGATACGGCGTCGTATCCCAAGAACGCCGGGTCGTTAACCGACTTCACCGTGACGTCGGCCGTGTCGACCTGAACAGTGTAGGCGAACGCCGACGCCGCGGCGATCGCGACTACCCATAAACATTTCTTCATCCTACATTCCTCCTTCGATGGCGAAGAACGCGGACTCTCCTCGAGTCTGCGGTAAACATATCAAACCTAATCATATATATTATACCACGTCGCACCCCCCGCGCCAAGCGTTTTTTATCTTTTTTCAGGTCCCTCGCGGATTCCGGGAAAGGCGAGCGGCCGACGGTTACTCCCGGGGGAACGCGCCCCGGCGCCGGGAAAACCCTTGCGCCCGCCGGGCGCTTTTTATACTATTCGGGCGGGAGATTCCCCTTATTATGGCGACGCCGATGTTGCAGCAATATCGGTCCATCAAGGACCAGTACCCCGACGCTATAATCTTCTTTCGTCTGGGAGACTTCTACGAGATGTTCTTCCAGGACGCGGAAGTGGCAAGCGCCGTCCTGGGTCTCACCCTCACCGGCCGCGGCAAGGGTGAGAACCGCGTACCAATGTGCGGTTTCCCCCACCACGCCGCCACCGGCTACGTCGCCAAGCTCCTGGACGCGGGCCACAAAATCGCCGTGGCCGACCAGACCGAAGACCCGGCCCAGGCCGAGAAGCTAGTCCGGCGGGAGGTCGTGCGCGTCATCACGCCCGGCACGGTCTACGAGGAGGAACTTCTCGAGGCCAACGAGACCCGCTACGTCGCGTCGGTCGCCCTCAAACGCAACAAGTGGGCGGCCGCCCGTCTCGACCTCGCCGGCGGATCGCTCGAGGTCTGGTTCGACGTTCCGGCCGAGGCTGCGGCGTCCCTCGTGGCCTCATGGAAGGCCGCCGAGATAATCGCGGAGGACGGCGTCGAACTCCCGTCCGGCTTCGCCGAGGACGACCGACGCATATCCCGCCGCGAAGCGGAGGACTACGCCCCCGACGAGGGGGCCGCGCTCCTACGGGAACATTTCGACGTCGTCAATCTGGCCGGCTTCGGCCTGGAGGGCGAAGAGGCCGCGGTTGCCGCGGCGGCCTCGCTCCTGCGCTACGCCGCCGCGTCCCGCCTTGGGCCCCTTTCCCACGCCTCAATAAACACCCGCACGCTCGGCGACCGGATGTACCTGGACGCCACCACCGTCCGCAACCTCGAGTTGTTCGAACACCCGGGGCCGGGCGGCGGAACTCTCTACGAACTCCTGAACCGGACGCGCACCGCCATGGGCGCTCGCCGCCTTCGGCGCTACCTGGCCGAACCTCTTCTATCCCTCGACGCGATAACCCGCCGTCTCGACGCCGTGGCGCTCTTCTTCGCCGACGGCGAACGGCGCCACCGCGTTCGGGAACTGTTGCGCGCCTGCGCCGACGTGGAGCGGCTCGCCGGCCGGCTGGCCCTCGGGACCGCGGGGCCCCGCGACGTCCACGCCCTGGGCCGGAGCCTCGCGCTCGTCCCGGACTTGAGGGCCGCGGTGGCCGATGCGGAGGGAGGCCTCCTAGCGGAAGCGGCGGCCGACCTGGTCGACGTGGGAGATATAGTAGAGGTTATCGAAACCGCCCTGGCCGACGATCCCCCGCCCACGCTGGCCGAGGGGGGCATAATCCGCCCCGGCTACCGGCCCGAACTCGACGACCTCCGGGACCGCTCGTCCCGCGCCAAGGAGTTCATCGCGGCCCTCGAGCAGACGGAACGGGAACGCACCGGCATCACATCCCTCAAGGTTGGATACAATAAAGTCTTCGGCTACTACGTCGAGATAACGAAAACCCACCAGGACAAGGTCCCCGCCGACTACATCCGCAAACAGACCCTCGTCAACGCGGAACGCTTCATAACGCCCGAACTCAAGGAATACGAGGAGACGGCCCTTTCGGCTGACGAGAAAATCGCGGCCCTGGAGCGGGACGTTTTCGTCGAACTCAGGGAAGAACTCGCCGGCCACGTCGAACGGATAGACCTCGTCGCCGGGGCCATATCCGAACTCGACGTGATGGCCTCGTACGCCCAGGCCGCCCTCGAAAACGATTTCGTCCGGCCGGAGGTCGTCGCCGAGCCGGTCATAGACGTCGACGACGGCCGCCACGCCGTGGTCGAGCGTTTCTATCTTAGCGAACCCTTCGTGCCCAACGACCTCTACCTCGACGAGAACGAGCGCTTCGTCGTCCTCACGGGCCCCAACATGGCCGGCAAGTCCACCTACCTCCGCCAGGCCGCGCTACTCTCCCTGCTCGCACAAGCCGGCTCCTTCGTACCCGCGCGTCGGGCGAAGCTGGGCCTCGTCGACCGGATATTCACGCGCATCGGCGCCGCGGACGACCTCTCCCGGGGAAGGTCCACCTTCCTGGTCGAGATGACCGAAACGGCGGATATCGTGAACAACGCCACCCGCCAAAGCCTCATCCTGCTGGACGAGGTGGGCCGGGGCACGTCCACCTACGACGGCCTGAGCCTGGCGTGGGCCGTCGCCGAATACCTGGCCCAGAATACCAAGGCGCGCACCCTCTTCGCCACCCACTACCACGAACTCGCGGCGTTAGCCGAAGGCGGCAACGGCGTCGTGAACTACACCGTTACGGTGCGTGAAGCGGGCGGGAAGGTCCACTTCCTGCGGCGCGTGACCCGCGGCGTTACCAGCCGCTCGTACGGCATCCAGGTCGCGCGGCTGGCGGGCCTCCCCCCGGCCATACTGGCGCGCGCCCGGCAAATACTGGAGGAACTGGAGGCGGGCCACGGCCCCCGGGCCCTGGCGCAGGATATGCCGCAACAGACGCTATTCTCGGCGCGCCAACCGATAATCGAGGAATACCTGGCGACACTCGAGCCCGACCGTCTTTCGCCGCGGGCGGCCCTCGACGCCGTTTACGAACTCCGACGACTACTGGCCGACGAATCCGACGACGCCGAACCTACGCAATAGTTGCACAAAAAGTGATTTTATGGTAAATTTTAGTTTCGATTCTGGAGGGGGCGGCCCCGCGCGGGAGGCGAATAAAGCTTCCGGGGAGCCGCCGCCCCGTTTTATAATCGCGCCGGACGACGTGCACGAAGGTATCATCCGGCTGCGGGGGGCCGAGGGGCATCACGCGAAGAACGTCCTCCGGCTGGGCCGGGGTGATCCGTTCGTCGCCGTCGACGGCCGGGGAGTGGAGTATGAAGCGACCGTGGAAATCCTGGCGGCCGACGGCCTCCTGGGCAGGATCGTTCGGACGACCCGTCGGACGCGTGAACCGCGGGCCCGCATTGCGCTGGCTCAAGCGCTCGTCAAACCCGCCGAAATAGCCGCCGTCGTCGGCCAGGCGACGGCCCTGGGCGCGAACGAATTCATCCTGTTCGAAAGCGCGCGCACCAGGCGGCGGGAATTGCACGGACGCGAGATGCGGCACCTGGACGCGGTGGCCGCGGCCGCCGTTAAACAATCTCTCCGGGCGGTAATGCCGGAAATATCGGGACCCCGTACGTTCGCGTCGTTGTTGTCGTATGGCCGCGAGTTCGACGTAGCGTTCCTGTGTCGCCCGGATACGAAGGCCGAACCGCTGGCCGAAATAATCGGCGGAAGCGTCCCCGGCCCGAGTCGATTCCTGGTAGTGGTCGGGCCGGAGGGAGGATTCACCTCAGAGGAAGAAGAGAACGCCGCGAACGCCGGATTTCGAACGCTTGACCTCGGTCCGCGGCGATTGCGGTCCGTACTGGCCGGCCCCACGGCGTGCACGCTAATTTTATACGCCACCGGGGACCTCGGCCCGATACCTTCTCCGGGGGAATGACCCTATGGAAGATTGCATTTTCTGTAAGATAGCGGCCGGCGAAATGGGTACCGAGTTGTTGTACGAAGACGACGAGGTGGTCGCCTTCAAGGACATCTCCCCCATGGCGCCGCTGCACGTATTAATCGTCCCGAAGAAACACATAGTCAGCGTGGAGGAATCTTCCACCGAGGACCGGGAGTTGTTCGGCCATATGGTACACACGGCCCGCGGACTTGCGCGGGAACTCGGCGTAGCCGAGGCCGGGTACCGCCTGGTAATGAACACCGGCGAGGAAGGCGGCCAGACGGTAATGCACCTCCACATGCACCTACTGGGCGGCCGGCAATTGGAGCCCAACCTGGGGTAACGCCGGCCGGTATTTAAACGTAAAGCGAGTAGAAATGAAAAGACTGAGTATGAAATTGACGCCCCGCACGGAAGCGGGAAAACGCTACGGCCGGATGTTCCGCCGGGAAGGCCGGGTTCCGGCCGTCGTCTACGGCGCCGGAAAGGAAAACCAGGCCGTAACCGTCGACGAGAAGGAATTCCGCGGCGCGCTGCGCGCGGGAGGGGCCCAGGCGATAATAGACCTCGCGGTCGAAGGGACCGAAGGTAGCACCCTCGCCATTATAAAAGAAATCCAATACGACGCCCTGGGCGAAGAGATACATCACGTCGACTTCTATCGCATCACCGAAGGCAAGCCGATTCAGGTAACCGTGCCCGTCTCCGCCTCCGGCAAATCCGAGGGCGAAATGGAAGGCGGCATCGTCGAACACCTGACCCGCGAAGTCCGCGTGGAGTGCCTGCCCCGCGACATCCCGGAAAACATCCCGTTCGACATCTCCGCGCTCACGATGGGCGACTCGCTCCATCTGGGCGACGTCGAAGTCCCGCCGGGCGTCACGTTCCTCGACGCCCTCGATACGGCGCTCGTCGTCGTGAAGGCGCCGCGGATGGCCCGGGCCGACGTTATCGCCGAGGAAGAGGCGGCGGCGGAAGCGGCCGAAGGCGAAGAAGCCGAAGGCGAAGAGGGCGCCGCGGGAGAAGCGGAAGAAGCTCCGGGTTCCGAGGAAGAGTAGCCGTTATTTTCCACCCGTCGCGAGTTCCGGCGTAACGCATGGCCGACGACAACACTTACGCGATTTTCGGCCTCGGGAACCCCGGCCGGCAATACGCGGATACCAAGCACAACGCCGGGGCCATGGTCGTGGATATCCTGGCCCGGCGGCACCGGGTCCGGCTGTGGCGGCGGCGCTTCCAATCCATTTGTGGCAAGGGCGCCATCGAGGGGCGGCCGGCCTGGCTGATAAAACCCCGGACCTATATGAACCGTTCCGGGTGGTCGGTGGCCGAGGCCGTGGAGTCCCTGAAACTGGCGCCCGAGCGCTTGCTCGTCATCTCGGACGACCTCGATCTCCCGTCCGGGAAAATCCGACTACGTGAAAAAGGTTCGGCCGGGGGCCATCGCGGCCTCCAGTCCATAATAGAAGAATTGGGAACACAGAATTTCGCCCGGCTCCGCATCGGCGTGGGCGCGCCGACCGAAGGAGACGCCGCCGATTACGTGTTATCCACGTTCGATCCGGCGGAACGTTCCGCGGTCGACGAAGCCCTCGAACGGGCGGCCGACGCCGTCGAGGCGTGGTTGGCCGAGGGTGCGGCACGGGCGATGACAGCCTTCAACGATTAACGCGGGAGGCACCGTGGACGTTACATTTTCGCTGGGCGGCATCGGCCTGGCACTGGTATTCGGTTTTTTAAGTTTTATCTCGCCGTGCGTTTTGCCGCTCGTGCCGGCTTACCTATCCTATATATCCGGCCTTACTTTCGAAGAGCTGACCGGTAAGGAAAAGCGCCGCCAGATAATCCTCAAAACGCTGTTGAACGCCGCCGTCTTCTGCCTCGGCTTCACGGTCGTCTTCCTCGCGATGGGCGTTACGGCGACCAAACTCGGTTCCTTCCTCCAGACCCACAAGATGCTCTTCAACCAGATAGCCGGGATAATCATCATCATCCTCGGTTTTCATATGGTGGGCGCCTACCGCATTAAGTTCCTCCTGATGGAACGGCGTTTCGAGGGCAAGAAAGGCCGATGGGGTATCCTCGGAACCTTCGTCGTCGGCATCGCGTTCGCCTTCGGCTGGACCCCCTGCATCGGCCCCTTCCTGGCCGGCCTCCTCTTTTTGGCAGGCAATCAAAGTACCGTCGGCCAGGGATTCGTTCTACTCCTGGTTTACTCGCTCGGCCTGGCGATACCGTTCCTCCTCGCCGCTTTGGCCGTCAATACCTTCCTCTCGGCCTTCCAGAAGATTAAAAAGCACTTCCACACCATCGAGGTCGTGGGCGGCATCCTGCTTATCGAGTTCGGCCACATCATCCTCTTCAACAAGCTGGGATGGCTGGCCAGCAAGCTCGGCTTCGTCGATTTAGGGTTCTAACGCAATAGGGTATTAGGGAATTCGGGGACGGAGGTCGATAATGCGTACGCGGGCAACGCGGCCGGCGTGATCTTCTTCACGCGGCAGGAACGGCTGGTCCTGATATTCCTCGTGGCGGCGCTGGTCGTCGGCGCCACGGTGAAGATCGTTCGGGGAAAGAAGGCGCCGCCGGAGCCGAAAGCGCTCGAGGTCGAGTTCGACCTGACCCGGCCTAAGAAGGCCGTCCCAGCCTCCGCCCTCGCCGACGCCACACATATAATTAACGTAAACGAGGCCGACGCAGAGGAGCTGTGCACGCTCCCCGGCGTCGGCCCTTGCTATGCCGAGCGTATCGTAGCGTACCGGGAGGAACACGGCCCATTCGAGAGGCCGGAAGACCTCGCCGCCGTCCGCGGTATAGGCCCCGCGACCGTGGAGAAATTAAGGCCGCATATAACCTGCGAAACGCCTCCGAGGTAGCGGCGACCGGCCGGTCGCCCTTACGTAAAACACGGGCCGACCCGGAGGTCGGCCCCTATATTTGCAATAATGTGGCGTCGGTTGTTACCAACCGACGCATCCCGTTCTCGTTACCACTCCATTCGGGCGCCGCGTTCGGCCGGCCCGGCGAGTTTCATATAGAGGCCCAGAAGGCCCCCGGCCTTGGGGAACTCGAACGGCGCCATCCCCTCGAGGCGCTTCGCAAGGGCCTTCTCGACCCGTTGTTGGCCGTGGGCCCCGCCGGCCGTTTGGACGACGTTAATTTTGCCCGAGGCGGCATTTATCTCTATAATGTCGCCGTCGCGAACCGCCGCCAGCAGGCTGCCGGCCTCCGCGGCCTCCGGCGACACGTGCCCCACGCAGAGGCCCCGCGTCCCGCCGGAGAAGCGGCCGTCGGTAACGAGCGCCACCTCGGCGCCGAGACGGGGGTGACTCGCCAGCGCTTCCGTAAGGAAAAAGAGTTCGGGCATGGCCGCCGCCCGCGGCCCCTGGAACGGCAGGACCACGACGGTCCCGGCCCGGACCCGGCCGCGATTCACGGCGTCGCGGGCGTCCTTCTCGTCGAAGAAAATCCGGGCCCGGCCGCGGAAACGGTTCCCCGCCGCCGCGGCCGCCTTGACGACCGCGCCGCCGGGCGCGATATTCCCGAAGAGGGCCCGGACGGCGCCGCGACGCGCGAGCGGCTTCCCGGCCGGCCGTATCACGTCCTCGCGGGTGAGTTTGTAGCAGGCCAGCCGCCGGGGATTGGTTACGAAGAAGTCGGCCCGGTCGAGACGGGTGAGGTTGCCGCCCACCGTTCCGCCGGTGACGGTCCGGGCGTCGAGCCGGAGGTAGTCCCGCAACTCCCGCATAACGGCCGGGACGCCGCCGGCGTACCAGAAGAACGACGCCGGGTGTTCGCCGCTGGGGCGGACGTTCACGAGGAAAGGGACCTCCGAGGCCACGCGGTCGTAAGCCGCGAGGTCGAACGGCAGGCCCAGCACGCCGGCCAGCGCGGCCAGGTGGAGGAGCGCGTTGGTCGACCCGCCCACGGCGGCGTGCACCGCGAACGCGTTATGGAACGCCCGGGCGTCGACGACGTTTCGGAAGCGGGTCCCCTTCTCGATCATCCCCGCCAACAGCGCCGCCGTTTCTTTGGCCGTCCGGGCCAGCGCGAAGTCGCCCGCCGGGATGAGAGCCGAGGCCGGCGGCGCTATCCCGAGCGCCTCGGCCATTATCTGCATCGTCGACGCCGTGCCCATGAAGGCGCAACACCCGGGGCCGGGCGTCGCGACCTCGTCGAAGTGGGCCTGCCCCACCCCCAACGTGCGGTCGCGGTCCGCGTCCTGCGCCAGCGTCCCGACATATTCCAGCGTATGGCAATCGTCGGAGGGCGGCATCACGCCCCCCGGAACGAATACCGTCGGAAGGTTGAGCCGCGCGGCGGCCAACAGGTGGCCCGGAATTGCCTTGTCGCAGGAAGAGACGAATGCCACGCCGTCGGCGTGGGCGCAGGTTACGTGCGTCTCGGCGGCCAGGGCCCATACGTCCCGCGACGCGAGCGAGAGCGCCATCGCCGGCGTCCCCTGGGCGATGCCGTCGCAGATGTCGGTACAGCGATAATCGAGCGGCCTGACGTTCGCGGCCCACAGGCCTTCCCGCACGGCGGCCGCGACTTCGCCGAGGTGATAACTGCCGGGGTGGCTCTCCCCCGCCGCGGCCTCGACCACCACCAGCGGCCGGTCGAAATCGGTCCTCGTGAACCCGCAACCGAACCGGAGCGCCTTAACCTCGGCCCCGAGTTCTGCCATCTCTTCGCTACGGCGTTTATTCGCCATGTACGTCCTCCAGTAATACGGCTCGCGCCGGGGCGCCGTCGCCTCCCGCCACCGCGAGCGGCAAGGCCGCCAGAAAATACTCCCCGGCCGGAACGCCGGCCAGGTTCAACCCTTCCAGAATCATCACGCCCGCGCCGAGGAGCTCCAGGTGGGCCTCGGCCTCGGGGGCGCCGTACTCCTCCACCGACAGGTAGTCCCACCCCACAAGCCGGGCGCCGCTCGCAGCCAACGCCCGGGCCGCGGGGCCCGATAGGAACGTGTATTCGGCCGAGAAGCCCCCGCCGGGGGGCGCGGCCGAATTATCGGTTTTAAACAAAATGCGCTCGCCCGCCCGGGGCTGGGCGGCGGCCACGTCGGCCTCCGTCACGGCGCGCCGGCCGGTTACGTCCACCACGCGGCACGGCCCCACGAACGCGTCGAGCGCGACCGACGACAGATCGGCCCCGCCTTCGATAAAATGAAACGGAACGTCGACGTGAGTTCCGGTGTGGCTGCCACAGCTTATGAGGGATACTTCGGCCGAATCGCCTCCGGCCCGGCTGAGGGCCGGGTCTCGGCGAAAAGGGGGGTCGCCGGGATAGGTCGCCATCCCGTTCGCGAGCGGAACCGAAATATCTATAACGCGCATATTATCGGGGGCCAGAGGTTACCATAATCGGATAACGCGGTCAATAACTCGTACCGGAAAAAACGTTGACAAATATTAACCGTCGCCCTATAATCCATTCCGTAGCCGTTTTTTTTTCAACGGCCTTGATAACTTTTTCACGAACACTATATAGTCGTGCCCCGACCCAAGAAAATCCCCGGCACCACCATTTCCCGATTGTCGATTTACGTACGGGCTCTCCAAAAACTACGCGTGGAAGGAGTAGTCACCACTTCCTCGGGAAAATTGGCCGAGCAGGTCGGCCTCACCGCCGCCCAGATCCGTAAGGACCTCGCGTATTTCGGCCAATTCGGCGTCCCGGGTCGGGGATACTACGTCGAGAACCTCTACAACGAACTCGCGACCATCCTCGGCCTCGACCGCCGCTGGGAAGTGGCGCTGGCCGGCGTGGGGCACCTCGGTTACGCCTTGCTGGCTTATAACGGCTTCAAGAAACAGGGATTCGAGGTAGTCATCGCGTTCGACAAGGACCCGGCGAAAGTGGGCCAAACCTGGGAGGGCGTCACGATATACGATATCGCCGACGCCCCGACGGTCCTTCCGGGGAACTCCGCCGAAATCGGTATAATCGCCGTCCCGCCGGCCGGGGCGCAGGAAGTGTGTGACGCGTTCGTGGCCGGCGGCCTCAAGTCTATCCTGTCGTTCGCGCCCGATCGCCTTATAACGCCGCCCGCCGTTACCGTTAAACGGGTCGACCTCGCGATGGAACTCGAGTGGCTCTCGTACTACGCAACCCGTTCCCCGAACCGGGGCTAAGTCGAACCGGGCGGGCCGTCCGCGGGCAAAGGGGCCGCGGCGCTTGGACGCCGGGCCTTTTTATTATATAATAAGTCCGTATGAAAAAAGCGGTCGTCACCGTCGTCGTCGTGGCTGTGCTCATCGTAGCCGCATACGGCGCTTATAAATATTACGAAGACGCGATAAGCCGGAAGCCGGACGAGGCCGTAACGAAAACGGTCGTCGTGCCCCCGGGTTATACCACCGGCGATATAGCGGCGCTCCTGGCCGAAGAGGGCCTCATCGTAAACGCGCAACCCTTCGTCTGGTACTGCCGTATTAATAAGCTGGACGGGAAATTGCAGGCGGGGGAATACGAACTCTCGAGCGAGGACGGCATTCCGGGACTGGCGGCCGCGCTCTGCGCCGGCCGCGTCAACGTCACACGCTTCACGGTGCCCGAGGGTTATACCAAAGATAAAACCGCCCGGGCCGTTGCCGGGGCGGGGATATGCACCGCCGACGAATTCCTGGCCGCGTGCGAGCGGGGCGACCCTCTCGGCCGAACCCCCACGGACGACCTGGAGGGTTACCTTTTCGGCGACACGTATGAGATAAACGCCGACGCCGGTGCGAACGAGGCCGTCGAGATAATGCTGGGCCGCTTCTTCGAAGTGATGGGGCCGGAGGAGATGGCCCGCGCCGAAGAGCTGGGAATGCCCCTGGAGGAAGTGGTCACGCTCGCGTCGATAATCGAACGGGAAGCGCTCCTCGACGACGAGAGACCTATGGTGGCGTCGGTGTTTCACAACCGATTGGCGCGGGGGATGCGCCTCGAGTCCTGCGCTACCGTGATCTACGCGCTGGGGGGAGACGTCAAACGTTTAACGGTCCAGGATTTAAAAGTAGACTCGCCCTATAATACTTATATCCGCGCCGGCCTCCCGCCGGGGCCTATATGTTCCCCCGGCGAGGCGTCGCTTCGAGCGGCGCTCTATCCGGCATCGAGTGATTACCTGTTCTTCGTATCGAACGGCGACGGCAGTCATACCTTCAGCACGACGCTGGCCGGCCACCTCGCCGCCCGCAGGAACAAAAAGAAGAGATAACGAACGATGTCCGCGCGACGCCGCCTCGAGCCGTCGGCCCTTCCCCCCGACGACGATATCCTGGTCTGGAGCCTTCAGGTCCCGGCCGAGGCCGAAGGGGCCGTCATCGCGGTCTGCGACGGTTACGAGAACAAGCTTCAACTTCGGTCCCGGATGGACGGGAAGGCCGGGTCGTTCGCGGCCTGGGTCGCCCCGGCGTACCGGGAAGAGGTACAAGAACTGCTGGAATACCTCGGCCGCCGTTTCGGCGTGCGAAGTACCGGCCCCCGGCCTTTCGATTCCTCGGACCTCGCCGCCGGCATGCATATAACGCCGCGGCCTGGGAAGTAAACGGAAATTCACTTCAACCGTCAGGTAAAAATGGCTAAAAAGAAAAAAGCTCCGACGCCTCCGGCCAAGAAGAAAGCCGGGCCGGTTGAGAAAACCATCCGCGACATAATTATCATCGTCGTGGCGTTTGTCGTCATCCGCCTTTGGGTCGTCGAGGCCAACGTCATCCCCTCCGGATCGATGAAGGAAACCTTGCTCGTGGGGGATTACATCCTGGCCGAAAAAGTAACCTACCACGTCCGCGACCCGCAGCCGGGCGAAGTCATAACGTTTATCTTCCCCTTCCGCGATATGACCTTCGGCCAAAGCGTCCGCTTCTTCATGCGTAATATCCTGGGCGAGAGCAAGACCGGCCCTCGCCTCCTGATCAAGCGTTGTATCGGGGCGCCGGGCGACGTCCTCCAGATTAAGGACCATGTCCTGTATCGTAACGGCGAACCGGTCGACGAGCCCTACCTGAAATCGGACGCCGGGGACCCAAGCGGCGGGAACGGCATTCATTACGCCATACCGCTCGACGTGCCTTACCGCGTCCCGGACGACATGTACTTCGTTATGGGGGATAATCGGTACGACTCGGCGGACAGCCGCGTCATCGGGCCGGTCCCGCGGAAATACATCACAGCCAAGGCCGAGATAATTTACTTCTCGCTCGCGCCCATCACGTGCCCCAAGCACGGTACGCCTATCACGCATTCGGAGGACGGCTGGTACTGCTCCGGCGGTGGCGAGGAATTCCAACCGGGATGGGACTTCGAACCGGTTTCCAAGTGGAGGTTCGACCGCCGCGTCCGGTGGCACCGTATGGGCAAACTCGTCCGCAGCCTTCTATAAAACAGGCGGAATTAAAACATAAGCGAAGCGCCCGGCCTATAAGCCGGGCGTTTTTATATTTATTTAGAAGATACAGGGAAACGTTAAGCCGGGTCCGGCCCCCTAGCCGGCCGCGCCAACGACGCGAGCACCTCCCGGTACAGCCGCGCCCGCCGGCGGCCGCCGCGCCACGCCACGCCCAAAACGGCGAAGCCGAACCGGCGGAGCCAAAGCGACGTTCCCGACCACGCCGTAACCAGCGCCCCGGCGGCCGGCCCGAACCACGTACGCGCGTAGCGCCGGAGGCTCCGGTGGGATTCGGCCACGACGAGGGGATTCGGCAACCGCCTGCTGCCACCGGTATAATGGCTCACCGGCCCGGCCGGAACGTACCACAACTCTCCCCCGGCCCGGCCCAGCCGCATACACAGGTCCACGTCCTCGGAGTACAGGAAGTACCCCTCGTCGAATCCGCCGACTGCCTCGAAAGCCCGGCGTCTCACGAGAATAAACGCCCCGCTGAGCACCTCGGCCCGGGCCGGCGCCGCATCGTAGAATGGGCGGGGGTAATAACGGTGGGTCAAGCTCGAGCCGGCGAAACGCGATTCCTCCAGCCCCGAAACCAGAAACATCATGTTAAGGAAGTTCGGAGCGCGACGAGCACAGAAACGCTGGAGCTTGCCATCCCGGCCTACTATTTTGGGGCCTACGGCCGCGGCGGCCGGCCGCTCTTCCATAAAATCCAGCAACGTTGCGACCAGGCCCGGCGGCGTTTCCGTATCCGGATTCACGAAGAGGAGGTAGTCCCCCTTCGCCCGGACGGCGCCGGCGTTGTTGGCGGCGCCGAACCCGGCGTTGCGCGGAAGCCGCAACACATCCACTTCCGGGAACGAGGCCGCGACGTCCGCGCTATCGTCGGGGGACGCGTTATCGACGACGATTATCTCCATCCCGGCCGGAACGTCCTGGGCGACCAAAGAGGTGAGGGCGCGGCGCAAAAGATCCGCGCAATCGTAACTCACGCACACGGCCGTCGCCGCCAGTGCACTCATCGCTCCCCCTCCAGCTCCCGGGCCAGGTCCGCCAGGTTGTCGAACGGGTCGCCGGCGTCCGTTCCCAGATACGCCCGGCCGAAGGCCTCGCGGCCTCGGTCGAAGCTGCCCGGAGGCGCGTGGAGTACGTCGTCTATCGTCCGCTCCAGCCGGCCGAGGTCGCGGACGCCGGCCGCCGCGCCGTAACGGACGTAAGGGATGTAGTCGGGCACGTCCGGGGCCAGGTTCACGTAGATGAAAGGGACGCCGGCCGCCACCGCGTCCACGCCCACGCCGGATTGGCTCATCACGACTACGGCCGCGTCGGCCAGCACCTCCTCCAAGGGAGTGTCCTTGGTTATAACGGCGTCCGTCAGGCCGGCCCGGGAGATAATCGCCCGATAGAGGGCGTCGGCCTCGACGGGATGGGGACGGACCACAAGGCGACGTCCACGCTGTGCCGAGTACGAAGCGCACGCCCGAGCGAGGGCCCGGTTCTCGTCCGGGCTGAGTATATTCGTTGCCAGGACGAGAGACCCGGCCTTCCGCTTCCCCGGCCTATTTAACTCATTGCACTTCCGGGCGGCGAGCGCGGCATAGGGCGAACCCGTAACCACGACCTTCTCGGGAGGGGCGCCCCCGGCTATCATCCAGTCCCGGCTGACGTCCCCCCACGCCGCCATCCGCGACGAGCTTAGGGGAAGGTACCCGAAGGTGGGGCCGCCGGTGATGTGGTTCTGGATTACGAGGGTCGGGACGCCGCGTCGGCCCGCCAGCGTGGACACGAGGCGTCCCGCCATGTGCGCGTCGCTCATATGTACGATGAGAGAAGGCCGCCACCTCTCCAGAAAAGCCTCCACCGCCGTCGCGAACATCGCAATAGTTACGAGCCAGGTCCCCGGTCGGAACGGCAACTTCGCCCGGAAATAATCCGCGAGGCCCGGCGGCAACTCGATTCCGGCGAACAACCCGGCGCGCTCGAGTTCCTTAAAATCGGCGGCCAGCTTCCGGAACAGCTTCCGGGTCTCCCCCCGCGGCGGCATCCGGTCGAAGATGCTCGAGCACTTTATGCCGGCCGCCCCGGCCTGCCGGGCGGCGGCGAGGGCCCCGGCGAAATACGGGACCTCCCGGCCGTACGAGCGGCAGAACCCTTCGTAAACGTCGAATTCGAGCCGGTCGAATTGCCCCCAGAAAACTACGCCTCCCGGCTCCGTTATACTAAGGTCCTTACGTACGGCGGCGCGACCCTGGCGAGCCCGGCGTCGGGCCGCGAGGAACATAGCGGGCCACAGGTAACGCCGGAAGGCCCGGGCCGTCGGGCCGGACCCGCGGACGCTTCGGCGGCCTACGGTATCCCATCGTATTCCGCACCCGTCCAAAACGCGCGCGAGAAAAAGGGCCCGGGCGGAACCGTCCCGGACGAAGGTCACGCGGCTCGGCTCGTAGCGCTTTATTATGTGCTCCAGGACGAAGTACAGGCGAAGCGGCAATTGGAAAAAGCGGAAGAGGTCTATCTGCGCCGCGGCCCCCAAAGGAACGCCGTCCCACGTGAGGTAGGACTTCCCGCCGGAAATGTACCAGCTCGAAGCCAGCGCCGACGCTACGCGATAACTCTCGTGGTTCGCGGCGAAGTCCATCCCCTCCTCCCCGAGGGCCACGTCCGACCAACCGCCGGAGTACTCGTCCCACCCGAAAGAGACGACCCTCGCGCCCGGTCTTACCCGACGAAGCGCGGCCAACGTCGCGTCGCTCCATACCAAAGCTATCTCTTGCCCGGGGATATTTTCTCTCCTATTAGCGAACGTATCCTGCCGACGAAACCGGTCTCCCGCTCCACGTAAAAACCGAAAGCGACTACGGTCGGCGTGAACAAAACCAGCCGCACGACGAGATTCGCGACGTCCACGGCGGGGCGATCCAGGCCGGGAAGCAGTCGGGCCAGGAGGAAGGAGCCGCCGTAGAAAGCCAGAACCAGGCCGGCCGCGACGACCACCGGCGGAACGAGCAGGTACTCGAACGCCCGAGGGAAAGTCCGCGCCGGCAGCGACATCAAACGCCACGCCATGAACTGCACCGAGCACGCGAAAGCGGCCAGGCCGAGCGACGAACCGGCGGCGATTCCCGTAAGACCCCAACCGAAATGCCGAGCCGAAAATATTACGGCGGTGGCGAGCACAAGGCCCACCAGTTGGGCCACGGCCAGGGACTTGAATCGGCCCAGGGCTACGAGGATATGGGCCGCCCCCTGCGCCCCGCCCTGGCAGGTTATCCCGACCAAGAGCGCCGTGGCTATGGGGATAGACGGCCGGAAGGCCGGGAGAACGTAGCGGATAAACGGGACCATGCATATGACCACGAGGCCGGCGGCGGCCGCGACCAGGTAGGTCAATACGAGCGACGGCTTCACGAGATACTCCTCGAACTCGCGGCGGTCCCCGTCGCGACGGAGAGCGTATATTCGTGGGGCCATCGCCTGACCGACGTTCATCGGTATGAAATATACGAGCGTGACGCCGGTTACGGCCAGGAAGTAATGCCCCACGTCACGGGCCGGGTAAAACTGCACCACTAAAAACCGGTCCACGGATTGCAGTACGAAACCTAACGCGCCGACGACGGCGAGCGGCAATCCCACCGGGAGGAGCTTCCGGATGGTTGACCAGTCGGGCCACGGCCTGGCCCAGGACCGGGTCCAAATCGATCCCACGACCATGACCGTAACGCCGCTGATAACGAGGCCCAGAAACACGCCGTAAACGCCATAGACGAACAACAAGCCGACCGTACAGACAAAAACCGAAGCGGCCCGGAACGCCGTAAACCAAAAGGAAGAGCCGAACTGCCGCCGCGCCCGGAACAGCGTCGTGAAATAGGTATCGAACCGGGTCGTGATGAGCAGGACAGCGAAGGCGAGAAGGCCCCACGAAGTCGCTCGGGCGTACGACCCCCACGAAACAAGGGCGTATACCGCGAGGATAATAGCGGGCCCAATCGACGTCAGGAGATTAAAGGAGTACCCGACCTTCGCGAGCCGGTCGGCGAAGTCGGCTTCGCCGTGCCTCAACGCGTACGGCACCTCGCGGCCGATAGCGGTCGTAATTCCCAGCTGGAGGTACGAGCCGTACTTGGTTATCAAGCCCAACGCGCCGAGCACGCCGTAGAGGCCGGGGCCCAGGATGCGCGGGATAATTACGCCGCGCACCATCGCGATTACCTGTTCGACGACCGCGGCGCCCCACAGTTGAGCGGCGTCGGTCATGAGCCGAGGCCTACGCACCTCTTCCGTCAGGGGGTGTTTCAAGCCGGCCTCCGCAGCATGGCGGCGAAACCGCCGTTGCAGAAGTGCCGATGCGGCCAGGTCCGGAGGTACGGCCCGTCGCGGGCGTCGTCAAAAACGCCGCCGGCGTACGCCACAACTTCTACGCCTTTAGCCTCAACTACGCGGCCCACTACGTCGTCCGCCTCCTCGGGTTCGGCCGTACACACGTTGTACACCAAAACGCCGCCGGGCGCGAGGAGATCGACGGCGCGGTTGAGCAAAGCCTCCTCGGTCACGGCGGCGGCGGCCACGCCCCCCTCTCGTACGCGCCACTTCACGTCGATCTTGCGGCGTACGACGCCCAGGTTCGTACACGGCGCGTCGAGGAAGATATACTCGGCCGCCGGAAGCCCGTCGTCCAGGACGTCGGCGACCCGCGTCTCGACGTTCGCGAGGCCCAACCGGCCGGTGAGTTCGGCGCACTCCCCCAGTTTCCGGGCGTCGCGGTCCACGGCGATAATCCGGCCCTCCGGTCCCACGGCCCCCGCAAGTTGGACAGCTTTACCTCCGACGCCGGCACAGAGGTCCAGCACCTTCGCGCCCGCGGGGGGCGAGAGCCAGCGCGGCCCCAGCGTAGAGGCCGGGTCCAAAACTAAAAAAGCACCTTCCCGAAACGGCCGCAACTCCCGTAGCCGCTTCCCGGCCATATCGAGGGTAAGCGACCCGTAGGGCCCGGCCGCCGTGCGGCAGCCCTCGGCCCGCAAGGCCGCGGCCGGCGCGTCGACGTCGGCGTCGAGTGGATTAGGGTAAATGGTGAGAGGCGCGACGTCGTTGTCGGCGGCGAGGAGCGCCCGCGTCTCCTCCGGCCCCAGGCGCTCGAGCCACCGCCGTACCAGCCACGCCGGGTGCGAATAATTAATCGCCAGCGCGTCGGCGTCGTCGCCGGGAGCTTCGGCGACTTCATCGAGGGAGGCCAACCGCCGCAGGACGCCGTTTACGAAAGGGGCGAGGCCGGAGAAGGAAGAGGCCCGAACGGCGGCCACGGCCTCGTCGACGGCGGCGTAGGTCGGCGTACGCAGGAAGAACAACTCGGCCACGGCCATACGCATTATATCCCGGACGGGGGGAGGCGGTTTTTTAGCAGGCCGCGCCGCGACCTGTTCCAACTGGTAATCGATAAGGGCGCGGTGCCTTATAACGCACTTAACGAGTTCCTCCGCGAAGGAGGCGGCCCGGCGGCCGAAACGGCGACGCACCACCCGCTCCAACGCCCGGTCCAGTCGGACGCCGCGCGCCACTTCGGCCAACGTCGCCGCCGCGGCACGGCGAGGTCCTTTCGTTTCGGCGGCGCTCTCCATTTAGGAGGTTACCCCAAACATACTACCTCTTGGCCGGTAAACCATGAAAACAACGGCGCCCCCGGCAACGCCGTGAACGCCGACCCGGCCCCGATGGACGACGCAATCTCAAGCACCCGGCCACCTACGCACTGCGCCGCCGGGGAGACGTTTTACGACGAAAGTTTCTCCTTCAACATTTGGATGCTGTTTACGGGTTTTGGGTCCACTCCCCGCAAGATGGCCAAATAATAGGAAACGAGGTCGCCGAAGTAAATCAACTCGAAGAGGGCCGACAACTCGTCTTCCGTCGTCGCCCGAACCTGCGTTACGCCGCGGATAACGGGGTTTATGAGTTCTATGGCCGCGTCCACCTGACGGGCGCCGACGCCCGACTCCCGCAAGAGGCGGAACACGACCACGTGGAGGTGGGGCACGAGTTCGTTCGGGACCTCGTACCCCACGAGTTCGTTGTGGCACAACTCCGGGAAGAAGTGGCCGGAGGCGTAGTACTTGGCGTTCTCGGCCAGTTGGGTCCGACAGCGTTCCGCCGCCACCGCGCCCGTATGGCCGGCGCCGTATATCGCCGCCCCGCCGGAACGGCAAAGAGCCCCGGCCAAGGCCTTGGCGTCGTTATTCTCCGTCGGGACGTCGAAACCCCAGCGCTCCCAACACGTACGAAGGTGGGAGGCGATTCCGACCGCCGGCGGGAACCCGAACACGCCGGTGCCGTCGAAGTATCCCATCAGTCCCCCGGCCATATAACCGAGGGAACAGCGGGGAGGACGCCCCGGCGGTATCTTGATGCAGGGGAACGAGGACTCGCGGGCGAGTTCCTCCAGCCGGCCGCCGCTCGTAACGGCCACGAGCGCCGCGCCGCGGCCCATCGCCTCTTCGGTCGCGGTCAGCGTCTCGCGGGTATTCCCGGAATAAGAGATGGCGACGACGACCGCTCGGTCGTCGATCCAGGCGGGGGCGTGAAACTCCCGAATAACCGTGAGGGGTATCGACACGCGGGCATCGAGGTACGCGCCCAGCACCCGGCCCACGACGCCCGAACCGCCCATCCCGAGGATCGCGACCCGGCCCAGGCCGTCGTGCCGACCCGGTTCGGCCACCGCTTTCCCGAAATCCTCCCCCGCTTCCAGTAACTCCGGCAAGTCTCGGATAAGCGAGCCGGCGTCGTCGACGTCGATTTCCAGGTAACGTTCCGGCTGATCGAGAATGGCCCCGTCGGTCATCGTGCCTCCCCTACAAACCCAGCAGGTAGTTCACTTTGAGGAAGATTATTTGGTCCAGTAAACCCCGGCCTAACTCGTCCCGGAGATGGTCGCGATACAAACGCTTCTCGTTGTATACGAGGTAAATGTGACTACCCTTCATGAATTCGTAGGATAAGAGGGCGTTCGTCGCGTAGTGGCCGAGGTCGCTCGACGATTGCACGAAGAGCCGCGCCGCGACGTCGTCGGTGATATTCAAATCCGCATGGAGGCGGTTGATTATAAACTCGTAGTAATAATGATCGGTCTCCCCCGTCCCCTCGTCGTAGAAGCTGCCGTCCAGCGTTTCATAGTCGAGGTCGTACGCCAGCGTAAGGCGGGAGAACGGATTAACCGAGAACCCGCCGCCCCAGTAGTCCAGGTCGTAGTCGAAGTGGCTACCCCACTCGTAGAACGCGTACACCGAGGACCACTCCTCCAGGTTATAACCTACCGTACCGGCGTAGTAGCGATTCTCGTAATTGAAACGCACGCGTTCTCCGTAGGGAGGTTCCACGGGCGGGGGTTCGTACAAACCCTTGACAACTTCGGCTCGGAAGTTACTCTCCACCAGCGCGCGCACCGTTAACTTGTTTTCGAAATAGACGCCCATTTCGCCGGAAACACCCTCCCGTTGCAAACGTTGGTCGTCCGAGCCGAAAGGCGTGTATATCTCTTCGCCGTGGTTGAGGTAGTGTTCGTGCTCGACGTTCCAATTGAGTTTCTTGATACCCAACCGGTAAAGCCAAAGGTCGTAATCCGCCCAGGCCCAATAACCTTTCACGTCGTCGTAGGGAATATAGCCGGTCTTTAAAATGTCCAGCCGGCTGTCGAGATCGGTGTAGCCGGCGCCGAGGGATAGGCCCGACGTATAGCGCGTCAGGCCGACGTCGAAGCCGTTTTCGGAAAGGCCCGTCTCGTCGTCGAGGACGCGCAGGAACTGACCGCTGAATATCAACTCGTCGTTGAACGAGATGTTCGCGTCGGCGCTCACGGCGTCGTTGTGCCGCCAGGTATCGCCGGTGCGACGCAGGCCCAAAAGGCCCACGGAGGCGTACTTCGTGATGTCCTGCTTGACGCGGGCGACGGTGTAATTGTAACGGTGGGGGCCTTCCGGATTCTCGGGATCCTCCAAATACTCGTCGGCCTCGACGCTCAGGGCGTAGAGGTGCGTCGGGCCGGCCCTGCCTATGAATTTCCCGCCGTATTCGATGTCGCCGATGCGCCGGCTGTAGAACGTCCGAATGGGAGTATCGAAGTACTCCTGGCCGTCGAGGAAGAGCGGCCTCTTCTCCGGGTAAAACAACTCCTCGTCGGTCAGATTGATTTGATACGGGTCCGCCTCCACCTGTGCGAAGTCCGGCCGGTACGTCCCCAGGACCGTCATGCTGGGGAGAAAGCGGGCGGCGACGTCCAGGCCTTCCTTGTGGTCGTACTTTTCGTCCTCGTACTTGGCGAGGTCCCGGTACGAACCGGAGACGTACGGGAGAACG
This sequence comes from Candidatus Zixiibacteriota bacterium, assembly GCA_050117845.1. Classification (GTDB taxonomy): domain Bacteria; phylum RBG-13-66-14; class B26-G2; order WVWN01; family WVWN01; genus WVWN01. Next base: position 22,687 of record JASFLY010000001.1, read on the forward strand.
TCGACCACCGGCCTCTTCCTTATACCCTCCGGCACGTCCATCGTCCCATACAGCGACACCCTAAGGAGGTTCTCGCCGGTGTCTTTCCAGATAGTCTGGTCGCTCGAGTGCTTGTGGAAGCGGGCGAAGTTCACGCCCCACTCGTCGTTGAACAGGCCGAAGCGCAGCGTCCGGAACGGTATCTTCATTTCGACGGTCCACGAATCGTGGTTTATCTTCGTCGCGGAATACCAGATGCCGTCCCAGTTGCGGTTCTCGACCTCCCCCTCTTCCGAGAAGTGGCCGTCCATTTGGGTATTGAGCGGATTAACGCCGAAGTAGTAGGCGGATTTGCGGTCGTGGAAGGTATCCACGAAGACCTCGAACGAATCGTCGTACCAGAGGTTTGCGTCGCGGATCAGGATCCGGCCTACGACGTCGTCGGGATTGGCCACCTCGCAACGGGCCCCGAAATAGAGGTACTCCTCGTCGTACGCGGCGTAGACCGTCGTCTGTTCCTCGGCCCAGAGTTGGAACGGGAGGCCCCGGTAGACGAAGCCGGACGCGGTCGCGGTGGGCCGCCGGGCGGCGTCCCGCCAACAGAGGTCGTCGAGCACGCCGTCGACCTGGGGCGGAACCTCGGCGTACACCGGCGTAAGGCGCCCCTCGTCCACCTCCATCGTTAGGACGCTTTGCGGGTCCCGGACGCTCTGGTCCTCCTCCCCGGCGGCGGCGCCGGCCATAAAAAAAAGCGCGGCCGCGAGAAAAAGGGCCGGCCCGGGGAATAGGTTGAAATGCCGGGCGATAGCTAGCATAACTTAAAATAATAATATCACACGGTTTACGGGGCGGCAAGTCAATTTGGCCCGCGAACCGAAAAAGCCGCCCGGACGGGCGGCGAATGTTAACGTACTCGATCAGCGGTACAAAGCCTTCACCCTGCCGACCGAAGCCGGCTCGACCGCGGTCATATCGATATCGTACTCGAATGTCCAATATTGCCGGTCGAGGTACATTTGCGCCCAGATATGTGCCCCGTCGAACGTAATAGCGAAAGGGTAAGCCGGCGTCTCGAAACTCGCCATTATCGACCCGTAGGTCGTGATTCGGCACAATCCGATACCGCCGCCGGTCCATAGACACCGGCCGTCCCACGCTGTATCGCGACCAAGCGGGAAAGGCACGGGCATCGAACCAATAAGGCTACCGCCGACGGTATATTTATAATTGTCGACCCAAAGGTACCCCGGTTCGGAAGCTAATGGGGGCGTGCTATTTTCCCGGTGATAAAACCAAGAAACGAAGGACCCTTCAATCGTGTAACGCGTTATCTGCCCCGGCCGCGGAGGCGGTATGTTATCCTCGACGGCACACCATAGGTACTCGCCGTCGAACGTCGCTCCGCCAGTTACGGAATAATTACCGCTCCCAAAAGACGATACTATGGACCCGGTTGTTGTAGCGCGTAAAAACCGCCAACCTTGATTTACGCCCCAATACCATAGGTACGTGCCGTCATAGGCGAGGCCGGACCCTACCCAATCAGTCTGGAACGACGATACGACGTCGCCGAAAGCGCCCCACGCGCACCCTGCCAACGCGGGAATCACAACTAACGTTTTCGCCCACTTGGACATAACTCCTCCTCTCACCATTTCCGATTGAAACCCGAAACCCGGGATAATTATACATCGCCCGGCCGAATATGTCAAATGGCATCACCACACAAACGGGGCGGCCGGTATCTTCGGCCTCGTTTTCCCTTGACAGCGGCGGCCGGGGCGATTAAACTTCGGCGATAGCCTATGGATGATAAACCCCGCAAGTTCCGCAAAACGCTCGCTCTCAAGTTGACAATCGTAATAGAGGCGATAATTATCCTCGCCATCGTGACCGTAACGGCGGTGCACCTCCGGCGTGAGCTTACTCGTATCGACGAGGACGCCCGGGCCCGCATGAACCTGACGGTCGCGCTCATCCAGCGGGCGTTCACCACCCTCGACCGCGCGCAGTTCGAAAACTGGTTGAACGAGATTTACCGCGTTCGGTTCAACAGCGCCGACTACGACCTGACTCCCGTGTACGTACTGGTCCTGCGGGGCCAGGAGGAAGTAGTCGTCGCGTCGTCGAACCCGCGCATCCCGGTCGTGGACGCGGCGGGCCGGAAGCTCGAGCCCCTCGATTACTATAAAATCAACGCCCCCAACCTGGGCCGCATCAACGCCCACGTCACCGATCCCGATACCGGCCAGGCCCGCTACCTAATAAGCGTCGGTTACTCCATCGCCGGGTACAACTGGCTGGTCCAGCGGCAGATATTGACGGCCGCGGCCGTAGCCGGCGTATTCATCCTCGCAGGCCTTATCGTCGCCGTCGCGGCCTCGGTCACCTGGACCAAGCCGATAAAGGCCCTGGCGGCCGGCCTGGGCCGGGTGCAGGACGGCGACTTCGACTACCGCATCCCGGTGCGCCGGGGCGACGAGTTGGGCCACGTGGCCTACAACTTCAACCTTATGGCCGAGGGCCTCCGCGACCGCGAATTCGTGAAGAGCACTTTCAAACGTTACGTTACGAAGCAGGTCGTCGAGAAAATACTCTCGCAGAAAGACGCCATAAGCCTGGCCGGCGAGAAGCGCGAGGTCACCGTCCTCTTCAGCGACCTCGAGGGGTTCACCGCCTTCTCGGAGCGCCACGAACCGAGCGAGGTCGTCGCCCTCCTCAACGAGTATCTGGCGATAATGATAGACATTATCTTCCTGTACGAAGGCGCGCTGGACAAGTTCCTCGGCGACGGCGTCATGGCCTACTGGAACGCCCCCCTCGACCAGGACCACGCGCCGCTCAAATCGGCCATCGCCGCCATCGAGATGCAAAGCGCCATCGCCACTTTTAATAAAAAACGGAGCAAGGAGAACAAAGAGCCCGTTTACGCCGGCATCGGTATAACGACCGGCGAGGTCGTGGCCGGGAACATCGGCTCAGAGAAAAAGATGGAGTATACGGTCATCGGGGACAAGGTCAACCTGGCCCAGCGCATAGAAGGCCAGACCGACCGCGGCCAGATTCTAATCGATAATACGACCTACCAGCACATCAAGGACTACTGCTACGCCACGCCGCTACCGCCGAGCCGGGTGAAGGGGAAGAAGGATCCCGTACAGACCTACGTCCTACACGGCCTCAACCACAGCGCGGGGCCTTTCGTCGCGAGCGGCCGCACGGATTTCCTGTTGGACGCGTAGAAGGCCGGGGTCGGTGAAAATATAGTATTGACTTTCCTCTACCGGTCGATTATACTGCTTAATCGAAATCATTTTTTATAAACTTTACGTTATATCCGAAAGGAGTGCCGGTAAATGAAAAACACCAAGCTATTATGGGTCATGGTAGTTATATTGGCCGCGGGGTTGGTGCTCTTCGGCTGCGATAAGTTAAAGAAGGATAAACCGGCCGAAGCGCCGATTTCGGTCGAAACGCCGACCGAGGAACCCGCCGAAGCGCCGGCGGAAGAGCCGACCGAAGAACCTTCCGAAGAGCCGGCCGAAGCCCCGGCGATGGCCGGCGAGTACGTTCCCGCCAAACTCGACGTCCTGAAGATGCTCGACGACACCCTCGGCGCCAGCGAGGATAACCTCGGTTGGGACAATATCTACACGTCCATCTCGATCGAGAAGAACATCGAACTCTTCACGGCCCTCCAGAACCACTACACCGCCGGCAGCGAGAATCGCAACTTCGTCGACGACGCCATCAAGGACCTCGGCAACATCCAGGTCTTCCTGGACGAGAAGATCTCGAAAGCCGAAGGCATCGATCCGACCGGCGACGAAGCCGCCGCGAAGAAAAAAGTAATCGCCAATATCCGCGCCAAAGTCCGCGCTCTCATCGGCGGGCCGGCTCCGAAAGAGCCCGTGGGCGAAGTGAAGGGCGACCTGATGAAGAAGAAGTGGCAGGAACGTGGCGACATGATGAAGAAAAAGTGGGCCGAGCGCGGTAAATAAGCGCGTTTCGCCTCACCAATTTAGGCGGCCTTCGGGCCGCCTTTTTCGTTTAAACGCCCGGGCCGGGGCCGCCGTCTAACAACCGAATCCGCGCGGATTAAATTTTCCGTTGACTTAGGGCCGGAATTATCATATAAACGGTTACTAAGCCAAATCGTTTTTTTTCATATTCCTTCGGGCGAAAGGAGCAGGAATCATGCGGAGTAAACACCTAATGTGGGCGTTGGTGTTAACGCTCGCGGTTGCGCTTGTCGGCTTCGGCTGCAAGGGCAAGGGTACTAAAGAAACCGGTAAGTTCGAAGAAATCACCGTAGAAGAAACCACGACGCCGACCGAAGAGGGCGTAGAAGAAATCGCCATCCCGGAACAGCCGGTTTATCACCCGACCAAACTCGACAACTTAAAAATGCTCGACGACACGCTCGGTTCCGCCGAGGACACGTTGGGCTGGGATAACATCTTCTGTTCGATCTCACTCGATAAGTGCGTGGGCCTCTTCGAGGAACTCGCGCCGGCGTACAACCCCGGCTCCGCTGACCGGAACTTTATCGACGACTCCATCAAGGATATCGGCAATATTAAAACCTGGCTCGACGAGAAAATCAGCGCGGGCGAAGGCGTAGACCCGAAAAGCGCCGACGCGAAAGACAAGAAAAAGAAGATCGCGGCCATCCGCGCCAAGGTCCAGGCCATGATCGCCGGCCCCGCCCCGAAAAAAGAGCCCATCCCGGAATGGAAGGGCGACCTGATGAAGAAGAAGTGGCACGAACGCGGCGAAATGCTCAAGAAGAAGTGGGCGGAACGCGGCAAATAAAGACCCATAAGTACGCGACCTAAAGGAACCTGAAATCCAAGGGGCGGCTTATGCCGCCCCTTTAACATACCGTTAACCGGTCAATCGACGTCATGGCGAAGGAAGCCCTAAAAAGGAATATCCCCCTGCTCTACGCGGCGCGCCTGTGCAGCTACATGGCCTTTTTCGTGCCCGTTATCGTGGTCTTTTTCGAGGGCCAGGGCCTGTCGCTAACGCAGGTGATGATACTCCAGACAGCCTTCGCCGTCGCCATCGTCGTACTCGAAGTCCCGTCCGGCTTCTTCGCGGACAGGGTGGGTCGGCGCGTAAGTCTCTTCATCGGCGCCGCCGTCGTCACCGGGGCCTGCGTCGTATACGCTACCGGTTTCGGATTCACTCAATTCCTGGTGGCCGAGATCCTCTGGGCCGTCGGCGGGTCGTTGTTGTCCGGGACATACTCGGCCATCCTGTACGACACCCTGCTCGCGCTGGGCCGTGAAAACGAATATAAAAAGATAGAGGGCCACGCGACCTTCCTGGGCCTCTTGGGCGGGGCGGGTTCGGCCGCGGTCGGGGGTTTCATCGCCGTCGCCGGGATCCGTTTGACCTTTTACCTTACCGCCGCCGCCCTCGCGGTGGCCGTAGTCGCGGCCCTCTTGCTCCGCGAACCGCCCCGGCAGAAGGGCGGCCATCCCCGCGGCGAACTCTATTACTTATATAAAATAGGACGCTTCGCGTTATACAAGAACGCCGAGGTGCGGTGGCTGATACTCCTGGCCGCGCTCATCGGCAGCCTGGGGACCGTCGGCTTCTGGCTGTATCAGCCGTACTTCGTGTTGTGCGGCATCCCGCTGCACTACTTCGGTTTAATATTCGCGCTCTTCAACGTCTTCGCCGCATTCTCGAGTAAGATAGCGTTCGTCGTGGAACGCCTGATAGGAAAACGTCTGTCGTTAATCCTGCTACCGACCTTACTCGGCTTATCGATGTTCGCGATGGCCGCGTTCGTTACGCCGTTCGGCTTCCTCTTTGTCCTCTTCGCCCAATTCGTCCGCGGCTTCTCGGAGCCCATCATCGGCGACTACATAAACCGGCACACGTGGTCCGACAAACGCGCCACCGTTATATCCATAAAGAACCTCGTGACGCGCATTATTTTCGTCGCGGCCGCGCCCGCGGCCGGCGCCGCATCCGACTACGCCGACGCGCGCCTGGGCCTGGCCCTGGCGGCCGCCGGGACGGTCCTGGGAGGCGCGCTACTCATCATCGCCCTCCGGCGAGACCGCGTAATTTAAAGATTAAAGGGAGATTACTCCCCCGTCGGGGGAGTCTCGGCCGGAGGCGTTTCGGCCGGGGGCGGAGGAGTTTCTTCGGCGGGGGGCGGCGTGGCCGTCGGCGGGCCGCTCGGCGTTGGCGCTTCCCGCCGCTGCTTCTTACCCTCCGCCGGCATGGGGCCCCACAGCGGCCGGCGGCGCCCCACACCCTCGTATTGCCGGGTCACCTTGAGGTAATAATCCTCGCCGAAGGGCTTCAACTCCTCGGCGGCGGCTATCAATTCGCCCCGGAGACGTTCGTACTCGGCGTCCGACAGCGGCGGCGAATAGACGCCGGCTCCAGCGAGCGCCGTCGCGGCGGCGTCCAGCCGTTCGTACGTCCGGCCGAAGACGGCTCCCCGGTACGTGTCCGGGGCCCGGCGCACGGCCTCGAGCGCTTCAACTCGCGCGTTTTCCACGACGGCTGCGGCTCGCGGGTCGTCGGTCCCCAGGTACACGACCGCCAACTCGCACGCTTTTTGCAAAGCGGCGGCCCGAGCCGCCGACTCGTCCTCGCCGTACGGCCGGACGGCGCCGGTCTCGGCCTCCGGCGCCTGCTTACCGCAAGCGGCCGTTAAAAGCAACATGGCGAATACTACGGGTACGAGTTTAATCTTCATCGCGACGGCTGAGCCTTAACGACATGGGCTACGCCCAGAAACTTTGGTTCGGCCCGCGCTAGCTCAAAGCCGGCGGCGGTCAAACCCCGGGCGAGGTCCGCCCCCGAGAAACAACGCTGAATGGACGACGAGAGGTACTGATATGCCTCGCGGTCCCGGGCCACGAGGTATCCCCACAGCGGCACCATAACATTTAAATATAACTTATACCCCAGGCCGACGAGCCCCGAGGGCGGCGCGAATACGTCGACCATGGCCACCCGGCCATCCTCCCTCGTCACCCGCCGGACCTCGCGGAGGGCCGTTTCCACATCGGGGATATTGCGGAAAACGAAGGCGCTCCCGGCGCCGTCGAAGACGCCGTTGCGGAACGGCAGACGCGTTACGTCACCCAAGACGAAAACGACCCGGCCGGCCCGTTCGTACCGGGCCAACTTCCGCCGCGCGACCTCGAACATCTCCGGACTGCGGTCCAGACACACGACGCGCCGGGCCCCCGCGGCGAGGCACGCCGCGGCCAGGTCACCGCTGCCGGCGCCGATATCCAGGACGACGCCGCGATTGATGAAACGGGCCGCGTTCCGCCGGACGAAGCCGGCCATACCGAAGCTCTGCAGGGAATTTACGAGGTCGTAGCGCCGGGCTATCCGGCCGTAAACGTTGTCTAAAAAACTCTGGCTTACGCGGTCTCGGGCGAAAGTTGACATCATCGAATACCGGTGTTATATTCGTGTAGTGAAGTCGCCTATAAGATATATCATGCTCGTTGCGGCCGCAACGGCATTTTTTATACTCGGATGTGGCCCGACCTGGGAAAGCTACCGGGGCGGCCCGGGCCGCACGGCCTCCTTGCACCCGGACTTCGTCGGGCCGCCGTCTGCCGCCGGGTGGACCTTGCCGTTGAAGTCGGCCTCTTTCTCCTCGCCGGTACTGGCGGGCCCGTTCCTTCTCGTCGGCACCAACGACAACCACCTCAACGTAATCGACGCCTCGGAGGGCAAGCTCCTCTATCGTTATCGGACCGGCGGCGACGTATCCGGCGGGGCGGCTCCGGCCGGAGGCACGGCCTACTTCGGTTCGGCCGACGGCCACGTTTACGCGCTGGAACTCTCCCGGGCCCGCTTGAAGTGGAAGACGTCGGTCGGGGGCAAAGTGGTCGCCGACCCGGTAGTCGCGGACGGCAAGGTTTTCGTCACCACCTTAAAGGGCGCGGTCGTGGCCCTCGGAGCCGGCGACGGTAAACTTAAATGGGCAGTGGGCGAACTTGGGCCGACGTGGGTAACGCCCTGTTACGCCGACAAGAAGCTCTACGTCCCCACCCGGGAAGGGCGCCTGCTATGCCTGGACGGGGCCACAGGCCGCCGCGTCTGGGACCTCGACGCCGGCGCGCCGCTGGCCGCGCCGCCGTTCGCCGCCGACGGTAAAATCTTCGCGGCGACGGACGAGGGTGAAGTACTCGCCGTCGACATGGCCGACGGGGAAGTCGCTTGGCGATACCCCGCCGGGGATGGAGTCAGCGCGTTGGCCGCCTCCGCCGACACGGCCTTCGCCGGGACCTGGGGCGGGAAGCTAATCGCGCTCCGCCTGGCCGACGGAGGCCGTACGTGGCAAACCGGCCTCGAAGGAGCTATCGAAGGCAGCCCCGCCGTTGGCCTGGGCTTCCTCTACGTCGCCACCGCGGCCGGGAAAATATACGCCGTCCGGGAGAGCGACGGTACCATAACCTGGGAGGCGGACACGCCGGCCGGCGTTTCGTCGACTCCGGCCGTCGGCCCCGACGCGGTGTACGTCGTCGACGATAACGGAACCGCGGCTTGTTACCAATAAAATACCAGGTTTTCTAACGAGATCCCCCCCGCCCGAACTCCTGGCGGGTTTTTGTTAATTGCGGCGGACGCCCAACAATAAATAGAGGAGCCACATCACCGAGGTCAACGTCGCCGCGACGTACGTCAACGCGGCCGCCGTGAGTACCTTTTTCGCCCCGGCTATCTCCTGGGGCGCCACGGCGCCACTTTCCCGGAGCATTGTTAGCGCCCGACGGGAAGCGTCGAACTCCACGGGCAGAGTTATAAGTTGGAACACGACGGCGAACGCGTAGAGGATTATCCCGATATTGATAAGGAAACCCCATCGGAAAATGAACCCGGCCAGCATAAGTGGAATCAATAACTGCGAGCCCAAGTTCGCCACCGGGAATATCGCGTTGCGCACCTTAAGAAATAAGTACCCGTCGCGGTGTTGTACGGCGTGACCCACCTCGTGGGCGGCGACGCCGTACGCGGCAATACTCGAGCCGCGGGCGACGCCCGGCGACAGGCGGAGCGTGCGGGAGCGGGGGTCGTAATGGTCGGAGAGCTGGCCGCCGACTTCTTCGAGGCGGACGGCGCCGAGTTCCTCGCGCTGAAGCAACTGCCCCGCGATTTTCGCCCCCGGCGTCCCCGCGCCCGCAGCCACCCGGGAGTACTTATTATAAGTCGACCGCACCTTCCATTGCGCGTAGAAACCGAAAATGATAACCGGCACCAGCAACAGGTACGTCGGGTCCAGGTAAGCGTATAGCGGATACCACATAATTACCCTCCCGTCGTTTCCCCGCCGTCGAGTTCGCCCACCAGCTTGCCGCCCTCCCAACCGAGCCGCATCCGAGCCAACCGGTCGCCGGGGCCCTCGTAACGCGGGAGACGCACGCGCAAGTAATTATCGGTTAACGCCGTCCGGCCGCAACCGTCGCCGGACGTCCGCCCTTCGACGAGGGCCGAACGGACCGCCCCTACAAATCGGTTCTCGAACGTGCGTTTCTTCTCTCGGGCGAGGGACCGGAGCTCCGCAGCCCGACGCTCGCGCTCCTCGGGCGGTACCTGGTCGGGCATGGCAGCGGCGTCGGTCCCCGGCCTAGCCGAGTACGGGAAGACGTGCAAGTACGCGAAGGGAACGTCTTCCACGAAAGCCAGCGTCTTCTCGAAGGCCGCCGCGTCCTCTCCCGGGAGGCCGGCGATAACGTCCGCGCCGATAGCCGCGTCCGGGACACGTTCCAGTAAATCCAAACACGCCCGGCGGTAATCCTCGGCCCGGTAACGGCGGCGCATCCTCCGCAGGACGCCGTCGTCCGCCGATTGGAGAGGTAGGTGTACGTGGGGGCAAAGGAGGCCGCCCCCGGCGACTTCGCCCAGGAGTTCGCGGCCCAAATCCGCCGCGTCCACCGACGAGAGGCGCACCCGGAATTCCCCGGGCAGGGCCGACAGCTCGGCGCAAAGGCCGGCCAGCGTATGGTCCTCCCCGGCGCCCCGGCCGTACGAGCCGAGGTCCACTCCCACCAACACGATTTCCTTAACGCCGGCGGAAGCCGCGGCCCGGACGTCCTCGAGGATTTCGGTCACGGGCCGACTGCGCGCCGGCCCCCGGGCTTTGACCACCGTGCAGTACGCGCAGGCGTGGTTGCACCCGTCCTGGATTTTCAAAAAGAGCCGGGTCTTGGTCGCGAAGCGTGTTACCCGCCGGGACGTACCCGCCGAAGCCTCCCCCGCCAACATCGCGGGGATGGCGTCCTTATCGTCGTTGGGAACGACGGCGACGTTCGGCCCGAGCTCCGCGAAAGCGCCGGGCGAGAGTTCGGCGTAACAACCGGTAACGATAACGCGGGCGTCGGGCCGGCCCCGGCACGCGCGTCGTACCATCTGCCGCGACTTGTAATCGCCGCGATGGGTAACGGTGCACGTATTTATGACGTAATAGTCCGCCTCGTCCTCGAAGGACACGGTATCGAACCCGGCGTCCTCGAGGCCCGCGCGCACTGCCTCGGTCTCGTACTGGTTGAGTTTGCAGCCGAGAGTTTTAAAAGCTACGGTCGGCATGATGATGGGGTTAATCTACCAGGTGAAGAAGCCGGGGACGCACGTCAGCAGTATCCCGACGAATACTACGATTAGGCCCACGACGCCGGCCGGCGGCCCGATGATACGGAGGAACTTGAGCTTAGCGACCTGGCCGAGCCAGAACCCGCCCACCAACATCACCAAACCGAGTAAAACGACTAGGAGGTATTGATATTCGATCATATGCCGTCCCTTTCGGATTTCGTTTGCGGCAATTATAACAAAAGTTCAATCGATGAGTATGAAAAAATCGTAGCCGAGCCACTCCCCCCCGGCGTCCCGGAACGTGAATTCCACTCGCCGGATCCCCTCCGTTATCCGAAGAAGCGGCGCCCGGTAAATACTGCCGGGCCCGGCCATAACGCCGGTCGCGGGGGCCAGCGGGACCTCGACCGGATCGCGCCAGCCGTCTACGCCGAATCGCACCATTCCCGGCCCGGGCCACTGTACCACCAGCAGGTCGCCCGGCCGGAGCGTCACCCGGCGGTCCGGCCGCCAGACCACGCGCCGCGGCGAAAGCGGCACGTCGAGCGCCACGGGTTCTTCCTCTCCCAACGCTCGGTACGCGGCCCGCACGTATTCGCGAAACAAGCGGTCGAACTCCTCGTCCGCCCCGCCGCCCTGGTCCTCGCCGTACCACCAGAACCAATCGCTCGCCTCGGCGGCCAGCAAGTATTCCCGCGCCCGGCGTTTGTCGTTCTCGGCCGCCCGGGAGCGGTCGCATGCGGCCCGGCCTTCGCCCAGCAGCCCCCAGGCCGCGTTCTCGTCGGACTCGCCCGCCCAGGTGCCGAGGTCGTTGCCGGGAAGCGACCCGGCCTCGTCTATCCACGACGCGCAGGCCAGGCGTTCGAGCCGGTCCAGCGTTACGGGCGGATGCGGCGCCAGTTCCCGGGCCGGCGCCCCGTCCAGGTATTCCGCGAACGTCACCAGCCGGGCTACGTCGCCACGGGCGAGCCGCCGGTACAACGCCTTTAGGAAGGGCACGCCCTGACGGGAGTACGACCCCCAAGCGTTCTCGCCGTCGAGGATAACGGAAACCAGCACGTCCCGGACCGTCCGGCCGCGCGCCTCTCCCACGACGGTACAAAGCCGGGCCGCGAAATCGGCCGCGGCCTTCGCCGGGTCGCCCCAATGTTGGTACTCGAAGCCAATGGCGTCCGAAAGGCCGTGGTGCCGGAAGAATGCCACCAGGTCATCGCCCCCGACGCGGTAAGGCCGCGTCAATTTTTCGGCGGATACGGCCGGGCTCCCCGAACCGGCCGATAACGCCAGCACCCCCTCGTCCGAGGCAATCCAGCGGACCCCGGCCTCTTCGAAGTGCGGCAGGATTTCCTCGGCCACGGCCCCCTCCGCCGGCCACATCCCTACCGGCCGGTACCCGAAAACTCCCTCGAAGAAATCGAGGCCCCGCGTCACTTGTTCCCGGGCGTCCTCGGGCCGGTTGAAGCGCGGCGGTTTCACCGCACCCGGTCGGTCGATGGTCGCGAGGTCGGAATCGTGGACCAGCGGCAATATGGGGTGGTAGAAAGGCGTCGTTGAAAGCTCGACCCGACCGGCCTCCCGCAAACTCGTGTACAACGGGACGACGGCGGCCATGATCCGGAGTTGAGCCGAGATTATGGCGTCGACGTCGTCGCGCGTATACCCCCCGCCGCGGCCGAAGAGTTCCGCCACGTCCACGACTTCGCCCGTCGCGAGTTTCACCGGGCCCTCCCGGAAGATTTCGCCGAGCCAGGCCAGATTAAAGCAGGCCACGGCGTCGGTCAACTCGGCGTCGCTGAACGCCTCGCCGCGGACGTACTTCCGAAAAAGCTTGAAATAGCGGGGATGGTTGCGGATCTCGTGTCGGAAATCGGCGTCGAACGACGTCTTGACAAGGGCGTCGCGTTCGGCCGGGGCAAGGCGCGCCGGAGAGCGAAGCGAAAGGTCCATAAGACGGTCGCGCCGGCCTTCATTTAGGTATGCGTCGAACTGGGCCAGGAGGACGGGCGTGAAGTTGAAGGTGGTGCGTACGCCCTCGACCTCACCGGCGACGTGACCCATCTGGTAATAATCCCGTCCGGCGTGGAGGCGGACCCACGGCAGGGCCAACTCGCCGCTCTCGACGGAAGGGTCGGCGTAAGGTGGCTGGTGGAAATGCCACAGCAACGCCACGTACGGTTTTCCCAAGGGTGTCTATACCTCCGGGGCGGCGCCTCGCTCGTTATCGCTTGACGCCGGCCGCGCTTTCTCTTAGAATTGAAAGTAATCGACCACCGCTCGCAGGAGGATTTGATTTGAAGATCATGGTAACCACCGCCGGAAGCGTTCCGGCGAAGAAAAAAGCCGATTACCTCGTAACCATCGCTTCCCGCGCCGACGCCCAATTAATCGTGCTCCACGTCGTCGACAGTCAGGACGAGTACGAAGACGGCCAGCAGGCGCTCGATATTTTCCAGCGCCAGAAGACGACGCCTAAAATACGGTCCATCCTCCGCATAGGCCGCCTGACCGATACTATCGCGAAAACGGCGCAGGAGGAAGGTGTGGACCTTATTATACTGGGTCTCGACGAACGGGGCGATATCTCGAGCGCGATATCCCGGGAGATTCTCGCGAAAGCGGACATCCCGGTCTTACTCGTACCCAACCTGGATTAAAGCCGGCCCGACCCGGACTTAAAAAGCAGGCTTCACGCCTGCTTTTTTTCTTTAACCAAACGGGGGTGTTTTACTCGAACGTCCTAATGTAAGCTTTTTCTTTCAATTCCTGCAGGTACTTCTTTTGTTCCAACGCCAGTTTCTGGTTCGTAAGTAAACGTTTTATGCGCTCGCGGGCGTCCTCGTAGGAAACCTCGCGCCCCTCTTCCCGGGCGTCGATTTTCAGGACGAAAAACCCCTCCGGCCGTTCGATAACGGGCGTCACGTCGCCCGCGTCCATTTCGTTTAGAACCGCGGCCACCCCCGGCATCTGGGCCTCTATTTCGTCCATCCCCAATTCGCCGACCAGCCCTCCGCGCGAGGCGGTCTCCTCGTTATCGCTGTACTTGGCAGCGACGTCGTCGAACGATTCGCCCCGGGCTAGGGCCGCGGCCGCGGCCTCGGCCTGCCTCCGGGCCGTCGCGATGTCGGCGTCGGTAACGGAAACTTTAAGGTGGATGTATTGGACTTCCCGTTTCGCGTTCTCCCGGCCTACGAGCCGTACGAGCCAGTATCCCTCCGGCCCCGGCGTCACGGCCGAAATCCCACCGGGACGGAGTTCCTTCGCGGCCCTCTCGAGCGCCGGGACCGCTTCCCCCGGTTCGTACTTGAACGACGCGCCAAACTCGCCACCCTCGCGCTCCGCGAGTTCCTTGGCCAATGCCCCGAAATCTCCCCCGGCGAGGGCCGCGTTCCGAACGGCCTCAAGCTTGGACTTGACCGCGCGCAGGGACTCGTCGGAGGGACGCTTGGCGATCGCCACCTCCCGCAACGTTACGACCGCGGGGATCGCGAGTTCGTCCCTATGGCCGTCGTAGTAACCGCGGATTTCCTCCTCGCGTACGTTCACCCGCGGCGCCAAAACCATTTCGGTGAGGCGACGGATTTTAAACTGGTCACGCAGGCTCTTACGGTACTGGATAATGAGGTCCTTCTCGGTCATCCCGTATTCGGCGAGCGCCGCTTCGTACGCCTCGGGTGAACCGAACGCCCCTTTAATACGCGTGAGTTCCTCGTCCAGGTATGGCTGGATATCATCCTTGGACACCAGGATGTCGTGGTCGTCGGCGTCCTGCACCAGTAGCCGGGCGTCAATCATTTCGGCCAGGACTTCCGCCGTATACTTCCGCACGTCCCCCACCTTGGCCGCTCCGGGCCCCAACTGGTATAACCGGACGGATACCTCTTCGCCCAATTCGCTCGCCAGTATTACGTCGTTGTTGACGACGGCCACGACGCCGTCCAAAGGCCGGCGCTCGGCCGCCGCGGCCGCGCAAAAAAACAAAACACAAGCCAGAGCTTGCCTCAGTATCGTCGCCGCCGGGAACGCTTTGCCGGATATCATAACTGCGATAACGCGCCTTCGTCGATGGATATTTTAACGCCCTTCTTAACGCCCTCGATCCAACGGGCGTAAACCTCTTCCTCCCGGGCGCCGCGCAAACGGTTCTCTATCTCGGTCCTCACTTCGGTGAGCGGTTTCCGCCGGGCGTCGCGGACGCCGACGACGCGAACTATTTCAAAACCGTATTGGGTCTCGATTATGCCGCTGGTTTCACCGGGCCGCATTTTTTCGACGGCCTCGGCCACTTCCGGCGGCAACGCGTCCAGCGTTGTATAACCGACGTCGCCCCCCGCGTGCCGGTCGGGCGACACGGAGAGTTCCCGGGCGACCTCCTCGAAAGTGGTTCCGTATTCAAGTTTGGCGAGGGATTGTTCGGCCTTGGCCTTGTCGTCGGCTACTATTTGTTTAATATGGTATTCGGCCGGCCCCTCGAACTCGTCGCCGTGGACGTTGTAATAGGCGACGACGTCGTCGTAACTGACCGACACTTCCTCGACGACTGCAGCCTCGATGGCGGCCTCTACTATTAAGTCGTCCCGGATGACTTCCCGGAACGACTCGGCGGTGAGACCCTGGGATTTCAGGTAGGACGCGAACCCTCGGGCGCCGTAATCGGCTTTTATTAACGCCACCCTCTCGGTCACGTCGGCTTCTTCCACTTCGACGTCGTTCCCGGCGGCCCAGGCGAGAATGGCCTCACGTTCGACCAGCTGGTCCACGACCCGCCGGGCCGTAGGGCCGTCGACCTTGGCGTTCTCGGGTTTGCCTTGGGGGTATAAGCTCCGGTATACGTCTTCTGCGGTTATCTCCCGGTCTCCGACGCGGGCGACCGATACCGATGCCGGGGCCTTTCCCTCGTCCGCCTTACGACAACCGGCGGCGGCCGCCATAAGGATAATGGCTACGGCCGCCGCTCCGTTCGCGATGACGCGTTTCACTACAGCTTCTGCACCTTCTTGTAAGCCATTTTCAAAGCGCCTTCGTCGACCTCGATCTTGTGCTTCTTACGTAGTTCCTCGAACCAGGCCTGACACTTCCGGTCGACTTCGGGACTCGCCATTTTCTCCCGATACGCGCCGTCTTTGGCTTTCTCCGCCACGCCTTCTTCGTCCATCGTGTGCTGGACGAACGGATAGTATTCCCAATAATCGAAGAACGCCCACCGGCCGTCCTTGAGTTCGAACAACTCGCTTAGGTCGCCTTTCTTCGCTTTGAATACGACGGGCCGGATTTCTTCGAGTATCGGGTTCTCGCCGCCTTCGGGCGCCGTGGCGCCGGCCTCGGGCGCGGGCTCTTTAGTTACCGATAGTAATTGAGCTACGGGGATTTCCCCGGGGGCAGGTTGTTCTTCCGGCGCCCCCTCCTTCTGCATTTCTTCAACGAACGCCTGCAGGTACGGGTTGGAGGCTTCCGTGATATCCATGCCGGTCTGGGTTTTGGCCCTGACCTCTTCGGCCGTCTTTTTATCCGGGAAAGCCACCAGGAAAATTTCCGCGCGCTCCATCTCCTGGAACTCGTGCGGGTGGTTATCGAAATACTCCTTCACTTCGGCATCCGTAACTTCCGGGATGGTGGGAAGGAACACTTCCTCGTATATCCGGTCGACCATTTTACCGGCCCGGAAACGATTGATATCCCGTATGAAGTCGGGGTCTTTATCGACGCCGGTCTTAACGGCGTCGTATTCGAAGAGCGTGTCGTCCTGAAGAGCCTTGAGGCGGCTATCCATTACGTCCTTAAACGCCTCCGGTTCTCTTTTTTTGTACTCCTCGATCATGGCTTCATTCATGCTTAATTGGAGAAACATCCCCTCGTACCAACTATCGAAATATACGGGGATGTCGCCGACCTTCGAAATAATGGCGCCTTTGCGGTTATACTTCTCCTGGGCCTCCGCGATATTCCCTTTGACAACCGCGTCGTATAGTTCCTGGTCGACCCAGATTTCCGCGTCCTTGCGGATCTCCGCGATATACTTGACCGTTTCCTGCTCAACCTTATATTGCTTAATGGCATTCCGGATATTGTCTTTTACCTGGGCGTACTCCTCTTTCTGACCAGGGATCTTTTCGTCGACCCGGAACACGAAGTAAGCGTCGCCTTGCTCGGTCGCCGTGACCGGCGTATATTTACCGACCTCGGTCTCGTATACGGCGCGGCTCATGTTATCGCCGGAATAATAGAAATCGCTAGGGAGCTTGCCCCCGGTTTCCCGGTTCTCCTCGAAGTCAGAAAATTCCTTAACGACCTCGGCCCAAGGCTTCCCGGCTTCGAGCGCCGCGTAGGCCTTGTCGGCCTTCGCCTTGTCCTTACACATAAGGAAAGAGACCCGGCGCCACTCTTTATTCTTATTGTAATAATCGAGGATTTCGGCCTCGGTAATCTTAACCTTGTCCTCGATTTTCCGTCGGGTTCTCTCCCGTAAGAGACTCGAACGGTAGGTTTCGAGGTCCCTCTTTAGGTTCTCGTTGTCGCCGTAACCTAGACCCTCGGCCTCTACCTCCAGGACTCTACTCGTCGTAATGTCGTCGAGGAAGTCCTTGGCGTCGTCGAAGGTGTTAATTACCGGTTTATCCTGCGGCGGCGCCATTTCCACGGCGCGTTTGTAATGGTAGACGAAATCGCCGACGGTTACGGACGGCTTCCCGTCGATAGTTACGATGACTTTATTCTCATCGTAACCGCATCCGCCGCAACCGCCCGTCGTCAAGCCGGCCCATATCACGGCGGCGCTTATCGCCAATAGGGGTAATGCTTTCCTCATATAGTCGCAGCCTCCGCGTTGATATACTCTGCCTATTTATATTCATGCCCTCGGCCGGGCCGGGGGCGATTCGATTCGGGGCCGACGGGACTCGAACCCGCAACTTCCGGCGTGACAGGCCGGTGCTCTAACCATGTTGAACTACGACCCCATTAAGGCCGCATTTATAACATAAACGCGCTATTTCTTCAAGGGCAAAGGGAAAAGCATCCGAATCCGGCCCGGCGGCCCCAACGGCCGGCCGGGCGAGGGAAGGGCGGCCGGACGGCCGCCTTTCTCGTTATGATACGGTAAATCCGGCAGCTACTTCTTTAGGACAACTCCTCCACGGCGCGGCTTATCCACGGGTCGGACTGGCGCCAGAATTTAAAGGCGGCCGCGTCGTTTTCCATTTCCCTGATTATTTCGCGCTGGAGTAAGTTCGAGACCTCCTCGTTCTCCGCCTCTATCGCGGCCCGGGAAAACTCCCGACCGTTATTGGGCAACGTGGCGGCGTATTCCTCCGGATAGAAATCGAAACCCCGCGCGTCGACCCAGCTAACGAAATCCGCGATGGCCGAAGGATTGGAGCGGAACGTCTCGACCGCGTCGTCGCCGTATTCGTCGCAATACTCCTCGGCGTATATCCGAAAATAACCGAGGGCGTATAGTTTCCCGATGACCAACGGCGTTTCTGCCGGCTCAAGGGTCACCCCCGGCTCGATACCCTTGCCGTCAATAAGCTGGCCTTCGGGGGTGTAGTAGTACGCTATCGTTATTTTAAGGCCGGGGCCGGGGTCCGAATCGGCCGCGGACGACAACGGGATCAGCGTCTGTACGGATGCCTTGCCGTAGGTCTTCTCACCCACAATGGTCGCCCGCTCGTGGTCGCGTAGCGCGCCGGTGAAAACCTCGGACGCCGAGGCCGACGACCCGTCCACCAGAAGGACCAGCGGCAGTTTCCCGAATTTGGGTTCTTCCTTCACGATGTACTTGCGTTGCTCCCAACGGCCGGAACGGCCGTCGGTGTAGACGACCATGGAACCCTTCTTGAGGAATAAACTCGCCAACGCGACCGCCTCGTCCAGCGGGCCGCCGGGATTCCCCCGCAGATCGATTATCAGCTTCTCCATGCCGTCTTTCTCTAATTTCTCGATGGCCTTTTCGGCGTCGGAGGACGTGCTGCGTTCCTCATCGCGAGAGAAATTGGCCACACGCACATAACCGACGTCGTCGGAAGCCATGAAGGAATACGGGACCGAGTCGATATGTATGGTCTTGCGCGTAATCGTGAAATCGAGCGCTTCGGCGTAACCCTTGCGCGCTATTTTAATGGTGACGTCGGTTCCGACCTCACCCCGCATTTTCAAAAGGGCTTCGCGCGTCGTTATCCCTTTGGTGGACTCGCCGTCGATTTCGATAATTTTATCGCGCGCGTGCAAGCCGGCCCTTTCGGCCGGCGTGCCCTCCAGTACGTTCATGACGGTGAGCGTGTCGTCCTCCGGCGTTACCGATATCTCTATCCCCAGGCCGCCGAACGATCCTTCCGTATCGTTCAATAACAACCGGAAGTCGTCGGCCTCCATAAATACGGTATGCTCGTCCAGCCCCGACAGCATCCCTCGAATGGCGTCGTGCACGAGCGTCTCGGCGTCGACGTCCTTCACGTAACTCAAACGGACCAGATTAGCGACGGTGTCGAAGAGTTTGACTTCGCGTACGAAGTCCCGGGCGCTCTCTTGGGCCCACGCCTTCGAAAAAACCGCGGGTGACGCCAAAAAGGCCACCAATACGGCCACCGTATACCCCATCCGTACGATTTTCCCAAACTTCATAATCTCACGCTCCGTTAACGTCCCCCGGTTCGTCACCGGCGGCAATAGCGTCGAGGTCGATTTCGCCTCGGGCCAGGGCGGCCAGGGTCTCCGGGTAAAGTTCATGCTCCACATCCAGGACCCGTCGTTGGAGGGTTTCCGGGGTGTCGCCATCTTCAACCGGAAGCTCCCGCCGCGCCACTACCGGCCCGTGGTCGTACTCCTCGTCGACTAAATGTATCGTAACTCCGGTAACCTTATCACCGGCGGCCAATACCGACTCGTGAACGTGTATCCCGTATTTACCCCGGCCGCCGTGCGGCCCGGGGAGCAACGCGGGGTGGATATTTAAAACCCGCCGGGGGAACGCCCGCAAAAACTCCGGCCCCCGTTTTTTCATATAGCCGGCCAAAACTACGACGTTGACGTCGTACTCGCGCAGGGCTTCCACGAAAGCCCGGTCGAGGTCTGCGTCATCCGGGTAACGCGCGTGGGAGAGGTGCCGGGTCGGGATGCCGTGGCGCCGGGCGCGATCCAGAGCCCCGGCCTTGGAGTTGTTGCTAATTACCACGGCGACGCACCCGTCGATGCGGCCGGCCTCGCACGCGTCGATTATCGCCTGCAGATTACTGCCGCCGCCGGACGCCAGCGCTCCAATACGCAAAGCGCCCCCGCAACCGTTTATTGTTTCACCCATACTTCCGGATTTATAGCGAGGCCGTCCTGTCTGATCTCGAAATGCAGCGTGGGTTTGGCTACGTAGCCGGTCTCCCCGACCAGGCCCAACAATTGGCCTTCGCCAACCCTCTCGCCCACGCCCACCGAAAAACTGCCCAAATGGGCGTACAGCGACGTACACCCCGAGCCGTGGTCGACTATAATCAGCTTGCCGTATCCCCGGAACCAGTCGGCGAAAACGACCTTTCCCTTCAATACCGACCGGATCTCGGATCCGATAGACGCCTCGATATCCATACCGTCGTTCTGCGTATATGTCCCGTAGCGGTCGTCCTTGATCCGGCCGTAACCGCGGACCAGACGGCCCTTGGTCGGACTGATGATCTTGCCGTGGCGGACGAGCACTTCGGGGCCACGGCCGGGCGGCCTGTCCGGAACCGGCCTTCCCCCGCCTCCGGTCTTCGACCTCACCAAAGACTCGAGTTCGGCCTGCTCCTTCTTCAGTTGCCGCAGACGCTTCTTCAGAACGTCGGTCTGGCCCCGGGCGTTCGCGAGTATCTCCTGTTTGTGCTCGCGGCGCCGACGGGCCAAACGCATCTCCTCCAGCTTCAACTGCTGGAGCGATTTCAGGTAATCCAACTCGCGCTGGAGCGCGTCTCGGTCGCGTTGGATTTCCTCTCGTTTGCGTTCGGCCGCCCGGGCGAGCCGCCGGTCCTCCCGGGCCAAAGCCATCGTGAATCGGACGCGGCGGACGATGTCCCCCAATTCGTCGGCCCCTACCAACAAGCGGACCATAGGGTAACGCCCCATTTTATAGACCAAACGCAGGTGCCGGGCCAATTCGTCTTCCCGGGCCTCCAGGTCCCGCTCCGCCTCCGCCAGGTCGGCCTGTACCGCGGCCATCCGGCCGGAGGTCTCGGTTATCTCCGTTGACAACTCCGCCATTGTCTCGTCGATGCTCTCGAGTTTTTGGTCGAGCTCGTGGATCGACTCAAGAGACAAACTGACCTGGGACTCCGCGTCCCGGAGGTCGGCCTGGTGCCGCCGGATATCCTCTTTAATCTTCTCGAGTTTGGACGACCGGTCGGCGCCCAGCAACGCCACCGCCATTACCGCCACGGCCACGGGCAGGAAACGGCCGAACGCGGTTACAGATCTTTTTGGGTTTTTTCGAATCATTACTTGGACGGATTTACGCCGGATATCTTTTAACGCGGAATTGAGGCCCGGCCCGCGAGCCACCGGCCTCGCTATGAAGCGGTCCGGCGGGCGGCCTCGCACAACGGTTCGAAAACGCCCTCCGGGAGTTCCAGCGATTCGTACGTAAATCGGACGGGGACGTCCCACGAGTCGGCCCAAACCAACCATTCGCCGATATTGGACGCCGCCATATCGAGCAGCAGGCCGGCGTCGCCCCCGGCCCGGCGCAAGGCCTTGGCCGTGGCCGCGGCGGGCGGGAAAAGCTCGGCCCCCACCGACGCTATTACTTCACCGGCGAGTTGGCCGTTCCAATACTCGGCGAGTTGGTCGCGGGCGTCCTCGGGTCGGGCGGTAACCACCAGGGCGTCGCGGAACTCGGGCGTCCCGGCCGCCCTCGCGACGATCTTCCCGTAGCAAAAAGACGCCTTATCGTTAACGGCCTTAACCTCGGCGTTCAGCCCCTCCAGCGCTTCCGCCGGCGGTTCGTCAGCGAAACCGGTTACTATGACGGCGTCGGCCCGGCGAAGCTGATACGCGAATGGGAAAACGCGCAACACTTCCGGCCCGGTCTTTACGTTTACGAGGAAGCATAGGGCTCCGGCCGTCGCGGGCATGGCCCGCCCCGAACCCTCGACGACCGCCAGGTCCCCGCCGGCCTCGGCCGCGAAGACGAAAGCGTCCCCCAGAAGGGAGTTTAACGGTACACCCGTTAGGCCGGTACCGGCGAACGAACAACCCACGGCCGGGACGTTCGTCGCGGCCGCGAGCAGGTAATGGTCACCGTCTATTCGGCGGCCGTCGCGGTGGAGCGACAACAGTCGTTCCGCGGTTAGCGGCGTGTCGGTATCCACGACTTCCGGGTAACAGGGGCCTCCGAGATCCAGGACGATGACCGCGACGTTCTTCCGCTCTTCCAACCGCCCGATAAAACTGACGATAGCGGCGGTCTTTCCCACCGCCGCGCCGGCGCCGATGAACGTTACCGTCGGGACGTCGGCCCCCTTTAGGGCCGGGGGCCACAGACGGAAGTCGGCTCCGTGCACCTCGTAACCCAATTGCAACGCTTCGTTCGCCCAAACGAAACGTTCCGTCAGATCCGATTCGGTAGCGTCCACGACGGCGCGCGCCGAAAAGGTCTCGGCGGCCCGGCGGACCGCCGCCGCCGCGTCCGCTTCGCTTACGAACGGGACTTCCAGCGTGAAACCCTCCGGCAACTCCTTGCCGATAAGCGCCGCCCCCACGATCCGGTAACGTTTTTCGACGATTAAATAATCGATGACGGCCTGAATCGGGCCGGCGCCGAATTTGGCATCGCACAGGACGAACGCTTCCATATCCCGGCCTACGGCCGAGAAACCACCTCGCCTTCGATAACGACGGCTTCCGGTTTCGCCAGGTCTTCAATGGGATGGCCGCTCCACACGACGACGTCGCCGTCGTACCCCGGCGCGATTTTTCCGAGCCGGCGGCCGAGGCCCAGGATCGCGGCGGCCTCGTCGGTCACGGCGCTCAGCGCCCCCTCGGGGGTCATTCCCTCGCGCACCGCGGCCGCGGCCGAAGTCGCCAGCGTGTCTATAGGCACGAAGGGATGGTCGGTGGCCAGCGCGACCCGGCACCCGGCTTTCTCCAGTACCGCGGCCGTAGCGTAGGAACGCCGGCGCAGCTCCACTTTGAAACGGGCGATAAGCATGGGGCCGACCACGCATGGGATTTTATGACTCGCCAGGAAACCCGCGATAAGATGCCCTTCAGTGCAATGGTCCGATACCATCTTGCAGTTGAACTCTTTTGCAATACGGACCGCGGTGCTGATGTCGTCGGCGCGATGGGCGTGGGCCCGAAGCGGGATCTTCCTCGCCAGTACCCGGACGAGAGTTTCCATCCGGATGTCCAGGTCCGGCCGCCGGGCCGCGGCCAACTTGCGTTTGCGCCGATACTCGGCCGCCTGGGTCAACGTTTCGCGCAGAACGGCCGCGGTACCCATCCGCGTTAAGGGCATCCGCTTGCTATCGGGGTGAGAGAATTTGGGGTTTTCGCCGAACGCGATTTTGAGGCCGCTCTCGGCGTCCACCACCATCTCGTCGATTACGTTTCCGACCGTCTTTATCACGACGCCGGTGCCGCCGATTACGTTCGCGCTTCCGGGCAGGACACAGGCCGCCGTTATTCCCGCCCGCCGGGCGTCCTCGAAACCCAGGTCACAAGGGTCGATGCCGTCCAGCGCCCGGGCGTGAGGCGTTGCGGCTTCGGCGACTTCGTTGGCGTCGAATCCGGCGGGGCCTATGCCTTCGCCGAAATTCCCGAGGTGAGTATGGGCGTCGATGAAGCCGGCGGTTACGACGCGGCCGCGGGCCTCGATCAACTCGGCGCCGGCCGGCACCCGGACCTTCGGCCCTACCGCCGTTATCTTCCCGTTACGAATAACGACGTTACCAAGGGCGGGTTTGGCCCGTCCGGTACGGTAAAGCAACCCGCCCACGATTGCCAATGTTGCCATTAATACCTCTTTTCGGTGAGTACTTACCTAAACTTAGCAAAAACCGCCGTACTTTTCAAATACAACCTACGTCCCGGGCGATAATTTCCTTGACATTACGTACGGCAATGAATATTATGGTGTGCCATCTACACGAAGGGAGGAACTGTGGCGAATTTCAACCGTGTATATCTTTTAGGAAATCTTACGGCAGACCCGGATTCACGCGATTTACCGTCGGGTGGAATCGTAACGGACTTGCGTCTGGCCGTAAACCGCACCTATCGGAACCGTGATGGCGAGTTGACGGAAGAGGCGTCGTTTATTGACTGCACCGCTTACGGCCGTACCGCCGAGGTTGCCCGTGATTACCTTGCGAAAGGAAGGCCGGTCTTTCTGGAAGGGCGGCTTCATCAGGACCGATGGGAAACGAGCGGCGGCGATAAGCGCTCGAAGCTAAAAGTGGTCGTGGAAAGGTTGGTACTGCTTCCCCGCCGGGGCGACGGGCCTAGCGGCGGCGGGGCCGAATCGTCTTCAATGGAAGAACCGCCGGCTTCTGATTTCTAATCGCCGAAAAATCCCATTCGCCCGGCCTGAGCGCCGGGCGTTTTTTTATCTCCGCCGCGCTGCTTACTCGACGATAACCATCTTCCTCGTAGCGGCCCGTGTCGCCGTCTCCAACCGGCAAAAATAGACGCCGGGCGGCAGCGGCGTACCGTCGTCGGCAGAGCCGTCCCAGCTGATGGCATGGCCGCCGCGGGAAGCGGGGCCGGCCCACAGGCGGCGCACCGGCGCGCCCCGCAAATCGTACACCGTCAATTTTACGTTCCCTTCCTCCGGGACGGCGAAGACGATATTCGTGCGGGCGCGGAACGGGTTGGGGTAATTCTGCGCGAGGGCGAATCCGGCCTTCCCGTAGTCAGCCCGCGGGCAAGCGGCGGCCGGCCCGGCGCCCGAACTCCGCCCGCCGGCCTCGACCCCCTCGACCCAATAATAATAAACCTTACCGTTAACGAGCGGCTCGTCTACGTAAACGAACGGCGACCGGCCCGTAATTAGCGAGGCGTTGACGCGAACCGGCCCCGTCTCCCCCCCAGAAGGCGGCGCCGCTGCGTTTCGCCCTTCGCCCCGGTACAGGTTCCATCCGCTCAGGGGGCGGCCGTCGCCCGGCCCCTCCCAAAACAGCGTCACGCAACGCTCTCCGGCCCGGGCCGTGAAACCGCGCGCCAGGGGGCCGGAGCCGCCCGGGTTGTGGCCGCCATAGTCGAGCTCGGGGTCGGCCGGCGTCGGCGGCTGCCAGGTCGGCCGGTAGTACTCCATGAAGGGGTCGCCCGCGAGGACGAAGCGAATACTCGAGTCAACGCCGGGGCGGCCGGCCGGGAAAATCTCGGAGACCTGGGCCGTGGCGAAACACAACGCCTCGCCCAACGTGTACCCGTGTTCCAACATACGGTTTACGAAGGATATCCAAAACCATCCGGCCCCCCCGGCCCCCACCATGGTATAGGACGAGATGGACGCCGCGCCGAGGCGCCGCGTTACCACCGCGTTCATCTCGCCGCCGCCCACGCAACACGCATTGAACGCCGCCACGAGGCCGAAGTTGTTCCGGCCCATCCGGGCCCAATCGTTGTACGAGAACCGCCGGTCGCCGTCGTAGTTAACGTATCCCGCGGGGCCGCCGGGCCAGTCGGCCTCGTTCCACGGGACGTTGGCCGCGACGCCCTCGTCGACGTCGAACGGGAAAAAACCGTCCTCGGTCCCGTGGGTCGAGACGTAAAAGAAACCGGTCCCCTCGTAAATGTCGTTCTGGAAACCGACCAGGTCCTCGGCCGGCACGAAAGGATGTTGGCCGGCGCCGGCGTTGCGGCCGTTATGGACGACCGGGTCGTAAGCGTCTTCGGCGAAGTCCGTAAACACTCCCGGGTCGTCGTAGCCGCCGGCGCGGCAACCCAGAAGTTCGTTCACCTTATGATCGCGGCCGTAATTGTCGGTGAAAAAGTCCGGGCAGGTGACGACGTTCTGGGCCATGTATACCAGGCCGCAGAACGTGACCCGCTCCGGCCGGGGGTTGGAGAATATAAGGGCCCGGTAGGACGAGGCGAAACTGAACGAAGCCAGGTTCTCCGCCGTCGTGTTCACGAACCGGCCCGGTACGGCGCCGCGTTCGTCCGGCGTCTCGGTATCGCCAATAAGGGCCCGGTCGAAAACGTAGGAGATGCTATCCGGCCCGAAGGCCGGCGCGAAGGTCAACACGTACTCCAGCTGGTCCGGGTCGGTGCCGCCCAGGTCCTCGAGCCACGCGTAAAAACGGTCGGCCACGTCCTGTTCGGCGTCGAGCACCGCGGCGGGCATCGTGTACGGCCCGGTAAGCTTTTCCCGAGAACGGGGTACGAGCGCCAGGACGGCGTCCCACGCGTCGCCGGCCTGAGACGTAATGCCGTCCGGCACCGCGAGAACGTATCCCCCGTACCGGGCGGCGGCCACGGCCGCCGGCGCGGCCATCCCCTCTCCGCGAAAAGCGCATAGCACCGGCGGCGCGGGGTCAGTCATCTCGTTTATATACGTGACGACCTCGCGTTCGGTCGTCAGGTCGGCGGCCACAGCGGCGCCGAGGCCGCTCAAGGCCGCGTTCACCGAGGCCGGCAGCGTGTCGCCTATTTCGACCACGACCGCCCGCGAGGGTGCGAGGTACCCGATGTATTCGAGCGTACGTTCAGAGAGGCCGGCGGAGCCGGCGTAGAAAAGCGGCGCGTTGAGGTACGCGGCGATGGAGGCGGCGTTGGCCACACTCTCCACGTCCTCAGCCGTCGGGTTTTCGACGTAGGGGGCGACGACGACGTACTCGCTCGACGACCAATCCCGGGACAGCTCGCAGGCCGCCGCGGCGGGCGCGCCGTTTATCTCCCAGACTTCCCCCTCGCCAAGGCCGAAGAAGTCGCGGGTGTACTCGACGTCCGCGGCGTCGACGCCGCCCAGCGCCACGAGCTGGCTCAAGCCGCCCCGGCCCTGGAGGTACGCTTTATATGACTGGAGGAAGAACCCGGTCGTCTCGTTGCCGGCGTCGCCGGCCAGCACCGGCGCCTGAAAATCGTCGCCGCCGTGGCGGAAGACAAAGGCCGGGGCCGCGGCGCAGTAGTAATATAGACTATCCGCCGACGCGTCGTTGACGAGGGCGAGGCGGGGCATCGGCTTCCACGCCCCGTACGCCGCGGCGGCCGCGAAGAACAATACGAAGCTGTTTATAATCCTAAACATCCGGTTTATTTTACCACGGCCCGCCGCAAGCCGCAACGGCCCGCGGGCCGGTCGGATTAGGGTTGACTCTCGGGGGCAGGATTAAGTATACTTGGGCGTCCCGGGCGATTAGCTCAGCTGGCCAGAGCGCCTGCCTTACAAGCAGGAGGTCGGAGGTTCAAGTCCCCCATCGCCCAAATGACCCAGGGGCTTACCTCGCCCCTGGTTTTATATTAATCTGAAGGGCGACGTTTTGATAATCCCCGCATGTTTGCGATAATACCGGCCGAGAGGAGAAACCGGATGAAAGTCATCGCGTTCAACGGCAGCGCCCGCGAAGACGGCAATACCGCCCTCATGATCCGATGGGTTTTCGAAGAGCTAACGAAAGAGGGCATCGAGACCGAACTGTACCAGCTGGCCGGGAAAGAAATCCACGGGTGCCGGGCTTGCTATAAATGCTTCGGCAATAAAGACGGCCGGTGCTCCGTGGACACCGACGTTGTCAACGAGTGTATCGAAAAGATGGCGGCGGCGGACGGCATTATCCTGGCGTCGCCGGTCTACTTCGCCGACGTCACGGCCCAGATTAAGGCATTGATGGACCGGGCCGGTTTCGTGGGCCTCGCCAACGGCGGCATGTTTCGTCGTAAAGTCGGTGCGTCGGTCGTAGTGGCCCGACGGGGCGGCGCCATCCATACCTTCGACTCGCTGAACCATTTCTTCTTCATCAGCGAGATGGTAGTGCCCGGCTCGAGTTACTGGAACATGGGGTTCGGTATGGAACCCGGCGCCGTAGAGCAGGACGAAGAAGCCCAACGCACGATGAGGACGCTGGGCCGAAACATGGCCTGGCTCCTGGGAAAAATCTCCGATTAACGACGGTCGATCCCGGTTGCCCACAAACAATCCCGCCTCCAAGAGGCGGGGTTTTTATTCGTATATCTACTTCATCTTTTAGGATAACGGCCGAGCGTCACGTCTTCCCCTCCGGCCAAACGTACGGCAAACTGGGTTCTTCTTTCCAATCGTACCGGCCGTAAAAAACGGGATCCTTCCGCAACAAACTGCTGCGGTGTGACGCGTGGATCCCGCCGCCCAGCCAGTACGGGAGTTCCACTTCGCCGTCGACGTCCTCGAATTCCATGTTGTTCTCGAAGCCGCGCCGAATCCACTCCGTCAGGATAGCGTTATAGTATTCCTTGAGCGCGTTCTCGTATCCCCGCCACATCTTAACGGCCGGGTGATGGATCCATCCCCGCCCCTTGGCCCGGCCCAAAAGTATATTCAGGATTTGACGCGCCTCGACGCGCTGTTTGCCGAGCCGCCTGTCGTCCAGGCAACGCGCGCTCCGCTCGAAATCCGGATATGGTAGAAAGGTTTGCACGACTTTTATCTCCCGCTCCAATCCCGGCTTAAACCCCGGGTTTTTTTTATCATAATAGAACGGCGGCGGCAAGGGCGAAGGCCCCGGATAATCGCGTCCGTGCAACCGTCTCCGGCGCCCCGCCGTCGTATTTAACGGAGACGATAAACGCGCGACCCGGGAAGTGGAGGTGATATTGCAACCGGTTATTACGAAAGGCAGGCCAAGATGCGAGCGAATAATATTTTATCCCTCCCGGTTATCGTAATCCTTTCCACGTCTTTTTTCTCTCTATCATGCGAAGATGCCACCGGCGCGGAGGCCGAAACGTTCTCCGGCGCGATCGTGGATACCGGCCAAACCAAATACTACGACAATTACCGGGAAATCTCCGCCCCTTCCGCTGGCGGTAAATTCTACGGCCAGGACGCGCAATATGACGGCGTCGCGTTCAGCTACCGCGACAACGGCGACGGTACGGTAACGGACCTCAACACCGGCCTGATGTGGCAACAAACGCCGGACTTCGACAGCCGAAGGACTTGGTACGAAGCCGGGGAATACGCCGACGGGTTGACGCTGGCGGGATACGACGACTGGCGCCTCCCGACGATAAAGGAGTTGACGTCCATCGCCGCGTTCGACGGCGGCATCGAAACCCGCACGCCCTACCTGGATACGCGCTATTTCTACTTCGAATACCCCGGCCCGCCGTACCGCGAGATCGACGCCCAATTCTGGTCCAGCAACCTTTACTTGGGGACCATTTTCGGCAACGACGAAGGCGCCTTCGGCTTCAACTTCGCGGACGCCCATATCAAAGCCTACCCCACGCAAGGCGGCCCCAGCGGCGGGTTCTTCGTCCGCTGTGTCCGGGGCGATAGCTACGGCGTCAACGACTTCACGGCCAACGGCGACGGCACGGTGACGGACCGCAATACGGGCCTTATGTGGCAACAAATGGACGACGGCGTAGGCCGGAACTGGGAAGAGGCGCTGGCGTACGCTGAAGGCCTGACGCTCGCCGGTTACGACGACTGGCGACTGCCGAACGCCAAAGAATTGCAGAGTATCGTGGATTACGATAGCGAAGCGCCGGCTATCGATACGGCATTCGGCATGAGCGACCCTGATGGATGGTTCTGGACGAGCACTACTCACGGCGACGACATACGGAGCGCCGCATACATAGCCTTCGGCAGGGCTACCGACTACGCCGGCACGGACGTCCACGGAGCCGGGGCACTGCGGAGCGACCCCAAACAGGGCGACCCGAACGACTACCCGCAGGGCAGAGGCCCCCAAAACGACGACGTCCGGATATACAACTACGTCCGTTGCGTCAGGGATGCGGATTAACGGGGACTACTCCCCACTCCGGGAGCCGCGGATAAAAATCGCGAAACCCCGCCCTCGGGCGGGGTTTCCGTTTCCCCTTTGACCGGGCGCCGGCCCTTATGGTATTCTTGCCATCATGTTGGGGCGACTCCTTATAGTAGCGGCGGTTCTGGCGTCCTACCTGGCCGGGGCCCCGGCGGCCTGGGCGGCCGAGGAAAAAGCGCGGCCCCTGGCCCACCGGGACCTCGTCCTCGACCTCGGCCCCAAACTCCCGGAACCCGAGAAAGAGGCCTTAAGCGACCCCCGCTTCGCCGCGGCGAGCCGTTACACCACGGCCCGGCAAATAAGTTCCATCGCGGCCGGCATCTTCATCGTCGCCGGCCTCTTGGCCTTCTACTTCGTTGGCGGCCCGGCCTGGGTGGAACGGAAGACTAAGGGCCGGCCCTTCGCCGCTACGCTTCTAACGGCGGGGGCCGTCGGCTCTATCCCAACGGCCGTATTCCTGGCCGCGGCCGTCGTCCGAGCGGTCTACCTCAAAGGGGCCGGCGTACCTATTTCGGCCGTGGCGGTCGTCGCCCCGCCGGTATGCTACGGCCTCGGCGCCGCGGCGTTCACGTTCGCGGTTGGCTCGGCCCGGACGTACTGGCCGCGCTCCTGGTGGATCGCGATAACGGCGGCGGCCGTCGCAGCCGCGGTAGGAGGACTACTATTCCTGCCCTTCCCGCCGGCGGACCGTCCCGCTTCGCCCACCGGCGGCTTCCTGGCGGAACGGGCGCAATACCTCTCCAGCCAATACGAATTTACGCCGTACGAAATCGCCGTGGAACGCCGGGGGCCGGGAGCCGGCACCATCACCGCGGTCGCCCTCCCGGCGCGCCGCAAGGTAGTCGCGACCGAAGGCGCCGAGTCGCTCAACCGATACGAGGCCGAAGTTCTCCTCGCGACGGCTATCAGGCGAGCGGAGGCCCGGCAAAAAAGCCTCCTGGGCGCGGCGGCGCTCGTGGCCTTCATGGCCGCCCTACTCCTCGCGGAGTACGCCGCCGGCCGCCTCGCCCTCCTAAAGGAAAGCCGCCGGGGCGCCCCGGCTGACGACCTCTCGGCGTTCGCAGCCGTCTTCGTGGCCGTCTGCCTTTTGGGCCTAGTACTCTTCAACGCGTGGCACCGGCACCTCGCCCGACAAGTCGACGAGGAGGTCGTTACGCTCACCCGCAAGCCGTTGGCCGCCGTCACCCTCTACTACCGCGAGGCCGCCGCCAACCTCGCCGCCGCCGAACCGAACCCTATCCTCCATTTCCTGGCCGACGCCTACCCCTCCCCCGCCGAACGCGCGGCCGAAGCGCGTCGTCTGCGCCGGGAACTGGCCCGGGAATAAAAAACCGCGGCTCTCCCGGAGCCGCGTATTCCGCACAAACCGCCGCATTCGCCGCTTAATCGTTAAATCGATTAACGCCGCCGTCGAGCGTCCCCACCCACATATAACCCAATTTATCGCCGTAAACGCAACGGGCGTAGTTGCTTAAAAGGCCCCGGTCGCGGTCGTAGGCGACGAAACCACCGCCGTAGGACCGGGCGACGCCGCCCCCGGCCGTAGCGACCCAGACCTCGCCGTTGGCCCGATAAGCGATATCGTTAATGATGTCGGCCTTCAACACCGAATTGCCGGTATCGTACGTGCGGACGAACTCGCCGTCCCGGAACAAAGCCAAGCCCCGGTCCGTGCCTATCCAGGTCTCGTCGTCGCGGGCCGCTACGGTATAAACGTTGTCCGAGGGGAGGTTGTTTTTTAAAGTCGTATATTCCGTAACCGTCCCGTGATCATAAAACGCCGCGCCGCCGATGCACGCCGCCCACACCTGGTCGACGCCCACGGCGTACACGTCCCAAACGTCGTCGCCGGGAAGGCCGGAGGTACTATTAATAACCGTGAACCCCGGGTCGTCGTACCGGGCCAAGCCGGACCGCGTCGCGAACCAAACCTTTTCGCCGTCGAAGACGATTTCGTTCACCCAATTCGACGGGAGTCCCTCGGCACCGCCGAACGGCGTAACCTCCCCGTCGCGCACCAAGGCCGCACCCAAATACGTCCCGATCCAAACGTCGTCGTTCGGCAATACGGCGAGGCCGAAGATCCCCTCCGCCGGCATCCCGTTCGTTACGTCGTATATTACCCACTCCGAGCCGTTGTTGTACGCCAGGCCCGCGCCGGTCGCGAACCACGAACACGTCTCGTCGGCGTAGACGCCGTAAACGGTGTTGGAAGGCAGGTCCCCTTGTTCCTCGGTGATGTAGAACCAGGAAGGTTCCGTTAAAACCTCATCGTCGTTGCAGGCGATGCCGCAAAAGGCCGCGACGGCCGCGGCCGGAATCGCAACGCGTACGATTATCGTCCTAATCATCGCTACCCACATAAGCTATCGCGGCGATTTCGACGAGCGCCCCCAAGGGAAGGCCCGCGGCCTGGATCGCGAAACGGGCGGGAGGCCGGTCCCCCGCGAATTCGCCGTATACTTCGTTAACGGCCGCGAAGTCCGCGAAATCCGCCAGGAATACTTCCGCCCTCACGACGTCTTCCCAGCCGGCGCCACCAGCTTCCAGGACCGCCGTTAAATTGACCATTACCTGCCGGGCCTGGGCGGACGCGCTATCGCCGACCATCTCTCCGCTTTCCGGGTCGAGGGCAATCTGGCCGGCCGTAAAAAGGAACCCGCCGGCCAATGTCGCCTGGGAATACGGGCCTATAGCCGCCGGGGCCGCATCGGTCTCAATTATCTTCTTCAACGGAGTCCCCTTCGGATTCGGGCGCGGCGGTTCCCCCGCCGTCGCGTTCGCTTTCTAGCGCGAGGACCGACTGCTCCAGTTCGTCGTCGTACATCTCGAGCAGGCTCTCGTCGTCCTTCTTTTTCCGCAATATGGTGTAGATTATCGTCTGTCCGACGGTGTTAACGTTAATGGCGTAGGCCACGACGATACCCAGGACCACGAGGAGGCCGAGGGATATTAGCGTCGCGGCGATAGCCTGCGGCCACGGCAGGGGAAGGACCACGTCGTGCCAGGCGCCCAAGGGACAAGTAATCGATTCGGAAATAGAGCCGAGTACCGGGCAATTACCCGGATACGCGCCCCGGCACCAGCTCGGAAGAACGCGGCCCGCCGCCGCGAACGCCAGGCCGAACTTCGACCCCATGGGAACGTATAGCGCGGAATATACCACGGCCAACGCCAGCGAGGAGAAACACGCGAATAACGCCCCCGACGTCACCGTCAGGAAGCGTAACAGCATGTTATATAGGACCAATCGCCACGGCTGGCTCGACAGCGTGGAGAACAGCTCGAAAGAGGTTTCAAACGTGTCGTCGCCGGTCGTCGCGACTATCGCGGGAGTAAGCCGGAACGACAGCAAGAAAACGATCGTGAGGAAAAGGAAAAGAAGAGCGCCAGCGAAAAGGGGAACGAAGGAAAGCGACGCGACGATATCGCCGAACCAAGGTATCTTTCCTACCAAGCCTACCAAAAGGCCGGCGCCGAAAAGGAGCGCCAGCGACGCCAGAACCGCGAGCGGCGTGAATACCACCGGCCGCCAATGGCGCCGGACGTACCGGCCTGCCTCCCGGCGCGAGTAGAAGTCGTTCCCCCGCAACTGCTCGATGGTTATCTTCGCCACCGCCGCCATCGCGAGGAAATTTACGACGAAAAAGGCCAGCGCGCCGACGACCCATAATAGTACGCCGGCGGCGTTCAGCGGATACGTGCCGTAAGCGAGCGCTACGGGAGGGAAGAGGTAATACGAACTCCAGATCCTGTAAACGTCGCCGCCCGAAACGGCGAACGCGAGGTAGGCGCAAATATTATATATTACTAGGCCCAGTGCCAAGGCCCGGAACTGCGTCCAGATCTTTTTCGCACTGAGAGCAAGGCGGGGCGCCCGGAAGATATCAATGAAGTTGAATCGGAAGTCGATCATCTTCCCTCCTTAGCGCGGAGAACTCGGAGCGACCTCGCCCTTAGCCCTTCGGTATCTTTTCGTAATCTTCCAGGAATTTCTTCATCCCGATATCGGTCAGCGGGTGCTTGATCATCTTGTCGATGACCGCCGGCGGGACCGTTACGATGTCGGCGCCGATACGGCCGGCCTCCAACACGTGGAGGGGGTGACGCACGCTCGCGACTACGACCTCGGTCTCGAAATCGTAGTTCTCGTATATCGTAACGATATCCTCGATAATCTCCATGCCGGTATGGCTGATGTCGTCGAGCCTGCCGATAAAGGGACTGCAAAACTTCGCCCCGGCCTTGGCCACCACGAGCGCCTGCATCGGCGAGAATATCAACGTAACGTTGGTCGGGATACCCTCGTCGGCCAGCCGGCGGACGGCTTTTACCCCTTCCTCGAAACACGGGATTTTCGACACGAAATTCGGGCCGCGTTCGTAGTAGCGCCGGGCTTCCTCGACGATGCCGTCGGCGTCCGGGCTCACCGCCTCGACGTTAATGGGTCCCTCACAAATCTTCGCTATCTCGTCGTAGAGTTTGTCGGCGGGCATATTCTCTTTGGCGACGAGAGTGGGATTGGTCGTAACGCCGTCGAGCAAACCCAGGTCGGCAGCCCGTTTGATAGCATCCAAATTCGCGGTATCGAGAAAGAGCTTCATTCCTTTATAACCTCCGTGTAAACGAGTAGGATTTCCGGCCGCGGGCCGACTACTTACTTTCGTGCCGCCCCGGCGAATCCCAGAACGTAGTTTCGCTTCCTTCCGCCCAATCCTCGGCGTCGATTTCGAGCCGGTTGGTGTCGAACTCCGAGAACGACGCGATATGACGCCCGAAGCCCGGTTCCGTCGAAGCGTAGATATTATAAACGCCGTCGCCTATTTCGTCGACGAACAAAAAGAGCATCCGGCGGCCGCCCTCACCACCCTGATAATACTTCCAGGTCTGGTAAGCTTTCGTGTCCCAGGTGGACATTTCGAAGCTGGTGAGCGATTGGCCGCTGGTATGGTCCTCGAGGTCGTGCGGCGGGCCGTAGAGCAGGTATACCCGACCCCGGTCGGTCCGCAGGCCCTCATATATGGGGTCCGAGTAGTGCTTCTGGACGTAATCCACCCGCCGCCAGAATTCCTCCCGGTATTCGTTCTCCGGCGTTTCCGGATCCGGGTCGCGCCGCACCCAGAACTTATCGAGCATCATGCTTTTTCCACGCGGCGAAAGAATGTCGAACAAGGCCATCTCTTCGTCCGCGGCGATTATCGACAACGCGCGGCGAGCTTCTTTCTCTTCGCGCGGCAATTCCCGGACCTCGTCGGGGAACAGGACGCCGAATTGCTCGGCGCCGCTCATGCCGCGGATTAACTCCTCGGTCAATAAGCGCAAATCCTGATGCTCGCCGTCGTAGGAGGCCGCAACCTTGCCGGCGACGAGGTCGTTAACCAATACCTGGACGAAGTATTTATCGTTTTCGTAAGTTACCGAACCCGTAATCACGGTATCGTTCTCCAGGGCCTTGCCCAAGCGGGAAACGTCCTTGAAAGTCGTGAGATCGAGGCCGGCGTCTACCGCGGCCATAACCGCGCTTTCCATTCGGCGGTAACGTTCCACTTCGTAATTGTCGGCGCTATAGAACATCAGGCGGATGTTATCCGCAACGTCCATACCGTCATCCACGGTCGCGCCGCCGTACGCCTGGAAATCGATTACCGATACGCTCGTCGGTTCGGCTATGGCTCCCACGGCGAGGGCGGCCATCGCGACCGACACTACCACCCATTTATTATATCCCATCTTATATCAACCTCTCTTTATATATCAGATTACCGTTATCTTACGCCATCGTTTGATTATAATAAACGGCCCGGGTAAATGCAAATAAAAACCCAAACGGGATAACCGCGTTTTAGGTTGACACCGGCCAAGGGCCTTATTATATTCGAATTAGCTGAATTCCTTACGGCTCAGGCAGGTATCGCGCACTATGGCCGAAATTGAAAAACCCGCCACCGGGGGAAAACACCCTAGTGGCAGGACGCTTTGGCTCCGCCTCCAAACATTACTAACTGATAAAATAAGCTCGCTGCCCACTCTCGCCGCCAGGATGGGTGACGTGCGGGCTTCGTTGGAAGAGTGCGGCGCCGTGGGCCTTATTTACGTTATGGTCCCTCGCGCCGACGACCTTGAGGCCCTATACGGTTGGCAGTATTATGACGAATTCATCGCCGATATCGGATCTGTATTAAATAAATTCCAGAAGACTTTTCTCAAATCAGAAGATGCGGTCGTAGCTCGCGATATTCAGGCCTCCGAATTCCTGATCGTCGTCCGGCCTTCGTCCGACGACAGGCCGGAAGAAGTCGCCCCGGACAGGCTCGAGACGTTAAGAACACAACTCCTAAATTACATCGAGTCCGAACGCAACCAGGACATCCTCCGCGGCCACCAACAACTCCATTTCCTAACGGCCAACGCGCGGATTATCCATAATTTGTTCTCCAGGCCGGAACGGCTCATCCTGGCCGCCGTCGAGGATGCCAGACGATCGGCTATCGCGGCGGCCGAAAGCGAAACGCTACGCCAGAAAGAACTCCTTAAACGGATAATCGTACGCGAGGAAGTGGAGGTCCTATACCAACCGATAGTATCGCTCAAGGATTATTCCATTTTCGGGTTCGAGGCTTTGTCGGCGGCCGCCGGGGGAAGCGGCATCGAAGGGGCGGAAATGCTGTTCGCGTTGGCCGACGAAGTCAACCTCTCGGTCCAACTCGACCGCGTATGCCGTCGCCGGGCTTTCAACCACGCCCATCGGTGGATAGGCGGCGCGCAACTCTTCCTCAACACCAACCCTCGAACCATTGAGGAAATAGGCACCCGGGAGGACGCGCTCTTCCACCTCTTCCAGGACGGCGGCGTATCTCCGGAGAGCCTGGTACTCGAGATAACGGAACGTTCCGCCATCGGCAACCTGGCCGTTTTCGAGGCCACGTTGAACCGCTTCCGCGATCACGGCATCGGCGTCGCGGTGGACGACGCCGGGGCCGGATACGCCAGCCTCAACACCATCGCGCGCCTCAAACCCGATTACCTCAAGTTCGACATGGCGCTGGTTCGCGATATCGACAAGGACAGGGTCAAACAGGAGCTTTTATCGACGGTGCAGGAACTCGGACATCGGGTCAACGCCCAGGTCATCGCCGAAGGCATAGAAACGACCGCGGAACTCGAAACGCTAACGCGGGCCGGCGTCGACTACGGCCAGGGGTATCTACTCTCTCGGCCCAAGCCGGCGGCGGACATCGAACGACTATTCCCCCACGAGCCGTCGGGATTGATCGAATATCGGCCCCAAGCCGATACGCTGGAGGGTTAATTCCTCAATGAAGAAAAAAATACTCGTAGTCGACGACGAAGAAAGTATCCGCCTCGTCGTATCCTTTACGCTGGAGCAGGCCGGT
Organism: Candidatus Zixiibacteriota bacterium; assembly: GCA_050117845.1. Classification (GTDB taxonomy): domain Bacteria; phylum RBG-13-66-14; class B26-G2; order WVWN01; family WVWN01; genus WVWN01. The sequence continues at coordinate 59,582 of JASFLY010000001.1, forward strand.
TACGACGTGGAGAACGCCGCCAACGGCGACGACTGTCTGGAGAAAGTCTATTCCTTCTCCCCCGACCTCGTCCTGTTGGACCTGATGATGCCGCTGGTAGACGGTTGGGAAGTGCTGAACCTGCTGCGGTCCAACCCCGAGACCGAGCGGATCCCGGTTATCCTGCTCACCGCCAAGGGCGAGATCCGCGATAAAATGTTCGCCCTTCAGCAGGGCGCGTCCGACTACGTTACCAAGCCCTTCAGCAAAGAGGAATTGCTCTCACGGATATCCCAAGCCCTGGTCTAGCGGCCGGCGGCCCTCGAAAATAAAACCCGCCCCTGGGGGCGGGTTATCGTATTCACGGGCGCCGGGGCTTCCGGCTCAGACTTCCCGGATAATAACCTTCTCGTACTTCTTCGGTTCCTCCAGAACCTTGCCGGTCCCGAGAACGATGCACGTTAGGGGATTCTCCGCAACGTGAATCGTCAGGTTCGTCTCTTTATTGAGCGCCAGGTCGAGGCCCCGCAACAGCGAGCCGCCGCCCGCGAGCACGACGCCCTCGTCGATAATGTCGGAGGCGAGTTCGGGGGGCGTCCGCTCCAGCGTGTCCCGTACGGCGCTGATTATCTGGCTCACGGGTTCGCGTATGGCGTCCCGCATCTCCCGGGAGGAGATGGTCAACGTCTTCGGGATGCCGGCTACGAGGTCCCGCCCCTTGACCGACATACTCTCTTCCCGCTCGAGTGGATAGGCCGAACAAACCGTCTTCTTTATTTTCTCCGCGGTCTGCTCGCCCACCAAAAGACTGTAAGCCTTTTTTAAATAATTATCTATCGCTTCATCTATCTCGTCCCCTGCGACTCGGATGGAAGTACTGGTAACTATACCCTCCAGCGCCAGTACCGCGACTTCGGTGGTGCCGCCGCCGACGTCTATGACCATACTGCCCCGCGGCTCGTGGATGGGAAGGCCCACGCCGATGGCCGCGGCTATCGGTTCCTCTATAAGGATGACTTCCCGGGCGCCGGCGTGCAGAGCCGAATCGCGAACCGCGCGCCGCTCGACATCCGTTATCCCCGTCGGGACGCAAATCGCCACGCGGGGCCGGAAAACCCCCCGCCTCCCCCGGGCCGCCCGGATGAAGTGCTTGATCATTTCCTCGGCCAGTCGGAAGTCGGCGATGACGCCGTCCTTCATCGGCCTTATAGCCAGGATGGAGTTAGGCGTCTTACCCAGCATCCCCTTGGCCTCGTGGCCCACCGCGAGCACTTCGCGTTTGTCCCGGTCGAGCGCGACCACCGACGGTTCGTTAATCACGATGCCCCGCCCCCGGACGTACACGAGCGTGTTCGCCGTCCCGAGGTCCATCGCGATGTCGGGCGTTACCGACGTGAAGAAATTCTGGACTCTAGCCCACGCGCTCAAGGCGACCTCCGTTCAAGTATTGAGCTTTCTCGGCATCGTAACACAGCGCCCGTTCCCCCGCAAGTCCAAACGCCGACGAGGCCGGGCGGAACCGGCGGGACACTTGACTAAAGTTACGCTCCCTAGTATCATTAACCGAACGCTTATGGATCGTGTCGCCGTTATAGCCGATTCGCACGACAACCTGCGCATGATCGAACGCGCCGTCTCCGCCATCAACGACTGGGGCGCCGACCTCGTTCTGCACTGCGGCGACTTCGTGTCGCCGTTCACCGCCGGGCCCTTCGGCGCCCTCGCGGCCCCGCTCGAAGGCGTTTTCGGGAACAACGACGGCGACCGCGCCGCGCTCAAGAAAGCGTTCGCGGACATAGGCGACATTCACCCCGACCCGTACCGGTTCACATTCAACGGCCTTTCCATACTCATAACGCACAAACCGCGTCTCGCCCGCGAGGCTGCCACGGCGCCCGGCTACGACCTCATCGCTTTCGGCCACGACCATCGGGTCCGCGTCGAGCACGGCGAATCGCTCGTAATCTGCCCCGGGGAGCTGGGCGCCTGGGTTTCGGGCCGGGCGACGATGGCGCTGGTGGACGTCCGCATCGGCAACGTGGACATAGCTTACCTCTGACACATTATGAATAAATTACGGATAACACCAAAACGCCGGTTCGTCACCGCGGCCACGGCCGTCGCCCTGACGTTGTCGGTCGCGGGCGCCCGTTCCGCCGCCGAAACGCCCGGCCTCCCGGAAACCGGAACCGAAACCGGAGACCCGCTGACCGAGCTCCGGGAACCGTGGGCCGCCGTTACGGCCTTCCGCGGCAACGCCGCCGTCAAAATCTACGGCCCCGAGGAGAGCGCGTTCGCCGTCGCGTTCGGCCGCGTCATGCCGGACCGGACGCGCATCGAGGTATCCGCGCCGCTCATCGGGACTGTCGCGATAGTTACGGCCCGGGGCGGCGACGTCCTGGCGTATTACCCCGGCGACAACGTCGCCATCGTTGGCGCCGGAGCCGAAATGGACCTCTCCGCGCTGTTCGGCCCCGGCTTCGGGACGGACTTCCACGCCCTCGTCGACGGCCTGGCCGGCATCCCGTCGCTCTACGGCGCCGGCGAGGAAGAAACCGCCTTCGAGGCCACGACGAAGGATGGCGGGGACGGCCTAGCGACCGTGACCTGGCGTTCCCGGTCGGACGGCTCTCGCCACCAGGCCATCACCTACCGGCCCGAAACGGGTGAACTCGTCAACGTCCGTCTTTACCGAGAGGACGAGGCCGCCGCGGACGCTACCTACGGCGATTGGAACGAAACGCCTCCCGCCGTGGCGCCGGGCACGGTTACTATTAAAACCGAGGACACGGTAACGGAAATCAAGATCACCCGTTTCGAGTTCAACGTGGAAATCCCGGACGAAGCGTTTTCCACGACACCCCCCGAAGGGGCCACGGTGATGGAAGTCCCGGCCGGATTTTATGAAGAGCCGTAACGCTGTACGCTACGACGTTGCCGCACCGGCAAAGGTCAACGTCTGCCTCGCGATAACCGGCCGCCGAGCCGACGGCTACCACGATATCGCGACGGTTATGGCGCCGCTCGAGCTGGCCGACGGCCTTATCTTCGAAATCGAAGAAGGCCCCTCGGCGGTCGCCGTGACCTGCGAAGGCCGGAAGGGAGCGCCCGACGGCGCAGGGAACCTCGCAGGCCGGGCAATCTCGGCCTTCCTCGCCGCGGCCGGCCTGAAAGCGTCCGTCCGCATCCACGTTCGGAAGGAAATACCGGTGGGCGCCGGCCTGGGCGGCGGCTCGAGTGACGCCGGGATAACGCTCCGCACTATCAACGAACACTTCGGCCGGCCCCTCGGCGACGACGCAGTGTGGCGACTTGCCCGGGGCCTGGGCAGCGACGTGCCCTTCTTCTTGTGCGACGGTTGGGCGTACGCGACCGGCCGGGGCGAGTTCGTAACGGCGGTATCGGGGCCGGAAGGAGTGCCTCTCCTGTTAGCCGCGCCCGACAGGGGGATCCCGACACCACAGGTCTACCGGGAATTGACGCCCGGCGACTTCGCCGGGGACCTCGGCGCAACGTGGGATGTAATCGCCGACCTCCGTAAACCGGCGGAGCGCTGGTGGGGATCCGGCCTGAATTCCCTGGAGGGGCCGGCCTGCCGCGCCTTCCCCCTCCTGGCCGAACTGAAAGCCACGCTTCGCGAGCTAGGCTTCGCGAACGCCCGCCTGAGCGGATCGGGCGGGACCTACGTCGCCCCCGTGGCCGCCGAGGCCGTCCCGGCAGCCGAGGAAGCCGTCGCGGAACTCACGCGGGCCGGCCACTGGTCAACCGTCACCAGCACGAGGAGATTCAAGAAATGAAACACATCGTACGGCCCCGGGTCCTCACGGCCATCCTGCTTTCGGCAATAGCGGCGTCGCTCGTGGCGTTGGACCTAACGGGCCGGGTTGAAGCTCGGGCTCTCCTTATCCAATGCAACGCCCCCGTATACCGCATATCCTCGTACGTCAAGGAGATGGAACGCGGCCGGGAGGCGCAGACGGACATGGCGGAGCGTCTCGCCCGCAGATCCATATTGGTAGGGCAGGCCGACCGGTACCGGCGCGAGAACGAGGCCCTCCGCGTCATGTTGGGTTACGACGTAGAAACGCCGTACGAAATGACGTACGCCCCGGTCCTGGAACGTCGCGCCGAAAGCTGGCTGGATACCGTGGCCGTGGGGGTGGGCCGTCGTGACGGCGTCGCTGTGGGAACGCCGGTCGTTGGGACCGAGGGCCTTGTGGGACGGGTGACGCGGGTCACCGCCGGCGCCGCCGAAGTCGAACTTGTTACCAGCGAACGGGTCCGGGTAGCCGTTTGCCACGCCCGTTCCGGTGCGACCGGCGTACACTACGCGGACGCGGCCGGCCGAGGCCGAGTGGCGTACCTCCCCCGCGGAACCGACGTGAAGGTCGGCGATTTAATCGTGACGGCCGGGACGAGCCGCCTCTATCCTCCGGGCCTGATCGTCGGTTACGCGCGTACGGTATCCCGGCCTTTCGACTCGATGTTCGTCGACATCGAAGTAGCGGCCGCGGAGGATATGACGGCGCTCGACAACCTCTTCGTCCTCGATTGGAGGCCGCCGGAAGAGGCCAAATAGAAAATAGTAAAATAAAGCGGGGTCCTGGTCGGGCCCCGGCGTTCGAACGCGCGAATAGTGACCCGGTTGATTTAACCGGGCCGTTTTCGTATAATAGCCCGGTTCTTTAACTGCTCTTAAGAAGGAACGGTTATTATGAGAAGAACTCCGTTAGTCGAATCCTGTTTAGTCATCGGCCAATGCGCCGTCAATTGGTTCGCTCGGCGACCTCTCGTCGTTTCGTTCGAGGTAACCAATTCCTGCACGTGTTATTGCCGTCATTGCGACCACGGCGGGCCGGTGGACGAGCCGAACCGCATAAGCCCCGCCGATATCCGGCGCTGGATGAAGGTCCTACACCCCGGCGCCATTCAAATATCGGGCGGCGAACCGCTGTTGCGCGACGACATCGTCGAGTGTGTGCGAGCGACGCAGAAGTACGGCGGCCTGCCCTATACCGTTTTCGTGTCCAACTTCTCGCTCATGACTGAGGAGAAGTACCTGGCCCTCCGGGACGCCGGCGTGGACCAGTTTTCGGTCTCGCTCGATTTCCCGGACGAACGGCACGACGGCTTCCGCGGCTACAAAGGCCTATTCGACCACATGGACGACCTCTTGCCCCGCCTCGCCGCGCACGGCTTCGACGACGTCGTCCTCAATACCGCGATAACGCGGGAGAATTTCCGCGAGGTTAACGATATAGTCGAACTCGCCCGGGCTTGGGGTGTAAACATCTCGTTCAGCGCCTATTCCCCCCGGCGGACCGGCGACGCCTCCCTAATGCTCTCGGATCCAGCCGAACTCGCCGAACTCCGGGAGCAATTCGACCGGATAATCGCGCGCAAGCAGGCGGACCCCTCCGGTCATATCGTCAACTCCTGTACCACCCTCGAGGGGACATATCGGTATTTCGAAAACGGTGGGACGCCCGGCTGTACTGCGGGCCTTCGCTTTCTAGTAGTGACCGCGGACGGATTCCTCCAACCCTGTTCCATGCATTTCTGCAAGCGCGGCAACCAGGCCGAACTCGTCCGCGACTTCACCGAGAGCAACGAGTGCGACGAGTGCTACGTCGCCATCCGTTCCTACCTCGACAAGGGCTTCTGGCAGCTACTCAAGGAGAACGTCGGCGACCACTTCTCGTTCCGCTTCAAAAGAGACCCTCAAACGGCTGCCGGATAAACAAACCCTCGCAAAAAAACAAGCGGCTCCTTCGGGAGCCGCTTTTTTTGAGCTAGTTGCGATGGGGGATAAAAGTTATTACTGGTAATAATGCATCATCGCGCCGTCGGGCCCGACGGCCCAACCTTCGGTTGTGGATACCATGTGTATCGCGTTTAGTTGCCACTGGCCGCTGGGCATATACGGCTGGACCGTCCACTCGTCATCCTCGTACCGGCCTACGTGCAACTCGTTCCCGCCGGCCCAACCCAAGGACGACCCGGCGAACCCGCAGGATAAATAAGTGATACTGGAGAAGGGGCTATCGTATTTCTGAAAAGCCGTTCCGTTCCAATGGTAGATAGCCGCCAAATCCCCGACCACCCAACCGTCGTCGTCGGAGAAGAACTTGAGGTCGTACAAGTCCATAGTCGGCGCGAAACCCGCTTCGTTCCAATCCGAGCCGTCGTAGTGGAGAACCGTACCATCGTCTCCCACGGCCCACGCCGAAGTCGCAGAAAGGACCCTCACGCGGCGAAGGGTTGCCGCCGTCGGAGACGCGACAGCGTTCCAATCCAATCCGTCGAACTGGAAAATTAAACCCCTTTCACCCACCGCCCAGCCCGACATCTCGTCCACCATCGCCAGGCCGTATATATCGTCGCCCGGGGACGGGTGCGGCCAGGTGCGCCATTGCGTGCCGTCCCAGCGGAGGAAGTAGTCCCCGCCGCCAGCGGCCCACACGTCCCCGGATGGCTCCGCCGAAACAGCGTAGAGGGGGCCGAGGTCGACCTCGGGTAAAGTCGCGACTTCCCACCTAAAGGCCGTGAAGTGCATCACTTCCGGTCCGCCCGAGATGTTCTCGCCCACCGTCCATACGTCACTGCGCGCGGTCGACGATACATCGTACAGGTCCGCCACCGTAGGGCCGTTATGCCAGTACCACCGCGGCGATGCCTCCTCCGGTGGGTCCGGCTCGTAACAGGCCGTCAAAAGGAGCGCGGCCCCGGCTAATGCGAACGCTAAATACCTCTTCATCGTCATCCCCCGTTAAGTCGCCGTTAGTTTTCGTCCAGGCATAAGCGGCTCGTCGTTTTGAAATGCATTTTTACGAAATCGGGCAGAACGGTCCGCCCTTTCGTGCGCGCCAGCTTCCGTGCTGCCTCCTCGACCGAGGCCGACGCGCCTTTGGGCAACGGGAACCCGGCCTTTTCCGACAAGCGCGCCAAACGCGCCAAGAACTCCGCCCGCGCGACGACAGACGCCGCAGCCACCGCGATGTCCGTTTCCGCCCGGACCTTCTGGACCAGTTCTATTTCCCGGCCCCGCTTCATAAGCGCCCGCTCGACGTACGCGTCGTCGCCGAATTTGTCTGTCACGGCCGAGGTCACCGACGGAAACTCTTCGAGCAGGTTTTCGATGGCGCGCGCGTGGGCCCACGCCAGAATCCGGTTCAGGTTGTCCAGCTTCGCGTATAGCTCGTTGTAACGGGCGGGCCCTATGGGTACGCGGGCGTACGGCAGTCGCTTCGTTATCTCGGCCGAGAGCGCTTCCACTCGCCGGTCCGATATCTTCTTCGAGTCGCGGACGTTCAGGTCTTTTAAAAACGCCTCGTCGCCGGCGTCGCGGACGTACACGCCAGCCACCACCAGCGGCCCGAAGTAATCCCCCTTCCCCGATTCGTCCGTCCCGATGCGGCCGACGTCCGACACGACGCTTAGAACAGCGGGCTGACGGGCATGTCGGCAGGGGCCTCGCCCCCGGCCGGCTCCGGAGCCTCTGCGCCGAGGTAAGCGCTCAGGTTGTTCTTGATGTGAGCCCTGGCCACGAGGTCGCGATACCACTCCGAAATCACTTTGTCCCGGCGTTCCGAGAGCAGGCGCGCCCGGTACTCCTCGCCCCGCGTCGCGTATAGCGTCGGGTCCGCCGGTTTCTTCTCGAGTACCTTAATTATGAAGTATCCGGAGGGTGTCCGCAACGGTCCGACCACGTCGCCGGCCTCGGCCCCAAAGGCCGCGGCCACGACGCCGTAGTCTCCCCCCAGTGCCGGCGCCGGCCGGCTGCGGGTGAACTCCAGCGTTTCGGCGTACGGCACGTCGGCCGCCTTGGCCGCCTTCTCCAGGTCCCCGGCCTCGGCGGCCCGGGCGTACAACTCCGAGGCCGCCCCCGCCACCGCTTCGAGCGCCCGGTCGCGGCGCCAATCGCGGGCGACTTTCTCCTTGGCCTCGTCGAACGGTTTGGCCCCCGGCTCGAGTTGGGCCTTGACCTGATACACGATATAACCCTGGAAGTCGTATCCGGCCCGGGGGTCGAAATTGCCCGCCGGCAGAGCCGAACCGACGTCACCCACGCCCAGCGTGAATGCCTCCTCGGAGACGCGCTTCTGCCATCCCAATTCGCCGATGCCGCCGTCGGCCTCGAACGGCGGAGGCGTTTCGACCTTCAACCCCAACGTACTCGCTTCCATCGCGAGGTCGCCGCCGTCGGTCAGTCGGCCGGAGAGGTCCATCGCCGTAGACATCGCGAGGTCCTCGGCCGCCGCGCTCTCAAGCGTTTCCCGTATTTCGTCCTTCTGTTCCTCGTAGGGTTGAACGTCGGCCTCGCGCTTGATGACGTGATAGCCGTATATAGTCTTAACCGGCCCGCTCATCTCGCCCTCGTCCAGGCCGAACGCGGCCGCCTCGAACTCCGGGTCCATCTGTTTGCGGCCGAAGTACCCCAGGTCTCCGCCTTTCTCGGCCGAGCCCGGGTCTTCGCTGAGTTCCTTCGCGACCACGGCGAAATCCTCGCCCCCGCGGATGCGGGCGGCCGCCGCGGCCGCTTTCTTCTCGGCCTCGCCCCACGCCGACTCCGGCGAACCGGGCGGGACCTGGAACAGGATGTGGCGGCAACGGATTTCCCCGGCGTCGAAGTGGATATTCTTGTGGCGGTCGTAGTAGGCGCGGACGTCCTCGTCGCTAATTTTTAACTTCTCGCGTTGCTTTTCGATGTCGAAAAGGACGTACGAAATGGCGATCCGCCGGCCCGCGTGGTACTGGTCGGGGTGGCTCGAGTAATAGGACTTGAGCGTTTCCTCGTCCGCCTCGGCCTTGGGGTCGACCTCGGCGGGGACGAAGGCGTACGCCACTCGAGTAGACTCGGCCTCGCGGTCGAAGAGCGCCCGCGCTTCCGCGTCGGACACCCGAGCGGTGTCGCCCACCATGGCGAATACGCGCTCCATCAGTATCCAGTCGCGGAGCTGGCTCTCGAACTCGCCGGGCGTCACGCCCGCCTGCTCCAGGAGGAAACGTTCGTAAACGCCGGCGTCGAATTTGCCGTTTATCTGGAAGTTAGGGTTCGACTCGATGAAGACGCGCACGTCGTCGTCCGTGACGCGAAGGCCCATCCGCCCCGCTTCGGCCATAATGAGTTCGCGCTGGACGATCTGGTTGTATGCAGCTCCCACGGCCATGATGCGCATTTCGCGCTCGACCTGCTCGGTGAACGGCTGGTTCGACTCGCGTTGATAGCGCTGGTAGCGCATCCGCATTTCCCGGCCGAAGACCTGCTCGAACTCGGCCTGGCCTATCTTGCGGCCGTTAATGTCGATTATGACCGGCCCGGAAGATTCGCCGCGGATTATCTTGCGGAGCGTCGTCGCGCCCACGAAGAAGAGCGAGGCGACAAAGGCCACCGCCACCGCCCACATGACGGGCCTCATGCCCTCGCGCATACCTCTGATTGACGTTACCAAAACCTTACCTCCAAACGGCCGGGCGAGCCGACCTTGACACCGCTAATCGGACTTAAGACGCACCTTAGAGTGTTTGAAGTTTCGCCGGTATCCTTGCCTGGAATCAAAGGCGCGCCGGGAGGCGCGCCCTCGACGTTCACATATTAAATTACTAAACGGCGCCGTCGCGAATCGCGGCCTGCGCCGCCGCCAACCGCGCCACAGGCACGCGATAGGGCGAACAGGATACGTAGTTCAGGCCGATGCGATGGCAGAACGCTATGGTCGCCGGGTCGCCGCCGTGCTCGCCGCATATGCCGAGCTCGATTTGCGGGTTGGCCCCGCGGCCCTTCTCGACCGCTATCTCCATCAAAAGGCCCACGCCGTTTACGTCCACCGTCTCGAACGGGTTCTCCTTGAGGATCATGTTATTTACGTAATGGCTCAAGAATACGCCGGCGTCGTCGCGGGAGAAGCCGAACGTCGTCTGCGTCAGGTCGTTGGTACCGAAGGAGAAGAAGTCGGCCACCAACGCGATCTCGTCCGCCGTAAGAGCGGCCCGCGGCACCTCTATCATCGTACCGATTTTATAGGGCACCGTTACGCCCTCGGCGTCCATGATGGCCTCGGCCGCCGCCCGCACTACCAGTATTTGATTGTACAACTCGTTGACGTGGCTCACGAGCGGGATCATTATTTCCGGCTTGACGTCGACGCCCTCCCGGGAAACCTCGACCGCGGCGCCGATGATGGCCCGCGCCTGCATCTCCGTTATCTCCGGGTAAACGATGCCGAGGCGACACCCGCGATGGCCGAGCATCGGGTTCTGTTCCCGCAGCGATTCCACCTTGTCGGTCAACTCCGCCGCCGAAACGCCTATCTCCCCGGCCAGCTGTTCAATCTGCGCGGGGTCGTGCGGCAGGAACTCGTGGAGGGGCGGGTCCAGCGTGCGGACGACGACGGGCCGGCCTTCCATGGCCCGGAAGATGCCGGCGAAGTCCTGCCTTTGCATGGGCAGGAGTTCCTCGAGCGCGGCCCGGCGGCCCGCTTCGTCGCGGGCCACTATCATCTTGCGCACGGACTTGATGCGGTCGCCACCGAAGAACATGTGTTCGGTGCGGCAGAGGCCGATGCCCTGCGCGCCGAACTTGACGGCCGTCGTCGCTTGGTCGGGCTGGTCGGCGTTGGTCCAAACCTGAAGCCGCCGTGCGTCGTCGGCCCAGGACATGAACTCGACGAACTTCTGATAGAGCGGCGACTCGTCGGGACTCAACGTCCCGTCCAGCATGACGCGCGTTATCTCGGAAGGCTGGGTATCGATGGCGCCCAGGATGACCTCGCCGGTCGTCCCGTCTATCGAGACCTCGTCGCCTTCATTTACGACAACGTCGCCGGGCGCCGCGAACTGGCGCTTCTTATAGTCGATGCGGATTTCGCTGCAACCCACGACGCAGACCTTGCCCATCTGCCGGCCGACCAGGGCCGCGTGGGAGGTCATACCGCCGCGTTCGGTCAGGATGCCCTCGGCGGCCGACATGCCCTTGATGTCCTCGGGCGACGTTTCGGCCCGTACCAGGATGACCCGTTCGCCGCGCCCCGCCCACTCGATGGCGTCGGCGGCGTTGAAGACGACCTTTCCGGCCGCCGCCCCCGGCCCCGCGTTGAGGCCTTTGGCGATGACCCGGCCGCCCTTAACCGCGGCCTCTTTCTGTTCCCGATTGAAGACGGGCCGCAGGAATTGATTGAGTTGTTCCGGCTCCATGGAAAGGAGGGCGCCGTTCCGGTCCATCAGGCCCTCGCTCTCCATATCGATGGCGATAGTGAGCGCGGCGTGCGCGGTCCGCTTCCCGGCCCGCGTCTGCAGGAGCCACAGGCGGCCCCGTTCGAACGTGAACTCCAGGTCCTGGAGATCGCGGAAGTGGTTCTCCAGCTTGGCCGCGGCCTCGTCGAGCTCGCGGTATACGTCCGGCATTTCCTCGGCCAACTTCGCGACGTCCTTCGGCGTCCGCGTCCCGGCGACGACGTCCTCGCCCTGGGCGTTCAACAGATATTCGCCGTAAAGGCCCTTCTCGCCGGTGGCGGGGTTGCGGGTGAACGCGACGCCCGAACCCGAATCGTCGCCGAGGTTCCCGAAGACCATGGACTGCACGTTAACGCCGGTGCCCCACTCGTCGGGGATGTTGTTCAACTGGCGATACGCCACCGCCCGCGGGTTATTCCACGAAGCGAAAACGGAGCGGATGGCGCCCCATAATTGTTCCCTGGGGTCGTCCGGGAAATCGACGCCGAGGCGCTCTTTAACGGCGGCCTTGAAGAGCTTCACGAGTTCCTTCAAATCGTCGGCGCCCAGCTCCACGTCGAGTTTGACGCCCCGCTCGTCCTTGACCCGGTCGATTATTTCCTCGAAGGGATCGACGTCGTCGTCGCTTTCGGGCTTGAGGCCCAGGACGACATCACCGTACATCTGGACGAAGCGTCGGTACGAATCGTACGCGGGCCGCGGGTCGCCCATCTGGCGTGCCAGGCCGGCCACGGTTTTGTCATTCAGGCCGATATTGAGAACCGTGTCCATCATGCCGGGCATCGAAACGCGCGCGCCCGACCGCACGGATAAAAGCAAAGGATTGTCGACGTCGCCGAAGCGGCGGTCCAACGATTGTTCTACCCGGCCGAGTTGCAGTTCGGCCTCTTCTTCCAGCCCCGGAGGGAAGTCGCCGTGCTGGTAATAATATACGCACGCCTCGGTGGTGATGGTGAAACCGGGGGGAACCGGTATCCCGATGTTGGTCATTTCAGCCAGGCCTGCGCCTTTACCGCCTAACAAGTCCTTCTTCTTGGCGGTCCCCTCCGCAGCACCGTCGCCAAAGAAATAAACGTACTTCGCATCCATGTGATCCTCCAGGGCGCGCAATGGCGCGCCCGACCTGCTCAGGTTACAAATTTTACTATATTATATTAAATCCCGTTAAATTTCAACTGCCTTGCGCCGTCCGATGTTATAATGCCCTTTATTTTTAAGGTGATATATGGATTCGGAACTCGAAAATATACTCCCGCTGGTGGAAAAACCTGCCCGCTACCTGGGTGGCGAAACCGGCTCCTACGGCCCGCCGGCCCCCGGCGACCTGCGCTTCGTCCTATGTTTTCCGGATACTTACGAGATAGGGATGAGCCACCGGGGCCTGATGAACCTTTACGCCGCGCTCGCGGCGGCGCCGGGCGTCGCGCCCGGCCGCTGTTTCGCGCCCTGGCCCGATATGGCGGGGGAACTCCGCCGGCGGGGCCTCCCGCTCCGTGACCTCGACGGCGACCTGCCCCTCGGCGAGGCCGACCTACTCGGCTTCTCCTTTGCTTCCCCCCTCAACTTCACGACGGCCTTGATGATGTTGGACCTGGCGGGCGTCCCCCTGCTCGCCCGGGACCGGCGTAAGGGCGATCCCATAGTCGTCGCCGGCGGCCAGGCGATGTTCAACGCCGAACCCATGGCCGACTTCCTCGACGTCGTCACTCCGGGCGAGGGCGAGGAAATCATCGTCGAACTGGCCGAGGCAACTCGGGCCGCCCAAGAGGCCGGCCTCTCGCGCGACGAGACGCTGGGCCGGCTCGGAGCGGTATCCGGGGCGTACGTCCCGGCCTGGTACGAGGTGACGTACGAAGGCGGGGAGTTCGCCGGCGTAAGTCCAAGGCCGGGCGCCCCGGAACGTGTACGCAAACGCGTAATAGCGGCTACGGAACTTATACCGAACGCGCCGGCGATGGTAGCGAACACGCCCCCGGTCCACGACCGTCTGGCCGTCGAAGTGATGCGCGGGTGTTTATGGGGATGCCGCTTCTGCCAGGCCGGCATGGTAACTAGGCCCACCCGGGAACGCGACGCCCGGGCCTGCCTCCTCGAGGCCGAATCCCTGCTGAGCGGCACCGGCGCCACCGAGCTCTCCTTCCTCGCCCTCAACGCCTGTGACTATTCCGCCCTGGACGGCCTCATAGAGAACGTCCGCGCCGCGCACCCCGGCGTCAGAGTGTCCCTGCCGGCGGCCCGCGTCACCTCCTACCGCGAGGAGATCCCCCAATCGCTCGCCGCCCGACAACGGGGCCAACAGACCTTCGCCCCCGAAACCGGCACCGACAGGTTACGAAGGGTGGTTAACAAGGGTTTTACGAATGGCGACGTCCTGGCCGCCGTCGGGGCGGCCGGCCGGGCCGGGTGCCGCAACGTCAAGTTATATTTCATGGTGGGCCTCCCGACCGAGACGGACGAGGATGCCGAGGCGATAGGCGAACTCATCGGCCAATGCCGCCGAGCCCTGCGCGAGGGCCTGGGCAAGTACGGTAATCTCTCGGCCGCCGTCTCGCCGTTCGTTCCCCAGGCCCATACGCCCTTCCAGTGGGAGGGGTTGGCGCCGCCGGAAACCCTCCGGCGCCGGATAAGGCTGGCGCGGCAGGCGGCGCCCCGCCAGGTTAAGATAGCCGGCGAGGTCGGCACACGCGTTTTGGAAGCGTGCCTGGCCCGGGGCGACCGGCGGCTGGGCGCCGTCATCCTGGACGCGTACCGCCGGGGCGCCCACTTCGACGCGTGGCAGGACCTTTACGAGAGAGACGCGTGGGCGGGGGCGTTCGCCGCCGCCGGCCACGATATGACGGCCTACGCCGCCCGCGATTTGCGGGAGGACTTGCCGCTCCCCTGGGACCACGTCGACGCGGGCGTCAGCCACGACTTCCTCGCGGCCGAGAGGGAACGGGCACGGCACGGCGAAACGACGCCGCCCTGTGGCCGCGACCTCTGCGAACGATGCGGCGCGTGCTCGGGCGGGGTTCGCGTCGCGTTCTCGGCGTCCGAACTCCCGGCGGCCCCGGCCAAAGAAGGAGGGGCTCCGGCCGCGCCGAGAACCCGCATTCGCTTCACCTACGCCAAAACGGGCCGCTGGCGCTGGCTCTCCCACCTCGAACTTTACCGGTTGATGGCCGCGCAACTGCGGCGGGCGGCGGTGCCGCTGGCTTGGTCCGGCGGGTATTCCCCCAAACCGCGTTTGGCCCTCGCCCCGGCGCTGCCGGTCGGCGTAGCGGGCGAGGCCGAGTACGGCGACGTTTTCCTATCCGAAGCCACGGCTCCGGAGGACTTCGTAGCCGCGGCTGGCCGGGAAGGACCCTTCCCATTGGAGGCGGGGCGCGAAATCCCGTTGGGGGCGCCCGCGCTCGAGACGGTTCTATCGCGGGCGTGCTACTTAGTGGAATTCGGGCCGATGGCGCGGGCGCTGGGGCGGCGTATCGAGGAAGTGGCGGCCGAGGTTAGCCGCGTTCTGTCGGACGGAAAGTTCGTCGTCGAGACGCGCCGGGGAGCCCGGGATATCGGGCCGGAGCTGATAGTAAGGTCGTGGGACGCCGGCTCGGCGACGCTCGAGTTAGACCTCGACGCGGCCGCGACCGGAGCGCTCTTCGACCTCGTAGCGCACTTAACGGCCGCCGATCGGCCCGGAGCCCGGACCGCCCGCGTCACACGGCCGCGAGTATACCTGATCAGCGACGATCCCGATTAACCCGATACGGCAGCTTTTCCTTTGCGTCTTGGAGAAAGTATTTGCTATAATAAGTTGGTGGAGTTTAAATGGCCCCTGGCCCTGCGAAACGCTATTCTATGCAAAAAGAAATCATAGTCGATACTTCCCTGGGGGAAGTCCGTGTCGCATTGGTCGAGAACGGTAAACTCGTCGAGCTCTATTACGAGCACGAGGACGCGGACCATTACGCCGGCGATATATTTAAGGGTCGGGTTGAAGACGTGCTGCCGGGCCTCGGGTCCGCGTTCGTCGACATCGGCCACGAGAAACGGGGCCTCCTCCACGCTTCGGACGTGGTAGTAACCGGCATCGAGGATATCGACGAGTTATTTCTCGCCCAAAGCGGTTCCGGCGGAAGCCCCTCCCCCGGGGAAGGCCGGAACCATATTGGCGACGTACTACGGCCCGGCCAGTCGATAATAGTCCAGGTAACCAAGGAATCCATTGGGGAAAAGGGGCCGAAGTTGACCACGGCCGTCGCCCTCCCCGGCCGCTACCTGGTGCTAACCCCCTTTTCCGACCGGGTCAACATATCGTCGCGCATCGAAAACGAAGCGGAACGTACCCGCCTCCGTCAACTGGTGGAGGAGACGAGGCCGCAGGGCCACGGCTTCATCGTCCGGACCGCGGCTACCCACATCGAGCCCGACTTCATTTTTAGGGACATGGAAGACCTCCTGGATACCTGGCGACGGGTCACGACGAAGGCCGAACGCAAACGGGCCCCCACGCTGTTATACAAGGATAAGGACCTGCTGGAGCGCATCCTCCGCGACCAATTCACCGGGGACGTGGACACTTTTATCGTCGATTCGCTCGCGACGTACGAACGCGTCACCGAACTGGCCGGGAATTACGCGCCCCTCCTCGTTTCCCGGGTTCGGCTTTACGAGGACGAACACCACATATTCGACGCGTACGGCGTCGAGGCGGAAATCGACCGGATGTTCCGGCGGAAGATATGGCTGCGGAGCGGGGGCTATATCGTTATAGACGAGGCCGAGGCGTTGGTGGCGATCGACGTGAATACCGGCCGCTTCCTGGGCCGCGAGGACCAGGAGGATACTATCCTCAAAACCAACCTTGAGGCCGCGGCCGAGATAGCGCGCCAGGTGAGGCTCCGCAACGTCGGCGGCATCATCATCATCGACTTCATAGACATGACGATCCCGAGGAACAAGGAGCTGGTTCTCGAGAAACTCCGGGAACACATGTCACGCGACCGGGCCCGCAGCAAAATACTGGAGCTCTCGGAACTCGGCATGGTGGAGATGACGCGGCAACGCCAGCGCGGCAGCCTGACGTCTGCGTTGAGCCGGATGTGCCCCTATTGCCGGGGGCGGGGAACGGTCCTCGAGCTCGACGTCCTGGGGGCCAAAATTAAACGAGAACTCGCACTCAAACTGCAGGAAGCCCCGGGCGGCGAACTGACGATCGTGGTCCACCCCCGCGTGAAGAATTACCTGGATACGGCTTACGCCGAACAACTCAACCGAATCGAACTCGAATACGACGCTACCGTCCACGTCGTCACCCGGGAAGACATGCCGCTGGACGACGTCGATTTTATCGAACCCACGCACCGGGCCGATAAACCCGTTGATTAATTTGTTTACGAACCATGTTATCGCGGTGAAATACAAGGAGGAATAAACGTTGTCTACCGAAAATGCCGACGGGAAATCCCACGACACGAGCGTGGACCTCGACGTCCTTCGCGAACTCCGGAATATCGACCAGAGTCTCGTATCGCTTAAAGCGGCATTCGAGAAATTAAAATCTACGGGCGACTTGACCGACGAAGAGGTCGACGTAATTCTGGACGAATTCGAAAACTTTATTACGGGCAAAGGCACCCAGCTCGATAAAGTACGCAACGACTTGCGTTCCCTGTACGAACGGTATTACGAAAAATACGCGGACCGGGCCATCGTTCCGGTCGTGGGAGGCGTGTGTCAGGGTTGCTTCGTTACTATCCCGCCCATGCGGCTCGATATAATCCGCCGCATGGATAGCATTGAATTCTGCGAGAATTGCGGCCGCATCCTTATCTGGGAAGATGACGAAGAGTAACGCCGCCCGCCGGCCGTTATGACTTTCTCCCTCCAGGTTTACCACGACGAAGACATCTCCCCCGACCCCCTCGTCGGAGCCGCGGTGGCGATCCTGGGTTACGGCAGCCAAGGCCGGGCCCAGGCGCTGAACCTCCGCGACGAGGGTCTGGCCGTGACCGTGGGCTTGCGGCCCACGAGCAGTCGGCGCCCGCGCGCCGAGGAGGACGGTTTCGAGCCCGTCGAAGCGGGACGCGCCGTCGCCGGGGCCACGGTGGTGGTGGTACTCGTTCCGGACGAAGTACAAGGGGAATTCTTCGCTGCCGAGGTCGCACCCGCGCTGCGGCCGGAGAGCCTCGTCGTCTTCGCCCACGGCAGTTCGGTTCACTTCGGCGACGTTACGCTCCCCGATGGGTCGGACGTCGCGCTGGTAGCGCCGATGGGGCCGGGGCGCCTGCTGCGCGAATACTACGTCGCAGGCCGAGGCCTCAACGCGAAAATCGCCGTCGCCCGCGACGCCACCGGGGAAGCCTGGCTTCGGGCGCTGGCGTACGCCCGGGCGCTCGGTTGCGGCCGGGCCGGCGTCATCGCGACTACTTTCGGCGACGAGGCCCGGCTGGATCTTTTTTCCGAACAAGCCGTGCTGTGCGGGGGCGTCCCGGCGCTGGCCGAGGCCGCCTTCCACGTGCTGACCGAGGCCGGGTATCCGCCGGCGCTGGCGTACATCGAGTGCGTTCGGGAAATTAAATACATCGCCGACCTCATGTTCGAGTACGGCGTGGACGGGATGCGGCGGCGCATCTCCTCCGCGGCTCTCTACGGCGGCGCGACACGGGGACCCCGCGTTATCGGAGATGAAACCCGCCGGGCCATAAAGGACGTGCTGGCCGCCATCGAGGACGGCTCTTTCGTCCGGGAGATGAAAAAGGACTTCGGCGGCCGGGAGGAATTCCTGGAGCGTATCCGCGACGCCGACGTCGAGACGGCCCGGGAGGAATTCGAAAGAAACATCCGACGAGAAAAAGGCGAATAGAAAAGCGGCCCCGAAGGGCCGCTTTTTTTATGCTTCTCGTTAACGCTACCTACCTACTACCATCCGGCGCGCGGCGCTCCCGCAAGAAGCGTTGAGCCAGTACAGGTAAACGCCCGGCGGCACGCGCGCCCCGACTTCGTTGACGAGGTCCCAACTGGCCTCGTGGCGGCCCGCCACCGCGGCGCCCGCGGCAACGGTCCGTATCTTCCGCCCGGACAAGTCGAAGACGGAAACGGTGTAGTCGCCGGTAACGCCCAGCGGCAGCGTGAAGGCGATATTCGCTTCGCTGTCGGCCGGGTTGGGATAACTCGGCTCGAGCGCGAAACCGTACGCCCGCTTCAACCCCGGCTGTGCGGAGGCCGGCCCGAAAAGCTCGGCCTTGCCGTCGAGCGGGATAGCTTCGAGCCAGTAGTCGTAAACGGCGGCGCTTTCCACGTTCGCGTCCTCGTACACGAAAGGCGTCCCGCCGGTAATAAGTTCGGAATTTACCCGTATGCGACCCACGTCGGTCGCGCCGCTTTCGGCCTCACGGTAGAGGTTGAAGCCGGCGTACGTGCCCGCCTCGCAACTCCAGGACAGGCGGACGCAACGGTCGAGACCCGCGGCGCGGAAGTACTCGAGGTCTATGCCGATAGAATTTTGAAGATGGGTGAGCGCGCTGCGTACGTCGATGCGGCCGGCTCCGAAGTCGTCCTGCTTATTCTTCGTCTGGCCGGGTACCCGCTCCGCCGTCAACTCGAGCGCTTTCTCGATCTGCGCCGGGGGAAGGGTGTCCTTGTAGTCGAGCAGAAGGGCCGCGGCCCCCGCGGCGTGCGGCGTAGACATCGACGTCCCGCTCTTGGTGCAGTAGCCGTTGATGTTCCCGACGTCGCAAGATTTAACACCCGAACCGGGAGCCATGAAGTCCGGTTTAATAAGGCCCATCTCGGGCTGGTAATGATAATCGTCGTACGGCGGGATATTGAAATGACGATCCTTATCCCAGGTGGCCGGCCCGCGGCCGCTGTAGTACGCCCGGTAATCGTTGGAGTCGGTCGCGCCGATGCCCATCGTCCCGGCGACGCCGCCCTTTAACGCCTGGGCGGGATTCAACCACGGGGGAGGGCAGTTGCCGGGGGCGGCGATATTAAAAGGTATGGGGTAACCCGATTCGGTCTCGTGGCCGTTGTTCCCGATGGAATTGGTGTGGACGACGCCGGCGGCGAGGATGCCCTCGCTGGCTTCCCGGTGCAGGGCGTATGCCGGGTTGTTCGGGATTTTCCGGGACCAGGATTGGGTAATGACGTCCGCGCCATTCGTAATCGCCCACTGCCACGCTTCAAACCAACAGGATTCCCAACTGCCGAGTTTGGCTATCATGATAGTGGCTTCGGGCGCGACGCCGCATTGGGAACCGGCGGTACCGTCGCTCGCTACGGTGCCGGCGACGTGGGTCCCGTGGCCGTCGTAATCCATAGTATCGTTGGGGTCGCCGCCGGAGAAATTGCGGCCGTGGTTGGGGTAAGAACCGTTGACCCACATATGATCGGCGAGGTCGACGTGGTTGTAGTTAACGCCACTGTCGCACACGCATACGATTATACCGTCGCCGTCGAAACCCGCGTTCCAAACCTGGGGCGCCCGGATCTTCTCAACGCCCCATACGATCTCGTCCTGGGGGCCGTCGACGACATCCTTAAGCTGTTCGAGGGGAACGTCCTCGTCCCAATCGACGAAAGCCACTCCGGGCAACGCCGAAACGTGTTCAATCGTTTCCCGGTCGCCGTACGCCGATACGACGTTAACGAGCCAAAGCGACTTGACTTCAGACGCGCAACCCAGCGCGGCGCGTTCGTTTAAATAATCGAGAACGTCGCGTTGGGTACGCTCGGCGACGCGCGAGAGCTCCCGCTCAACGACGATACGACGCTGGTCGCGGGTCAGGCCGTCGGTGAGGGCGTAAAGCTCATCGGCCGGCATCCGATCCTCCATGCTAATGAGGATCCGTACTTGCTCGTCGGCGGGGATTTCTTCGAGGTGGGCCGAAAGCTCCGGCGTAACCCGAGGCGCCGCGTACGCGACGGCGGCGACAAACAAAACCAGTAGCAACAAACGTTTCATATCCGTACTCCTCTACAACGGCCCGCCGGGGTCGCGACGAGCGGGGAAAAATGGCGCGAAAATGTTTAACGTAATTATAACCCGATATTGGTTATCAAGTCAAGCGTCCAACTTTGAACGAGACCGGCCGAACGGCGGCGGGCGAACGGCCCCGTACGGATTTTACTATCTCCCTTGACAGTCGCCTTGATATACCCTATTATACGTATCTTATTTCCGTTAACCGGGATTTATTGTTTTGATTAAAGACGAGGTAACCCGAGCGCGCGAATTGAGCGCCGCGCTTGCCCGGTTCGAGGGGGCCGTCGGCGAGGTCATCGTCGGCCAGCGCGACGCGATTTTCGAGGTCCTGGTGGGTCTGTTGGCCGGGGGGCATTGTATCCTCACCGGCGTCCCCGGCCTGGCCAAAACCCTCCTGGTCTCGACTTTGGCTCGGGCGCTCGAGCTCTCGTTCTCGAGAATACAATTCACGCCGGACCTGATGCCCTCCGACATCACCGGGACCGAGGTCCTGGAGGAGGACAGCGAACGGCGGCGCGTCTTCCGCTTTTTGCCGGGCCCCGTCTTCGCCCAGGTCATACTAGCCGACGAAATAAACCGGACGCCGCCCAAGACCCAGGCCGCTCTCCTCCAGGCGATGCAGGAGGGCCAGGTAACGGTCGGCGGCGAGACCCACGACCTGCCCCAACCCTTTTACGTATTGGCGACCCGGAACCCTATAGAACAGGAGGGGACCTATCCCCTACCCGAAGCGCAACTCGACCGTTTTATGCTGAACGTGCTGGTTCCTTATCCCACGGCCGAGGAAGAAGAGGAAATAGTGGCTACCACCACGGCCTCGCCGCGGCCCGCTCCCGACGCGGTCCTTTCGGCCGACGAGGTAATATCGTACCGGGAACTCGTTCGGCGGGTTCCGTTGCCCGACGACGTGCTAACGCGTACCACCGCCCTGGTCCGTAAAACTCGGCCGGGGCCGGAAGCGCCCGACTACGTAAAGCAATGGGTCAAATGGGGAGCGGGGCCCCGGGCCGCCCAGCACCTTGTCCTCGCGGCCAAAGCCGCCGCTCTTCTCTCGGGCACGCTGGCCGTAACGCTGGATGAAGTCGAACGGCTGGTGAAACCGGCCCTGCGACACCGGTTAGTCTTAAACTTCATTGCGGAGGCGGAGGGCGTCACGCCCGACGACGTGTTAACGCGCCTCGTCGCCGATACGTTAAACTAGGTTATTATGGCAAAACGGAGACATATAAATTTCGTCGTCGCGCCGGAAGACCGATCCGGGACCTTGACGTTTCGTATGCAACTCGGCCACTTCTACGCCCTCGTTATTTTCGCGTCGGTCCTGTTTATGCTCGTCGTCGGCCTCGTCGTCAACCAGGCCATGGACGAAGCCAAACTCGGCGAACTCGAATTACTCCGGCGGCAGAACGGCCAACTTAAGGAAAAAGTTGAGCGCATCGCGGCACTCGAAAAGAAACTCGCCGAACTCGAGGTTATCGAGGATAAATTAATGGTCATGGCGGGCGAACGAGAAGCGACGCGCGAACTCGCTCCCGTTTCGGTGGAAGGCGACGACGCGGCCGTAACGCTGATATCGGTAGCCGAAGGCATCCAGGAGTTCCGCGCATTGGCCGCGGAGCGCCGTGGTATAACGCTCAAAGCGCCTGACGGAAACCCGGTCACTAAAGGTTGGACCACCCGGGGATTCGGCGACAACGCCGGCCTGGAGGGCCACTCCTTCCACAACGGTTTCGACATCGCCTGCCCGGAGGGAACGCCGGTCTCGGTAACGGCCCCCGGCGTCGTAACGTTCGCCGGAGACGACCCCACGTACGGCAAACTCGTTATCGTCCAACACGGCCTGACCGGCTATAGCACCTTCTACGGCCATAACAGTAAAATAAAAATAAAAGTAGGTACGGAAGTAGCGCGGGGCGACGTTATCGCCTATACCGGCAATACCGGCAAGAGCACCGCTCCCCACCTCCATTATGAAGTTCGCCTACACGGCATCCCGGTTAATCCGGCGAAATACATGACGCCGGCGGAGAAGGGCGTGGAGGAGGAGTTGCCGCCGGTCCCGGTAGAAGAAGAGAAACCAGAGCCGCAAACGGAAGAAGAAGGCTCGAGCGACGAACGTGAGGGCGGCATACCTACGAGCGGGGAAAAACCGGAGGCCGAAACTCCTCCGGCTACGACGCCGCCCGAATCGGAATAAGGACGCCACAGGCCCAATTAAATAATTCGGCCAATTAGTTCTTTTGGGAAAGGAGCCGAAAACGTATGTTCGGAAAAGACGCAGGTTCCGGAGACAGCAAACTCAACTCCATCGTCGGCAGAGGCTCGCAATGCGAAGGCGAGATCGTCGTGGCCGGGGGCCTTAAAATCGACGGAAAGTTTAAAGGCAAAATAAAAGCGGATTCGGTTTTCGTGGGGAAAGAAGCCGTAATCGAAGCGACGGTCGAGACTAACGTCGCCGTCATCGGGGGCAAAATATTCGGAGACGTAGTGGCCCGTGAGAGCCTCGAGCTCCAACCCAAGGCTGAACTTATCGGGAACGTCCACACGAAAAACCTTATCGTGGGCGAATCGGCCGTACTCGACGGTTACTGCGACATGGGCCAGAAAAACCGGCACCCCAAAGGGGCGCCCGACGCCGCCAAGGGAGCGGAAGCGGGTAAAGCGACCGGCGGCGGGCACGGTACGGACGGACGTCCCGCGCCGGGCGGGGACTCCAAAGCGGGCGGCGGCCAACCTTCGCGGCCCGACCAATCCCGGCCCAATCGATAGCGCGACGCGGCCTCGGGATCCGACTATATAAAACGAAAGCCGGCCCCCACTCGGGGGGCCGGCATATTATTTCCGGGGGACTAATTAAATATAGCCCCGTATTCCGCCGCTATTGCTCGGCTATCAACAAACGGTTATCGTTATCCATCAGAGCCACATAAACTTTATCGGCGGAAGCGGCTACGGTTATCGGCTGGCCGGGGCGTTCGTTGACGCGGGTTTCGCCAGCCGACTTGGTCGAACCGTCGGCGTTGAGCTGGTAGAACTTCACCCGGGCCGTTTTATCGTTCCGGTCGACATAACCCAAGTATATCTCGTCACCGAGTACGGCCACGGCGGGTTTATCCATGGGGTCGGTACGAGCGCGTATCTCCGTCCGGGTCTCTTTTAAATGCCGGTAAGTGGGCCCCTTGGAGGACTTCTCGACGGCGTACGTCGTGAGCATAAACTTCTTCTCAGAGTTCATCCACGCCACGACCATCGTATCGCCGGAGAGCGCTATGGACGACCCCACCACGGTTTCGCACTCCGTCAATTTCCGCTCGTTCTCGCGGGAGAGCTTCCCCTTGCTACTTACGTTGTAAGTGGCGATCCGGATAAGGTCCTCCTTTTCGTCGGTATACCCGACGAACAGCCGGCCGTCCCCGTACGCCAGGCTGACGCCGCCCCGCGTTCGAATACTGGTATTCCGAGTATCGACCCGGTCGATCTTCTCCTTACCTTTAATCTTGTAATGCGCGAGTTCCGCCTTCCCGGAACCGTAATCGACCCACGACAGGAAAATACTGTCGTCGTCCATCGCCAATGCGAACGGCTCGTTAGTCCGAGACGTCATCGGGACGGACGTCTGGAGGTGGGCTTCGCCGCCGTGGACGGGCGACAGCGTGAAACGGCCGAATTTTAACATCCGACCCAACCTCGCCCAAGCCACGTATATGTCGTCGCCGCGGACAGCGATAACAGGCGTAAGCGCCACCTTCTGGTTGGCGTCATACACGGCCGCGAATGCCGCGACCGCGGATATCACCACCACGGAGCCAAATATTACTAAGCGCCGCACGACGTACACCTCCTTTGGATTGCCTGGTTAACCCCCGGGGCCGGCTGTCCCTCCGTACGTTTACGGGCCGGTTAGCCTTTCAACGGTATTCCAGCCATCTCGTGCGTGGACCGTTCCAGGAACAACAACCGTTCCCAGTTCTGGTCGACTATACGCTGTATTTCCTCGACGTGCTCGGCAGTGAGATGGGAGAAGCGGCCCTGTAGCTTTAAGTACTCGGAGACCGGCGTACGTTTCTTCGGTTTACGGTTAATCGTATAGACGCCCTGATCAACCTCGATAAGGGGCCAGACACCGCTATTGACGGCCAGGCGTACGGCCTTGACGGAATATTCGGGCGCCATCTTCCACCCCGGGGGGCAACTGGCGAATATCTGGAGGAACTTTGTCCCCTCGATCTCCTTGGCCTTGTTTACCTTCCTCACCACGTCTTCCGGGAAGGCCATCGCCGCAGTCGCAACGTACGGAATCTGGTGGGCCACCATTATATCGACTAGGTTTTTCTTCGGACGTTTTTTAAAATGGCGCGAGGGAGTCGTCGTCGTCCAGGCACCCCAGGGCGTCGAACTCGAGCGTTGGACGCCCGTATTCATATACGCCTCGTTGTCGTAGCATATGTACATAATGTTATCGTTGCGTTCCGCGGCCCCGGAAAGCGCCTGGATGCCGATGTCCGCGGTTCCGCCGTCGCCCGCCCACGCCACGACGTTGACGTCCTTCTTGCCGACCATCTCCAAACCCGCGGCCAGGCCGCAGGCCGAGGCCGCGGCGGCCTCGAACGCGATGTGAAAGAGCGGGACCCCCAGCGTCGTATACGGGAACGGCCCGTCGATGACCGACCAGCAACACGCCGGTACCGTGTATACGGTATCGGGACCTAATGCCTTAAGGGCGTAGCGCATCGCGAGCGCGGCGCCGCACCCCTGGCACGCCAAGTGGCCGGAGCAAATATATTCCTCCGCCGGGATCGTAAGTTTCTTTGGAGCGTCTGCCATCGCTTTTCTCCTCTATCCTCAGGCCAAGCCGGACTTTAAGGCTTGACGCCGTACCAGTTGAATTCGGGACAATCGGGTTTCTCGGCCTCGTCGGCTATGGCCAACAAGTCCCGGACCTTGACGTCGCGGCCTCCCAGGCCAGCGATGAAGCCCAGCACCGGCGGGGCGTTTTCCTGTCCGTAGAGCGAAGCTTTAAGCTCGGAGCAGAATATACCTTCCTGGCCGAAAGATATGTTCCGATCGACGACCACCACGCGCTTCTTTCCGAGGAGCAGGTCCCGAACCTCCTGCCTCGGGAAAGGCCGGAAGGTCCACATCTTGAGGGCGCCGATTTTCTTCCCGGCAGCGCGGGCCTCGTCCACGGCGTCTTTGGCCGTCGAGGCTATGGTCCCGGACACTACGAGGACCGTTTCCGCGTCGTCGCATTTATACGGTTCGGCCATTTTATAATAGCGGCCGGTAATGTCGCCGTACTCCTGGGTCGCCTTCTTAATAACGTCGCGCGCTTCGAGCATAGCGTTGTGTTCCATGTATTTTAGTTCGTAATAGTGGTCCGGGCCGGTAAGGCCGCCGTAGGCCGCGGGGTTGGCGGGGTCAACGTTGTGCTTGCCCTGATACGGCGGGAGGTAACGGTCCGCCTCCTCCTGTTCCGGGAAATCGACCGGTTCGGTGGTATGGCTTAAAAAGAACGCGTCGAGTACAACCATCGCCGGCAACTGTACCTGTTCGGCTACGCGAAACGCGATGAGGATGCTGTCGAAAACGTCCTGATTCGATTCGGCGTAGAACTGCATCCATCCGGTATCGCGCTGACTCAGGCTGTCTATCTGGTCGGTCCAAATGGTCCACGGCGGCCCCATGGCCCGGTTAATGTTGGCCAGCACGACCGGAAGCCGGGCGTTGGCGGCCCAGTGGAGAACCTCGTGCATGAGCGCGAGGCCTTGGGCCGAGGTCGCCGTGAACGTGCGGGCCCCGGCGGCCGAGGCCCCGATGCAGGCCACCATCGCCGAGTGCTCGCTCTCCACCTTAATGAACTTGGCGTCCATAACGCCGTCCGCGACGAACTCGCTAATTTTCTCCACGACCTGCGTCTGGGGCGTTATGGGATACGCGGAGACCACCTGCGCCCGGGCTACCCGGGCCGCGTGTGATACCGTGTGATTACCGGTTACGACTTCTTTCATAATTTAACCTTTCGATAAAGAGCCCTGGACGGGGAGGGCGGGCCTCCCGCCTTAAAGACCTTCCTTCATCTCGATACAGTTAACGGGGCATTCCTCGGCGCAGACGCCGCACCCCTTACAATAATCCAGAATGACCTCGGGTGGGTCGGTACAGGTGATGGCCAGGTCCGGGCAGAATTTCCAGCAGAGCATGCACCGGGTACATTTCTCGTGGTCAATAACGGGCGTAACGTTCCGCCAGGACCCGGTTTTATTCCAGGACATCCGACCCAGGCTCTTCGCCATCGGCGGCATATCGCTCGCGCCGCGGATTTCAATCTTTTCGGTCATCGTTACCTCGCCTTACGTTTACGGCCGGCGGCCGGTTTCTCGCTCGCGACCAGCGAGCGGATGCGGTCGGCCTTCTGCTTGTTACCCAAATTCTCAAAATACCTCGCCGCGGCGACGAGAAGAGGTTGCGCCCTTTGCGCTTCTTCCGCCTCCGCGAAGAATTTACCGTAATCGACCCGGGCCTGGGCGGCGGCCAACGTGTCCGTCGCGGCCAGCACGTCTACCGCCTTCTTGAAATAGCGGGCCGCGGCGCCCCGGCTGCCCGAGGCCGCGGCGGTCAGGGCGTTAGCGTACGCGAGCATTCCCCCCCAGCGGCGGCCCGGCACACGGCTTATCATTTCCTTGGCCTTGGCGGCCGCCTTCTGCGCCCGCTTCGGACGGCCGGCCCGGGCATAGGCCGCCGCCAGTCGTATTTGTGCCTTTAGGCCCAGGTAAGGCTCGAGCGACTTCTTCCCGGCCTTGGCCGCTTCGCTGAAACAACGGCACGCCTCGTCGTAATCGCCCCTCGCGGCCGCCACCCGGCCAGCGGCGTAATTATAAGAATAATCCAGATTGAAAGCGGTCAATTCCTCGGCGCGACGGGATGCCTGCTTGAGGTACTGGTTCGCCGAGGCGCTCCGCCCCGCCTCGGCCTGGGCCGCGCCGAGCGTAACCAGACACCGAAATTCACGGTACTTGTCGTCCGCCTTCCGCGCCAGCCGGAGCGCAGCTTTCAACTCGTCCAAGGCTCCGCCGAAATCCGCCCGGCGCAAACCTATCGCCCCCAGGTTATAACGCGCTTCCGCTTCGAGCCGTTTCCGGCCGGCTTGGCGAGCGATGGAAATCGCCCGTTCGAGGTAATCCGTCGCGGCCTTTAAATCGTCGTCGTATGCTTTCGCGTAAGCCAACCGTATTAAAATGGAGGCCGTTATTGCCCGGTTGCCCAAACCGGCCGCTATACCGAGGGCGTCGTTAAAGAACCGGAGGGCTTCTTTGAAAACGCCGTCGCGCAGGGCGGAGACGCCGAGCTCGGCCAACGCCGCGGCTTCGCCCCGCCGATTGCCGATTTCGCCCGCCAGCTTAAGCGCCCGGCGATAGCACTCGGTCGCCCCCCGCACATCGCCGCGCGACGAGGCGATGTCGCCGATCCCCCCCGCGACGAGCATCGACAGGTTCTTGTCGCCGCCCTTGGCCGCCATCGTCTCGGCCATGTGGAAATAACTCAACGCCTTGGGCAAATCGAAATTGCGGGCCGAGCGTTCGCCCAGATTGTAAAGGGCCCGGGCGATATCCGGCGTCGCGTCGGATTTCTTAAAGACGGCCAAAGCAGCGTCGAGATTCGACACCGCCCGGGCCTCGTCGCCCAGCGCCCCGTACGCCCGGCCCGCCAGGTTCATCGCCTTCGCGAGGCTTAAAAGATCGTCGATTTCCCGGGCGGCCTCTTTAGCCTTTTCCAGCACCCCCACGGCGTCCCCGAACTTCCCCTGGGCCAGGTAAATCTCGCCGCGCCGGGAGTTGAGTTCGACGAGTTCGCGGCGTATTAATTCGTCGCCGAAACCGCCCTTGCCGATTTTCGCCGCGGCCACGGCCATGCGGTCGTAGTGCTTAAGGGCCTCGGGGGCTTCGTACGTCCCCCACGCCCGGTCGCCGGCGAGCCGCGCGAAGACCAAAACCTTCTCCCACAATTCGCCGACGTACGAATGCCAGGACAGATCGGGAACGACGTCCAAGTCGCCCTCACGGAAACGCCGCTCCAGATAGCGGGCTATGTTCTGGTGGAGGCGTTTGCGCCGCCGCTTCCCTATCTGTCGATAAACCTCGTCCCGCAATCGGCCGTGGGCGAAACGATAGCGCTCGGCGTTGCCGGCGGCCGGTACTATTAATTCGTGTTCGGTACACACGTCCAGGATATCGGCGAGGTAACCTTCGTTAATGGTGACCGCGGCGCGAATGCCCTCGGCCGTAAATTCGTCCCCCAGCGCCGCCGCCGCTTCCAGGACCTTAACCGTCCGGTCGTCCAACCGACTGAGTCGCCGCTGGATAATGCCGCGAACCGAACCCGGCACCTCGTACTCCGCCGGGATGCTTTCGCCCTCGACGGCGAACCGGCGCGGCGACATCCCGTCCTCGTAGAAAGACTTCAACGTCTCTTCCACGAAAAGCGGGTTACCCTCCGTTTCGCGGTACACGAAATCGGCGAAACTCGGCGCCACTTCCGGGACGCGGAAAATAAGCCGTATCATCTCGGCCACGGCTTCGGCGCCCAAGCGCTCGAGTTTAATCGTATCGACGTTGCGGTCTCGGATGACCGCTCGCAGGGCCGTCGACAATTCGGGCGTCCGAGCCCGGTGCCCCGCGAGTTCCTCCGGCCTGTACGTCGTTATCGTTAATATCTTTTCGGTCGTAAGGCCGTTCAAGAGGAAACGCAAAAGCGAAAGCGACCCTTCCTCAGCCCAGTGGATATCCTCCAAAACCAGCGCCACGGGGCCGCGGGAGGCCAAAGCCGTCAACAAATAGCGGAATCCCACGAAGAGGCGGAGGCGCGCCTGCTCCGGCCCGAGTTCGTAAAAGGGCGCGGTATCGAAGCCGAAGGCCGCCAATTCCGGAATAACGTTGTATAGTTCCCGTTGGTACGCTCGGGGGATGCCGGCCACGCGTGCGGCTACGTTTTCGGGCGGCGATTTTAGGAACCCGGCCACAGCCTCCCGGAAAGGCTGATAGGCGAACCCGGTAGGCTCCTCGAAGGATTGTCCCTCCAGAACGGCCACGCCCTGCATACCCAAGAAATCCACGAAATCCCGAACCAGCCTGGTTTTGCCCACGCCGGTTTCGCCGATTATCGTTACCAGTCCCCCGCGGCCGTCGCCGGCCCGGCCCCATAATTTTCGGAGCAGCCTTTTTTCGCGTTCGCGCCCCACCATCTTGGGGCAGAATACGGGGCGGGACAAGCGCTCCTCCAACGCCTCGGCTTCGCTCGCCCGCGCCTGGTCGACCGCCATGTTCCGGCCGCGGTGTTTGGCGACGAGAAGGGCCTGGTCCGCCTTGTCAAGGATACTCTGCGCGTCGCCGGCGTCCACCGGGAACGCCGCCACACCGACGCTGAGGGTGATATGGACGTCCCGTTTGGCCCGATTGGAATAAACCGGCGTCCGTCGGAAGTCGGCCAGTACGCGTTCGGCCGCGTATATAGCCTCGTCCGAGCCGGTTTCGGGCAGAATAGCGGCGAACTCGTCTCCGGCGTAACGGAACACCAGGTCGACGCCACGAACGACGTTCCGGAGCCTACCGGCGACGTCCCGGAGGACCTCGTCTCCGGTCAGATGGCCGAAAACGTCGTTTATTTCTTTGAAACGGTCGATATCGACGAAAAGAAGGGCGAACGTACGGCCGTAACGCTTGGCGCGGGCTACCTCTTCGTCCAAACGCTGGAAGAAGTACCGGCGGTTATACGTCCGCGTACATTCGTCGATAAATAGTAGCTGTTCCAGCTCCGGCTCGGCCATGAGCCGCCACCGCCATAGATGGGTTTTGCCGGGGTCGCGGTTACGCCGCCGGCGCGGCTTCGAACGCGGCCCGGGCTACCTTGGCGTTTTTCCCGTCTTTATCTCGAGGGAAGTATTTCCGGATGGAATCCGCCAACGCGTCGATACCTACGAGGCCCGTAACCTTGGCGAAGACGCCGAGCATCGTCGTGTTGACGATGGGGGCCGTCCGGCTTCCGAGGCCGTGGTCGACGGCCAACGACGTACCGTCGAAGGTGCGGATGTCGAAACCGTCACCCAGCTTCAACGCCCCGGGTTCCAGGGGAGAGTTAACGATTATCTTCCCCGACGGTTTTACGCCCGACGTCACGTCGACCGCCTCGACCAACGTGGGATCCAGTACCATGACGTAACCCGGCTCTTCGATCTCACATTTAACCCTGATGGGTTTATCGTCGACCCGGATGAACGCCGCTACCGGCGCGCCGCGCCGTTCCACGCCGAACATGGGAAAGGATTGGACGTTGCGCCCTTCGTTAAAAATCGCGTCGGCGATAATACTCGACGCCATCGCGGCGCCCTGGCCGCCGCGGCCGTGGAACCTAATCTCTATCATAGCTTACCCCTACTCTAGCCGCGCGCCCTACGCGCGACTTAAGGAATGGATTTTCACTATAAGACACACGTGCGGCTTTTGCAAGTCCTTTCAATCACCGTCCTAAACGTCGGATCCGGGGAACGGCGGCGAAACCGCGTTATTCTTAATCCGAGGGGAACCCCCACCCCGAATTCTCCAAACGTATATTATTCGGTTACTCCAACTCCTCCGGCCGTGGCAGGCGGCCCGATTCCGCCAACCGCGCGGCGAGCCGCCCCATACTCTCGAACTGCCGCATGCAAAGCTTATACTCTTCGGCCGTGATGCCGGCTGTCCGCGGATAAAGATATACTAACAGGCCGTCACGCGAACCTAATAGCGTCCGGACTGGGGGGCAGGGGAAATCGGCGCAATCGGCGCAGATATCGGCGCCCCGTTCGCGGGCGCAAGGCCGGACCTTACATTCCTTATCGGCGACTACGCCGTCGCTGCGGCAACCGTCGCATTTAACGTTTTCAGCGGTGTAACATTCGTGGCCGAAATATTTACGCCAACCGTCCACCAACTTCTGCCGGAGCGCTACGTCGTCGCTTCGGGCCGCGCAGGAAGCGCAGTCGTAACCGCAATAACCTATCATTTCCACGAATACGCCTCCCCTTCGACCCGTCGCATCGGGTTCGATTTCGAACTTAAGAGGCGACGAAAACCACGCCGGAGGATATCGCCCCTAACTCGGCAGCCGGGCCAAAGCCGCCGCCAATTCACTTTCTGACCGGCCCTCTATCTCCAACAATTTATACCGGGCCGTAGCGCCGCGGAGTACTTTAACGGCTCCGGGCCGCACGCCCAGAAACGCCGCTACCAGCGCGACGAGTTCCTTGTTGGCCTTGCCCGCCTCCGGGGCCGCGGCCACCCGGACTTTAAGGACGTCGCCTTGCCGGCCCGCTACGCCCGGCCGCCGGGCTTTGGGCGTGACCTGGACCTCGAGGCGAGCCACTGGCCTAGCCCCCTTCGCCGTTCCCGGTCACTTCGATTTCGAGTTCACCGCCGTCAGCCGTGGGTTCTTTCCTCGGCGGCGCGGCCTGCGGACGGTTCTCGGCGGGCGCGGCCGGTTTCGTTTTTTCGGGAGTTTTCGCTGGATCGGCCCCGGCACCCTCGGTTTTGGCGTAATCGGCGAGGAAGCGGTACTGTTGATCCAAAAAGGCTTTATATCGGATAACGAAAGAATCCCGGTAACGCCGGAGGTCGTCCACTTGCGCTTGGATGCGAACCAATTTCTTATGGGCGTCGGCGACGATACGTTGCGCCTCCGCCCGCGCCAACGCCGAGGCGGCCTCGACTTTATGTTGGGACGCCTTGGCTATCTCCTCTTTCATTTCCTGCGCCGTGACGAGTGTATCTTTCAACCGCTGGTCGAGGTTCTGGTATTCGGCAACTCGTTCATCGAGAACCTTTATTCGGTCTTTTAGATGTAGGTTCTCCTGAACGTGCGTTTCAAGTTCGTCGGCCACCTGAGCGAGGAACGCGTCGACCTCGTCCATATCGTAGCCGCGCAAACTCCTTCGAAATTCCTGGGCGTGGATGTCCTGGGGAGTAATCTTCATTTACGACCTCCGCCGGGCGCAACGGCCCGACCCATTAGGCGAGGCGGTACTCGTCAAAGAGCCGTTAGGATTAGGGCGGCCCGGCGGATTACGAAATCGACCCTTCGGCCGGGGTACGCCACTGCCGGATACTACCCGCGCCCGGAACGCAAAACAAGCCGCCCGGCGGCAATTCGGCTCCGATAAAGGTATTCCAGCAATCCGAACGGGGGAAATTAGGTGCATTCATCGCGTTCGTAGAAATATATCAACGGCGTGGCGCCGTGTCAAGGGATTCGCGGAACCGGAGAAGAGGCAAAAACGCCCCGCCGAGGGGCGGGGCGCTCGATTAAATCCGTATCGAAAGCGATTAGGCCCCGAAGAAATCCTCGGGCTCGACGTCGCGGAACGGAAACTCGTCTATAGAGCGGAACTTCATAACGGGCATAATCGTTTCGGCGACGTAAATGGGGGCGTTACACCTAACGGCGAGTGCGACCGCGTCGGAGGGACGGACCTCCAAACACACCGGGTCGGCCCCGTTGGCCGCCTGGACTTCCAGCGTAGCGCCGAAGACACGGGACTCCGTCAACTCGTCGATTATAACGCGCTTGATGCTGACGCCGCCGACCTCGGCTAACGACAGAGCGGTATCGTGCTCCAAAGGAACGCCGACGTATTCGCGCCTGTACTCCGGGTCTATCGCCGCGCACACCGATCTGGCCGCGGCCTTCGACACGGCGATCACGAAGGCCCGATTGTCGCCGACCTCCTGTAGTACGATTAACGGCGTACCGCCCTCGTCGTAATACTTGACGCCGGTAATCCGGAATTCGTTATACGTTGCCACTCGCATACCCCCCGCGCGGCCTATAAACGC
Source organism: Candidatus Zixiibacteriota bacterium (assembly GCA_050117845.1). Classification (GTDB taxonomy): domain Bacteria; phylum RBG-13-66-14; class B26-G2; order WVWN01; family WVWN01; genus WVWN01. The sequence goes on from JASFLY010000001.1 coordinate 92,612, forward strand.
CGATCCTTCCCTACCCTTACGAAGGAATATTAACTACGGACTGCTGGTACCTAAACCGGCGCACCACGCGATGTAAGCGTTCTGGCAATCCTCCGGTATCATATCCCAACCGGTTAGGGCATAGTCGATCCAGATAGCGTCGATCTCCGCGGAAATCTCGTGGAGGCGCGCTAGTTTCTGGTTTGCCTCATCCCGGAACTCGGAAACGTATTCAACGTCGTGAGTGGTATTGAGCCATTCGTAAATAGCTACGGCTTCGGCGTGCCGGGGCATGTATTCGTTATTCAGATACTCGACGTTCATCGCCCGGATATCGTTCATAACCTCATCCGTGCAACCGAAGCCCCCCAGCGAGAGAAAACGGCTCAGAATCTGGAAACCGGCGACTTCCCCGATTTTATCCGGCAGGGGGTCGTTAGGTAGAGGATCGTGATCCTCGTAACAAACGTTGATGTTCGTCCCCAACGCCACCCCCGGTATTATCATCGGGGTAATTAGGAATAAGATAACTGCCCACAACCTCATTCGACAACCTCCTCTACGAAAAACGGCCCGCCACCAGGAAGCGCTACTGCGGGCCTTCGCCCAAACCTATGGTATTATATCACAACCTTTTTTTACACACGAAAGCGTAAACAGCGTAATATTTCCACCTAATCTTTACCCCACCTCATCCACCATAACATATCGCAGGTCAACGTCAAGCAAAAAAAGGGCAACTTGGTAAAAAAAAGCCCGGCGCAAACACGCCGGGCAGTAAAGAAAGGGATTGGTGATTTTCCACCTGCCGATTGAACCGGCAACTGCGTACCGGTATTATTCGGCCCGGCGGCGAATGCCGAAAACTCGGCATTCGCGCCGGGCGTACCGTTTGGCTCCGGGACCCGTTACGATAAAACGTTGGGTCGGAGGGCTATAGTCGAATTAATCGCTGTCTATCAATCCGTGAGCGTCAAGATAGCTTTCGTACGCGCTATCGGAAATCATGCCGCGGATGGTATCGACGAGGTCGATCCACGCTTCGTCAATCTCTTCGTCGATTGCGTGGAGCCGCGCGATTTTCGCGTCGCGGGCCGTCTCGAATTGCGCCATCGTATGCGCGGTCCCGCAAATCGGGCAGGCGTTTGTCCCGGTCCCGTCGTCGATCACGTGCGAGGAACTGAGCCAGGTGTGGATCGCCGAAGCTTCGTCCTGCAACGGGTCGAAATCATCGTTCTGATAAGCATCGTTTAAATCCTCGATATCTTCGATGACGGCCTGAGAAGTCCCATACCCGCCGTCTTCGAGGAACAGGCCGAAAGCGGCCCACCCCGCGATACATCCGATTTTTTCCGCCGCCGGGACGCTGGGCTGGGGTTCGTGGTCCTCGAAACATTGGTTCCGATAAACCTCTGCGGAAGCTAAACCCCCGAAAAGTAATAATCCGATAACCAAGCACGTGAAATAACTCCGAGTCATGTCTCCTCCTAAATCATACCGGTTATATGATAACCCGACCCTTATATATAAAACCACCCCGGCCTCGACCGTACAATCGCACGTACGATTGCGACGGGTCGAGTTTCCGGGGTTAGCGGTTGCAGGAGAAACGCGCCCGACGCGCCACGCGCCCACCAAGTAACACCCACCGGCAACCAGCCGGCGGCCCTACGGATTATCCACTTCGTCTAACTGGCTTTCGAGTTCCGACTCGACCTTCGCCAACGCTACTCGCATCGCCGGCGTAAAATAATCCGACCCGCCCAATAATTCCACCGTCCTGAGGGCGAGCTTGACCGCTACCAACTCTCTTCGGGTAAGATTTAAACTCGCGCCGCGCGACCCCGGCATTATACGATAACCTTTGTCGTAATAAATCGGTACGAGTTCGGAAAGGTCGACAACGTAGCGGTATATCGTCCGCGTCGATACGTCTAGCGCTTCGGCCAGTTCGGAGGCGTGATAACCGTCGCCGGACCGCAAAATACTTACGAGTTCGAAAAGCTTTTCCGCTTTCTTCAGCGTCACCTGCTAACCACCCTGTTTACGGCGAACGCCGTGGGACGCCACATCCCGGAACCGTCCATCCGGAGAATGCCTTTCCGTCCCTAGAAACAACTTCTAACTCGTCTAACTACGCCTTATATTAAATATAGCAAGCTCCGGCCTACTTGTCAAGCCAATCGAGGTAGCAATTTACGATAGCCCTTGACAAGGTTCCCTTCTAGTGGTAATTTACGCACCCGCGAGGACGGGTTATTTATGAAAGTCTGGCGGACACTGGAAGAAGCGGCCGCGGATCCCGCTCCGGCGCCTTACGTCACAGTAGGGAGTTTCGACGGCGTACACCTGGGCCACAGGGCCCTCCTCGGCGACCTCCGGGAAATGGCGGTCGCGGGCCGCGGGGCCGGCGTGGTCGTCACCTTCGAAGACCCGGAAGAGGACTTCAGCGGCCCGGAGGGCCCCCGCCTCCTGAATTACGGGGCCGAGCGTGTCGCGCGACTGGACGCCGCCGGCATCGACGCGGCGCTGGTCCTACCCTTCGACGATAACCTGCGCCGCACGGCGGCCGACCGTTTCGTCGAGGAAATACTGGTCGGGACGCTTCACGTCCGTGGCGTCTGCGTCGGCTACGACCATCACTTCGGCGCGGACGGCAGCGGCGACATCAGCCTCCTGAGCCTACTCGGGAAGAAGTACGGTTTCGAAAGCCGGGCCGCGCCGCCCTTCGCCGTCGACGGCATGATCGTCTCAAGTACGCTCATACGGCGCCGCCTCCGTGAGGGGAACGTCGCCGAGGCCAACAAGTACCTGGGTTACCGCTACGAGGTATGGGGTGAGGTCGAACGGGGCAGCGGCATCGCCGCCGGCGAACTCGGCTACCCCACGGCCAACGTCGCGCTCGACGCCAAGATGCTCCCCGCCACCGGCGTATACGCCGCGTTGGGCGATATCCTGGACGACGAGGGTAACGTGGCCGAGGGGCCCTTCGGGGCCTTTCTGAACCTGGGCTACCGGCCCACGTTCAACGGCGACGCCACCGGCGACCCGCGGCTGGAGGTTCACCTCTTCGACTTCGGCCGGGACATCCTGGGCCGCCGGATCCGCGTGCAGTTCGTGGCGCGCCTGCGGGACGAAGAGAAGTTCGAGGACGCCGCGGCCTTGCGAAAGCAGCTCGAGGAAGACGAGAAGAAAGCCCGCCGCATCCTCTTCCGTCAATAGAGCGAATTAACAATACAAATATATGGTTATCAACAAAGAAAGCAAGCAGGCCGTAATCGAGAAGTATCGCAAGCACGAGAGCGATACGGGCTCGGCCGAGGTGCAGATCGCGCTCTATACCGATCGCATCAACCACCTCACCGAGCACCTGCGGAGCCACCCGAAAGACAAGCACAGCCGTCGGGGCCTATTACTCCTCGTCGGCCGGCGGCGCCGCCTGCTCGATTACCTCAAGAACAAGGACATCGAGCGTTACCGGAACGTCATTCGGGCGCTCGGCATCCGGCGTTAGGAGAGCCGCCAGGCCTGCGGCGGCCCGGGCTTAGTAGGCCCGCCCCACGTTCGCGGAAGGCCCGCAGGTACCGCGAGCGAAGGGTGTGAAACTTACCCAAAATTAAACCCGGCCCCGAGGCCGGGTTTTTCGGACATCAATCGCAGAGCGCCACTAATAATCCCGGGACGGGTTGCAGTGGAAATCGACCTCGAACTCCTCCTCGTCCTCATACAACATCTTGGCCGCGATGCGGAACGGCGCGTCCCGGTCCAACTCTTGGGGCGCTTTAAAAGAATAGGCCAAGATAACGGTTTCGTGCCAACCGCTTTTTTCGCCTTCGCCCGCGGCCTTCACGGCCAACGGCTTTTTCGCATCGGGAGGTTGGTAAAACGCGGCCCCGCTTATCTTAGTTTTGTCTTTAGCCGTCGAGAAATAGGGCTCCCGGAATTCTACGTAAATGTCGTCCGTGCCCGGCCAATAATCGTCGTAGACTCTCACCCATTTATCCCAGTCGCCGTATACCCCCATCGCCTCGGTGGCGTTCCTTATCCCCGCCCGCACCACCCGTTCATACGGGATTATGCGATAAATCCGGATGTCCGGTTCACCCTCCGTCCCGACCGGGATCCAACCGTAGGTGCCCAGCATCTCTACTGCCAGAGCCCACCCGTCTTCGATGAAAATAATGGAATAACAAATGAACCCGTCATCGACTTCCGCGTATTCGTACCCCGGGCCGCGGCGGCCTTGGACGTCCACCTCGGACTCGGTGAAAGCGAAATCGCACCGCTCGTAATTATACGTCAGGTTCAGCTCGAGGAACGCCGGGTCGAAGTCGACGGTCCACCCCTCCCCCGAAGCGGCGGGCGGCCTGGGGTAAAATAAGGTCGGCTCTTTGGGGATGTCTTCCGCCTCGTAGGCGCACAACCGGATGTCCTTGCCGCCGTATTTCGCGTGGAGATGGACGTATCCGTCCCATTTCAGAAAATCCGTCCAAGATAATTCTTCAAGGCCGGTGAACTCGATTTCGGCGCCGGGCGCGGGGCGCCTCGTGCCGTAGTCGTATACGATATCCTCCTTCGCCGTTAGCGTGAAGAGCGGGCCGCCGTCCCTTTCGAGAAGCCGCTCGCCGTCCGCATACGCGCACAACCAACCCCTCTGGCCTTCGTACCACGTCCGCACCCAAAAGCCCTCCTCCTTCTCGCGGGTCGAGACCCAACCTACCACCGGCACCTCGGCCCCCGCCGGCACCGTCCCGAGGACCGCGAAGTACGTACCGGGCCCCGCGCGCAGGTTCATGCCGTACACCGTTGTGCAATAGATCGCGCCGTCGAGATTCTCCGGGTCGCGCGCGACGTTCAACTCGGCGAGCGTTACGGCGAACATGGCGGCAGCCGCAAGGAAGGTCGCTACTACGCTTATTACCAAATTACGCATTAACATATCCCTCCACGCGGGCGCCCGGCCGCGCGTATTTGGCGACGATTTCGCCGCCGCACTTTTCGCATACGGATTTTATAGCCATAACCTAAAACCTTAGTAAATGACGATTACCATTGGCGTTGAACCCTTTCATCTCTTTTCCACGGCGCCGGTACCGCCGGCGAATGGCCGGAAGTATTGTAACCGGTCGTTGCCCGAATCTGCGACGTAAATGGTGCCGTCCGGCGCGACGGCTATCCCGGAGGGCCCGTAGAATTCCCCGGCCTTCGAGCCCGGCCTCCCGAACGAACCCTTGATCCTTCCGAGCGGGGAGTACCGGGTAATTACGCCTTCGTGCCACGCGCTGGAAACGAATACGTCGCCGTTCGGGCCGACCGCGAGTTTAACCGGCTGGCGAACCGCCGTGCCTTCTACGGGCGGCGGCCCGTTTCCTTCGAGTAAGGTCTTTATAGAGTGGGAAATGAGGAGGCCGTACGGGTCGGCGGAGTAGACGTCGCCTTCCGGCGAGACCGCTATCCCGTCCGAGGAATCCGTATGGCTTCCGCCGGGTCTAGGCGGGTACGGCCCGTCCCAGTAGCTGAGGACCGAGCCGGTGGGGGTGAAGGATTGGATGCGGGTATGAAAACCTTCCGATACGTAGACGTTGCCGTTCGGCGCGACCGTAAGGCCGCCGGGCCTGCGAAATCGGCCTTCCCCGGAACCTCGTGAACCCCATTTGCCCAGGAAGGAACCCGCCCTCGTGAAGTATTGCACGCGGTCGTTCCCCGCATCGCACACGTAGACGTTGCCGTCGGCCGCGGCCGCCACGTCGTTCGGCCTTTTGAATTCGCCGTCGCCGCTGCCTTCCGAGCCCCACGCTCCCAGAAGCTCGCCCCGGGGCGACAATGATTGGATTCGGTTACCGTCGGTATCGACGGCGTAGATGACGCCGCCCGGCGATACGGCGACGGCGTTCGGCGAAAAAGGCCCGCCCGGTGCTATTCCCCGCAAGGCGTACCGGCGGACGAACGACCCGTTGGCGGTGAAGCGTTGTATACAGTCGTTGCCGCAATCGGCGACGTATACGTTCCCGTCGGGGCCGACGGCTATTTTGTCCACGCCGCCGAATTCGCCGTCCCCGGACCCTCTCTTGCCCCACGCGGCCAGCGTTTCCCGGTCCGCCGTAAGGTGCACGATTCGGTAGTTACTTTTATCGGCGACGTAGATATCGCCGTCGGTTCCCAAGGCGACGTCTCCGGGCCAGCGGAACGGTTCTTCGTAAAAACATGTCATACCCAGGAGCGACCCGGTCGCCGTGAAATACTGGATGCGGTAATTGCTTACGTCGACGACGTAAACCCAACCGTTGGGAGCCACGGCTATACCGTCCGCGTCATCTATATCAAAGGTTGAGCCTCCCCTCACGCCGTAGTCACCCCACAACCCCAAATAAACGCCGCCGGGGCCGAAGCGATGGACCCGGTCGTGCCTCGCTTCGGCTACGTAAAAGCCGCCGTTGGGGGCGAAGGCGGCCGTCGTGTCCCGGTTGAAACCGCCCAATACGTTACTCACGTCCCCCAGGTAAGAGCCGGTTCGGGTGAAGCATTGAATCCTCTGGTCCGCGTGGCCGTGGTCATCGCGGCCGTAGTAATACAGGACGTAAACGGTACCGCCCGGGGCCACGGCTACCCTTATCGGCCTTGCGGGGGGCTCGTTATCCGGGGGGCCCTCCAGCTCGCCCAGGTAATTTCCGGAGGCGTCGAAGTATTGAACTCTCGCGTTGCCCTTATCCACGGCGTAAACGATCCCGTCGGGACCTATAGCGATCTCGGTCGGCGTGAGAAACTGGCCTTCGCCGGAGCCCGTCGAGCCCCACTCACCGGCGTAGACGTATTCGACCTCGGCCTCCTTCGTCGCCGAGGCGCTCTTAGCGATATCTTCCGCCGATTCGTCGCCGCCGCAGCCGAGCGCGGCGACGAGTATGGACGTTGCCAAAGCGAACCGTCTCACTTTATTCTCCCGGGCCCCGCTGCCGGTTAACCGCGCCCGTTACCGCCGGTTCGCGAGCCTCCCGCGTCTGCCCCGGGTCGCCCTGGCCGCCCGCGAGTACGCGGAAGTATTGTACCCGGTCGTTGCCCGAATCGGCGACGTAAACGGTGCCGTTCGGCCCGACCGCTACAGCGGAATACCCGTCGAACTGCCCGGGCCCCGAGCCCGGACTCCCGAACGATCCTTTCAACCTCCCGAGTGGGGAGTACCAGGCGATTATACCTTCGTCCCATTGCCCGCAGACGAATACGTCGCCGTTTGGGCCGACCGCGACCTTAGTTGGCTGGCGGAACGGCGCGTCGGCGCCGGCCCACGGCCCCTTTTCGCTGATAAAGGACCCGGTGGAGGTAAAACACCGGAGGGTGTCACATTCTATGGTATAGACGTTCCCGTTCGGCGAGGCCGCAACCCCGACCGGAGAGAAACTGCGGTCGCCGGGTATTTCCGGCCCCCACTGGCCGAGTAAGGAGCCGGTCGGCGTGTAATAGTTCACACGGTCGACGACGCTGTCGGTTACGTAGACGTATCCGTTCGGCCCTACCGCGACGCCACCCCACGAATGGGATGGCCCCCTTTCCGTCTCCTGATACCATTTCCCCAGAAACGAGCCGTTCGGCGTAAAGTATTGTATTCGTGTATTTCCTTTATCGTACACGTAAACGGTGCCGTCGGCCGCGACCGCCACATCCTCCGGCCGTTTGAATTCGCCGTCGCCGTTCCCCTCCGAGCCCCACCCCCCCAGAAACTCGCCTTGGGGCGAGAAGTAAAGGACGGTGTGGTTGCCGGTATCGGTAACGTAGATGACGCCGTCGGGCGATACGGCAACGCCCTCCGGCAATGAAAGCCGGCCTCGCCCGCCGTATCGGCGGACGAAGGACCCGTCGGCGGTGAAGCGGTGTATACACCCTTTACCCCAGTCGGCGACGTACACGTCTCCCTCCGGGCCGACGGCGATTTTGCCCATGATATCGAATTCGCCGTCCCCGGCCCCTTCCTTACCCCACGTTCCCACCGCCGCGCCATCGGCGGTAAGGTGGACGACCCGGTTATTATGGTTGTCGGCGACGTAGACGTCGCCGTTGGCCGCTACGGCGACGCCTCTGGCGAAGCGGAACGGTTCGTAATAAAAACGGATCTGACCCAGGAACGACCCGTCCGCCGCGAAATACTGGACGCGGTAATTGAAGGAGTCGACGACGTAAACCCAACCGTTGGGCGCGACGGCGATATCGTTCGGGTTTTGGAATTGGCCTTCCCCCGCGCCGGTGGAGCCCCACGACCCCAACAAGGAACCGGCGGGGCTGAAGTACCGGATGCGGTCGGCCCCCTCTTCCGCCACGTAGACGTTGCCGTTGGGGGCAACGTCCCCGGTTATGAGCCAGTCGAAATCTCCCGGCGGATCGCCCAGGTAGGAGCCCGTCCGCGTAAAACGCTTTACGCCTCCAACCAGGCCGTACATATACCCGACGTAAATGATACCGTCCGGGGCGACGGCAACGCTTACCGGCGCTTCGCCGAATTCGCTGACTACCGGCCCCTCCAATCGGCCCAGGTAGTTTCCGGAGCGGTCGAAGTACTGGGCCCTTGCGCCGCGATCATTCACGACGTAAACGGTCCCGTCGGGCCCTACGGCGATTTCGTTCGGGGAATAGAATTGGCCTTCGCCGGAGCCAGTCGAGCCCCACTCGCCGGCGTAGACGTATTCGACCTCGGCCTCCTTCGTCGCCGAGGCGCTCTTGGCGTTCTCTTCGGTCGATTCCTCGCCGCCGCACCCGAATGCGGCGAGGAGCGCTAACGCTACCGGGGCGTATCGCCTCACGTTCTCCTCCCATTTGGGGCCGCGTACGCTCATTCGCGGCAACCGGTGAGGTCTTCCAAGAGTTCGTGGCTGCCTTCGTTACGCCGGTACCAATCCGTTTTCTTGACGCCCTCCGGGCAGCCGGCCGCCGGGGCCATAATAACGTCGTAGTACTTCGCGTCCTCCTCGCCGACCATTACTCCGACGTCTTCTTCCGAAACGGTCGCCAGGTCCCCTTCCAGCGCGCGGAACGTTCCCCCGCTCGCCATCTCGTACGCCATTACGATAGCCTGGTAGGCGTCCTCGCCCAGGTGGGGAGGTTTGCCTCCGCCGATTCTTTTTCGCGTCGTCCAGAATAAATACCCGCCGTCGAATCCGTAAGAGGGGAGTGATGCGGTTTCGTCGCCGGTGCCGTCCAGGAGGCCGACCGTGCGACGCTCCCATTTCTCCGTATCCAGTACGTCCAAGGACCAGGGAGATCGGGGCTTTTCGGCGTTGTCCATAGGCCAGGCGAAATACCGCGAATCCGACGACCAGGCTCCTCCGTCGCAGGGTCGATGGGATAGACTAACGGCCGTACAAACGTATTCCACCAGGCCCCGGCCCGCCACGAAGAACAGGACCGGCGTATAGCCTTTAGCGAAATTCGTATCGTTAAAACCGGAGGTGAAGTCGCGTTGGTCCCGGATGACGGGAACGCTCGCGGCGGCCTTCTTCCCGTCGGGAGAGACGGCCACGTAGTCGTCGAAGTACTCGCGAACGTACCAACCCTTTTTATAACCATCCCTTATCGCCGCCACCATTCCCGGCGCGTCTCCCGCCCGGCCGAGTTCGTGAGTCCGGGCGAAGGCGTCGTATATGTCCGCGCGCAGGACGTACTTGTCCGCGAGCCAGCCGACGCGGCCGCCGGCTTCGACTTTGCGCCATACCGCGTCGCCCGGGTCCTTAACCGTGGGTTGTACTACCGGCAGTGCCGACACATATGGTTCCCGTTCCTGGCTGAGCGAGTACACCCAGCCACCCTCGGTCGTGGTGATCTCGGGGAAGAGGTATTTTACGCGCGTCCCTTCTTTGAAGGTGGCCACAATCGGCGCGTCGGCCTTGGCCTCGCGGCGTAGCGTCGCTTCCGGTATGTAGACGACGAACTCGTCGACGCGCGCCGACGGCGCCGGCTGCGTATCGACCTCGTTTCCGGCCGACGTTTCGCCTGGGGCCGCGGCGGTCTCGGCCGGATCCGGTTTACCGCCGCACGCGGCCGCCAGCAAGGCCGCCGTTAACGCGAACGTTATTACGTAGTGCCAGCTCTTCAAACCGGCCTCCCTTTATTCCTCAATGACGCGGCCGTACGTATCGAACAGCACGCCGTCCACCCGCATGGGCGAGAAGCGGGGATGCTCGTAACCAACTTCGCCCCCAGGGCTAATCCACGTATCGCCGGTGCCGTCGACGTTTATTATGTATATCTGCCCGGCACCCATATTTTCCACGCACGGCGGGTCGTAGGCGATTTTTCCGCCGTCCGGCGAAAAGCGGGGCGTTAAATAAAAGCTAAGGCCTCCACCGCCCGTGGTGGGTAACCGCTGGAGTTCTAAAGTATTTACGTCAGCGACCGTTATACCCCCTCCCAACGATTGGAAGACGATCCTTTTGCCGTCGGGGGAGAAATCCGGTTTTTCTTCGCGTTTATCGTTGGGCGTGAGGTTGTGCCGTCCGGTCCCGTCGGCGTTGACGACGTATACGTCGTACCCCAGCTCGTGGTCGTAATCGTCGCCCGAGCGGAAGGCTATTTTCGAACCGTCCGGGGAGATAGTCGGGTTTTTGTCAAAACGGAATTCGTGTCCGACGGGTGGGCCGGTGACGCGGCGGAGGCCCGAGCCGTCGATATTTATCATGTAAATTTCGTAACCTTTTTCGAACGCAATCTCTTCGCCCGACGCCGGTAAGGAGGGGGTGCGCGGATAACCATCGGACGAATAAATTAGGCGACGTCCGCGACCGGCGACGTCCGCGATAAATATACCGTTAGCCGATTTACCTTTAGGTGCGGTATAAACGACCGCTCGGCTGTCCGGCGTAAAGGCGAAGTCCGTCCAATAATCACCTTCGTCGCATAGTACGGTTTCCCCCGAGCCGTCTACGTTGATTACGAACAGGGAGGATTTTTCCTCTCGCCTGTTTTTTAGATACGCGATTTTTGTCCCGTCGGGCGAAAATTGGGGGGATTCGCCCGCGACGCCTAAATAGGCCCAGGACCTACCGTCTATCGAGGCCAACGCGAGGCAGGGACCATTTACCCGGCCGCCGACATCGGCCGTGAAAACGACGACGTTCTCGGCCCGCTTCCCGCCGTCGCACGGAACCAGCAATTCGTCTACGCTTACTTGTTCCGTGTTTAGGTTGCGGGGATACTCGGGGTCTTCGGAAAACCAGGCCTCGGCGCCGCTCGCTCCCGTCTTTTCCGCGGCCGTTTCTCCGCCCGGAGGCGCGGCTGTTTCGGCCGGGTCGGCCTTGCCGCCGCACGCCGACACTAGGAGTACTAGCGCCGCCGCGGCGAGGAATAACGTTACTAATATCTTCCCGTATTTCATAATGCCTCCTCCGAACCTTAGCGTATTTTAGGTCGGAGCGACGGCCTTGGCTTATTCGTCCGGGTCTAGTCGAAACTCCATTACAACCAAGTACCATACGCCTACGGGTTTCCCTTGGTAAGTGGCCGGCTTAAACTTGCATTCCAAGGCCGCCTTTTTCGCCGCCTCGTCCATACCCGCTACGCCGAGGGAAGATTTAACGCCGGCTTCAAGTACGTCGCCTTTCTCGTCGATGTAGACGACTAGGGTGACGTCGCCTTCTATCTTGGCTTCGCGCGCCTCCTCGGGGTATTTGGGCCTAACGGTTTTTATAATCACCGGCGGCTCGTCGTACTCGTGGCCGAGGCGTGGCAAGTCCAAGTCCGATATCTCCTCCTCCGACAATACGATGACTTCTTTTTCATATTGTTCGTCTGTTTTGCCGCCGCGGTGACAGCTCGAAAATAGTAAGGTTCCAAAGGCGATCAGCGTTGCGGCCGCTATTTTACCGTAAATAAATTTATTAATCCGTATCATCGAATACGTCCTGCGTTAAAATGGAAACCTCCCGAGCACGCGGCATAACATCTCGCCGCGCGGGGTTGATGGATATCCGGGGCCGACGTTAAGTAGATGAGGCGGTGCCGGCCTTTGTATCCCCTTTCGCCAACGTAGCCGCCACTCCTTTTTCACTCCTCTATAACCCGCCCGTACGTGTCGAGCAGCACGCCGTCGACGCGCGTGGGCGAGAAGCAGGGATGCTCGTAACAAACTTTACCCCCCGGGCTTACCCACGTGTCGCCCGTGCCGTCGGCGTTTATAATGTATATCTGCCGGGTACTCATGTTTTCCCCATATGCCGGGTCGTAGACGATTTTTCCGCCGTCCGGCGAGAAGCGGGGCGTTAAATGATCATGATAACTCCCGGCGCCGCCCGTAGTAGGTACCCGCCGTAGTTCGTATCTGTTTACGTCGACTATAGTTATGCCCCCTTCCCACGATTGGAAGACGATCACTTCGCTGTCGGGGGAGAAATCGGACTTTTCTTCACGGGTATCGTTTGTCGTAACGTTGCGGCGCCCCGTTCCGTCGGCGTTGACGATATAAGCGTCGAGCGACATCCCGTGGTCCTCGTACGTCGCATCCCCGGAGATAAAGGCTATCTTCGAACCGTCCGGCGAGAAGGCGGGGTTTAAGTCTCCTATTTCCTCGTTTTCGTCGCTTGGGCCCGTGACGCGTCTGAGCCCCGTGCCGTCGACGTTAATTGCGTAAATGTCCCGCCCTCTTTCGAACGCAATCTCTTCGCCCGAAGCCGGTAGAGAGGGGGAGCCGAGGCGTTCCTCGGACGAATAAATTACACGGCGTCCGCGACCGGCAACATCCGCGAGGACCATTACGTTAGGCGATTCCCATTGGAACGCCGTATAGACGACCGCTCGGCTGTCGGGGGTAAAGGCGAAGCCGGTAAGGTGGCAATCATCGCCGGATAGTATCTTTTTACCTGAACCGTCGGCGTTTATTACGTACAGGGCGGTTTTATCATCCGGGATAATTTCGCGATAAGCTATCTTCGTCCCGTCGGGCGAAAATTGCGGGTATTCACCTTCGACGCCCAAATAAGCCCAGGACTTACCGTCTATCGAGGCCAGCGCAAGGCGAGGGCCGTTTACCCACCGATTAACGTCGGCGGTGAAGGCGACGACGTTCTCGGCCCGCTTCCCGCCGTCGCACGGAACCAGCAATTCGTCCACGCTTACGAGTTCCGTATCGGGATTGGGAGGACACCAGGGGGTGTGCGCTTCGGCCGGAGTAAACCAGCCGTCGGGGCCGCTCGCGTTTGTCGTTTCCGCGACCGGTTCTCCGCCTGGAGGCACGGCCGTTTCGCCGGGGTCGGCCTTGCCGCCGCACCCTGCTAAGCGGAGTAAGCTAACCGCGAGAACAACGCTCCATGTTAAACGTCGCTTCATCGTACTCCCTCCCATTACTCCCACGATTCGCGCGCCAACGCGTACGCGCCGTTGTATTTTTCGTACAGTTTGGAACCTCGCAACGCCTCCGGGACGGCGGCCGCGGGAACCATTTTTACCTCGTAGTAATCGTACCAGGCCCCCGGCGTAAGTAGCCGGTCCATATCTCTAATCGTCGCGGGGTCCGCTTCCAGCAGGCGGAGGGTTTCGCCCGTCGATACGTCGTACGCCAACAATACCGGCGTCTCGGCGTCGGGGCGCTGCGTCGGCGGGTTCTCGGGCTTCTCGTAGCCGAGCCATACGACGAACTCGCCTATTATTTCGTGCTCCCACCAGCCACCCAACCAATATAAAACGCCAAGGTCGACTTGCTCCCCCGTATCGACGTCCAATAACCCGGCGTTAAACGATCTGGTAGGGTATACGAAATGCCGGGAGTCGGGGAACCACTCGCCCCGGCCCAGGTAGCCTTCTACGAGGGCGTAACGAGCCAGGCCGCGGCCTGTGGCGAATATCATCAACGGCACGGGCTCCCGAGAAACACTACTGCCGTACGTCTCGGCCCAGGTCGTCGGCATTACCCGGCTGTCGCCGAGGTTGACGAGGACTTTGGAGCCGTCCGGCGATAGGTAGAAATTCGGCGACGAATACATCACCACGTCGAGGACCGTGCGAAGGCCCTTTACAACCCCGGCTAACATCCCCTCGGCGTCGCCGGCCCGGCCGCGCTCGTCCGCTTCCTCAAACGGGTCGTAGAAATAGGCCGGGACAACGTCGGCGTCGGCGACCCAACCCACGGCGTCGCCCGCTTTTCCTTGCCGCCAATAGCGCCCCCCGACCTCCGTAACGACCTCGCTCAGGCTTTTAACTCTCGTACCTCTCGCTAGCACTTCTCGTACCTCGGCGTCGTCGGCCGGCTCCGTGCGTAAGGCCGCCTCGTCCACGTAGACGACGTATTCGTGCGGCGGGACGGCTTCTCCGGCCTTCGCGGGGGCCGCCGAGGTCAACGGTATCGCCGCTGCGACGCTGGCTAATATTAACTTCCGCATCCCGTTACACTCCTATATTACCGTACGCGTCAGTACTAAGCCTGCGACTCCCACGCGTACGCCCAAGCGCCGTCGTACTTCTTATATAGTTTCGAACGCTCGACCGCCGGCGGGGCCGAACCGGAAGGGTTCATTTGAATTTTGTAGAGGTCCCACCCGCGCCCGGGTTCGGCTTCGTCTGCAATTGTCGTAATATCTCCTCGCAACACGTGTTTAATCGTTTTCGTTTTCAAATCGTAAACGTATAAAGCGGGTATTCTAAAGTAGCGGTAGGGCTTCGGGACGTCCTTGAATTCATCCACCGTGTACCAGATTAGATAACCGCCGGCGAACTCGTAAGAGTGGGGCCAGTAGTTGGGTTGATAATCCTTAGCGTCAAAATCTTCCGACGAAAGGCACCACCCCAGGTATTCAACTTCGTTGGAGGTCGTGTCGTACAGGGCCACCTGGCCGGGACACGTGTCACTCCGCCACCCGCCCACGGGAACGCCGGCGTAGGCGTAGTAACGCGACGTGGCGTCCCACCGGCCGGGGATATGGTCGCCCATCTTAAGGTGGTCGACGAGCCCTCGTCCGTTCGCGAAGTAGAGGACTTCTTGCGGCCCGTAGGGCAGGCCGTCCGCTACCTCGACGATGAGTTTTTCCCCGTCGGGGGATACGCTGTAATAGTAGTCCTCGTATTCGGGGTCTATCCCCAACGTCCTGTTGGCCGCCACAGCCGCGGCCGACATGGCGGCGGCGTCGCCGGCCTTGCCCCGCTCGTCCGCCTCCTTGAAAGCGTCGTAGATGTCCGCCCGGAGTACGTACCGGTCCGCCACCCATCCCTCCGCGTCGCCGGCCTTCACTCGTCGCCACTCGAATTCTTCATAGGGTTCCTCGGCGGCCTGTATCCACGCGAGGCGCGTACCTTCCCGCAGTACGGCGAGGACGGTAGCCTTGGTACTCGGCCCCTCCCGCAAATTCAACGCGTCGACCCATACGACGTATTCGTGCGGCGGTGCGGCATCAGCGGCCGGTGCCGTCGCCGGGAAGGCCGCCGTCGCAAGGAGGAGGGTTACGTACATCGCCATCCTCGGAGTATTGTACTTACCGCCCATTATCTTCGCCTCCGCCCGCCCGGCCCACGGTCGTCTGTATCGAAATCGGCGTGAGTGTCGCTTTCACCTTACGCCGGCCTTTCTTTTTACTTCCCCGGTAGCTTATACGATATCAATTCGGCGTCCCCTATTAATTTACCTTTCACGCCGCAGGGACCGCCGACGCCGACGGCGTACCAAACTTTATACTTGGTCATTTTTTCGATATTAAAGTTATAATTAAATTCGTGATACTCGATCACCCAGCAATCTTCGAAAGTTCCCGCTTCGACTGTGCAATCTTCTACCCGTAAGACCGTCGCTTTACTGTCGTGCGAATCGTTAGGGCGACAAACCCAGGTTTTTCCTACTTCTAAAGGAAACTTAAGTAATACCCGGTAGTCATCCTGGTTCGGGTCTTCATATATCCTTACTTCGTTATTCGCGACGCGGATGAAACGATACCCCGTAAACCCCCATTTTGGGGAGTCCGGTGCTCGCATCCAATGCTCCATAACGCTGACTTCCCCGGCGGATTCGTGCTCTGATACTTCTTTAATTACGTATTTTTCGTGACCTGTACCCATGAAGTTCTCGCACCGGTATAACCACTCGGCCCCTTCCTGGTGGGGGAAGGAAAACGACGCCAGGTCCTCGACGCGGGGCGGCGTTTTGCCGCAGTTGAGGAGTAGCGTCGCCAACGTAAATACTGCTATAGAGCTAAATCTGATGTACTTCATGGAGGGGTCCTCCTTAATTAAGCTATACTCGTTTTCGTTATATTAAACTCCCGGCCGAACGGCGTTTACCGGCGGACCAATGTAGCGATAACGATTAGTGCGAAAATAAGCGCGATAATAGCGTACAATATAAAGTGCATGCGCTGCACCGTTCGCGCGTAGAACAATTCCGGTTCTATGGAATCGCCGGTAGGGCCGTCGAACTTCGCGCCGCATTTCAAACATTTGACGGGTGTGACGCCTATATCGCGGTCGAGTAACCAGCTTACTTCCCCACGTAATCCCCAAAAAAAGACTAACCGAAGCTCGTCACTCCCGCAAACGGGGCACGGGACGAAGCCGCGGCGACGCGGACTCGTTTCCGCATCCGCGTAATCCGGCGAAGTTACCACGGCTCCGCAAGCCGGGCAAGGCGCGGTTTCGCCCGGCTTCCGACCGGCGGCGTCCACTACCGCGCCGCATTGGCCGCATGTCAACTCGGACCCGGAGGCCTTACCCTCTTCGACTTTATCGGAGCCCGGGATAGTGACGTTCGAGAGACAACGCCGGCACAGTACCACGTCGCCCGGCTTCGCGCCTCTGACGAAGATTAAACCGCCGCACTTCTGACAGGTCAATTTCTTCACAATTAACCAACCTCGCGGAAAACGACTCGTGGCGCCGCGGTTTATGCGTGTGGCGGCCTAGCCGCCAGCGTTCAAAGCGCGCAGTTCGTGTTCCGCCAAAATAAACGCGCCGGTGCGCCTCGCCTCGGTGGCCGCCGCGGCCTCGAAATGGCGCCGCGCGCCTTTCAGGTCGCCGTCGAGTTTGTACTTGTACCCGACGTAAAAGTGAACGGTACAGCGTTCATTAACGTCGTTGCCGGCGCTCGAAAACAACTGCTCCTCGTTTATTTCGCCGGTTATATATAGGGCTACGTTCGCGCCGCACGTTTTCGGGTAACCGTCAATTATCGACGGCAGATACTCCGTCCCGTCCTCTCCCGCGGCCGACGCGAAGACGTACGAGAGTAAGCAACCCAGCTCGGTTCCGCCTAGTTCCGTATATTTTCCCGCCGCGGCGAGGGCTTCCTCGTATCGGCCCTCCATATATAAAGCGATACCCTTGAGACGCCAGGCGTTCTTTTGTCCCGGGTTCAAGGTCAGCGCCTGGTCCAGGCACGTAAGGCCGCCGGCGCCGTCTCCCCGGGCGAGTAAAAACATCCCCTTATATAACCATGCCGTTTCGTCGTCCGGGTCGAGGGACAACGCCCGATCGAATAATTTCGCGGCTTCGTCGTAATACCCCCACACGTACAGAAGCACGGCCTCGTTGCGTACGGGGTCCGCGAAGTCGGGGTCGGCGACGATGGCGACGTTGAACGCTTTTAGTGCTTCGCTGTACTCGCCCAGGAGTCCCAAAGTTTCCCCTTTGCGGTCCCAGTAGCGGGCGTTATCCGGTTCGAGGTCGGCGGCCTCGTCGAAGCAGGCCAGCGCCTCGCGGTATCGGCCCAGCGCGAAGAGCGCCCCGCCTTCCATAAAATACGGGTACGCGGGGGCCGCGTCCAACTCCGCCGCGCGGCTAAAAGCCCGGGCCGCTTCCCCGTACCGCCGGAGTCTGAACAACGCCATGCCTTTGCACAGGTGGGCGTCGGCGCTTTCGGGCGTCCGCGCGAGCGCTTCGGCGAAGGCGTCGAGGGCTTGTTCCGGTTCTCCCGCGAAAGTCAAGGCCTCGCCTTTACCTGTGTACGCCGACGCATGGTCGGGGTAATGTTGCAGGAACAGGTCGTACCTCGCAACCGCATCTTCGTACCGCCCGAGTTCGTATAGCGTTAATGCTTCATTATAATGGACGTAGTGGCGCCGCGGCATTAGCCAACCCGCCCGCTCGTACCATCCCAACGCCTCGTCGTATTTCCCGTCGGCGTAGTGGATTCCTCCGGCGCGGTAGCAAAAGTCGGCCGCGGATACCCCCGTGGCGTAGGCCGTGAAATACGCTACGGCAAGGGAAACCGGCACGCCCACGACGATCGCCGCCACGATACCTATGTGCCTTAACTTAACCATTAACCTTCTCCTATATAAGTAACGGCCGCCTTTCTCACCACCGGCCGGCGGCCGTGCCTGGTCATTCGTTTAATCCGCACCGGCGGCGGTGAACACGAACCGGTATACGACTGTACAGCTTTCCTCGCCTCCTGGCGGGAACCGCCACGCCCTTATGTGCCGGCATACTTCTCGCTCCATGGCGGCGTTACCCAGCGTGGACGATTCGACCGAGCACGCCGTAACGGCGCCGGAGGTCGCGACCTCACACCGCACGCTCAGCTTGCCCGCCAAAGCAGCGTCCGCGCCGAGGTACTTATTATATATGGGGTCGACGTCTTTCTTATACGCGTCCATGATAAGCGCGACGGCCTCACGCCGGCGCAAGCTACCCAGGGACGGGTCGTCGTAGCGACCGAGTTTAATCAGGAGCCGGGCTTTGCCGCGGCGCAAAAATCCGTCTTCGGGGAAGTGGGTCAAGGCTTCGTCGTAGGCCGCGAGCGCTTCATCCATCCTACCCAATTCCTTCAACGCCCGTATCCTTCCCCCGTACGCCCGGTATCGCGTTTCAGGGAATTCGTCGTCAAAGGATTTGAGCGCGTCGCCGTAGCTTTCCGCCGCTTCCTCCCACCTCCCTAGGTCGGAGAGGATTTTTGCTTTGCCGTAAGGCGCCGTCCATCTTTCGGGCTTCAGTTCGGTTGCCCGGCCGAAGATCTCGACAGCCTCCTCGTACCGCCCCAACTCGCGGAGGGCCTTCGCTTTTCCGCAGAGCAGGAAATACCGCTCCGGCTCGAACGCAAGGCCCCGTTCGTACCACTTTAAAGCCCCTTCGTAATCGATTCGTTCGTAGCAAGCGTCGCCCTTTAATTCGCACGTATAAGCGGGTCGCCGTATAAGTAAATCGGGTATACCGAGAATAGAGCATACGGCGCAAGAAAAACCGACTAAAACCACGCCCGCTACGTAGACGAACCGGATCGTATTCGCGCGACCCATCACGTCGTCTACCGGGCGGCCGGTACGGCCGTCGAACCGCTTGCCACATTTATCGCATTTGACGGGTACGGCCTCGCTTCGCCGCGGGAGAAGCCACCGTAGGAACCACGGTACGCCCCAAAAAAGGATTGCGGTTTTTTTATCGCTACCGCACGAGGGGCACGCTACTAACTCCGCGCCGGGGCTCCTCCCTTCCCGGCGATGCGGCCGCGTTTTCGGCCGCGTGGGGCCCTCCCCGCCGGTTCTCGGTACCTCCACGTGCGCGCCGCAGTTCCGGCATAGGACCTCGTCGCCCGGTTTCGCGTATTTGACGACGATTTCGCCGCCGCACTTCTCACATTGAAATTTCGACGCCATTTACTTGTCTCCCGAGACATCTCCACGGTGTAAAGCGCCGGCCTAAAGCCGGCCCAATAACTTCAATATAATAAATACTACTAGAAGAAGGCCGATGATGCCGGCCACGGCGGAGTAGAAACGTGTAGTCGTGCCCCCGTCGGACAATCCCCTATCAACGGGGAGGCCGGTTAGGCCGTCGAACTGCGTGCCACATTTCTTGCATTTTACTGGAGTTCCTTCGATATGGCGGCGAAGAAACCAGAGTTCGGCAACTCTCGAAAGCCCTAAAACGATCACGTCGGCTTCGGTGGCTCCGCACACGGGGCACGGTACGAACCGGCTGAAACGTTTCCTCCGTATCGTTTCGGCTCCCCCGCCACGTTTTTTGTTTGGGGATACGATTAAGGCCATACCGCAATCCCGGGGCGAACGGCCTCGGCGCCGCGCAAGGCCGCAAGCAGCCGCGCCGGCGCAAGGAACGAGATTAAATTATAATGGGATGTGATGATCGCGGGCCCTCCGCCTCGAAAAGTATTTCTATTGTTTAATTATAGCCGAGGCGCGCGGGGAGGGCAAGGGGGGAGGGGCGCTAAAAAGCCGGCCCGAAGGCCGGCGTCGGATGTTATTTCGGCAAGTAAGGCGCGACCAACGTCACGACGAGGAAGGCCCCCTGGCACAGGCCGATTAGGAACAGCAGCAATGTTATAAGGACGAGGCGGTTGGCCAGGTCGGCCGAACTCTTGCGGAACTCCTCCACCGCGTCCACCAACCGCGCCGCCGCTAACGTGCTAAGGGTCCAGCTCGACGTCTGGCCCGTCGGCAGTTCGCCCTCTTTTCGGTAAGCGTGGAGGCCCTTCTCGGCCTCCGTTACGACCCAGTCCCACAAGTTCTCGTCCATGTCGCCTTCCCCTCTACGAGCCGTTTTCGCGCGATTTTGGACAAACCTTTACCCCTAAATTATAGTCGAAAATATGGCCGCGTCAAGGCGAACGGCCGGATTTTTGCCGAAGCGTGTTGCCCGGCGGCCCCGACCGTGGTAAAATATATGTGGACGACCGTCTCATGGCCCATCCCCCTAAAGAGATAATAGACGAGATCGCCCGCCTCCGCGACGAAATCCGGCGTCACAACCGCCTCTACTACGTCGAGGGGGCGGCTGAGATTTCCGACTACGAGTACGACCAACTATACCGGCGGTTGGTCGAACTCGAGAGGGAATACCCGGAACTCGCCACGCCTGACTCCCCTACCCGACGGGTCGGCGGCGCCCCGGCCGAGGGCTTCGCCGAGGCGCCCCACGATCCGCCCATGCTGTCCCTCGACAACGCCTACGCCGAGGACGAGGTTCGAGAATGGGACGAACGCGTCCGCAAGGGCCTCGACGAGGAAGACATCGCTTATATATGCGAGGCCAAGATAGACGGCGTCGCGATAGCGTTGGAGTACGAAGACGGCGTCCTTGTCCGCGGCTCCACCCGCGGCGACGGCTACCGCGGCGACGACGTCACCGGCAACGTCCGGACCATTCACGACATCCCCCTCCGTCTGGAGGACCCCCCGCCAGGCCGCGTCGAAGTCCGGGGCGAGGCCTACATGATGCGGGAAGGCCTGGCGGAACTCAACCGGCGCCGCGAGGCCGACGGCAAGCCGCTCTTCGCCAACCCCCGTAACGCCACCGCCGGCACCCTAAAACTTCTCGACCCGGCCGAGGTCGCCCGGCGGCCCCTCCGCGCCTGGCTCTATTACGTCATCACCGAGGAGGCCGACATCGCCTCCCAAAACGAAGCCCTCGAGCATCTGGTCCGCTGGGGATTTCAGGTCAACCCGACGCGGCGCCACTGCGCGGGCCTGGAGGAAGTGTTCCGCTTCTACCGGGAGGTCGAAGCCGGCCGGGCCGAGCTTCCTTACAATATCGACGGCCTGGTCATCAAAGTCGACTCCCTCGCCGCCCACGAACGGTTGGGCACGACGGCGAAGGCGCCGCGCTGGGCGCTGGCGTACAAGTTCGCGGCCGAACAGGCCACCACAGTGGTCAACAGCATCGACTGGTCCGTAGGCCGGGCGGGGACCATCACCCCCGTGGCCAACCTCGAACCGGTCCTGCTGGCCGGGACCGTCGTCAAGCGCGCGGGCCTCTTCAACGCGGAACGCGTGGCCGAACTCGACGTGCGCAAGGACGACACCGTCACCGTCGAGAAAGCCGGCGACATCATTCCCTACATCGTCGAGGTTCAGTACCACCTCCGCCCCGAGGACTCCCGGCCCACCGTCGCGCCCAAGAACTGCCCCGTCTGCAACACACCCTTGGTTAGGGAAGAGGGTGCTATCGGCCTCTTCTGCCCCAACTGGGCCTGCCCGGTACAGGCCCGCGGCCGGCTCGAGCTCTGGGGCTCCCGAGGCGCGATGGACGTCGAGGGCCTGGGCGAGAAAGCGGCCAAGGCCCTGTTCGAGCAGCTCGACGTACGCGACCAGGGCGACCTGTATAACCTCACCCCGGGCAAACTGGCCGAGCTGGAAGGATTCGGCGAGCTGTCGGAGAAGAACCTGCTGGCCGCGATCGAGGGTTCGAAGAATCGGGGCCTGACGCGCGTCCTTTACGGCCTCGGCATCCCTAACGTCGGGTTCGAGACCGCCGCGCTGCTGGCCCGGCGCTTCGGCTCACTCGACGCCCTGCTCGAAGCCGGCGAGGACGAATTGGTGGACGTCAAAGGCGTCGGGGCCGTCGTGGCCCGTAGCGTTATCGAGTTCTTCCATAAAGATGAAGTAAAGGAGACGATAGAAAAACTACGGCGCGCCGACGTCAAACTGACCGAGGACGTACCGGCCGAGCCCACGGGCCCCTGGGCGGACCTGTCCTTCGTCGTCACCGGCACGCTGCCGGCGATGACGCGCGCCGAAGCCCGCGAGGCCATCGAGATCCGGGGAGGCCGAGCCGGCGAAACGGTCACCGCCAAGACGTCCTACCTGGTGGCTGGCGCCAAGGCCGGCTCCAAGTTGGCCCGGGCCGAAAAGCTGGGCGTTAAAACGATAGACGCCGCCGAGTTCGAGCGGATGTTGAAGGAAACGGAACCGTCGCGCTAGCCCCCACGCGGGAGGTAATGCCAATGGCGAAGTTGGAATTCAAAGACGGCCGAGAAGTCCACGTCGACGAGGACAAATTGATAGCCGAAATAAAGGAGGGGGAGGCGGCATACGGCCGCGATATCCTGGAATACGACCCATTCGTCAACCCGGGCAACGAGATAACGAGGGAGGACGTGGAGGCCGCGTTCCGCATAGCCCGCAAACCCCGCAGTAAGGCCGAACTAACCGCCGTCCACAACGCGATTAAAAAGAATAAAAACTTCTATGACGCGTTCCGCCTCATCGAACTCGGCACCGACCTCTTCACCACCGACGAGGCCGACGTGAACGACGCCATTACCGGCCCCTTGAAAGACCTGGTCGTGGGTCTCGTGGACCTGAAAAACGTGGATGTCGCCGTGGCCACGAAGATACTCCACCTGAAGCGCCCCTCCCTCGTTCCCATCCTGGACCGCTACATCTTCGCCTTCTACAGTTACCTCTACGTCGCGGGCAAGGGCCAACGCAACGTCGGGACAAGCCTCCGCCTCCTGCGGGAGTTTCGCGCCGACGGCCGGAACAACCTCAACATCCTCAACGTACTCGGCGACCGCATGAACGACGCGGCGAATAAAAAACTGCCGCCGGGCCAGAAGGTATCGTTGACGCCCGTCCGCGTCCTCGACCGCATCATCTGGCGGCATATTAAGAAGCGGACGGGGTAACGGATTCCCGAGAAATCCATTCCCACCTATACGCGTATCAAGACGAGTACTCGAAAAATCCTATTCATCTTCGTCGACGGCCTGGGGATAGGGCCGCCGGACGCGAGCGTCAATCCGCTGCTGGTCGCGCGGCTGCCCAACCTCGGAAAGCTGGTCGGGCCCGTGGACATGGCCGCGTGGCGGGAAGGCGTGTCGACCGACCGGGCCACCCTTGTGCCCCTCGACGCCACGCTGGGCGTCCAGGGCCTGCCGCAATCCGCGACGGGCCAGACGGCCCTCTTCACCGGCGTCAACGCGTCGAAGCTCTTCGGCCGCCACAAGGAGGGCCGGCCCAATCGCCTCCTCAAGGGCGTGCTGTACAAGCACGGCCTCCTGCCGGTGCTGGGCCGCGCGGGCCTTAGGGCCACGTTCGCCAACGCCTACAACTCCTCCTCCATCCCCCGCTACATCGCCGGCGAGGCGCCGATGTCGTGCACTTCGGCGATGACCTATTACGGCGAGGGGGACTTCCGCACAACCGAGATGTTCAACCGCGGCGAGGCGGTGTACTTCGACCTGACGGGTCGCTACGCGCGGCGCCGCGGCGACGACGTCAAGCTGATGACGGCCGCCCGGGCCGGCGAGGCGCTGGGCCGAATCGCCCTCGGCCACGACTTCACCCTATACGAATATTTTTTAACCGACTTCGCCGGCCACCGCCAGAACATGTCCCGGGCGGTCTCTTACCTGGAAGATATTGACGCCGCGCTCGGAGCCGTGCTAAAGTCGTACGACCTGAGTCGCTACCTCTTCGTTTTAACCAGCGACCACGGCAACGTCGAGGACCTTTCGACCCGTTCTCACACGAGGAACCCGGTACCGCTGTTGGTAGCCGGCGCGGGCTACGGCGAGTTCGCGGCCGGGTGTCGGTCGCTGATGGACGTGGCCCCGGCGATATTCAAATACTTCGGCGTCGACCCGCTTCGTTATTCCGGAAAACCCATTAACGACGAACTCATAACGTTGCCCGATTGACGGAAGCTATATGGCCCCCTTACTCGAAGTAAAGAACGTCGGCAAGAGTTTCGGCGGCCTGGCCGCCCTGCGCGACGTCGACCTCGTAATCGACGAGGGCGAAATCGTCGGCCTGATAGGTCCCAACGGCGCCGGCAAGACGACGCTCTTCAACGTCATAACCGGGATTTATCCGCCGACCACCGGGACGGTTACCTACCGGGGCCGCGTCATCGCCCGGACGAAGAAGGCAGCGCGCTGGCTCGCGCCCTTCTCCATCGCGGCGCTCGTCTGCACCATCGCGGCTTTCGTCATCGCCGAACGGTTTTTCCTGACGCTTGGCGGCGCCGGCGGCCTGTCGGTCGGCGTGGCCCTCGCTTTCACCGCCGTGGGCGTAATCTTCGCGCCCAAGGGAGGCGTCCGGCCCGACCAGATAGCGGGCCGCGGCCTTTACCGCACCTTCCAGAACATCAACCTCTTCCACGACATGTCGAGTCTGGAAAACGTCGAGGTCGGCGCGCACCGCATGTCGAAGGTGGGCTTCTGGGACACCGTCCTACAAACGCCGCGCTGCCGCAAAAGCGAGCGCGAGGTGCGGGACGCCTCCGTCGAAGCCATGAAGTTCGTCGCCCTGGACGGCCACGAAGATAGCCAGGCTTCCTCGCTGGCTTACGGCCTCCAGCGCCGCCTGGAGATAGCGCGGGCCCTCGTATCCCGGCCGCAACTCCTTCTGCTGGACGAGCCCGCCGCGGGCCTCAACCCCACCGAGAAGAACGAACTCCTGGAACTCATCCGGCAGATTCGCGACGCCGGCATTACCGTGCTGCTTATCGAGCACGACATGAAACTCGTAATGAACGTTTGCGACCGCGTATCGGTCGTCGACCACGGCGAGACCATCGCCGTCGGCAAACCCCAGGAAGTTCAGAACAACCCCGAGGTGATTCGGGCCTACCTGGGGACGGGCGCGAGTCGGAAGGGGGCGTAACGTGCGAACGGGGATAATAGCGGCCGCGTTGGCGTTCGTACTCGCGGCCGGGTGCGCGGGTAAGGCCGAGGAGGAAGAGGAAAAGGCCGCGCCCCGCCCGACGCCTACAGCGGAAACGGCGGCGGCAGACCCGGTAGCGGCCGACGTCGATTATAGGAAATTACCGCCGCCTTCTTGTAAAGGCGGCGCGCCACTATACGGCGTTATCGCTTCCCGGCGCTCGACGCGCACCTACGGCGGCCGAAAACTCACCGACGCGGAAGTGAGTCGCCTGCTCTGGGCGGGCCAGGGGATAACGTCTGAAGATAAGCGTCGGGCCGCGCCGTCCGCCGGCGCGTTATACCCCATAACGCTGTACTACGCCGACGACGCCGCGCTCTGGCGCTACGAGCCGGAGGGCCCGGGCTTGACTCGCGTCACGCCCGACGACGTTAGGCCGGATATAGCCGCCGCCGGCCTGGGCCAGGCCCCCCTCAAACGGGCCCCGGCCATCATCGTCGTCGTGGCCCAACCGTCGATAATCGCGGCCAAGTACGGCGACCGGGCGGACCGGTACTCCACCCTCGAGGCCGGCCACGTCTGCCAGAACATCCTCCTGGCCGCCGAGGACCTGGGCCTGGGCGCCTGTCCGGTGGGAGCGTTTCGCGATGACGAAGTACTCGACGTTCTGGGCCTCGGGGATGACTACAACGTGTTATACATGATACCGGTGGGAGAGAAGTTCGAGCCTTAAGGAGACGAGGTGGAAAACGGCGGGAGAGGTTTGGTATTCGAGTCGGCGACCAACGCGAGGGGGGTAATCGATATGATCTATGCGAGCGTACTCTGCGTATTTATATGCGGCATTTGCGTTTGCGCGTTTTGGGTTACCTCTGAAGCCATTTCTTCCACGCTAGGTGTAGGGGGGTTCGATCCGTCTTTAGGCAGTATCATTGGGACCTTTACAGTAATTTCCGTAATAACCATATTGTTCGCCATGACCTGCGGCCCGAGTTTATCCAGGGTCACGTTAACGTTCGACGGCCGCCTCATAGTAATGCGTTACCCCGGGGGCCTCTCCCCACGCATTACGACGATACAAATTGAGGAAGTTATTTCGGTAATACGGCACGAGCCCCGGGACAACCTCAGCCTCCGTAGGATATTCGGCGATTTCAACCCGGCCAGGGCCGGCATAATAGTTAAAACCGCCGGGGAAAATTACTCGATAAATACGGACGAATTCGATAAATTCGCAGAAGTGATTAAACGGTATAAACCGGAAGTCGAGATTTCGGATTGACGCTCAAAGCGTACACGGGTGAAAGGCCCGAGCCGTAATGACTAACGCCACCGCCGGCCTCGTTTTCGAGAGTTCCATAGAGCGTACGATGCTGTTCCGCGTGCTGGCGGCCGCGGCGGTAATCGGCCCCGGCGTAGTCCTCGCCGTTGCCGTGGGTTACTTCTGGACCCGGGAGGCCGAGGTAGCGTACATGATGATAGCGGCGTCGGTCCTCGACTTCTTCATGACGATGTTTATCGCTATCACGCTCCGCTACGTCGAGGTTACGTTCGACGGCCGCGTCGTCCGCTTCGGCTCCGGCGTGTTCAAGAAATCGATACCCATCGGCCAGATATTCTCGGCCGAAGCCGCGAGGCCGGCGGGCGCGGATACCGGCGGCGCCCGGGCCGTGAAGCTATTCACGGCCTCCGGCACCTATTTATTAACCTGCCGTAACGCCGATACCTTTGTCGAGATTATTAAAAGTTACGCGGCGGCCGAAGGGGCGACGACGTAAAATGGTGAATAAGGAACCCGCAACCGTGCAATTCAAAAGCTCCGTCTTCTCGATGATGAACACGCTAATCCCGCTGATCGTCGCGCCCGTCATCCTAATGGGGATAGCCTTAACGCCGCGGGGAAACGCCGGCACAGTCATGGCCTACGCCTCGTGCGCTATCGGCCTTGCGCTGATAGCGGCCGCGGCCGGCATCTTCCATCACCTGGTGGTGACATTCGACGGCCGGGAGGTCGTGTTCCGCTACGCGTTCATCAAGAAGCGTATCCCGCTCGAGACCATATATTCGGCCCAGACCCACGACATCAAATGGTTGCGCTTCGGCGGGACCGGCATCCGGATCCGCCGCGACGGCGTAGGCTGGATCGCGGGCTCGGGGCCCGGCGTCAAGCTGGAGACGACCCGGGGCAACGCCTACGCCAACTGCGACCGGCCGGAGCAATTGGTCGCGCTCGTCGAGGACGCCATACGCACCCGCGGCGCCGGGAGTTAGTGGATATGAATAACGGCTCTTTTTTCAAACTGGAAGACGTAACCGTATCGTACGGGCCTATAGAAGCGTTGCATCGGGTAACGATCGAGGTCGGCGAGGGCGAAGTCGCATGCCTCATCGGCGCCAACGGCGCGGGCAAGTCGACGACGCTTATGACCATATCGGGCATCCTCAAACCCAAGGAAGGCCGGAAGTACTTCGACGGCGACGACATCACGAACCTCAAACCCGACCGCGTCGTCTCCCGCGGCATCGTCCAGGTGCCCGAAGGCCGACGGCTCTTTCCCCGCATGTCGGTCGCCGAGAACCTGGCGATGGGGACCTTCGCCCGCGGCGGCGCGGAGACGAAGCGCCGGCTGGAGCACGTCTACGAACTCTTTCCGGTCCTGGCGGAGCGGCGCAGCCAGCGTGGCGGCACGCTCTCCGGCGGCGAACAGCAGATGCTCGCGATGGGCCGGGGCCTGATGGCCTCCCCCCGCCTACTGTTGCTGGACGAGCCGTCGCTGGGCCTGGCGCCGCAATACGTCGAGACGATATTCGAGACCGTAAGTCGCGTCAACGAGGAGGGTATCACCATCTTCCTGGTGGAGCAGAACGCGGCCATGGCGCTCGAGGTCGCGGCCCGGGGCTACGTTATGGAGACCGGCGACGTCGTGCTGGCGGACACGAGCGCGAACCTGCGCACTAACGACGACGTCCGCCGGGCGTATTTGGGGGAGGGGTGAGGCCGTGCGCGTGCTCTACGGCACCCAGGGGACCGGCAACGGCCACCTGTCTCGGACGCAGGCCATAGTGCCACTCCTCCGGGAGGCCGGCGTCGAAATCGAGCTGATAATATCCGGGACTGAAAGCGAGGGCCTCAAGCGCGGCGTTCCGGAGCTTCAGCCCTACCGGGCCTTCCACGACCTGAGTTACGTCCGGCACGAGGGCCGGGTAGACCTGGGCCGGAGCCTGGAGATATTCAAACCGCTCGAGCTCGCCGAGGATTTCGCCGAAATACAGGGCGAATACGACCTCGTAATCAGCGACTTTGAGCCGCTGACGGCGTGGTGGGGCCTGTCGCACGAGGTGACAGTCGTCGGTATCGCGCACAACTGCGCCTTCCAGGGTAGGGCGCCGCGGCCGCTGGTGGGCGACCCGTTAATTGAGGCCGTCTTCCACTACTACGCCCCGGCCGACGTCCCCCTCGGCTCCCACTGGCAGCGCACGTCCGAGACCGTGATCCCGCCCATCGTGCGGGCGGAGGTCCTGAACGCGGAGGTCGAGGACCGCGGCCACGTCCTGGTCTACCTCCCCAGCTTCTCCGACGCGACGCTGGACGGGGCCTTCGGCGACGCGGAACTGGCGCCCTTCGAGTTCATCGCCTATCCCAAGAACTCGAAGCACGACGTGAGAGCGAACAACCTGACCATCAAGGATTTCTCCCGGGAGGGCTTCCGCGAGGATTTGCGGACGGCCCGGGCGGTGATAACGAGCGCCGGTTTCACGCTCCTCTCGGAATGCCTGCACCTAGGTAAGCCGCTCTACGTCATCCCGGAGGCCGGCCAGTACGAGCAGACCTGCAATGGCGAGGCGCTGAAGAGGTGGAACCTGGGCGCGGTGGCGACGAACTTGAAGCCGCGCGACGTGGCCAACTGGCTCGAGGCCCGGCGGATGTTGCAGAAGCGCTGGCCGGACGTGGCGGCGGCGTTCGTGGAATGGGTCGCCGGCGGCCGGGAGGAGAGCGCCGCCGACTTCTCGGCCCGATTGTGGGAGGAGACGCGCAAGCTGGCGGCGGATTAGACATATGTTGAATAGAGAGGCAAAAATACAATACAAAAAATCCGCTTTAGACCGTGAGATGTCTATAGCCCACGGCTTGATCGAAACCGGGTTTCGAGAAATACAACGCCTAGACGGAGCGAACGATTTAAATTTCGTGCCGCTTTTATTAATCTCAAGTGGGTACGAAAGACTACTAAAATGTATTTTATTTATATGCCAGAAAGACGACGACTGGGCTTATGAAGGAAAACGCTACGATAAAATGGGAATAGCCGGACACGATATTGGCATGTTGTTGAACGATTTATTATCATTAGACGTTGTTGATGCGTATTCAAGGAGTTGCAAAGCAGCGGAGAAAGACATCGATGACATTAGAAATGACGGGTATTTAAACAAACTCCTTGGAATACTGACGAATTTCGGATTGGGGTCAAGGTACTATAACTTAGACGTAATCTTCAAAGAAGAAACCGAAGGGTTAGACCCCGAAGAAGAATTCGAAAGGATCGGTACGAGAAGTGGGGATTACGGTGATGACGTAGACGAACTAATCAAACATATAAACAAAGATATGATTATCTCCTTCGAGAAGTTTACGCGCGCCTTAGCGAGACTACTTACTCTTGGGACCCTAGGGGATTTCGCGAAAGTTTTAGGCAATGAATTGTATGATTTCCTTGTAATCGCCGATGAGGAGTTTGGGGAAAAAGAATATTAATAGCTAGCCCTAGGAAATATTGCTTTTTAAACCGATTTAGCCCCAACCTAAATAGAAGCCGGCCCCGGGCCGGCGTTTTCTTTTCTCATAAGCGGGTGCCGTCAGGTGTTACCACCTGACGGCCGGCAGACAGGAATGTCCGCCCCACCGATGGTAACATCCGACGCCACTTCAATTGGCAGGAATGCCCGTCCCACTAAATGGCCCCCAGATAAAATAACCCCCGGAGGGCGACCCCGCAGGCCGCGAGCGGAGCGGGCCGGCCGAGGAGGCGCCCGAAGGCCGCGGCGGCCGACGCGTAGCGGCGGCCAAAGCGGTAATTCGATCCGGCGCCGGGAACGGCGAACCCCGACGCCCCGGCAGACAGGAATGTCTGCCCCACTAAGCGATCGGGATACCGGCCGCTTTAGCGGCCGGTACGTCACCGGCGGAGGTTAGCCACTATGACAGACAGGAATGTCTGTCCCACCAATAACCGCCGGTTTCAACCGGCGGCACGACCTACTAGAACTCCAGGACAATACCGAAGTTCGGCATCGTACCCCAATGGTAATACGGTACGCGCTCGGCGTAATCGTAGCTGTATCTATAAAACCAGACGGTCTCGGCGTCGTAGACGTTCTGGACGTCCAAGTAAACCGTTACGCTCCAGCTACTGCGGTAGAACCCCTTGTCGAAGCGCAGGTCTAGGCGGTGATACGCCGGGTAGCGGGCGGAGTTCTCGTCGCCGTCGACGCGGAACCAGCGCTGCGCCGCGGGGTCGTAGTAGCTGCCCTCGACGGGGGTGTAAGGCCGGCCGGTGGCGAACTTGAACTTGGCCGAGAAGAGCCACGTCTCCCACGGCTCGTAGCCGGCGAGGACGTTGAAGCCGTGCGTCTGGTCGTAGGGCGAAGGCAGGAGCGGCGCGCCGTCGCGTTCCCGACGGTACGATTGGCAATACGAGTAGGTGCCGCGGGTGAAGAGCCGGCTGCTTAACTTCTTGTGGTAGTACACCTCGCCGCCGCGGGCGTACCCGGAACCGGAGTTGCGTACCAGGTATTCGCCGTTGTGGACGGCGAACACCGGTAGGTCGAACAGGTCCTTGTAGTACCCCTCCGCGCCTACTTCGAGGTCGGGCCGCAGGAGGTAGGTCAGGCCGGCGATATAGTGGTCGGCGCGGCCGGAATAAAGCGCGGGGCCCTCCGAGAGGTCGTTGACGGCGAGGTACGTATACAGGGGGGTTTGGTAGTATTGGCCGTAAGCGGCGTTGAGGGACAGCGCCTCCGTGAGAGCGACCTTCACGCCGGTCCGGGGGGCAACGGTCAGGTTGTCGGTGTATTCGAGGTAATCGGCCCGGGCCCCGGCGGTGACGCTCAGGCGTTCCCACGGCCGAACCGTCGTATCGGCGAACGCCGCGGCCTTGTACGTATCCGGTTCGTAGAGTAAATCGTACGAACCGACGGGCTCGCCGGTGGGCGTGTAGGCCGCCACGCCGGTCCTATGTGACCGTAACGTCACGTACTTGGCCGAGCCGCCGCCCCGCAAGATAACGCTCGGGTGGAGTTGGTACGTCAGTTTCCCTTTTACCGCGTTCTCGTAACTCTCGGACCGTTCCCGGTCGTCTTCGCCGGCGTTATACGCATGGACGTTCCAGTAGTTGCCCGTCCGGTACGCCGTGAGCGAGAGGGCTCCCGCGTCGGAGTAGAGCCACCGCCAGGTCAGGCCCCAGGCTTGCTGGTTCGCGTTATATTTGTATGCGTGCTCTTCGGCGTACTCCTTCTCCTCGGTATCGTCGACGTGGTCGGAAGCGTAGAAGGCGAGGGCGGACAGGCGATGGTGGGGAGAGAGGTCGTAGACGACCTTACCCTGCGCGTCGTAGTAACGGGGAACGGCCTCACCGGGATCGGCGAAATCCATTATTGCATTCAATACTTCCAGGTAACTCTTCCGGGCGGCGCCGACGAACGATCCCCGCGAGCCCAGCGGCCCCTCCGCGATTAGGCCGACGCCAATCGTACTCGTATCGGCGGTGATGTGGTAGTTGCTGCGATCGCCCTCCCGACAGCGGATATCGAGGACGCCGGACATGCGGTCGCCGTACTCGGCGGGGTATCCTCCGGCGTAAAGCTCGACGTCGTCGATCAGCTCGATGTTAAGCGCGGTGATGATGCCTTCGGCGCCGTGGCTCTGGCCATAGTGGACCGGGTTGAAAATCTCGACGTCGTCTAAAATGGTCAAATTCTCGTTAGGATTGCCTCCTCGCACGATGAGGTCGGAGAATTCATCGGTCGCGTTGACTCCCGGCATCGTTTGGAGTACGCGGTAAATATCGCCGGCCCCGCCGGGTTGGCGGCGAACCTCCTCCTTACTCATACTGTGGGCGGAGACCGTCGTGTCGGATTTCTCGGTAAAATAGTCCTCGGCGCGGATGCGGGTGACGCCTACCGACTCGGAGAGGAGCGCGACGTTCTTGGTTACCCGGCGCCCCGGCGTTACGACCACGTCGGAGACGGCGCGGGGGCCGTAGCCGATGAGCGAAACCTTAAGGACGTACGTGCCCGCCGGGACGTCCTCGAGTACGTAATACCCGTTCCCGTCCGCGGTGTCGTAGAGGTCGGTCCCGCTCAACGCCACCAACGCGCCGACGCATGGCCGCTCGGACACCTCGTCGTAGACCGTACCGGATATCAAGCCAGTTCCGGCTCCGTGAATCACTGCCGGGAGGGCGAACACGGCGGTCCAAAGCGTCGCCTTTTTCAAAGGGGTCCCTCCGTCGCGAAGTTTGAGGTGTGAGATCCTAAAGCGGGCGTATCGGATAATGCTTTAAAATTATTGGGAGTTGTATAACACAGCCCCCAAGAGATGACAAGGTAAAACCTTGGGGCTCGGGAAATGTGAGAAATGGTGCCGTCAGGTGTTACCGCCTGACGGCGCGACAGGCAGGAATGTCTGCCCCACCAAAACGCGGGCCGACCTGAAGGTCGGCCCCTACGTTTAATAGCCGCGTTTACTTCCGGCAGACAAGAATGTTCTGCCCCACCACAAATGTCCGCCCCACTAGAACTCCAGTATAAAGCCGCCGACGGGCATCATGCCCCACTGGTACGACTCTTCCCGTTCGCTATAGTCGTAACTATAATCGTACGCGAAGACGTTCTTGGCGTCGTACACGTTCTGGAGGTCGAAGTAGGTCGTCAGGCTCCAATTCTGCCGGTAGAACGCTTTATCGAAGCGGAGGTCCAGACGGTGATAGGACGAGTAGCGGGCGGAGTTGACGTCGCCGTCGATCCGGAACCACTGCTGGGCGGCCGGGTCGTAGTAGCTGCCGACGACGGGGGTATAAGGCCGGCCGCTCGCGAATTTGAACTTGGCGGAGAAGAGCCACGTCTTCCACGGCTCGTAGCCGCCCAGAACCGTAAAACTGTGCGTCATGTCGTACGTGGAGGGGAAGAGTTCCTGGCCGTCCCGCAGGCGTCTGTAGGACGCGAGATAGGAATAAGTGCCGCGGGTGAAGAGCCGGCCGCTCAATTTCTTGTGATAATACACCTCGCCGCCCCGGGCGTAACCGGAACCGGCGTTGCGGACCATCCGCTCGCCGTTGTGGACGGCTGTAGTCGGAAGGTCGAAAAGGTTCTTGTAGTAGCCCTCGACGCCCAGCTCCAGGTCGGGCCGGAGGAGGTAGGTCAACCCGGCGATGTAATGGTCGGCGCGGCCGGAGTAAAGCGCCGGGCCGTTCGAGAGGTCGTTGACGGCGAGGGACGTGTACATCGGCGACTGGTAGTATTGGCCGTAAGCCGCGTTCAAGGACAGCGTGTCCGTAACCGCGACCTTCGCGCCGGTACGGGGGGCCACGGTCAGGTTATCGGTATATTCGAGGTAATCGGCGCGGCCGCCGACGGTCAAACTCAGCCGTCCCCACGGCCGGACCGTCGTGTCGGCGAAAGCGGCCCCTTTATACGTATCGGGTTCGTAAAGATAATCGTACGGGTTAATCGGCTCGCCGGTGCCGGTAAAACTAGCCACGCCGCGGTAACGCGAGCGGAGCGTCACGTACTTGGCGGAACCGCCGCCGCGCAGGATAACGTTCGGGTGCAGCTGGTACGTCAACTTCCCCTTGAGCGCGTTCTCGTATCCCTCGGACTGCTCGCGGTTGTCCGCGAATGCGTTGTAAGCGTGGATGTTCCAGTAGTTGCCGGTCCGGTAGCCCGTAAGCGTAAGGGCGCCGTCGTCGGAGTAGAGCCAACGCCAGGTTAAACCCCAGGCGCGCTGGTTGGAAAGCCATTTCACGGCCCGGCTACGCGCGTACTCCTTATCTTCGGCGATGTCGATGCGGTCGGAGGCGTAGAAACCCAAAAAAGACAGACGGTGGCGGGGAGAGAGGTCGTAAACGACCTTGCCCTGCGTATCGTAATAGCGGGGAACGGAATCGCC
This sequence comes from Candidatus Zixiibacteriota bacterium, assembly GCA_050117845.1. Classification (GTDB taxonomy): domain Bacteria; phylum RBG-13-66-14; class B26-G2; order WVWN01; family WVWN01; genus WVWN01. Next base: position 127,049 of record JASFLY010000001.1, read on the forward strand.
GATGCCGGTAAAATCGGTAACTTTGCTAAGGACTTCCAGTAGGCTCTTTCGGCCCGAACCGACGAACGAACCGTTCGGGCCCAGCGGCCCCTCGACGATCAGGCCCAAGCCGGACATACTCATATCCGTGGAAACGTGGTAATTGCCCCGGTCGCCCTCCCGACAGCTTATGTCGAGAACGCCGGACATCCGGTCGCCGTATTCCGCGGGGTATCCGCCGGCGTAAAACTCGACGTCGTCGATAAGCTCGAGGTTGAGCGCGGTGATCGCGCCGTGGCTGCCGTAGGTCTGGCCGTAATGGACCGGATTGAAAACTTCGATATCGTCCAACAACGTAAGGTTCTCGTTGGGGTCGCCGCCGCGGACGACGAGGTCCGAGAAAATATCCGTGGCGTTGACGCCCGGGAGCGTGGACAGCACGCGATAGACGTCGCCCGCGCCGCCGGGCTGCCGGCGCATCTCCTCCTTACTCATGCTGTGGGCGGAGACCGAAGCGTCCGATTTTTCGGTGAAGTAGTTTTCGGCTCGGATATGCGTAACGCCGGCGGAGACGGGCTTAAGCGATATGTCCTTGGTCGCCCGACGGCCCGGAATCACGACGACGTCGGTTACGGCCCGTGCCTCGTAACCGACGAGAGATACTTTTAAAACGTACGTCCCGGCCGGAACGTCGTCGATGACGAAGTACCCGTTCTCGTCGGCGGTGGCGTACAGGTTCGTACCGGACAGCGCGACCAGAGCGCCCACGGCCGGCCTCTCGGTAACCTCTTCATAAACCAGGCCGGAGAGAACGCCGGTCCCGGCGCCGTAGGCCGCCGCGGCGAGGCTGGTTACCAGAAGTAGTATCCTTTTCACCAATTCTCCTTCCCGAATCTCGGGGTTAATTTTCAAGCTTTCCCGACGCGATGTCTTCCATGATATTATCGATGGCGGCGAGCAATGTTTCCAACCCCCGCGTAACGGTCCCGACCTTCGCAGCCGGGAGGCGATTAATGACACGGTCGAGTGCGACCCGGAGTTCGGCCTGGAACCGCTCCAGCGTTTCGAGGCCGGCCTCGGAAATCTCGACGATGACGCGCCGGCGATCGGCCGCGTCCGCCCCGCGGGCGACGAGCCCCGAATCGACCAACGAGTCGACCAACGCCGTCGCCTGAGGAGGGGCGATTCCCAGCGCTTCGCTGAGCCCGGACATACCGAGTGGTCCTCGTTCGTGGAGCAGCGCCAGGACTTGTGCGTGGCGCTCGGGGCAGCCGGTGGCCGCGACCGCGTGGCGAAACGGCAGTACGGCCGAGGCGTGCAACCGGCGGAAGAGTTCGCGGAGCCGGGCGTTGGCGTCTTCGTTTTTCTCAGGCATATAGTTCACCTCATCCAATAGTTCGCATATAGAATAGTTAATTATCATAAATTATTACGATAGTCAACAATAAAACGACACCGGCCGTACGGGGCGCCGTCAGGTGTTACCACCTGACGACCGGCAGACAGGAATGTCCGCCCCACCAAATGAAGCGATACCGGCCGCTTCAGCGGCCGGTCCGGTCACCAGCGAAGCGTTAACGGCCGTTTTTAACCGGCCGTATCCCCGCCCAAGATATCCCGGGCCGACCTGAAGGTCGGCCCCTAAGCTAGCATAAAAAAACGCCGACCTTGCGGCCGGCGTTAAATTGTATTTCGTTCGCTTTAAGTTTAGAGTTCCAGGAAAGCCTTGACGCGTTTGGCCCGGGTCGGGTGGCGCAGCTTGCGCAACGCCTTGGCCTCGATCTGCCGGACGCGCTCGCGCGTGACGTTGAAGACCGCGCCCACTTCGTCGAGCGTCCGGGTGATGCCGTCGCCCAGACCGAAGCGGTAACGCAGAACCCGTTCCTCGCGCTTAGAGAGCGTCGAAAGGACATCCTCCATTTGCTCGCGCAAAAGGGCGTACGCGGCGGCCTTGGCCGGGCTTATGACCGACTTGTCCTCGATGAAGTCGCCGAGGTGGCTGTCCTCCTCCTCGCCGATGGGGGTCTCGAGGCTTATGGGCTCCTGGGCTATCTTGAGGACGCGCCGCACCTTTTCGACGCTCATCTGCATCTTGGCCGCTATCTCCTCGGGGAGGGGTTCCCGGCCGTATTCCTGGATGAGCTGGCGCGAGGCCCGCACGACCTTGCCGATGGCTTCGATCATGTGGACGGGGATGCGGATGGTCCGCGCTTGGTCCGCGATGGCCCGCGTTATGGCCTGGCGGATCCACCACGTGGCGTAGGTGGAGAACTTGTAGCCCTTCTTGTAGTCAAACTTGTCCACCGCGCGCATGAGGCCGATGTTCCCCTCCTGAATGAGGTCGAGGAACTGGAGGCCGCCGTTGGTGTACTTCTTGGCGATGGAGACGACCAGCCGCACGTTGGCCTTGACCAAGCTCATCTTGGCGTCGTACGCCTCCCGTTGGCCGGCCTTAATCTGCCGCACGATGTCCAGGAACTCGCGGTGGTTCATCTTTATCTTCTGTTCGTGGCGGCGGATGCGGCGGAGGTAATTGTTTACTTCCCGGTCGGCCTCGCGTACGGCCTCGGGCGTGTACTTCTTGCCGCGCGGCAGTTTCACGCGCTTGGCGCCTTTGGATTTCAGCTCCCGGCACAGCGCCGCGATTTCGCTGCGCTCCATCCGGAAGAAGTCCTCGATTTGCTCGATGGCCTTAAGATTCTCCAGGATGCGGTCCCGGTAGCCTTCGGCCTTTTCGGCGAAATTATCTATCTGGCTCGTGCTGAAGCGGCACTCTTCCAGTTTGGCGACGACCTCGCGCTTGGTGTCGTTTATGGCTTCCTTGTTGCGCTGGTGCGCCGTCGAGCCGGCCCGGCAACGGGCCAGCCTGCTGTACGCCCGGTCGAGCTCGCGCCGCAGGCCGGCGACGTGCTCGGCGCTGGCGATTACCTGTGCCGAGAGTTCGCGCTGCTTCCAGAGCGGGAGGCGTCCTTCGGTATTGACGACCAGGATTTCCTCCATCTTAACGCGACCCTCTTTGACCCGTTTGGCCAGGGCGTCGATTTCGTCGAAGATGAGATAAAGGTAGAAGACGCCGCGGCGGGCCTTCTGATGGCCTCGCTCTATCTTCTTGGCCAACGCGACCTCGCCCTCGCGGGAGAGAAGGGGCACGCGCCCCATCTCGCGGAGGTAGAGGCGCACCGGGTCGTCAACGCGGCCCGCAGTGGGCGCGAGCCACGTCTCCGGAGCGGCCGGGCGTTCTTCCTTTTCGGCCTGTTTCGTCGGGACGCCGACCTTCGAACCGTCGACGATCTCGATGTCCATTTCGTTGAACATCGTGAGTATGTCGTCTATCTGGTCCGAAAGTACGATATCGTCGGGGAGCGCTTCGTTGAGCTCCTCGTACGTGAGGTGGCCGCGCTCGCGGCCTTTCTCTATAAGGCCCTCGACGACCTTACGGCCTTCTTTTCCGATTTTTTTCTGGCGGGTTGCCATCTATCCTCCTAAAAACAGGGAGGTTACCATATTACTCGATAGTTTAACAGAAAATACAAGCGGAGTCAAATTTATGGTAAAAAGCATTGGATTTCTGTTCACCGATGGAAGAAAATAGCGATATTTACTCCATTTGTATCGGCCCCCGCGGCCGAATAGGCCACGAGGGCCCGTCCCGCCTCGTTTACATTTCGCCGATACAAAACGGGCAATAGTCAAATCCCTCGCGATAGGCCTCCCGCAACGTATCAGGCTCGAAGGTAACCACGTCGGAGATTAGAATCTCGGGGATGCAACAACCGCGTCGCCCCGGGGCCTCTCGCTCCAGGTCGTGAACGACCCTTCCGCGCTTATCGCCGACGTATCGACGGCCGTAAAACGGCGGATCTCCGCGCCGTACCATTTCGCTCCCTCCTTTCTTTATAGCCCATCGCCCCCTTAAATTATAGCCGAAAAATAAAAACGGGTCAAAACAAACGCTATAAATTATTAATAATTAAGTGGTTTCGCCGTAAACCCGGTATAAATGGACCTTACATATTTATACGGCCTATCCGGACGCCCCCGCCTTAAACGCCGCGCCGCCGTACCGCCGCCAGGATTTCCCGGAACCATTCACGGCTGCTGTATCGGGCAAGGTCCGGGTCGACCGACGCGACGGCCACGAAGGAAGCCGGCGAGAGAGACATGGCCGTCTCGAACAACGCCCGGCACTTCTCCTCGTCGGCTCGTTCCGCCCAATAGCAGGCGGCGTTGTAAAATACGCGGAAATCGGTAGGTGCGAGGCCGATAGCCCGATCGAAGTCGGACTCCGCGCCCGGCTCGTCCCCCAACCGATGCAGACACATAGCTCGCGTCGTATGGGCAACCGCGTCGTTGCTATCCAATCTTATTGCGATTTCGCTATGTGCTAACGCATCACCCGGGCGGCCTAGTTGTAATAGGCACAACGCCCGGGCGCAATAAGTCCGACCCTGTTCGGGGTCTAAAGTTAACGACCTCTCGATCAACGCCAACGCTTCGTCGTAATCGCCGCGGAAGAAGTAGTCAACCGCGTGTTGCGTTAGCGCCGCCGCCTCCCTTTTATCATCTTCTTTGCCCATAGCCCACTCCCATTACCCAATTATTATAGCACAAAAAACGGCCATTGACAAATAATGGCAGCTTACAATACAGCAATTGGTTACCGTAAAGGGGACGTAAGCTCGGCCGCAACGACCCGGCTTTAACGGGTATCGTTCGATTTCAGATGTCGTCGTTTCTCCTCAACCAATTCACGGATCGCCGGGGCGGCCTCTTCGTAATCGTCTCCGGCCGCGGCGAGCTCTTCCCGTACGACCCGGGCGCGCCGGGCCAATGCACGTTGCTTCAACGCCTTAACCGCCAGCCGAGCCGCGAGCGCGGCGTCCTCTTCCCGGATCTCCACCAACGCCAAACGCGTCACCATTCCGGCGTCGACCTCGTCCAATTCGTCCAGGAGTTCCACCGCGGAAAAAGCGCCTTTCTTCGCGAGCTTCGCGCATACCCGCAGGACCCGCCCGACCTGTTCGTCCTCGATATCGTCCGGGGATATCTCGGCCATGCACTCGGCGGCCACCTCCGGCCGCTGGACGATCACGCGCAACAGGTTATGTTCCGTGCCGGGACGGCCGGCCGACGCGCCGCCCGTGTCCGGCCGTCCCCGCTGGCCGGCAACTTCGACGGACGATACCGGGATACCAAGACGTTCGGCGATACGGCGCCGCCAGTACGTTCGCTCCATTTCGTCAGGGATAATTTTCAGTAAAGGTCCGGCCTCGCGGATAACGGCGAGCTCCGCCCCGACGTTATCCCCCACGTGTTCCCGCCGGGCCATCTCTATCAGGAAATCGGGCCAGTCGGCCGCGGCTCCGACGGCGTCGGCGGCCGCTTCGGCCCCTTCCATCGCGACGTCAAAGGGGTCGCGGCCGGCCGGGAGTATCCCCACCCGGACCCGGCGGGCTCCCGCCGGGAGTAGGGCCGCCACCGCCCGGCGGGCCGCGCGCACGCCGGCGTCGTCGCCGTCGAACAATAGGACGAAATCCTGGGCGTGACGCGAGAGGATGCGGGCGCCCTCTTCGGCCAGCGCCGTCCCGCACGTCGCTACGACGTTCTCGATCCCCACCTGATACAGGCCCAGGAGGTCGAGGTACCCCTCGACGACGACGCAGGCGCCGGCCTTCGAAATGGCCGCGCGGTTATGGGAGAGGCCGTAAAGGGTGGCGCTTTTATTGTAGAGTGGGGTGTTGGAGGAGTTTAGATACTTGGGCTCTTCGGCGTCGTCCAGGACCCGGCCGCCGAACGCCACCACCTTGCCGGAGGCGTTCCGTATCGGGAACACTACCCGGCCGCGGAAGCGGTCGTAGTAGCCGCCGCCGCTTTTGGAGGGCACGGCCAGGCCGGCCTCGGCCACCTGGGCCGGCTCGAAACCGGCGCGGGTGGCGCGCTTGAGAAATTCGTCCCAACTGTGGGGCGCGAGGCCGAGTTTCCACTCGTCCACGGTCTCGTCGGTCAGCCCCCGGCGCCGCAGGTATTCCCGGGCTCGGGCGGCGTATTCGCCGGAAGACCGGAGGGTCTCGTAATAGAACTTGGCCGCCTCGACGACGACGACCCCCAAACGATCCCGGCGGCTTTCGTCGGGCGTGCTCCGGCCGCCGGCCTGAAGCTTTATCCCCGCCCGCCGAGCGAGTTCCCGCAGGGCCTCGCCGAAGGTCAGGCCCTCCATCCTCATGACGAAATTGAATACGTTACCCCCCTCGCCGCATCCGAAGCAATAATACAACTGCTTCGAGGGCGACACCGTCATGGAAGGTTTGGTATCGGAGTGGAAGGGGCAAACGCCCTTGAGGTTTTCCCCGGCGGGGGTCAGCGCGACGTACTGGCCGATTATCGCGACGATGTCCGTCGCTTCCCGAACCCGCTCTACGTCCCCGTAACCCCGCTCTTTCCCGGCCACCGTTAGTCCTCGCGTATCTGAATCCGTTCAATCCCCCGGGCGAAGCCCGTCTGCTCGTCCACGTCCACTACGGCCGCACACAAAATGCCGGGGCCGTTAGCCGGCTTGAAACGAGCGGGCATCCGCGAAATGAAACGGCGTAGTACCGGAGCGGCGTCAGTGCCTATTACGCCGCCGGTGGGGCCGGTCATGCCTACGTCGGTGATGTACGCCGTTCCCTGCGGCAGGACCTGCGCGTCGGCGGTCTGGACGTGGGTGTGCGTGCCTATTAGCGCCGTGACGCGGCCGTCCAGGTGTCGGGCCATTGCCTCTTTCTCGGACGTGGCCTCGGCGTGGAAATCGATGAGGACCACGTCGGCCCGCCGGGAAACCACCTCGAGCGCGGCGTCGAGGGCCCTAAAAGGACAATCCACGGCGTCCATGAATACCCGCCCCAGCGCGTTGATGACGGCGACGTTCACGCCCTCGGGCGTCTTGGCGACGAACCATCCCCGCCCCGGGACGCCCGGCGGGAAATTGACCGGCCGCACGAGCGCGGGCATCTCGTTCATCGCGCCCGCGGTCTCCCGGTTCGCGAAAATATGATTGCCGGAAGTCGCGACGTCGACGCCGGCGTCGATTACACGTGATAAGGTATCCGGCGTGACGCCGGCGCCGCCGGCCACGTTCTCGACGTTGGCCACGACGAGCGACGTTTCGTACTCGGCCTTCAACTCCGCCGTCCGCTCTTCCACCAGCCGTCGGCCCGTCGAGCCTACGATATCACCGATAAACAGTATTTTCATAGGGTTTTTTCCTGGCGCGTTCTCAGCCGCCGGCGGCTTTGGTCTTCACTTCGGCCACGAGGTCCCGGAACCATTCCATCCGGTTGTACCGGGCGAGGTCGGGATCCTGGGCCGCTATCTCGACGAAGCCGGCGCTACTCAGCTCGAAGGCGTAACGGAGATACTCCCGACACTTCTCCTCGTCGCCCTGTTCGGCGCAAAAACAAGCGAAATTGTAGTAAACCCGGAAATCGTCGGGGGCCAACTCGAGCGCCCGCTGGTAATCCACGACGGCGCCTTTGACGTCTCCCATGCGGCGCCGACAGAGGGCCCGGGCGGTGTACGCCGTCCCGTAGTGGTCATCCAACGCGATCGCTTTCTCGGCCAAACGCTGCCCCGCCGCCGGGTCTCCCAATTGCGCCATGCACATCGCCTTGGCGACGTAGGCCCTAACCAGGCCGGGGTCCATCTCGAGCGCTTCGTCGAAGAAGACGAGCGCCTTTTCGAAGTGGCCGCGAAAGAATAACTCCACGCCTTGTTGCACGAGCGTCCCGGCCCGACGGCGCCGCTCGACGTGGGGTATTTGTTGTTCCACCATAGCGCTCCCCGTTTATAACATATCGGGCCCCGGTTTCAAAACGAATTCCCACAACCGGGGGGCCCGCTGTCACGAGTTGGACTCGTCCGGCCTAATTCGAACCTTTTTGACCCGTCCCGCCGGGTTGACTGGGCCTTGGCCGCTGTTACAAATAGACAGCCAAGTACGAAACCAGTCACGGCCGAGTTCCGATCATGAAAATAATTACATTCAAACGTCAGATAGAAATCGCCGGGTCGACGGTCAAGGCCGGGGAACCGGTTCTTCTACCGGACGGCACGGCCGCCAGGTTAACGGCCGACTACTTCGACCTCGTCGATATCACTCCGGTCGATTCGTATTACAACAGGTACGCAGGTCAAGCGTTGGACGGCCGGTCACTCCTGCTAGTCCGTAACGGCGGCTTCGGCGACTTGCTCTTCCTCACCCCGCTTTTCCGTTATCTGGACGAGAAATACCGTAACGCGAATCTCGCGGTCGTTTGCGGCCGACGGTACCACGCAACGTTACTCCATAACCGCAACATAAGGCGGATATATTCCTACCCGGTTAAGCTCTCCGATTTCGTTTCGTACGATTACCACCTCTTCTTTGAGGGAACGCTGGAGACAAGCACAGACCCTGATTACCACGCCGTGGACCTTATGGCCGGCCACGCCGGCGTAACCGACGTCGGCGACCGCCGCCTCGTCTTCAAGGCCGAACCGGCACTCGTTCGGAAGGCCGGGAACATCCTGCGCCACGACCTCGGCGTTAAGTCGGACGACACGAAAGTGGCCCTTCACATCCGCGCTTCGTCCCCGGTAAGAACTTACCCCCTCGAACACAGCCTTACCGTCGCGGCCGCTCTGGGTGCCGCCGGCGCCCGCGTTTTTCTTTTGGGAGCCCCCGGCGACTGGGCGAAAACCGTCGGCCGCAAACTCCCGGCGTCTATAGAAATCGAGAACGTCGACAACCTCTGCGGCCGCTTCCGCACCATAAGCCATACCGCGGCTTTCCTTTCCAAGATGGACCTGCTTATTGGCCCTGACTCGTCACTCGTGCATTTCGCCGGGGCGCTCGGCATCCCGACTGTCGCTCTCTACGGCCCCTTCCCCGGCACCGTACGAACGCGGTACTATCCCCGGTGCGTAACGTTGGAGGGACGTTCCGCCCGGGGGCCGGGGGACGAGGAATGCGCGCCCTGCTTCGTCCACGGCTCTCGTCCTTGCCCTAAAGCGGGAGAGGATGGCGTGAGCCCGTGTCTTCGCAACATTGAGCCGGAGGAAGTCATCCGCACAGCCTTAGCCGTATTGGTCGGAGGGAGGGGGAAAAACAATACGAACGCGAAGCGAATGCCCGCTATGTCGTGCGCCGGCAGATGAAGCCCGGCCGTACATACTGACCCGCAACGGGTACAACCTCTATCAATGCCCCCGGTGCAGCCTTATTTTCGGGCGGGGAATCCTGGATGAAGACCGTATCTATAGTATTTACGACGAGGCGTACGCGTGCCGGTACGAACAACCCAAGCTAGTAGAACAGAACCGGCGGTACGCCGACCGGTTCTTCGGGGACCGGCCCCGTGGCCGATTGCTCGAAGTCGGTTGCGGCACCGGCCAATTCCTGCGCCGCCTAAACGAACTCGGCTTCGAAACTTACGGCGCCGAAGTGAGCCCCGCGTTGGCCTCGTACGCCCGCGACCTGACCGTCCACGTCGGCCCGTTCGAGAAGATGCCATCGATATGGCGGCCGGCGTGGTTCGACTACGTCGTTACGTTTCACATCCTCGAACACCTCGTCGAGCCCGTCCCGGCCGTCGTGAAAATCGCCCGGCTCCTCAAACCGGGCGGCATGTGGTTCAATTATATGCCGAACGTACGGGCGCGACACAACCAACCACCCAATCCAAAATGGTATCATTTCAATCCGGGCAACCCGGAAGAGCATATAAACTTTTTCGATTCCGACACGATTAGGTTATTGGCGGAAAAGGCCGGCCTCGAAGTATACGCGGAGGGAGCCGAGAACGACGACTTCTGGATCGAGGCCCGGCCTACCGCCGCCGTGCCGTCAGGGGTTGCCGCCTGACGGCGGGGTATTGTACGGAAGCCATTAGTGCCCGTATCCTCGGGCCGACCTGAAGGTCGGCCCCTACATAAAAGATACCGGCCGCCTAAGCGGCCGGTATTTTACAAGCGAAGCGTTAACCGCCGGTTTTAACCGGCGGTTGTTTCTATAGCGAGCCTTACTTGGCGTATTCCACGGCGCGGGTCTCGCGGATAACGACGACCTTTATCTTGCCGGGGTACTCCAACTCTTTCTCTATCGTTTCGGCGATGCGCCGGGCGAGGTCCTCGGCGTCGGTATCGGAGACGCGCTCCTGTTCGACGACGATGCGCACTTCCCGGCCGGCCTGGATGGCGTACGCCTTGGCCACGCCGGAGAAGGAGTCCGCGAGTTCCTCGAGTTTGGTGATGCGTTTTATGTAGGACTCCAACGATTCGCGGCGGGCTCCCGGCCGGGCGGCGCTTATGGCGTCCGCGGCGGCGACGAGTACCGCTTCTACGTTGGAGGGTTCGGTTTTGCCGTGGTGGGCTTCGCAGGCGTTGACTATCTCCGGGGCCTCGCCGAAGCGCCGCAGGAGGTCCGCGCCTATTTGGGGGTGCGTGCCCTCGACCTCGTGGTCGACGGCCTTGCCGATGTCGTGGAGGAGGCCGGCGCGGCGGGCCCGGTCGGCGGGCAGGCCGAGCTCGTTGGCCATAATCCCGGCGATGTAGGCCACTTCCTTGGAGTGGCGGAGGACGTTCTGGCCGTAGGAGGTCCGGTACCGCAAGCGCCCGAGGGTGCGTACGAGTTCCGGGTCCATCTCGTTGAGGTTGAGCTCGAGGATGGTCTCCTCGCCCACCTCGGCGAGTTCGCGTTCGAGTTCCTCGCGGATTTTATCGACTATCTCCTCGATCCGCCCCGGATGGATGCGGCCGTCTACGATAAGGCGCTCGAGCGCCCGTTTGGCCACCTCGCGCCGTATCGGGTCGAACGAGGACACGATGACCGCTTCGGGCGTATCGTCGACGATAAGGTCGACGCCCGTGGCGGCCTCTATGGCCCGGATGTTTCGGCCTTCGCGGCCTATTATCCGGCCTTTCATTTCGTCGTTGGGGAGTTCCACCACCGAGACGGTACTCTCGGCCACGTGGTCGGACGCGCAACGTTGAATAGCGAGGCTAATAATTTCCCGGGCCAACCTGTCGCCCTCGGCGACGGCCCGGTCTTTTATTTCCTTGATGGTGCGGGCGGCGTCTCGCGAGGCGTCGGCGACCAGGTTCTTCATCAGAATCTCCTTGGCCTCCGCCGCCGACATCCCGGACACCCGCTCGAGCATACGGTTCTGCTCTTCGGTTTTCCGGGCCAACGCCTCTTCCTTGGTCTTCAGCGCGCCGTCGCGACGATCGAGACCCTTTTCCCGGTTGCCCAGCTGTTGCTCTTTTTTATCGAAGCTATCACTGCGGCGTTCGAGCGATTCCTCTTTCTGGCGTAATCGATTTTCGAGGTTTTTAAGGTCCCGGTGTCGCTGTTCGGTTTCTCTTTCTGCTTCCTCCTTGAGCTTGAAGATATCGTCTTTGGCCTGCAGTAGCGCCGACGTCTTTTTATTCTCGGCTTCTCTCTCTGCTTCCTCCGTGATCTTGGCGGCGATGGTCTCCGCGGTTTTAATTTTAGACTCGGCGACGCGCCGCCGGGCTATATACCCGAACCAGAAGAATATGGCTCCGGCAGCGACGATCACCCCCAGGAGTAGGAGAAGGGTTTGAACGGGTGTGAACATATGAACCTCCCCGCGCGAAAACGGGAGGGCGGGCCGGGCGTAATAACCGGAAATCGGCCGAGGTACGCGCCGGGGCGCTGCCATAGCATCGGCGGCCGGAAGGCGCGTATGGTTTAATGGTTTTTTCTTTCCGGTTTCTCATGGTAATCAGGTGCGGAGGTATTTCTACCTTGCCGTTGACACCCGGGCCATTACGGTCCTGAGACACCGCTCCCCCTCGGGCGGGCCTTTCCCGTATCGCAACGTATATATTAAGGCCTATCGACCGAATCACAATTATTATAAAATAAAAACGCCGCTTATCAAGGGAAAAATCCCCTTTTTAGCGGCGAACGTCTTTATTATCAGTGGTTAACTAACGCGGCTTAAAGCCGCCTGTTAGCTCCGTGAACCAATCGTCCTCTTTATAATTACCAAAAACGGCCTCGTCTTCGCCGCACGCCCGGCCCCTAAGGCCGCCGGCGAGTTCGAACGCCCGCGTCAGCCGCTCCCGGCACCGGTCCTCCTGGTCCAAACGGGCCCAGCAGTACGCGGCGACGTAATTCGATATCGGGCAAGACGGCGCCAGCGCCACGGCGTATTCGCAATCGATAATCGCTTCCGATAATTCCCCGCGCCGGGCCAGGGCTATCCCCCGCGCGGCGAAACTGAGGCCCGCGGCCACGTCGGAACACATCGCTTCCCCGGCCGCGAGTAGCGCCTCGTCCACACGTCCCTGGTAGGTGAGGACGATGCTTTTAAGAGCCAGCGCCCGCGGGTGGCCGGGGTTGATGTGCAGCGCCCCGTCGCACGCGGCTCCGGCTCCGTCGAGGTCGCCGCCGAGGAAAAGCTGGTAACTCCGCCCTATAAGGGCCTCGGCGTACGGCCGGGCGAACCAGCTGTCAAGCCGTCCTGTCTCCGTGTTAGTTTGCATTACTCTCATCGATTCCTGTTCTTATACGATTTAAAATAAGCTTAAGTTACCGGGCGTCACATGTCAATAAAAAAAGCGCACCCCCGGCGCGCCCCCCCCTAAACGACCCTCCCCGACTCCTACCAACCGATGCACGCGGTCGCTACGTACGAATCCCCCAGGTCGGCGTGAGGCCGCCAACACACGTCGAAGCGGTACTTCCCGGCCATAACGCCCAACCCGGCCGAGGGCATCTCCTCCGGGTAACGATACCCGGCGCGGAGCGCCACGGCCTTCGCTATCGTGGCCTCGGCGCCCGCCGCCGCCCCCACGTCGCCGTCCTTACGGACCTGCCCCTCGGCGGTCGCGAGGAACCCCGGCGCGAACTCAATAGCCGCACCCACCCGGGCCGTGGCCGGATACACGTCGCGCACGTCCTTGAGCTCGATATTGGGGGCCACGAGGTTGGCCAGGCCGATGCCCACGCGGGCCGCCGGCAACGGCCGGAGGAGTATGCCGGCGTCGACGCCGAAACCGCCGTCCTGATATTCGTGCACCTTCGTCGATATTATCTTGACGGCGATACCCAGGTTGTACCGGGCCTGTTCGCCCGCGACGACGTTTCCGCCCAATCCCTTGCCCCAACCGAGCATCAATGAAGTTTCGTAGTCGGAGAAGGTCCTCCCCGTCAATCCCAGGCCGGTGGCTTCCGGAATGCCGGAGGCCTTGAAGTAGTTGACGCCGGCGGCGAAGGTCCCGAGCGCAAACCCCCGGCCGGACATATTATACGATAACGCGCCCGCCGCGTAGGAGATATCCTTCATGTCCGCGAACGGGTAATGATACGTGAGTTCGACGTTCCCCCCGGGAATCTGGTCCAACCCCGCCGGGTTAAAGAACAGCGCCGCCGGGTCGTCCGCGACCGCGGCGAAGGCGTTGCCCATGGCCGCGGGCCGGGCGCCCGCGCCGAAACTCTGCCAGGCGCCGGCGTATCCGCTGCCGGAGGCCGCGAGCGCCGGAACCGCCGTAAATACGATTGCCGTTATCAGTAAGGACGCTGTCGCCGAACGCATACGCGCTACCCTTCCGAATGTCGTTTTTCCTTAAAAACCCAGTTTCTCGGCCCACGAGGCCGGGATCCTGACGGGCCGGCCGTCCCGCCCCCGGGCCGCGTGCACCGTGTACCCCTCGGCCAGAACCTCGTCTCCGCGCCGGACGACGTAGTCGAAGCGGACGCGGGCCCGGCCGGCGTCGCCGACGTACGTCTCGACCGTCAGCTCGTCCTCGAAGTGCGCCGGCGCGAGATACTTGCAGTGGGCCTCGGCCACCGGCATGAAAACCCCCGCGGCCTCCATCTCCGAGTACGGTATCCCCTTGTGCCTCAGGTACGAGACGCGGCCGTCCTCGAAGTACGCCAGGTAGTTGCCGTAATACACCACGCCCATGGCGTCGGTCTCGGCGTAGCGAACGCGAATGGGGACCGCGACGCTCCCTGGCGGCGGCTTAGCCGCCACCCTCGCCCCCCTCCTCGTAGAAGCCCATGGCCCGGAACTTATCGCGGCGCGATTTCAAGAGCTCGTCGCCGGACATCTTCTCGAGTTCGGCCAGGTGCCGGTCCAGCGCCTCGGCCAACAGCTCGGCCGCGGCGTCGTAATCGCGGTGGGCGCCGTACGGCGGCTCCTTGATTATCTCGTCGATGATGCCCAGTTCCATCAGGTCGCGGGACGTTATCTTCAGGGCCTCGGCCGCCTGGGGCGCGTACGCCCGGTCCCGCCACAGGATGGCCGCGCAGCCCTCGGGCGAGATGACCGAGTAGTAGGCGTACTCCTGCATCAGGACGCGGTTGCCCACGCCGATGCCGAAGGCGCCGCCCGACCCGCCCTCGCCGATAACCGCTACGACGAGCGGCACGCGGAGGTTGAACATCTCGAGGACGTTCCGGGCGATGGCCTCGGCCTGGCCGCGCTCCTCGGCGCCGATGCCGGGATAGGCCCCGGCGGTGTCGAGCAGGCAAATTACGGGCAGGCCGAACTTGTCGGCCAGTTTCATCACCCGCAGGGCCTTGCGGTACCCCTCCGGGTGGGGCGACCCGAAATTATGGCGTATTTTATCGGGGGTCTTGCGGCCCTTTTCGTGGCCCATCCACGCCACGCGCCGGCCGCGGAACTCGCCCAGGCCGCACACTATGGCCTGGTCGTCGCGGAACAGACGGTCGCCGTGGAGTTCGATAGGGCCGTCGATGATGCGCCGCACGTAATCCATCGTGTAGGGCCGGTCGGGATGGCGGGCCAACTGGATGCGGTCCCAGGTAGTGAGGCCGGCGTACGCCTCGGCCCGGCTCTCCTCCAACTCCCGCTCCCGCCGCTCCAGTTCCGTGGCGGCCTCCTCGTCGCCGCCGGCGACGCGTTCCCGCAGCGCCGCCACCTCTTCCTCGAGCGCGACTAACGGCTTTTCGAATTCCAGTACAAATTTTTTGGTCTCTACGGCCATAGTAATAACCGATTTAAAACGCGCCGACGTACGTCAGATACAGCACGCGGTTATAGGCGCCTTCGTTTCCGAGTTTATCGAGCTGGTTCTCGAGCAGGTTCGTGGCCCAGAATTCCAGGTTGAAGTTATCGGTCACGCGCCACCTCACGCCGGCCCCCAGGTAGCCGTAACCCATTCCGAGCGAGTCGGACGAATCGTCGTTGAGACCCATGTCGTAGGTGCCGAGTAAGGCCAGGTAGGGCCCGATGCCCTTCTCGATGGACGCGAAGACGTCCGGGTCGCCGTCGTCCTTGTCCTCGACGACGTTATACGAGACGCCGGCGTGAAGGCCCAAAGCGCCCAGAACGTCAATTTCCTGCGACAGGACCAGATAAAACCCCTTGGCCTTGAACTGGTAGCGGTCGTAGTCGACCTGACGCTGTTGGGTTCTCTCGATGTAGGGGTCGAAGTCGTAATACTTGCCGTGGCCCTGGTCGTCGTAGCCGACGGCCACCGCCGGCATTATCGGCCCGCCGTTGGTGATGCGGAACTTCGCCTGGAAGCCCGGCCTGGGGTTCATGGTGGGCTCGACGTTGCCGAAGACGTCGGCGCCGCCGTACGACACCCCCACCGTGATGTAGTCGAAAATGCCGAGTTCGCCCCGAACGACGAACGGCTCCACGCCGATACTGGCCGCGTACTCGCCCCGGAAACGGGACCAGGCGGAAGGATTTTCCATCACGTACGTCTCACCCTCGGGGACGAAGTCCTCCTGGGCGAACGACACCCCGGCCAATATAAGTACCGCGAGAAGCGCCGCCCCGGCGAGACGCCGGAGCGAGGCCGTTTTGGTTCCGCTTGGAAACGCGTACGTCATATTAGTTTCTCCCCGGATAGCTTGTAGACTAATAACCTACCGTCGCCCGGGAGTCAAGCCAAATCCTTGCCCTCGGCCCGGCCTTCGGTATTTACGGTAAGGCGCACCTGTTTGATGCGCCGGGCGTCGGCAGCGGTAACGTAGAAATCCATATCCTCGTACGGCACCCGCTCCCCCGCCTGGGGCACTCTCCCGCAGAGCGAGGAAATGAAACCGCCCACGGTCTCGATGTCCTCCTCGGGAATGGCGGTCCCGGTCTGTTCATTAAGCTCGCCGATGTCCATACGGCCCGCGACCAGCCAAATATTATCGCCGATTCTCTCCAGCAGTTTGACCTCGGCGTCGTACTCGTCGTGGATCTCGCCGACTATCTCCTCCAGAACGTCTTCGAGGGTAATCAGGCCCGCGGTTCCGCCGTACTCGTCGACGACGATGGCGAATTGGGCTTTGGCGTCACGGAATTCCTGCAGGAGCTCGTTTACCTTTTTCGATTCGGGAACGTAGAACGGCTCGCGCAGGACCGAACGCAGGTCGGCGCCCGTGGCTTCGAGCGTGAAAATATCCTTGGCGTGTAATATACCCAGGACGTTGTCGGGCGATTCGTCCACGACCGGGATACGCGAAAACCCCTTGGCTATGACCGCCTCTTTTATTTCCTCCAGCGGGTCGCTCACGTCGGCGGTGACCATCTCCACCCGGGGCACCATGACCTCCCGGGCGACGGTTTCGCGGATGCTTATAATGCCGTTAATCATATCCCGCTCGTCCTCGGCCAGCCGGCCGCCGTTCACCGCTCCGGCCGTCTCTATCTCGGCCGAGGGCGACACCGCCGCCGGGTCCACGCCGGCTCGCGTTATCCTGGAAATGCCGAGAGCGATAATCCTGGCTACCCAAATTATGGGAAAGAGAACCAGGTAAACGAACCTGGCCGCGGGCCGAACGAAGTAGCCGATGAGCTTTACGACACTTCCCGGCAGGACGGCCCGGGCCACCGCCCGGACAAGGTAGAGGGCGACGGCGCACAAAAGCCAGGCCACTACCAGCGGTAAGGCCGGCACGTAGTACGCCATGAACGACGCCGCCACGAAAGAAACGGCTATTAGAAGAAATACCTCGACGAAAAAGAGCGCGTTGAGTATGGCGACCGGGACTGCCGGTTTACCGGCGCCGTCGCGGGCCGGCGTGCGGCTGGAGTAAGAGCTCGCGACCAACGCCGACCTCACGACGACGAAGACGCCGTAGGCCGCGGCCATCCCGATAACGGCCGTTAATGATGGAGGTTCGTCCAATTATATCATCCTCGCTTATACGTAATTAATTAACCTAAGTGAATATCCAGAAACAGAAGGCCGTAACGCTGACGCCGAGAAGCGCGCCCGCCGCGACCTCCAAAAAAGAATGTATACCCATCCGTATACGCGATACGGCTATGGTTAACGCGAGAACGAAGGTTATCACCGCTATAAGTGGGTTGCGGCTGAGCAGGGACACCGCGGTCCAAAGGCCGAAGGCCGCGGCCGCGTGGCCGCTGGGCAGGCCGCCCCGCAGGAAGGTCCCTTTCCCCGTTACCGCCTTCACGATGAATACGAGAAGGACGGTGAGCCCCAGCGACACGACGGCGACGTGCTCCGGCGTGCGCCGCACGTTCACGAGCGTCGTAACGATGGGCCCCTTGAGGCGCTCGAAGAATATCAGGTATCCCACCAGAACCGCGTTGAGCGACGAGAACAGCACCGCCCCGGCGGCCACGTCCTTGGCGATGCGGGCCATAGGGTGATACCGTTCCACCGTCAGGTCCAGCATGACCTCGAGCGAGGAGTTTATCATCTCGGTTATCAGGACGAGCGCGATGGTGATGAGAAGGAGGATGAGTTCGGTCTTGGTAATCGAGAGCCAAACGCTCGCGACCAGCGCAAGGACCGTGACGGCGAAATGGATCTTGACGTTGCGCTGCGTGCGCAGGGCGTACACGATGCCCTCGAGCGCGCTGTTGAAAGAGCGGGCCAGGCCCCCTTCCTTCATGAAGAAGGCTTCCACGCGGTTGCGTTTTTTCCGGTTCTTGGTCACGTGGCGTTTAATCTTTCGCGGCGGCCAGTTCCTCGGCCACCCTTTCCATTTCGGCGTAATCGTCGTCCGTATCGTGTTCGAAACCGGCGAGGTGGAGCAGGCCGTGAGCCACCAGCGCGCACAGCTCGTCCTCCTCGCTCACGCCCCGCTCCGCCGCCTGCTCGCGGGCGCGGTCGGCCGAAACGTAGACCTCGCCCCACAGCCAAACTTCTTCCGGTTCGGCCGGGTCTCGCCCTATCGGAAACGCGAGGACGTCCGTCGGTCCCTCCATGCCGCGGTACTCGCGGTTCAGCTCTTCCAACAGTTCGTCGCCCGCCACGGTGACATCCAGCACGGCCTCCGGCGGCACGTCGTACTCGCGCCGGAACCGCTCGATCACACCTTCCAGCCGCCGCCGACTAATTGGACTTGGTTTCGGCAGAATGCGTAGACAGGTACGGGACGACGTATTGTTCCCCATTTTCCGGATACGTGGGCCTAATATGGAAAATACTGTTGAGCGCTTTTATCAAACTTTCTTTTACGAGATGTATTTCCGCGAGCGTCAGGTCGCACTCGTCGAGTTGGCCGTCGGCCAGCCGGGCGGCCACTATCTTCTCGACCATCGAACGGATGCTCGTCGGCGAGGGGTCCTCGAGCGACCTCGAGGCCGATTCCACCGCGTCGGCCAGCATCACGATGGGCGTTATCTTGCCCCGGGGCTTGGGGCCCGGATAGCGGAAATCGTCCTCGACCAGAACCTTGTGTTCGTCGAGCTTCATGGCCTGCTGGTAGAAGAAGGATATTAGGCTCGTGCCGTGGTGCTCCAGAATCGTATCGACTATCGCCGGCGGCAGGCCCGCCTCCTCGGCCATCTTCGCCCCCTGCTTGGTATGCGACGATACGACGAGGCTGCTCATCTGGGGCGACAGGTGTTCGTGTTGAACGCCCTCGCCGCCGGTGTTCTCGGCGAAATAGGCCGGGGCGCGGAGTTTTCCGATGTCGTGGTAATACGCGGCCACGCGGGCCAGGAGCGGATTCGCGTTCACCACGCCCGCCGCCCCCTCCGCCAGGCTGCCCACGACGATGCTGTGATGGTAGGTCCCCGGCGCCTCGAGCAGGAGTTTGCGGAGAAGCGGTTGGTTCAGGTCGCCCAATTCTATAAGCTTGAGGTCGGTCACGACGTCGAAGGTCATCTCGAAGAGCGGCAGGAGAATAGCGAGGATGGCGACACTCGCCGCCGCAAGGACGGTGGCCCACCAGATCTCCTCGCCCACGGCCTGCCAGGGCGACATGTCCACCAGGCCGATGCCCACGGCCGTCGCGGCCGAAGCCAACGCGATGCCGATGAAGACCCGGTAGAAGTCGACGCGCCGCCGAATCCCGGCGACCATGAAGACGCTTACGCCCGCGGCCGACAGGGCCATGAACGCCGGCCGGAACGCCACGCCCGCCATCACGCCCGCCAGGACCGCCAGCGCCATCGCCACCACGAACCCGAAACCGCTATCGATAAGAAGAGTAATCAGCATGGCGCCGAGGCAGGCCGCGAAGATATAGACCGCCGTCGGCGAGAAGTTCACGAGGACCAGCCCCAGGGCCCGGGAAACGAAGCAGGACGCGACCAGTACCACGCCCACCATCCACCAGTAGCGGATTTCGCCCGCGAGGGTCGGCCTGTATCTCAGGAAAAATATGCCCAGTATCGTGAGGACCATCGCCACCAGAAGCGACCGGCCGCCGAGCGATACGGCGAGGTTCTTGATGGTCTGACCCGAGTACAGGGCCGTAACTGCCCGGATCTGCGCCCGCGTAATGACCTGGTTGCGCTCTACTATCTTCTCGTTCTCCTCCACCCACCGTTCGATGGGTTCGACCGCGTCACGCGCCTCCCGGCGGCGCCGCTCGGTCTCGGTCTCGTCGTACAGGAGGTTGGGCCGGACGTTCAAAGCCACTACCTCGGCGACCGCCCGCGCCTCCTCCGGGGACAGCGACGTATCCTGCGAAGCGAGCGTGCGGCCCCGCCCCACCGCCGTCGCGGGGCTCAGGAGCTCGTCGGCGTTGACTATCTTGCCGGCCTCGTCCTCTCCCCGCATGAGCGTCACGGTCTTCCCGAGGCCCCGCCGGTCAATCTCCGCGGTATCGATTACGCCCTCCGTTGACAGCGCGGCCAGGAGTTCCGCCGAACGGCCGCGGACGGCGTCCAGCGTATCGGGCCCGGCCTTGAGGAGGAAGACCAGCGTCTCCCGGCTCAAGGAAATGCTAAGCTCGTCGAGGAAGGTTTCGCGTTCGGCGCTGCTCTTGGCAGTGTACGTATCCGCGAGTTGGCGAATTATTACGAAGAACTCGCGCAGTTCGTCCTGGGCGATATCGGCGGCGTGGGGGGTTTCGCGGAAGACGGGAAGCACCCGGGCGGCGGCCTCGTCCCGTTCGCGCCGCAGCGTTACCCGGTCCTTCTCCACCGCGAATTTATAGGGGGCGGTAACGTCGGCCTTGGCTATCTCGCCCTCGGTCAGGGCCGGCCGGCGGAAGAACTGGTTGGGCGTCACTATAAGCGAGAGTATGACGAACGTCCCCAGGGCGATGCCGACGCGCTTGGCGTTGAGGCGGCGCCAAGGCTTGTCGGCCTTCTTCCGGCCCACGGTACGGCGGCCGCCGAAAAAGCGGCGCAAGCGCACCTGGAATCTCTTCCCAAGAGCCACGCTTTATTTCTTACCTTTCGGCCCGGACGGGGCCGTGGGGCGACGCTTCCCGGCGCGGGCGGCCGAGGCCCGGGGGTCATCCCTGTGCTCGGCCTCGTACGCGTCGTACGCGTCCACGACGCTCTGGATAATGGGATGCCGGACGACGTCCCGCCGCGTGAGGTACGCGAAATCGATGCCCTCGGTCCCTTTTAGTATATCCTGAATCTCGACCAAGCCCGAGCGCACGTTTTCTTCCAAATCGATCTGAGTGATGTCGCCGGTCACCACGGCCTTGGAGCCGAAGCCCAGCCGCGTTAAAAACATCTTCATCTGCTCGTAGGTGGTGTTCTGCGCCTCGTCCAGGATTACGAAGGACTCGTTGAGGGTGCGGCCGCGCATGTACGCCAGCGGTACGACCTCCACCACGCCCCGGTCCATGAGCCGGGTCGTCCGGTCGAAGTCCATCATGTCGTGCAACGCGTCGTAGAGCGGCCGGAGGTACGGCGCGACCTTATCGGTGAAGTCGCCCGGGAGGTATCCCAGCTTCTCGCCGGCCTCGACCGCCGGCCGCACGAGCACGAGCCGCCGCACTTCCTCCCGCATCAGCATATCCACGGCCATGGCCATCGCGACGTAGGTCTTGCCGGTGCCGGCGGGGCCGATGGCAAAAACAATCGTGTGGTCGCGGATGCTCTGCGCGTACGCGCGCTGGCCCGGCGTGCGCGGCCGTATGAAGCGGCGCCGCGAGGGAACCGGTATCGCCTCGGAGAGGATTTCCACCAGTTCCGTTTCGGGGTCCTCGCGGAGGGCGTCGAGGGCGTAGTTTATCTGGGACCCGGCCGCCTCCGGCGCCCCCTCACACGATTCCAGCACGCGTTCGAAGAGGTCGGCCGTGCGGTCCACCGCTTCCTCGTCCCCGCGGATGACGAGCTCGTTGCCCCGGGCTACTATCTGCACGCCGAACAGCGCCTCGGCCCGTTTGAGGTTCTCGTCGCCCCGGCCGTAGAAGGCCGCGGCGCGATTGTTATCCGGGATGTACAACCGGGCGGTAAAGACGCCGCCGGTTTCGTATTTCTTTCCGTCCGAGATTTTCTGGCTCATAATCATTTTATTCCGTCGCCGGCGCGACCTCTATTTCGGGAGGAGACACCGAAACCAGCGTTACGTAATCCGGCACTTCGATTTTAACGGGGTAGCGGCCGCGCCCCCGGGGATAGACCTCCGCCGTCACGCGGCCCAGCGCGGCCAGCCGGCCGGCCTCGCCCTCCACCGTGACCGACACCACGGCCGGGCTCAAACGGAAGGTTCCGGTCCCGGACCCCCGCGCGCCGACCCGCACCCCCGAGAGGGTCCGGCGCTCGCCGGGGCCCACGGGCACGCTAACGCGGGCCTCGTCCGCGCCCACCAGCGTTATGCCGGCGGGGGCCTTTATCGGCACGTCGGCCGCGAACGACTCGCTACGCCCCTCGGCGTCCACGATGACGGATACCGCGCGCACCTTATCGAGCACGGTAACCGACCCGTAGAGGGTGGCCTTGGCCGGCTCGACCGCAGGTATACCCAGGTAATACCCCGAGGCCGGCGTCCCCGAGAACTCCGCCTTTATGGGAACGCCCTTCGTAATCCGCCGCTCGAGTTCGACCCCTACCGTACGGTCGCTCAATATCTCCTCGACCGTAACGTCGCGGCCGCCGGAGTAAACCACGTCGGACGGCGTGAGCGCGATGGTATGGGTCCCGGCGTCCCGGCCGGAGACGTTGACCATAACCTTGAAGTCCGCCTCCCGAACGCGGAACAGGTCCCGGCCCTTGCCCGCCACGCGGACCGAAACGCTGTCCGGCGTGGGGCCGCCGACCGTTACGCCCTCCGGCACGCCCTCGAGCTCCACGGGCGCCTCTATTTCGCGGTAGGCGACGCGGCCGCTCATGATGAAGACCCAGAACAGCACCGCCAGGATGAACGCCAGTATCTTGAGGCCGGCGTTCCCGAAGAGGCGCCGGAAGCGCCCCCGTAGTTCCATTCCCATGCGCCGGGGCATGACTTTTTCTACAACCTGCCTTTTAAATAATCCAACAGCGACGCCTTGAGGTCGTCGATGGCGGCGACGGGTTTCAGGGCCCCGTCCGCCGCGATGGAGACACGGCCGCTCTCTTCCGACACGACGATGACGACGGCGTCCGTGACCTCGGTGATGCCCAGGGCCGCGCGGTGCCGGGCCCCGCGGCTCTTGGATACCTCCGGGTTCTCGGTCAAGGGCAGCATCACGGCCGCCGCGGCGACGCGGTCGCCCTCGACGATGGCCGCGCCGTCGTGGAGCGGCGAGTGGCCCTCGAATATCGCGCCCAACAGTTCGCGCGAGATCTCGCTGTTCAGGCGCACGCCGCGCTCGACGTAGTTGCCCAGCGGCACCGTGCGCTCGAAGACGAGGAGCGCGCCCACGCGGGTCGCGGCGAACTCGAACATCGTGTTGACGACGACGTCGATGGTCGTTTCCTTTCGGCCCAGCACGGCCCTCACCAGCCGGTTCTTGCCCAAAAGGCCCAGGGCCTTCCGGATCTCGGGCTGGAAGACGATTATGGCGGCGATGAACCACACCGCCCGCAGGTGCTCGAAGAACCAGTTTATCGAGTGCAGGTCGAAGAGCGACGCGACCGCCGCCACCGCGGCCAGTATGACCACGCCCGCCGCCATCGGCGCCGCCGGCGTCCCTTTGACGAGCAGCATCAACCGGTAGATGACGAACGCCATCACCAGGATGTCCACCGCGTCTTGCACTCTGAAGGTCAGTCCGAACATATCGCCTTTACGCCCCGCTCACCGCCGCGGCTACCGCGAGCGCCTGCGCCGTCTCGGCCACGTCGTGGACCCGGAGGACGTGGGCCCCGCGGCCCGCGGCCGCGAGCGCAGCCCCCAGCGAACCGCCGAGGCGGCCTTCCACCTCCGCGCCGGTCAATATACCTATAAACGCCTTACGTGAATGCCCTATTACCACCGGATAGCCGAGGTCCGCCAGCGCCGGGATATTATTGAGAAGTTTCAGGTTGTGCTCGAGCGTCTTGCCGAAGCCGATGCCCGGGTCGATAAGGACCTGCGCGACGCCCTGCGCCGTCGCCCACTCCGCCCGGGCCGCCAGGAAGTCCCGCACCTCCGCCACGACGTCGCCGTACGTCGGGTCGTCCTGCATGTCGGCGGGCGTGCCGCGCATGTGCATTACCACGTACGGCAGGGCGAACTCGGCGCAGACCTCGGCAATCGCCGGGTCGTCCCGGCCGGCCGAGATGTCGTTAACCATCGCCGCGCCGACCTCCGCGGCCCGGCGGGCCACCGCGGCCCGGCGGGTATCCACCGATACCGGGAAGTCCTCCGCCACGGCCTCCAGCACCGGCATAACGCGGCCGAGTTCCTCCTCTTCGGAGACGTAGGCCGAACCGGGCCGGCTGGACTCGCCCCCGACGTCGACTATATCCGCACCCTGATCGCGCAACCGCCGGGCGTGCGCCGCCGCGGCCTCCGGCGCCGCGAACGCGCCGCCGTCCGAGAACGAGTCCGGCGTGACGTTGACGATCCCCATCACGAGGGAACGTTCGAGCGTTATCGCCTCGCCGCGGAGCGTGAGTTCGGGTACGGCCTCCCACGAGGCCACGGCCCGCGCTATCCCTTTCCCCAGTTCGGTAAGGCCGAAGGCCTGGCCGTCCAGCTTGCGGGCCACGAGGCCGAGCTGGGCGGCGGTGCCGAATAAAAGGGCGTCGCTCTGGGGCACCCGGCAGACGACCGCGTCTCGATGGACCGCGGCCTCGGCGCCCGAAGACAACGCCACTTGTTTCACGATATTGGCGGCGGCCGGATGGATATTCGTTACGCGGACCGCCCGGGCGGAGAACTTGGCCGCCATGATGTCCACGCCCGCCGGGGCGACGCCGATTTCGGCCATCAGGGCCCGCGCCTGAGCCGGCGAGTCGAACCACACGCTCCGGACCGTAATCGAACCGTCGTTATCGTCCGTCATTATGTTTCGAGAGCCGGTTCGGCCCCGGGGACGTCCCGCGTCCTTTCAGCCGCCTCCTTTGCCCGGCTTTTGTCGCGCTCTTTTTTCTTGGCGGGCCGCTTCGAGAAAGGCGGTAATTCCTCGCCGGCCAGGAGCTTGTCTATCTCGTCGCCGGTCAGCGTTTCCCGCTCCAATAACTCTTCCGCGATAATCTCGAGCTTCTTTTTATTCTTCTTAAGGAGACGAGCCGCCCGGTCGTAGGCCTCTTCCACCAGGCGTCGGATCTCGGCGTCGATGGCCTGGGCGGTCTCTTCCGAATAGTCGCGGTGTTGGGCTATCTCGCGGCCCAGGAATATGGCTTCCTCGCGCCGCCCGAAGGCCACCGGCCCGAGTTGCTCGCTCATGCCCCAGTCGCATATCATCTTGCGGGCCAGGTCGGTGGCGCGTTCGATGTCGTTCCCGGCGCCGGAGGTCTCCTGGTCGAACACGAGCATTTCGGCCGCCCGGCCGCCCAGCATATGGTCGAGGAGCACCCGGCAGTACTCCTTGGAGTACATGTGCTTCTCTTCCTCGGGCAGGGACTGCGTGAGGCCCAGCGCCATGCCGCGCGGGATAATCGTCACCTTGTGCACCGGGTCCGAGCCGGGCGTGAGCTTGGCCACCAGCGCGTGGCCTACTTCGTGGTAGGCCGCTATCTTCTTCTCTTCCTCGCTTATGACGTGGCTCTTGCGCTCCGGCCCCATCATGACCTTGTCGCGGGCGTCCTCCATATCCACCTGGGTGACGGCCGTGCGGTCCCGCCGGGCGGCGAGAAGCGCGGCCTCGTTCACCAGGTTCGCCAGGTCGGCCCCGGAGAAGTACGGCGTCCCCCGGGCGACGAGTTCGAGGTCGACGTCGTCGTCCAGCGGTATCTCGCGGGTGTGCACTTCCAGGATGCCGAGGCGCCCCTTGAGGTCGGGCCGGTCCACCACGACGGTCCGGTCGAAGCGGCCGGGCCTGAGCAGCGCCGGGTCGAGGACGTCGGGGCGGTTTGTCGCGGACAGCAGGATTACGCCGTCGTTGCTCTCGAAACCGTCCATCTCGACCAGGAGCTGGTTCAGCGTTTGCTCGCGTTCGTCGTGGCCTCCGCCCAGCCCCGCGCCGCGCAGGCGGCCCACGGCGTCCAGCTCGTCGATGAAGACGATGCAGGGGGCGTGCTTCTTGGCCTCGTCGAAGAGGTCCCGGACGCGGGCCGCGCCCACGCCCACGAACATCTCGACGAAGTCGGAGCCGGAGATGGAGAGGAACGGCACGCCGGCCTCGCCGGCCACCGCCCGGCCCATCAGCGTCTTGCCGGATCCCGGCGGCCCCACCAGGAGCACGCCCTTGGGAATCTTGCCGCCGAGCTTCTGGAACTTGCGCGGGTCCTTGAGGAACTCGATTATCTCCTGCAGTTCCTCCTTGGCCTCCTCGGCCCCGGCCACGTCCTCGAAGGTCACCTTCTGCTTGCCCTCGTCGAAGAGGCGGGCCCTGCTCTTGCCGAATTGCATGGCCTTGTTATTCGGGCTCTGCATCCGCCGGAAGAGCCATATGAAGAAGGCGAACAAGAGGACGTACGGCCCCACCGAGACGAGAATCGTGAACCAGAGGGACTTGGAGTCCTGGGTATCGACCTTGACGCCGGCGTCCTCGAGTTTCTTGACGAACTCGGAGTCCACGACGGGCGCCTGGGTCTTGAATTTCGTGAA
Source organism: Candidatus Zixiibacteriota bacterium (assembly GCA_050117845.1). Taxonomy (GTDB): domain Bacteria; phylum RBG-13-66-14; class B26-G2; order WVWN01; family WVWN01; genus WVWN01. Next base: position 153,323 of record JASFLY010000001.1, read on the forward strand.
CGGCTTGGCGTCGCCTTCGGTGCGGGCTTCCTTGCTCAACTCGCCGGTGATCTTGTTCTCCTGGAGTACTACCTCGGTCACGATGCCCTTGGCCAGAAGTTCGTTGAACTTCCAGTAGGGTATCTTCGCCACCCGTTCGGACTTCATAACGAAGAATTGATACACCGTCGCGACGGCGAGTATTATAATAATCCACGGGAGTAGGCCCCGTAATACGCGCTTCATTAAAACCTCCTACGAACGGCGACGCGGCCGTTCGTTATTATCTTAATTTATCCCGATTAATACTACCACATCCGAAAGTTTAAAACAACGGATTTCGGGGCGGCCGCCGCCCGGGAACGCCGACGCCGGCCCCGCTAAAGCCTTGGACGTACCTCCGGGGTCAACGGTTTATATTACTCCTTAAAAGATATATTGACACCGTTATAGGCCGATGTTATAAGAAAATCCCTTCCCGGCCCCAAAAGCGGGCGTGGAACGGCTCAAGAGGAAGGGCGGGCCGGCCCGGCCGGCCTTTAACATCCCCCCAGCAACGGAAAAACGATATGCTAGGTGCACCGGGTACCGTTCAGGTTTATACGGGCGACGGCAAGGGCAAAACCACCGCCGCGCTGGGCCTCGGCCTGCGCGCCTGGGGCCACGGCGCCCGCGTCCTCGTCATCCAGTACATGAAAGGCCGCATCAACTACGGCGAGCTGGAGGCGGCCCGCAAGCTCGACGGCTTCGACATAGAGCAGTACGGCCGGGAGACCTTCGTGAACAGGGAGAACCCGGCCGAGGAGGACGTGGCCTTCGCCCGGGCGGCGCTGGCCCGGTCCCGGGAGGTCGTCGCCGGCGGGGAGTACGACCTCGTTGTGCTGGACGAGGTCAACGTCGCCGCCGACTACGGCCTGGTGACGATAGACGAAATACTGGAAGTCATCGCACGCAAAGCTCCGGAGACGGAGCTTATTTTGACCGGACGGGAAGCCCCGGCCGAATTCCGGGAAGCCGCGGACCTCGTGAGCGAGGTGCGGGAAGTCAAACACCATTACCGCATAGGCGTGCCGGCCCGGAAAGGCATCGAATTTTAATAAACTTCTTCATTGTATTGAGGAGGGTAATTCGGGATGGAAAAGTGGGTTTTATACTCGCAAATACTCGGGCCATTCGTCGCGCTACTTGCCGTATTAGTGGCGGCCTATTATGCATGGCAAGCTAGGAAACAAGCGAAGGAAGCGCGAAAACAAGCCGTAGCGACGAAAGACCTAGTATTACAAGGAGAGCGGAGTTTCGCCCCCAACGCTGTAGGGCGCATTTACGCCCCCGAAGTACAAAGACCGTTCATCGCGGGTAAATTTATACGTGCCGACATTTTGTTTTCATGGCGCAACGATGTGGCAGACATCAGGATATTACTAGAAAACCTTTCAAACGGTATTTCGGAATTCGAGTTAACCATATTTCCTTGGCTCGAATTCGACGACGGTACGAAAGTAGGTTTCGAAAAAAACGTAACGGAACCCCTTTATAGAGGGATAGGAGTACATTACCTTCTCGTGGGCGAAACAATCGACGCTCACTTCCACATTAATTTTAAACAGATAACGATTACCCGGCCGCAAAAAAACGAAACGACAGAAGAAGATGTCGAAGCGGAAGAAAAAACCGCAATCGAAAACGAATTCTTAAAAAATATATGCCTCGGCGGTTGTAGGTTACACATCGAAGTATTTATAGATTATACAAATGAAAAAGAGTTTAAAGTCGATAGGTTCTTCGAACACTACTATTCGGGCGATCACATTAGATACGGTGGCGGAGACGAAGCGTACGGAGAATGGATATACGGCGGTAGAAGTAAAACGCCGAAACACCCGTAATAAACTTGGTTCTAAATTGAATAAAACCACGGCTCGAGTTAAAGAAAAGCTTTTAGAACGCTTCCTGGCCGGCGACCGCGTGGCCCTGGCCCGGGCCATCTCCGCGGTGGAGGACGAGGCCGACGGGTACCGGGACTTCCTGCGCGAGGTCTACTCCCGGGCGGGCGGCGCGTACCTTCTGGGCATGACGGGCCCCCCCGGGGCCGGGAAGTCCACGCTGGTCTCCCGCCTCGCGGCCCTTTACGCCGACCGGGGCCGGAGCGTGGGCGTCGTCGCCGTGGACCCCACGAGCCCCTTCACGGGCGGGGCCCTCTTGGGCGACCGCATCCGGATGCACGAACTCTCGGGCAACGAGCGCGTCTTCATCCGGAGCATGGCGACCCGCGGCAGCCTGGGCGGCCTGGCCAAGGCCACCGGCGAGGTGGCGCTGACCATGGACGCCTTCGGCCTCGACCTCGTCATCATCGAGACCGTGGGCGTGGGCCAGAGCGAACTCGACGTCGCCAGCTCGGCCGACACCACCGTCGTGGTGGTCGTCCCCGAATCGGGCGACTCGGTGCAGGCCATGAAGGCCGGCCTTATGGAAATCGCCGACGTCCTGGTGGTCAACAAGGCCGACCGGGACGGCGCCGACCACATGGCCCGCGAACTCGCCGTCACGGTCGAACTCAAGCCGGAGGACGGGTGGCGGCCGCCTATTTTGATGTCGGTGGCGACGGAGGGCCGGGGGGTGGAGGACGTCGCCGCGGCGGTGGCCGAACACCGGGCGCACATGGAGGAGTCGGGCGGGTTCGAGGCCCGGCGCCGGGGGCGGGTTCGCCGCCAGCTCGAGGAACTTCTGGACTACGAATTCAAACGTTCGTGCCGGGCCGTGCCCAACTACGAGGAATTGATGGAAGGGCTTGTCGCCGACGTGCAGGAAGGCCGCCTGACGCCCTACGAAGCCTCGGCCGAACTTTATCGCAAGGTATCAAAGAACCCCTAGCCGCGAGGAGGAGCAAAGATGACCTGGAACTGGGACCCCTCCCAAGAAGAAATCCGCGAAATGGCCCGGGCCTTCACCGCGAAGCACGTCGACCCGGTCAGCCAGCAGCTCGACCGCCGGCCTCCGGAGTTCCCGGAGGACGTATACCAGGCGATGGCGAAGGAAGGGTTTATGGGTTACCCTTCCGCCCCGGCGTACGGCGGCCAGGGGAAGAACAAACTGCTCTACGCCACGCTTATCGAGGAAATATCCTACGCCGACCCGGCCATAGGCATCGTGATGGCGGTACAGGTCCTGGCCTCGTATCCCATCGAGAAGTTCGGCACCGAGGAACAGAAAAAGAAGTACCTCACGCGGATGAACGCCGGCGAGCTGCACGGCGCCTTCGCCCTCACCGAACCGAACGCCGGCTCCGACGCCGCCGCCCAGGAGGCCACCGCCACGCTCGACGGCGACCACTACATCCTCAACGGCGAGAAGATATTCATCACCTCCGGAAACGTCGCCGACGTGGTGGTAGTAATCTGCAAGGCCAACACCGCGGAAGCCCCGGACAAATTCAAGGTCTCCGCGCTCATCTTCGACAACCCCGACGACCCCGGCTACTCCACCGAAATCCTGAAATACAAAATGGGCATCCGGGCCTCGACGACCGCCCGCCTCTACTTCAAGGACGTCAAGGTCCCGAAGGAGAATCTGCTGGGCGACCACGGCAAGGGCTTCCGCATCGCGCTGAATACGCTGGACGGCGCCCGCGTGGGCGTGGCGGCGCAGTCGCTCGGGATTTGCCAGAAGGCCTTCGACCTCGCCCAGGCTTACGCCAAGGAGCGCGAGCAGTTCGGCTCGCCCATCGCCAAGCTCCAGGCCATCCAGTGGATGATCGCCGACATGTCGTGCCGGCTCGAGGCCGCGCGGCTCTTAACCTACAAGGCCGCCGTCATAGAGGCCTCGGGCGAACCGGTGGGCCTCCAGGCCGCGCAGGCCAAACTCTACGCCTCCGAGGCGGCGAACTTCTGCGTCGATAAGTGCATGCAGATCCACGCCGGTTACGGCTACATCGGCGACTTTTCCCGGGTGGAACAGCTCTACCGGGACCAGCGCATCACCGAGATTTACGAGGGCACGTCGGAGGTCCAGCGGCTCGTCATCGCGGGGCACCTCCTGCGCTAATCGTCCTTTCCCGAAGCGGGGTCGTTTATTATGTTCGACGAAAAAGAACTCGAGAAGATTGCGAAGGCCCGGGCGGAGTGGGACGAGAAAGCCGGGTCATGCCGCCAGCGCGACGACCTCTTCGAGACCGTTAGCGGCCGGCCCGTCGGCCCGCTCTACACCGCGGCGGACGTGGCCGGCCTCGACGTCGAAAACGAGGTCGGCTTCCCCGGGGAGTACCCGTTCACCCGCGGCGTCCAGACCAACATGTACCGCGGCCGCCTGTGGACCATGCGCCAGTTCTCCGGCTTCGGCTCCGCCGAGGACACCAACGCCCGCTACAAGTACCTGTTGAGCCACGGCCAGACGGGCCTCTCCGTCGCCTTCGACCTCCCCACCATCATGGGCCGCGACTCCGACCACCCCTATTCCAAGGGCGAGGTCGGCAAGTGCGGCGTCGCCATCTCGTCGCTGGCCGACATGGAGGTCCTCTTCAACGGCATCCCGCTCGATCAGGTCTCCACGTCGATGACGATAAACGCGCCGGCGGCGCTGCTCCTCGCGTACTACGTCGCCGTCGGCGAGAAGCAGGGCGTGGACTCCAAGGTCCTGCGGGGCACCATCCAGAACGACATCCTCAAGGAATACATCGCCCAGAAGACGTGGATATACCCGCCCGCGCCGTCGATGCGGATAATCACCGACATCATGGCCTACTGCGCCGACCACGTCCCCAAGTGGAACACCATCTCCATCTCGGGTTACCACATCCGGGAGGCCGGCTCGACCGCGGGGCAGGAACTCGCGTTCACGCTGGCGGACGGCTTCGCCTACGTCGAGGCCGGCATCGCCGCGGGGATGGACGTGGATACCTTCGCGCCGCGCCTCTCCCACTTCTTCAACGCGCACCTGGACTTCTTCGAGGAGATCGCCAAGTACCGGGCGGCCCGGCGCATCTGGGCCAAGCGGATGAAGAACAAGTATAAGGCCCGCGACCCGCGCTCGTGGCTCATGCGTTTCCACACGCAGACGGCGGGATGCAGCCTCACGGCCCAACAGCCCGAGAACAACATCGTCCGGACGGCCATCGAGGGGTTGGCGGGCGTCATGGGCGGAACGCAGTCGCTCCACACCAACTCCATGGATGAGACGCTGGCGCTGCCCTCCGAGAAGGCGGTCCTCATCGCCCTCCGCACGCAGCAGATTATCGCGTACGAGTCGGGCGTCGCCAACACCATAGACCCGCTGGCGGGGTCCTATTACGTCGAGCACCTGACGGACGAGCTCGAGCGCGAGGCCGAGGAATACTTCGACAAGATAGAGGCACTGGGGGGAGTACTCGCGGCCATCGACAAGGGCTTCTTCCAGAAGGAAATCGCCGACGCGGCCTACGCCTACCAGAAGAAGATAGAGGACGGCACGCGCATCGTCGTCGGCGTCAACGAGTTCGAGCTCGAGAACGAGAAGATAGAGATTGACGTGCTGAAGGTAAACCCGGCGGTCGAGAAGCACCAGAAGAAGCGGCTGGCCAAGGTCCGGGCCGAGCGGCCGCAGAAGGACTGCGAAGCGGCGCTCGCCGGCCTGCGGCAGGCCGCCCGGGACGGCACGAACTTAATGCCCCATTTCCTCGCCTGCGCCCGGTCGTACGCGTCGCTGGGCGAAACGCTGGACGTTCTGCGCGAGGAGTTCGGCGAGTACAGAGAACCGCCGATGTTCTAGCGGCCCGGCCGCTACGAACCTGCGAGGTGGCATATGGCTGAAAGAAGGATTAGAGTTTTAGTCGCGAAGCCGGGCCTGGACGGCCACGACCGCGGCGCCAAGGTCGTCGCCCGGGCGCTCCGCGACGCCGGCATGGAGGTCATCTACACCGGCCTACACCAGACGCCGGAGGCCATCGTGGAGGCGGCCCTGCAGGAGGACGTGGACGTAATCGGCCTGTCCATCCTCTCGGGCGCCCACATGACGATGTTCCCCCGGGTCCTGGAGCTTCTGCGCGAGAAGGGCGCCGAGCACATCATCGTCACCGGCGGCGGCATCCTCCCCGACGACGACATTACCGAACTCAAGAAACGAGGCGTCGGCCGCCTCTTCACGCCGGGCGCGCCGACCGACGAGATAGTCGAATACCTCCGGGAAGCGGTGGCCTCGGACAACTGAGTAGCCGCCGGGCGAAAGGGGCCTATGGCCAACGACGAACTCTACGAACGCTTGGTTAAAATACGGGCCCGGACGCGGGAGGGCGGCGGGCCGGAGCGCATCCAGAAGCAGCACGACGCCGGCAAACTCACCGCCCGGGAACGGCTCGACATCCTCCTCGACGAGGGGACCTTTCGCGAACTCGACGCCACGGTCGTGCACCGCTGCCACGACTTCGGCATGGAGGAGAAGCGCGTCCCCGGCGACGCGGTCGTAACGGGCTACGGCCAGGTCAACGGCCGCCTCACCTTCGTCTTCGCCCAGGACTTCACGTCCTTCGGCGGGACCCTCTCCAAGACCCACGGCGAGAAGATCTGCAAGATATGCGACCACGCCCTGCGCGTGGGCGCTCCCATCGTGGGCCTCAACGATTCCGGCGGCGCGCGCATCCAGGACGGCGTCGACTCGCTGGCCGGCTACTCCGACTTCTTCCTGCGAAACGCCTTGGCCTCGGGCGTCGTCCCGCAGATAGCGGCGGTGATGGGCCCCTGCGCCGGCGGCGCGGTCTACTCCCCGGCGGTCATGGACTTTACGTTCATGGTCAAGGGCAGTTCGTACATGTTCCTCACCGGCCCCGACGTCATCAAGACCGTGATGAACGAGGAGGTCACGTTCGAGGACCTGGGCGGCGCGGACGTCCACGCCTCCAAGTCCGGCTGCTGTCACGTCGTCGCGCTGAACGAGGTGGAGTGTTTAACCGAAATCCGGCGGCTGTTGTCCTTCCTGCCGCAGAACAACCTGGAGGACCCGCCGCTCGTGGACACTGGCGACGACCCCGGCCGGGCCGACCCGGAACTGGATACCTTACTCCCCGACTCGCCCAACAAACCCTACGACATGAAGGACGTCATCCGGCGCATCGTCGACAACGGCGACTTCTTCGAGATCCACCGCGACTTCGCGCCCAACATGATCTGCGGCTTCGCCCGCATGGCGGGCCGGACCGTGGGCATCAACGCCCATCAGCCGTTGGTACTGGCCGGCTGTCTGGACATAAACTCGGCCTGCAAGTCCGCCCGCTTCATCCGCTTCTGCGACGCCTTCAACGTCCCCATCCTCACGTTCTCGGACGTCCCCGGCTTCCTGCCGGGCACGGCGCAGGAATACGGCGGCGTCATCAAGCACGGCGCGATGCTCCTTTACGCCTACGGCGAGGCTACGGCGCCCAAGGTCCACGTCATCGTCCGCAAGTCGTACGGCGGCGCGTACGCCGTCACCTCCACCAAGCACATGCGCGGCGACACCGTTTACGCCTGGCCCACGGCGCAGATAGCCGTTATGGGCCCCGAGGGCGCGGTCAACATATTGCACCGGCGGGAACTCGCCGCGGCGAAGGACCCGGCGGCCTTGCGTGAGAAGCTCGTCGCCGAGTTCACCGAGAAATTCGCCAACCCTTACGTCGCGGCGGAGCTGGGCTACGTGGACGAGGTCATAATGCCGCGGGAGACGCGGCCTCGTATCATAGACGCCTTGAATATGCTTCAGAACAAACGCGACGCTAACCCTCCCAAGAAACACGGGAACATCCCCCTTTGATGGAGCCTATGGGATTCGGAGATGAGTACATGGTGCTGGCAGGCGTAGGGTTCCTCTTTAATTTCCTCGGCGCGTTGGCGCTGATCGCCGCCGCAGGCGCGGCCCTTTACGCCGCAGTCCAGATTAAAAAGGTTATCCCGGAACTGCGCAAGCAGACGCGCCTCCTCCAGAAGTTGGCCGGCGAGGAACCAACGCCCGAACCGCCGAAAGAAGACGCGTGAGCGACGCCCTCGAGATAAACCTGGGGCCGCTCGAGCCGATGCCGGTCATCCTCGACCTGTGCGCCGGCGGCGAGGGCATAATAGCCCGGGCGTATCCGGGCCGGGTCATCGGCGTGGACCAGCTGTTGTCCGAGATTAACCAGGCCCGCCTCAAGTGCCCGCCGCGGACGATATTCCTGGTGGGCGACGCCCGGCAGACGAACTTCGTCGACAACACCTTCGAACACGTGACCGTCTTCTTCGGCCTGATGTACGTCAAGGGCGGTGAGGCCAAGCGCGCCCTCTTCGCGGAGGCGGCGCGGGTCCTGCGCCCCGGCGGCAGCTTCCACCTCTGGGGTACGCCGGTCCCGCCGGGCGACGACGTCTTCGGCGTCGCCGTAACGGTAACGCTGCCCGGGGGCGAGGTCGTGCGCACGGGGTACGGCGTCCGGGGCGAAGGCCGGGAACAGAACCTCGAAACCGTACGGGAATGCGCCGCGGCCGCGGGCCTGGAGGTCCAGGCGGAGGACGACCACGGCGGCTGGTTCTACGTCCGCTTCACCAAACCCAAGAGCCCGAATGTTTAAAAAGGTACTGGTAGCCAATCGCGGCGAAATCGCCGTTCGCGTAATGCGGGCCTGCCGTGAACTGGGCGTCCGCAACGTCGGCGTGTACTCCGAGGCCGACCGGCCGGCGCCCCACGTCCGCTACGCCGACGAGGTCTACCCTATCGGCCCCGCGCCGGCGAGCGAGTCCTATTTATGTATAGATAAAATCCTGGACGTGGCGCGGCGCTCGGGCGCCGAGGCCATCCACCCGGGCTACGGCTTTTTGGCCGAGAACGCCGAATTCGCCGCCGCGTGCCGGGACGCCGGCTTCGTCTTCGTCGGCCCGTCGCCCGCGACGATGCAGGCCGTGGGCGACAAGCAGGACGCCCGGGCGACGATGGCGGCCGCCGGGATCCCCGTCATCCCCGGCTCGGCCCCGGAGCTCGAGCGCGACGAGGATATCGCGCAAGCGGCCGCCGATATAGGCTGGCCCGTGATGATAAAGGCCGCGGCCGGCGGCGGCGGCAAAGGGATGCGCGTCTGCGCCGCGGCCGAGGATTTTCCCGGACTCCTGAAGCAGGCCCGCAGCGAGGCCAAAAGTTCCTTCGGCGACGACGCCGTCTACGTCGAGAAGTGCGTCGTGGGGCCCCGGCACGTCGAGTTCCAGATAATCGCGGACGCCCACGGCAACGTCGTCCACCTCCACGAGCGCGAGTGCTCCATCCAAAGGCGTCACCAGAAGCTCATCGAGGAGTCGCCCTCCCCCGCGCTCGACGACGACCTCCGAGGCCGGATGGCCGCGGCCGCCGTGAAGGCCGCCCGGGCCGCGGACTACGTCAACGCCGGCACCATAGAGTTCCTGCTGGACGCCGACCGCAACTTCTACTTCCTCGAGGTTAACGCCCGGCTACAGGTCGAGCATCCGGTCACGGAACTCGTCACGGCCGTGGACCTGGTGGCGGAACAGCTCCGCGTGGCCGCCGGCGAGCCGCTGTCGTTTACGCAGGAGGACGTCCGGCCCCGCGGCGCCGCCATCGAGTGCCGCATCTCGGCCGAGGACCCGGCCAACAGCTTCTACCCGGCCACGGGGACGATATCCCGCCTCCGCCTGCCCTCGGGCCCGGGGATCCGTTTCGACGGCGGCATCGCCCAGGGCTACGAGGTGCCGATTTTCTACGACCCCCTCATCGCCAAACTCATCGTCTGGGCGGAAGGCCGGCCTCTCGCCATCGAGCGGATGCGCCGGGCGCTTAACGAGTTCGTCCTGGAGGGCGTCGCGACGACTATTCCGTTCCACCGTTGGGTGATGGCGTCCCGGGCCTTCCGCGAAGGCGACTTCGACACCTCCTTCGTGGAGCAGGAGTTCCACCCCGAAGCCGCCCGGTCGCAGAGTCTGGAACAGGCGTCGGCCGTGCTCTGCACGCTCCTCACCCACTTCCGGGAGCACGCCGCGCCCGCCGGCCCGAGCCGCGACGGCGCGGGGTCCGACCGGTGGCGGCTGGCCGCTCGGCGGGAGGGGGTGGGCGGCTAATGCGCTACTGGACGACCATCGGCGACCGCGAGTACGAACTAACGGTGGAGGGCGAGGGTTCGGCGCTGGCCGTGACGCTCGACGGCAAGCCGTGCGAACTGGACTACTTCGAAGTGGCCCGGGGCGCGATATACTCGCTCATTCTCGACGGCAACTCGTACGAGCTGTGGGTGCGCCGCGACGACGGGGGTTTTGTCGTATTCGTCGCCGGCCAGACGCTCAAGGTGGCGGTGGAGGACGAGCGCCAGCGTCGGGTACGCGAACTCACCTCCGCGGCCGGCATAGCCGAACACGCCGCGGTGGAGGTCAAGGCGCCGATGCCCGCCGTCGTCCTGGAGGTCATGGTGGCCCCGGGGGACGAGGTCAAGGCCGGCCAGGGCCTCTGCGTCATCGAGGCCATGAAAATGGAGAACCTGATGCGGTCGCCGCAGGACGGCACCGTTACCGACGTCAAGGTAGAGAAAGGTCAGGGCGTAAGCCTGAACGACGTGCTGGTAGTAATATCGTGACGGGCAAATCGGATAAAGAGGGGCCGGCTCCTGTCGTCACCACTTCCGGCGTCGAGATCAAAACGACGTACGGCCCGGCCGACGGCGCGGTCGATTACGGCCGCGACCTGGGCGACCCGGGCGCTCCGCCCTTCACGCGGGGCGTCTACCCCGACATGTACCGGGGCCGGCTGTGGACGCGGCGCCAGTACGCGGGCTATGCCACGGCGGCCGAGACCAACGCCCGGTACCGCTACCTCCTGGCCCAGGGGCAGACGGGCCTCTCGGTCGCCTTCGACCTCCCCACCCAATGCGGCTACGATTCCGACGCCGAACTCGCCCGGGGCGAGGTGGGCCGGACGGGCGTCGCCATCTCCACGCCGGCCGACATGGCCGCGCTCTTCGACGGCATCCCATTGGCGGATGTATCCACGTCGATGACGATAAACGCCACGGCGCCGACCTTACTCGCGATGTACGTCGTCCTGGCCCGGCGGCAGGGGGCAGACCCGGCACAGCTCCGCGGGACCGTCCAGAACGACATCCTCAAGGAGTTCTTCGCCCGCGGCAACTACATCTACCCGCCGGCGCCGTCGCTCAGGCTCGCGACCGACCTCATCCGGTACGCCGCGGCCCACATGCCCCGCTGGAACACCATCTCGATTTCGGGGTATCACATCCGCGAGGCCGGGGCTTCGGCCGCACAGGAGCTGGCCTTCACCTTCGCGGACGCCGTCGCGTACGTGGAGGCGGCGCTGGGCGTGGGCCTGGCGGTGGACGACTTCGCGCCGCGGCTCAGCTTCTTCTTCGGCGCGCATAACAATTTATTGGAAGAGGTGGCGAAGTTCCGGGCGGCCCGGCGGATATGGAGCCGCCTCATGGCCGAGCGTTTCGGCGCCCGGGACCCGCGCTCGCTGATGCTTCGTTTCCACACGCAGACGGCGGGCTGTACGTTGACGGCGCAGGAGCCGGAAAACAACGTCGTCCGCGTCGCCTTGCAGGCGCTGGCCGCCGTACTGGGCGGAACGCAGTCCTTGCACACCAACTCCCGCGACGAGGCGCTGGCGTTGCCGTCGGAGGAGTCGGCGCTCATCGCGCTCCGTACCCAGCAGATAATCGCCCACGAGAGCGGCGCCGCCGACACCGCGGACCCGCTCGGCGGTTCGTATTACGTGGAGGCGATGACGAGCGACCTCGAGGCCCGGGTGGACGAATACCTCCGCGAGGTCGACCGGCGGGGTGGCGCGCTCAAAGCGGTCGAGACGGGATACTTCGCCGAGGAAATTGCGTCCAGCGCGTACGAGTATCAGAAGGACATAGAACGCAAGCGGCGCATCGTCGTCTCGGTCAACGAGTACGTCACCGGCGCGGCGGCCCCCTTCCAGACGCTCAAGGTGGACCCGACGCTCGAGGAAACCAGGGTGGCCGAACTAGCGGTGTACCGCGAGGGGCGCGACCGGCCCGAGTGGGAAGACGGGATGGCGGCCTTGCGCGAGGCCGCGGCCGAGGACGGCGCGCCCTTGATGGAACCGACTATAACGGCGGTGGAGGCCGGCGCCACGGTGGGCGAGGTCTCGGACGCCCTGCGGGCCGTTTTCGGCGAGTACGACAAGGTCAAAGGAGGATGCTAGGATGGCGGGCGCGAAGCTGGACCACGTCGGCGTCGCCGTCGAGAGCATATCGGCCGCGCGCAAACTCTACGAGGCCGGCCTGGGCCTGCCGCTCGGCGGCGAGGAGGTCCTGGAGGACAAGGGCCTGTCGCTCGCCTTCTTCGAAGCGGGCGGCGGCGTAAAGATAGAACTGCTGGAGGGCCGGGGCGACGACCCGATATCCAAGTTCATAGCTGGGAAGGGGCCGGGGATTCATCATATATGCTTTCGCGTGGACGACATCGACGAGGCGGTAGCGACGCTTCGTCGGGACGGGTACGAGTTCCTCACCCAGGAGCCGTACGCCGGCGCCGAGGGCTCCCGGGTTATTTTTATGAAACCGGCGAGCGGCCTCGGCGTCCTGATAGAGTTAATACAGGAGGCGTAACACCGGCGGTACGTTAACGCCCAAACCGCAGGGGAGACGATATGGCATTCGTAAACGTTACCAAAGAGGGCGCGGTCGCGACTATTACCATCGACCGGCCCGACGCGCTCAACGCGCTCAACGAACAGGTCTTCGCCGAGCTCGAGAAAGCCATAACCGAACTCGACGCCGATAAGGGAGTGCTCGTCGTCGTCGTAACCGGCGAGGGCAAGGCGTTCGTCGCCGGGGCGGACATCGCCGCGATGGTCGACATGGACGGCCCGCAGGGCAAGGCGTTCGCCGAGATAGGCCACCGCGTGTTCGGAATGCTGGAGCGCGCGCACTTCATTACCATCGCCGCCATAAACGGCTTCGCGCTCGGCGGCGGCCTGGAGTTCGCGCAGGCCTGCGACCTGCGTTTCGCCTCGACCAAGGCGAAGCTGGGCCAGCCGGAAGTCAACCTGGGCGTCACCCCCGGCTTCGGCGGAACGCAACGCCTACCCAAGATCGTCGGCCCCGCGCGCGCGCTGTACCTGCTGGCGACCGGCGACATGGTAGACGCGGCGACGGCGCAAAGCATGGGCCTCGTGAACGACGTTTACGAACCCGACGAGCTGATGCCCAAGGTCAAAGAGATAGCGGCGACGATTGCGAGCAGGGGGCCGCTGTCGCTCGCGATGGTCAAGAAGGCCGTGTACGAGGGCCTGCACCTGTCGGTTGAGGAAGGATGCAAGATAGAGGCCGAGGTCTTCGGCGAATGCTTCGCCAGCGGCCAAACCGCCGAAGGGATGAAAGCGTTTTTGGAAAAGCGTCCGCCGAAATGGTAACCGGGCGCCTTGACACCTAATTTAAGGAGGTCGGAATGGCAAACGAGATCGTACTAGCGGGCGCGTGCCGGACCGCGATAGGCCGCTTCCTCGGGGCGCTGACCCGGGTCCCGGCGTGGCAACTGGGCGGAGCGGCCATTAAGGGCGCCGTCGAGCGCTCCGGAATAAAACCGGAACAGGTGGACGAAGTAATAATGGGCAACGTCGTATCCGCGGGGATGGGCCAGGCGCCGGCGCGTCAGGCGGCCATCGCCGGGGGCCTGCCGCCCACGGTCAACTGCGTTACGATAAATAAGGTTTGCGGTTCGGGGACGAAGGCCGTCTCGATGGCGGCTCAGGCCATAAAGGCGGGCGACGAGGAAATAGTAATCGCCGGCGGCCTGGAGTCTATGTCCTGCGTCCCGTTCTACTTCTTCAAGGGGCGGAGCGGCCAGAAGATGGGCAACATGGAACTCACCGACGGCGTCATTCACGACGGCCTGTGGTGCGCTTTCGAGGACCAGCATATGGGTTGCCTGGGCGACTTCACCGCCGCGAACTCCGGCATCACCCGGGAAGAGCAGGACGAGTGGGCGGCGAACAGCCAGGCCAAGGCCCTCAAGGCGATAGCCGACGGCAAGTTCAAGGCCGAAATCGTGCCGTTCGAGATTCCCCAGCGCAAGGGCGACCCCATCCTCTTCGACACCGACGAGGGCCCCCGCGAAACGACGGCCGAGAAACTGGCCAGGCTCAGGCCGGCGTTCGGCAAGGAAGGTACGATTACGCCGGGCAACGCGCCGGGCCTCAACGACGGCGCGGCCGCGATGGCGGTCATGACCGCCGAAAAGGCCGCGGAGCTGGGCGTCACGCCGGACGCGACCGTCGTCGGTTACGCCTCGGCGCACGTCGAGCCCAAGATGCTATTCTACGCGCCGGTCGAGGCCGTTAAGAAGCTCATGGCCAAGACGGGCGAGTCCATCGGCGACTATGACCTTATAGAGATAAACGAGGCCTTCAGCGCCCAGGTTCTGGCCGACGGCAAGGAACTCGGCTGGGACTGGGACCGCGTCAACGTGAACGGCGGCGCGGTGGCGCTGGGCCACCCCATCGGCGCCTCGGGCGCGCGCATCCTGGTAACGCTCATCCACGCGCTCAAGGACCGGGGCCTCAAACGCGGCCTGGCGACGGCCTGCCTCGGCGGCGGCGGCGCGGTCGCGATGAGCATAACCATATAACGACCCCTCAACCCGATGCCCGGGAGGTTATCGTGGCAATAAAAAAAGTGGCCGTCATCGGCGGCGGAACGATGGGTAACGGCATCGCGCACGTATTCGCGCAGTCGGGCTTCGACGTCGTACTCATCGACCAGTCCAAGGACCTGCTCGACAAGGCCCTCGGCGTCATCACCAAGAACCTGGGGCGCCTGGTCAAAAAGGAAAAAATAAAACAGGAGGACGCGGACGCGGCGCTCGCCCACATCGCCCAGTCCACCGATCTGGACGACGCCAAGGACGCGGACCTCGTCGTCGAGGCGGTCTTCGAGGACCGCGACGTTAAAAAGAAGATATTCACGGAACTCGACGAGAAGTGCAAGCCCGAAACTATTCTGGCCTCCAACACGAGCTCGATTCCCATCACGGAGATAGCCGGCGTCACGAAGAGGCCGGAGAAGGTCATCGGCATGCACTTCATGAACCCGGTTCCGATGATGAAGCTGGTCGAGGTCATCCGCGGCATCGCGACCTCGGACGAGACGTACAAGGTGGCCGAGGAAGCCTCCACGGCCGTCGGCAAGACGCCGGTCGAGGTCAACGACTTCCCCGGCTTCATCTCCAACCGCGTCCTGATGCCGATGATCAACGAGGCCTGCTTCGCGCTCTACGAGGGCGTCGCGACCAAGGAGGCCATCGACAGCGTAATGAAGCTCGGCATGGCGCACCCCATGGGGCCGCTGGAACTCGCCGACCTCATCGGCCTGGACGTCTGCCTCGACATCATGGAGGTCCTGTACGACGGCTTCGCGGACTCCAAGTACCGGCCTTGCCCGCTGTTGCGCAAGATGGTGCTGGCGGGGTACCTGGGCCGCAAGACCAAGAAGGGCTTCTACGATTACGAATAGGGCGAGGTAAGGGCGTACAGCTGTACGCCCCTACAGTTAACGGTAAAAAACCCCGGCCGCGAGGCCGGGGTTTTTCTTGCGGCCGGCCGCGCGAAACCATATTATTAACGAAAGACTCACGGAGGAGCTTCGACCCAATCGAACCGGGAGGAACACGAATGCTACGTACGGCTGTAACAACCGGGCTGTTGATAATGGCCGCGCTGGCGGCGCAGGCCGGGGCCCAGGGAGAGAGCGTCAAGTATTTCCGGCACGTAACGGTGGACGGTAGGTACGACATCGTCGGGATGAACGAGATACCGGAGGAACGCGCTACCGGCATTAATTGCTATCGTTTCATCTACGATGAAGCGGAACGGCCGACAGAAATCGTGTTAATTAAAGGAGGCCGGCCTTCGCCCGGGTCTTATTTCGGGGAGAAGGTCGCGAGCGCGAAAATCGCGTACGGCGAAGGATTCGAACGACGTTTATACTACAACGCGGCGGGTATTCGGGTCCCGGACGCGGGCGAGGTTTTCGGCCGGGCTTTTAAGTTGGACGCGAACGGCTACCGCGTGTCGATGACCAATCGCGATTCCCAGAATCGGCCCGCGTACGATAACGCGGGCGTCGTCCGATACGACTGGGAAGTAGACGGCAAAGGCCGTCGGACAACAGAAAAGCGGTTCGATAAGGTCGGGATTCAATTCGAGGATCAACTCGGCCGCTACGAAAGCCGTTGGGAATACGGTGAGACGGATTACCCGACACGCGTCTCCTATTACGGCGAAGAAGGTAAACTAAGTGAAGACGAATTCGGGACGGCCGTCGAGGAGTTCGCGTACGACGCGGCCGGCAGGTTAATAGAAACCCGTTACCTCGGGGAGAAACGAAAACCGCGTTGCCGGCGAGGTATAATTCCGTCTTACGAATTCTGGGATTACTTCGTAACCCGGCGGCGGAACCTCGAGTATGCCGTCGAACGCCGGGAGTACGACAAGGACGGTTACCTGACGGCGGTATCGTATTTCGACGAGAAAGGGAACCCGGCGGAACGGGAGGATACCGGTACGGCCGTCGAGCGTTATACGTACGATGAACGGGGCAATCTGATAAAGGTTTCGTATTGCGGGAAGAACGGGAACCCCACGAAGTCGAAACTGGACGGCGCGTGCGCCGTTAAAAACACTTTCGGCCCGTACGGCGATGCGATTACGACCGAATACTACGACGCGAAGGGCAAACCGACGAATAGATCGGAATACGGATGCGCCGGCATCCACACCTCTTACGATGAAGCCGGCAATATAATCGAGGAGAGATACTACGACCGCGACGGCGAACCGTCCGTTCGGAAAGACGTCGGCAGCGTCGCGATGATACAATGGGACCGCGACGATTGCGGCCACGCCACCGAGGCCCGGTATTACGACTTAGACGGTAAACCAAAAGAAGTAAAACGGTGCGCGAAAACGGTCATGAAACACGACGAATACGGGTACTTACTGGAAGAACGGTATTTCGATTGCGAAGGCGCCCCGACTAAAAAACGCGATTGGTTCTTCGAGTACGCCGCAGAATCGCGCGCATATGATGAAGCCAGGAACCTTGTCGAAACTTGCCGGTACGGCCCGGACGGAAAACTCCTCGGCGAAACGCTAACGAGTATCGCTATCGTACGCGCGGCCTACGACGCCCGGGGCCGTCTCGTACAATTCTCCTTTCACGACGAAGGCGGGAAATTAACGGATCATTATTTCGATTACGCTATTGCGCGTTTCGAATACGGAGAGGAAGATGGAAGGGAGGTCGTTAGAACGTTTTTTTACAACTGCTTGGATCAGATATTGGATATTGTCGATTTCAAGTTAATAGAATACTAACAAACCGAAAGGCCAAGAAGGGCTTCTACGATTACGAATAGGGCGAGGTAAGGGCGTACAGCTGTACGCCCCTACGGTTAACGGTAAAAAACCCCGGCCGCGAGGCCGGGGTTATCGTTTAACGAGTAGGGGAGGCGTCACTTCCCCATTTCGTGTTTCGCCATCAGGTACGTCGGGGAGGAGGTGACGTAGCCGCCGGCCTTCTCCGCGGCCTTCATCGCCGACCTGAAATGGTAAAACGCCTGGACGTCGTCGCCGTCGAACTTGTTCTTATACCCGATATAGCAGTGAGCGTCCGTCAGGGGTTGGCCTTCCCCTCCCGCTGCGGCTATCAGTTGCCCCGCCGTTATCTGGCCGGAGAAAAACCGCACGGCCGGGTAAGGCCACTCCCGGCAGTCGCCGCGGAGCGCCGGCCCCAGGGTCCCGCCGGCCTCGCGGCCCAGGCGCGCCTGGCTTATGTAGTAAGACAAATAATAGTACAAATCGTAGGTGTTAACGACGAACGGGTCCACCTCGACCGCCGTCTTGAAATGACCTGCGGCAATGCCGTAATCCCGCTGCAGGAACAGGGCGAGCCCTTTGTAATACCAGGCCCAGCGCTCCTCCCGGTCCGTCTCCAGGACGCGGTCGAAACACTCGGTCGCGGTTTCGTATTGCCCCTTATCCAGGAGAAATATCCCCTTCATCCCCAACGCCCGGGAGTAATCCGGGTCGATCGACAGGGCTTGGTTAAGGCACTTCACGGCCTCCTTGTAATTCCCCATCAGGCGACAAGCTTCGCTTTTCGAAACCCAGGCTTCTTTATCGGCCGGGTTTACCTCGAGCACCTTATCGAAGTACGACAAGGCTTTCTTGTATGAACCCACCCGCGTATAAATATCGCCCTTCGCGAGCCACGCGTCCGCGTACCCCGGCCTCAACTCGAGCGCCCGGTTCAAACACCCGAGCGCCCGGTCGTACTCGCCCATGATTCCCAGCGTCACTCCCCTGGTGTACCAGGCCCACGGGTCGCCGGGGTCCAGCGTGAGGGCGCTTTCGAACGACGCCAGGGCCTTATCGTACTCGCCCAACCGGGCCAACGAGTAACCCCGGTTGCACCAGTTCTTCACGTTCTCCGGATCCGCGGCCAACGCCTCGTCGTAAGCCTCGACCGCCTCCGCGTAATCGCCGTCCTCGAGGTAACCCTCGGCCGCGGCCGTATAAAACTTCGCCTTCAACGACGCACACGCGCCGCAGCACCCCGAAACGGCAACTACGACCGTGACCAGAGCCGCGCCGACGAACAGGTAACCCGGTTTAACTTTCATACCGTCCTCCGCTTTCAATCGTCTCCGACTATACGTAACGATAACAGTATCAAGAAGCCGATACCCTCTCAACCTAACTATAATACACCTTCGCGACATAAAATGCAAACGCGTTCCCGGCCGCCGGTACCGCCGCCCCCAAAAAACCCGGCCGCGAGGCCGGGGTTACTTTAACGCTTAACGTTATTTCCCCAACCGCTTCAAGTATTCCTCGCTGAAATCTATCTTGAGTTCCACCCACAGCGGCGGGTGGTCGGACATCTGGTATGTCCGCCATCTTTTATAAAGTTTGTATTTACCCATCAGGGGCCGGTATACGTCCTCCTCGTCGTCCCGGTAAACCCAGTCGAAGAAGTCGAAAACGCCGGCGTTCGGATGGCTGTCGCCGAGTTCCAACTTGCGCTTCCGGGGCTTAAAAGCGATCTGGTCGTAGAAATGGTCCCGCTTCAGTTTGTCGCTGTCGAGTAGTCCGTTCGGGACCTCGAAGCCGTTACTCGTAAGCGCATCCATAGTAGCGTGGGTGAGGCCGTGTATATTGAAATCGCCCAGGAGGATGTAGTGATAACCCTCGTCGATACCCTTCTTGATCTCGTCGTCGGCCCTTTCGGAAAGGAACGTCGCTAACTTCTCAATTTCCTGGCGCCGGTGCTCGAGACCCCGACGGCTTTTATCGTCCCAGAAAATATGGACGGTACACAACTTGAACCGGAGCCACCCCGCCTGAAACGCCACTACAAACGGCGACCTCACGAACTGGCGCTTCTGCACTTTCCCCTGCTTTTTGCCCTCACCGGGTTTGGGCGTATAGGTGATGAGCGTATCGGCCGGGAGCACGATTTCGCCGGCCTCGTTCTTGAACCACACCTTGCGTTTGTCGTAAAGGAACGCCATCCGTTCCTTGTTGCCGCCCTCCTGTTTGTTCACGTCGGTCACGACGAAATCCCACTCCGGCCCCAGGATCTTTTTTAAACGACGCAACGCCGTCAGGTCCTCCCGGACTTCCTGAATCGCGATTACGTCGAACGCGGAGGCGATCTCCGCGAGGTAGAAGATTGCTTCCTGGGACCTTATGCCGTAACCCGGGGAATCGAACTCCCGGATGTTCCAGGTCGCCAGCAGGAGCGTTTCGTCCACCGTCTTCCGCGGGACCTCCGCCCTAAGCGCCTTACGTAATTGGATCAGCTTCCGCGTTACGCGCTCCCTGGTCTCGGCGTTGTACCTTTTTAAAGGATAATAGTACGGCATCCCGTTTTACCTCCTTGGATATTGGCCCCTTACCATATACCGGTTAAATATCGTCCCGACAATCCACCCCAATTAGACGTAGACCGTTTTGCCTCTCATCAAGCTAACACATAGCATACTACGATATTATATTCAACGCTTTACAATGACCGCCGTTAATACGGACAGGATGGCCCCCGGACCCATTTATTATTAATTTACGCGCACCTCAATCCGCGCCGTTTCCCCTTAGCCCAGCCGCTTGCCCATACTCACGCGGTCCTCGACAGCGTAGCCGAGTCGCTCGTAGAAGGCCACGACCCCCTCGTTCGACGCCCGGACCTGAAGGTTGACCTTATTGCACCCCATCTCCCGCAAGTCTTCCTCGACCCGCGCCATGAGGGCGGCGCCGAAGCCCCGGCGCCGGTATGTCGGCCTCACGGCGACGGTGTAGACCCAACCGCGGTGGCCGTCGTACCCGCCCATGGCCGTCCCGACGATTTCCCCACCCTCCGCCGCCACGAAGAAGAGTTCCCGCTGGACGTCGAGCTTCCGGCCTATGACCTCTTCCGGGACGTTGTGCGCCGGCTCGTCGGGGAAGACCTCCCGCCAGAGCGCCGCGACCGCGGCCTCGTCGTTCTCCTCGTAGGGCCGAATCTCCATCATCTTCCTCCTCGCGTAACGTTACGCTCCCCCCTCGGGATTAATCCGGTATCTCAGGAGCGCGCCGACGTGGCCCCCCCGGGCCAGCGCGTCGTCCTCGGCGCCCGCGACGAATTCGACGTGGGCGCCCGTCACCTCGGCGAGGCTCGCCAGCTTCTCCACGACCTCGGGCGCGCCGGGCGCCGCGTGGTAAAAATCCTTGCCGACGAGCACGGTGTCGACGGCCCCCATCTGCAGAGCCCGTTCCGCGGCCTCGGCCCCGGCGACGGCCAGGCCGCCCCGCCGCATCTCCCCCGCGTAACGCCGTAGGAGTTCCGCTTCCTCTTCCCGTTCCGCTTCCTCGAGCGCGGGCCGAATCTTCGCGAGCAATTCGTCCTCGCTCCCGTCGAGGTCCCAGCGCACCGAGGCTATTACCCGCTCCCGCCACGCCGCCGGAAGCTCCTCCTCCACCGCCGCCACCATGCGGTCGCGGCCGGCGAGCAGGAGGCGGTCCACGCCCTCGGCCGCGAATATCTCTTCCGCCCGGGACGCGACTTCGCCCGCGAAGCGTTCGACCTCCTTCGCCCGGCGCCGCTGGTACCGCATCTGCGACCACCCGCCCACCTTCGAGAGGTGGTGGATCTTCTCGCGAAACGACGCCGCTTCCTCGGCCACCCGCCCGGCGGCGACGTACACTTTCGCCCCGGACGCGTCCACGGTTATGATCCCCACGGGTTGGTACTCGTCCAGTTGGAGCGCGAGCGGCGCGATTACCGCCTCGTCGTCGACGGCGAGCAGCGGCTCCGGCGGCATAACGAGTTCGACGCCGCGGGTGAAGTCGGCACCCAGGTCGGCGAAGAAGGCCAGGCCCGGGACCGCGTACCCCTTGGCCTTTTCCTCTTTGATGTAATCGGACAGGAATTCCAGCGAGCCTTCGAAGTAATCCCGTTCCTCTTTATCCAGAAACGGCGACAGGCGGGACGCTTCTTTCTCGGCAAAGGCCGTCGCGGCGTCCCAACCGTCCGCCAGCGTTAGGTACGCGGACAGGACCGTCCGGTCGGTTTGGGTCAGTCGGGCGAGTTCGTGTATCACGTCGTCGGTCAATTTCATAATATTCCCTTCCGCGTTAACTCAGCCGACCAGCGCCAGGATTTCGGTGAGCGCCGAGATGCGGGGGCCGTCCCACTCGTCCGCGTCCCGGCGGAAGGCGCCCGCGTCGTCGGCCGGGCGGATCATCAGCGCGTCCATCCCGACCGCCTCGGCGCCCGTGAGTTCGCGGCTGCCGCCGTCGCCGACGTAGAGGCAGGCGCCGGCCTCGACGCCCAGGCCGTCGGTCGCCAGGCCGTAAATCTCCGGCGACGGTTTCTTCAGGCCGACCTCGGCGGAGAGAATGGCCACGTCGAAATGGGCCGCCAACTCGCTACCCGGCCAGGCCTCGACGACCTCCTCCGAGCAGTCGCTTATCAACGCCAATTTGAAACCGCGCTCCCGAAGCGCCGCGAGCGTCGCCACGGCGTCGTCGCGGGGAACCAGGACGCGCCGCACGAAGTCGACGCGCATCGCGGCCGCTCGCTCCACCTGTTCGGCCGTAACGTCCACGCCGAGGTCCCGACAGAGCCGGAACAGGCTGTCCCGCACGGTGACCTCGCCGCGGGTCCGGGCGTCGGCCTTCTCGTCCCAGCGGGCCATGAAGTCCGCCGGCGCCACGCCCAGCACCTCGCACATCTCGTCGACCAGCGCCTCGTATTCCCGCATCGAGAATATCTCCACCAGCGTCCCGAAGAGGTCGAAGATCACCGCCCGATATTTAGTGTCCGAATTACTCATGCGTGCCCGGCCTTTCTTTTTTGGATTATATTACCCGGCGTCCGCGGCGCCGAGGTCGAAGACGTCGAGGTCGCGGCCGAACGCCATGTCGCCGCCGTAGCCCTCGCGGACCTCGGCCAACAGCTCCTCCTCGCCGACGCCCCAGAGTAGCTGGTGATACAGGACCAGTAATTTCGGCTCGGCGCGGGAGGCTAACTCGGCCAGCTCCCGGGAAGACGTGTGGACCGCGGCGTGGTAGCGTTGCCACTCGGCCGGGAGCGAATCGAACGCCGCGGCGGAGTATACCTCGTGGACGAGGATATCACACCTCCGGCTCTTCTCGATCATCATTTCCGTGGGCGCGCTGTCGCCCGAGATGACGACGCTTCCGGCCGGCGTGTGGAACCTGTAACCGTACGCGGCCCACGAGCCGTGGTCCACGGCGAACGCCTCCACCTCTACGTTGTCGTCCCGGTAGACGACGCCCGGCTCGACCTCGTGCGGGACGACCCGCCAGCCGGTATCGTTCGCGGGCTCGAGGCCGCCGAGGCGTTCCCGTACGTCCGCGTCGTACGCGGCCCGGACGTGCTCCGTCAAGGCCGCGAGGCCCGGCGGCCCGTACACCTCCAGCGGCTCGGCGCGCTCCAGCGTCCACGGCGTGAGTACCAGGTCCGGGTATCCCGCGCAGTGGTCCGAGTGGAGGTGGGTCAAAAAGGCCCGGGTGAGGCTTTTGGGATCCAACCCCGCGGCGACGGCGCGCCGCACGACGCCCGGGCCGAAGTCGACGACATAGGGCGCCCCCCCGGCGACGACCGCGACGGCGGGGCCGGAGCGGTTCGGCTCCGCGTTGGGCGTGCCGGTCCCGAGGAGGACTAACCTCGTTTGAGCTTTACCCTTTTCTTTGACCACAGCGTTTCTCGGGCCGCGCCCCGGCACGGGACGTTAAAGGCCGCCGAACGCCCCGCGCATTACCCACAGGTTAAGCGTCGAGGCCTCCGGCAACGCGGGGGACGACACGCCCCGCGGCGTAGGCCACGGCCAGCGCCAGCACGTTCGTGGGCGCCTGGAACAACCACGTATAATAGATATTCGAGAACGACGTCAGGTACCCCTGCGTGGCGTAGTGCAACGGCACGAAGATAACCGGCAGCCACGCGAGCGACGCGACACAGGTCCCGACGTACGCTGCACGGCCGCGAAGGCGCAAGCGATCCCCGGCGAAACGCGCCGCCGGGACGTACCACAACCCGAAGCCAACGACCGAAAGCAAAACCGCCGCGGGCAACTGGGCAGCGAGCTGGTGCGATATCCCCGACATTTTATAGAACGCGAAACCGACGAGGACGGCGCCGACGTTGACGGCCGTTAACGCTAAACCGTGGAATAATATCTTAAATAGTCTCATGGATAATTAGTAGCCTTAAGCCGTTACCGTTTCGCCGGCTTTATCGAGACGATGTGTATCGTAACCGCCACCGCGACGACGACGAGGACTATGCGGATCACGACGTTCGATACGGCGAAACAGGCCGAGCTGAGTATTACGACCCACAACAGCGCAATGGAAAATACCTTGACGCCGGGGCGGATCCCCCGGCCTTCCCGGTAGTCCCGCACGTAGACGCCGAACAGCCTGTTGCCGACGAGCCAGTTGTAGAAGCGGTCGGAACTCCGCGCGAAGCAGGCCGCCGCCAGCAGGAGGAACGGCGTCGTCGGCAGGATGGGCAGGAAGACGCCCGCGGCGCCGAGGCCCAGGCTGGCGAAGCCGGCGACCACGAGTAGTCGTTTGACGTATGGTTTCGTCGGTTTTACCATCGAGGCGAAAGAACCACGCTGTAAGGATCAGTGCCGATAAAAGCCGCCCGGCGGCAGGCCGAACTCCCGTATCAATTCGTTGAACTCCCGTTCCACGCCGTCCCAGTAGGCCGGCGAGCGGGCGTCCTTCCAGAAGGCCCGAAAGCGCGCCGGGCCGTCGGGCAGCTTCTCGAACGCCGCCGACAGCCGGGGCCAATCCGCCGCCCGCACGTTCAACGTCTCGGCGCTCACGCCGGCCGCGTACTCGTGGACCTCCCGGAATATGGAACGCAGGTCCGTGAGGCCCGGTAGTATGGGGCTGATGAAGACGCCCGTAGGAACGCCGTTCTCGCGAAGTTCGCGCAAGGCGGCGAGGCGCCGCGTCGGCGAGGCCGCCCCCGGCTCGATTACCGCGGCCGCGCCGTCGTCCACGCCGCCCAGGGAAAACTCCACGCGGCAACGCTCCATGCCGCGGAGGACGTCGACGTCGCGGGCCACGAGGTCCGACTTCGTGAGGACCGTGACGTCGAGCGGCGAGGCCGCCAGGGCCCGGAGGATACCCGGCATCAACTCGTATTTCCGCTCGAGCGGCTGGTAGGCGTCGGTCACGCTGGCGATGACGACGTGGCCTCCCGGGTTCCGCATCGACGCGAGCCGTTTTTGCAGAAGCTGGGGCGCGTTGACTTTGACGTCGACGAAGTCGCCCCACGGCTCCTCGTGACCCGTGAACCGTTTCATGAAGCGAGCGTAACAATAAACGCAGGCGTGGGCGCAACCGGCGTACGGATTGACGGCGAAGTCCACCCCCGGGATGTTGCTCTTGTTCAAAACCGAGCGGGCGGCGACCTCCCGCACGGCTACGGCGCGGCTTCCGCTCACGGCCTCTTCCCGATGACGAGCGTCGTGTCGAACGCGGTGTCGCGCCGCTCCACGCCCCCCAGCCCCGCGGCCTCCATCCACCCGCGAATCTCGGCCTCCGTATAGGTGTCGCCGGCGGCGGTGTTGACGAGCATATTGAGGGCGAAGATAAGGCCCTGGGGCGGGCCGGTCCGGCCTTCGTCCACGACGAAGTCCTGCACGACGAGCCGGCCTCCGGCTTTGAGCGCGGCGGCGCCGTGCGCTATAAGCGCTTCGTTCTCGGCCGGGGAGTTGCTGTGCAAGAGCTGCGACATCCACACCAGGTCGTAGCCGGCCGGGAGTTCGTCCGTTACGGCGTCCCCCTCGGCGACGTCTATCTTGTCCGACAGCCCCGCCTCCTCGAGGTAGCGCCGCGTGAGCGGCGTGACGTGAGGGAGGTCGAAGACGGTAGCGGTAATGCCCTCCCGGGCCCGCACGAAGGCCGTGGCGTAGGCGCCGGAAGCGCCGCCCACGTCCAGGACGTGTTCCACGCCGGCCAGATCGAGGGTCGCGACCAGCCGTTCGGCCCGGGCGGAGCCGCCGCCGTGCATGGCCGCGATAAAGGCTTCGGTGCGCCGCTCGGCCGCCTCGCCGGTGGGCCGCTCGAATACCGACGTTCCGGCCCGCACGGCCTCGGTCAGGGTGGACCACGAGTCCCACAGGTTTATGGTGTGGGCGAGGCCGGCCATGTATTCGGCCTTGCCTTTCACGAGGTAGCGCGCCGCGGCATCCACGTTCGTAAACTTGTCCCCCTCCTTGCGGAGGAGGCCCACGGCCGCGACCGCGTTCATCAACCGGTCGGTCGCCCTGGCGTCGGTACCGAGCGACGCCGCCACCTCGGCCGACGTCTTCGCCCCGTCGCCGAGCGCGGTGAAGACGCCGAGTTCGTACGCGCTCAAGAGGATGCGGCTACGAAAGAAGGCGCGGGCCAACAGCTGAATGTCGTCGGCGCTGTATTCGGACGGTACGGGTCTGTTATCCATAATTGATACCTCGCTTTATTTCGGGCCTTTCGGCCGCTCAGGCCGCCTCCCGCTCCAGGATAATTTTCAGGTTGCGGGGCAGGACCTCCGCGATTTCGCCGAGTTCCGAGCGCGCCAGCTTCCCCGCCGTCGCCGCGGGCATTTCCTCCGGCGGCGCCCCGGCCAGGAGGAGCGCGACCTCCTCTTCCGAGAACTCATCCCGTTCCTCGACCCAATCTACGTAGTCCCGGTTCTCCGGGCACGCGCGCTGGCAATGGAAACAGCCTATAAGCAAATCGTGCCACGAGGGCTCGAGCCACGGCGGGAAGGGGACGCCGGCCTCCTCCTCGTTATGATAGGTGATGCACCTCTCGGCGTGCAAGAGGAAGCGGCCTCCCCGGATGGCGCCGGTTGGGCAGGCCCGGCGGCAGGCCTCGCACTCGCGGCAGCGCGGAAGCATCGCCGCGTCGCCCCAGCCGTCTTCCTCGACGGGGAGGTCGGAGAAGAAGGCCGCCAGGCGGTGCATGCTCCCCATCCCCGGCACGTACGCGACGTTGTTTTTGCCGTAAGCCGCCAGGCCGCTCCGGACGGCGAGCAGCTTGCGCGGCACTATGGCGGGAATCAAGCGGAAACTCTCCGGAGCCGACGCCTCGTTCACCGCTTCGACCACGCGCTCGTTTACCTCCCGGGCGCCGAAGTAAGTCGGCGGGACGTCGGCTTTGACGCGTCGCCCCTTCCACGCGAAGGTAAAACGGATGCTCGGCTGGGGGACTGCGACGACGATTATCGAACGGGCGTCCGGCAAATCCGCGGGGAGGTCGAACGAGAGGTGGGAGAGATATCGTTCGACGACGCCCTCGTCGAGTAGGCCGTCGCGACGCCGGCCCTCGAATTCCTCCCTAAGTTCGCCCAGCCGCGAAACGGATACGACGCGGCCGCGGAATCCACGCCTCTCCAGTTCCGATAATACCGTATTAATCACTCGGAAATCCCGCCCCCATCAACGCTCCGCCCCTCGGCCCGCCGTTTGATGCCGAGCATGCATTTGCGCATCATAATAAAATCGCCGAAGTCGACGATGAAATAGCCGAATATGGCGGGGACCTTCCATACGTATCTCGCGTGCAGGCGTGTGACGAGGCGCGTCCGGCCTTCCCCGTCCGGGTAAAGGCCCCACGCCCACGACAGTATCCCCGTGGGGTGATTCCACACCATGAAGCGCGGCGGCTCGAGCGTCACCACCTTCATCCCGTCAGTATCGCTGAGGGGGATATCGTCACCCGCCTTCAAACCCTGATACTCCGGCAATATCCGGTCGGCGCTGGGGAGGCCGGCGTTATCGAAACAGCCGTAGCTGTAGAATCCCGCGCGGCGATACCCTATCTGCACCAGCCAGGGCCAGACGTCCGCGGCCGAGGCGTCGACCGTCACGGCCCGGGTGGAATCGAGGTCCGGGTCCGGGACCAACTCGTCGCCGGGCATGGGCCGGGCCAGTTCCTCCGCCGTGGCGCCCCACGTCAGTTGCCAGGGGCGGAACCATATTAAATAAAACAGGACCGCCGCGCAGGCCAGGACGACGGCCGCGAGGGCGGCGAACAGCATACGCCGTATTATCCGTACTCCGCGTGTCATACTATGCCCTAATCCCAATCTATAACGACTTCCCGCGGTCCCCGCGCGTCCACGAGCGGGATTACGCCGTCGGCCCGGAGGCGCCGGAAGGCCGGGGCCGGTGCCTCCTGTAAAGCCGCTCGGCCACGAACGAGAGCGCCACCACGCCGGCCAAAACCGCGAGCGTTACAGGCGAGTGCCGAAGCACGTAATAGACCAGGACGGCGAACGCGGCGAGGCACCCGGCCAACGCGAGCCAAATCAGGCCGGGGCGGGCCCCCGTTTCCCGATACAATTTAAGGTGGCCCGCGTTCACCGCGCCGTACACGATTAAAAAACCGCCGCTGGCCAACGCGGCTATCCGCTCCAGGTCCAGGAGGTTCGCGCACAAGAGCGTCAGGGCCGCGGTAATGTACAGACCCTCCCGGTTGTTGCGCCACGTCCGGCGCTCGAACAACGCCGGCAGCTCGCCCTCTTTGGCTGTAACGTAACTTATATTCGTGGCGCCGTACAGCTGGGCGTTTATGGCCGAGGCGGTCGAAAACAACGCCGTCGCGGCCACGACCTTGAAACCCCAGGTCCCCAGGAAAGGCCGCGCCGCCTCCGCGAGAGTATAGTCCTGGGCCTTAACGATATTTGCCACCGGCAGGTTGCCGAAGGCCATCACCGAGACGGATACGTATATTAACATAACTAAAAATATGGCCGCGTACAGCGCCCGCGGGACCGTCCGGCGCGGATTCTCCATGTCGTCGGCCGCCGTCGCGATAAGGCCGAAACCGGCGTAGGCCAGGAACACCACCGCCGCTCCGTAAAGCACGTTCGGCGCGGAGGGCCACGATGAGGGCGAAAGTAGCGCCGGCTTCGCGAAGAACAACCCCACGCCCGCCAGGCCGACGAGGACGGCCACCTTGAGGCCGACTATCAAGACCTCCGCCTTTCCCACCGCCCTCGCCCCCACCAGGTTAATCCCCAGGAATATTAGGACGATCGCCGTCGCGAAAACGTTGGTCCACGCCGGCGACGCCCCCGCGGCCAGGAAGGAGCGCGCGTATCCGCCGAAGGCCCGGGCGAACAGGGCCAGGCCGACGACGTACGTTATCCATAATAAAATATTGATCCCCCCGCTCACGACGCCGGGCCCCCATCCCCGGACGAGGAACTCCACCGTCCCGCCGGCCGACGGGTATTTGACCGCCAGCTTCGCGAACGAATAAACGCTCGCCAGCGCCACGAGGCCGGCGATAATAAAGGCCAGGAAGGTCGCGTTGCCCGCCAACCGCCCCGCCACGCCCAGGAGGGAGAAGATGCCGGCCCCGACCATGCCGCCGACGCCGATGGCGACGCCGCCCCAGAATCCTATGGCTTTCTTCTTGCTCATCGCGTCGGTAACCGCGGCCTATAAGCGCGTGGCGCCGAGGCCGCGTTTTAACACGCTCCCTTATTCGAACCCGCCCCGCCGAACGTTTAGTTCCAGTCGATGCGGACTTCTCGCGGGTCCCGCGGGTCTATCTTGACCGGGATGACGGAGCCGGGCTGGAACTGCGGGACGATGGCCCGGGGGATTATCGTGTCGAGCTGGACAACGTAGGGCGGCCGGGTCCCGTCGTCCACCTCGAGCGTGAGGCCCAGGTAGGGCTGGTCGTTGACGGTGGTCGTGCCGCCCAGGCTGCTCTCGCCGATACTCCGCACGGTGGCGCGGGCGGGCCGGCCGTGTTCCAGTATCCGCCGGGCCCTGGGGCCGCCGCCGAAGAGCGAGAGCATCGGCCTCATAAAAAGGACCGTGACGAAAATCGCGATGCCCACGCCTAAAGCGGCGGCGATGGTAACGACCCAGCCGCCCTCGACGAAACGCGCGAACGACGCCGAGCCGAATATCGACGGCCCCCATATCTGCGCCACCACCAGCGGCAAGAACAGGAACGGCAATAATACCACCCACCAACGACGGAACCCGGACCGCGCCATACGATTTTGACCTCGTTGCGTCGGGGTTTCGCCCCGACTTGTTCGCGTTTTTTTCGAAGCTGACTTCGGGCGCCCGCTAATTCCAGTCGATACGGACTTCCTGCGGGTCCTTGGGGTCGACCTTCACGGGGATAACGGCGCCCGGCTGGAACTGCGGTATCAGGGACCGGGGGATAATCGTATCCACCTGGACGAGGTACGGCGCCTGGTAGCCGTCGTCCACCTCCAGCGTCAGGCCGAGGTAGGGCTGGTCGTTGACGGTGGTGGTCCCGCCCAGGCTGCTCTCGCCGATACTCCGCACGATGGCCTGGGCCGGCCGGCCGTACTTCAGGATCCGCCGCGTCTTGGGGCTGCCGCCGAAGAACGACATCATGGGTTTGATGAAGTGGCCGATGGAAGCGACGAACGGCAACGCGATGCACACGGCCATGATAACGATGCCCGCGGGGCCGTTCGCTATCATATCGTAATTCTTCTGGCCGATTATCTTCGGCGCCCAACTCCCCGACGACCCGGCCGCGATTACCGGGATCACCGACAGGTAAATCAGGCCGAAAGTCAACCACTTTCGTGACATGTCGTTCCTTTCCCGTCGCCCGCCTCCCTTCGGGCGCGTCTCTTTCGCCGCTCTACTTTCCGGCGATTATTTCTTCTATGAGGTAGGTGAACCACACGGCGTAGAGGCCCAGCGGTTCCTCCTCCTCGTACGTTACGGCCTTGCCGACGCGCGCCGAGTTCACGCCCAGAAGGTAAACGCGGGGGCTCTGGGAGAGGTCCAGCCGGGCGTCGCGCGTCTGCATGATGCCGCCCGGCTTGGTGAGGACCGGACTGCCGCTGCACCCGCTGTGGAGTCGGCAGTCCATCAAAAAGTACGGCTCCCCCTCGAACGGGATGGGGTAAAACGAAGCCACGGTCCCCCGCCGCACGATGGGCAGGTTGTACTCCTCGTCGTAGAGTCCCAGCGGATACCCAACCACGATGACGTCCTCGCCGACGTGGATGTAGATGTCCTCCGGCACGTTGTTGGCCCGGCTGAACGCCGTCACGACGTAACGCGTCTGGTAATACCGGGCGCCCAGGGGCAGCGCGACGACGTCGACGTCGCTCCCCTTCTCCGGGTGCTCGAGCCACCGGGGAAAGCCGTCCCGCGTATACAGGTCGATCTTGCGGACGTCGTTCTTGCGGATGTCGGTGCGGTCGGTGTGGAGGCGCAGCTTAAGCGCGTCCGGCACGTGGCCGTTCGCCGGGTCGTACACGACGTGGCGGCTCGTTATTAGATACAGCCTGTCGTCGGCCTCGTAGAAGAACCCGGCGGCCCGGGCGATGAGCTTGTTACTCTTGAAACACTCGATCTGGGCCACGGAGAACGCCAGGTCGGAGATCTCGATGGAACCGCTCAACGCCTCGGCCGTAGCCGCCGTCCCCGGGTCCTGGGGCTCGATTACTTTAAGCACGCCCCCGGCCGGAGAGGCCAGCCAGGCCGCCGCGACGACGGCTACGACCGCCATACCGAAATAGTGCCGCGTTCTCATATGGTTAATTATATAACTCCGGCCTCGCCGCGGCGCCGCCGGCGGTTAGAACTTCTCGCCCGGCCGGTGGTAAACTATGTCCCCGCCCACGGCCGTCAGGACGACGAAGTCGTCCAGCTTCTCGGGCTCGAGTTCGTGGGTCAAAAGGAACCACCACGACGTGACGTCCAGGATGTCCTCCGAGTATATAGCGAAGTCGCCGTACTTCCCGACCTCCAGCGAGCCTATCTCGTCGTCCCACATCAACGCCCGGGCGCAGTCTATCGTGTAGTGGCGCAGGATGCTCTCGGTCGATATCTTCTCGTGCTCGCCCCAGTCGGCGTTGCCGTGGTAGTTCATCCGCAGGCCCGCGACCAGGAAACCTAGGACCGGGTTCATCGGCCCCGCGCACCAGTCGCTCCCGAACGAGATGCTGACGCCGGCGTCCTCCAGGCTGTGCCACGGCGTCGTGCGGTTGAGGCGCTCCGGCCCCAGCGCCGCTTCCACCATCGCGTCGCCGTAGAAGTGGCAGGGCTGCATCGCGGCCAGGATGTCGAGGTCGGCCATCCGCCGGTAGTCCACCGGCCGGGGGTTGGGGCAATGCTCCACCCGGTGCCGGGAGTCGCGCGGCCCGTTGACCTCGCGGGCGTATTCGTAGGCGTCTATGAGTGCCTTGATGCCGGCGTCGCCGCAGGCGTGGGTGCAGCACTGGATTTCCATGGCGTCGATCAGGGCGACGACGCGGTTGAACTCCTCCTGCGTCTCCCACAGGAAGTGGCCGGTCGAATCCGGGTTGTTGCTGTAGGGCTCCGTCATGTACGCCGTGTGGTTGCTGCTCACGCCGTCGACGTAGAGTTTGACGGAATCGCCCAGCCGAAGGTGCTCGCTCGAACGGCCACCGAGTTCCTTCCACCTCGTAAGCGACTCCCTGAGCGCGTCCTCCTCCACGCCGTGGTGGCTCACGTAATACGAACAGCGGGCCCGGATGTGGTCCAGGCCGCCCCGCTCGTCGTACTCCAGGACGTAGGGGATGAACGGCTCATAGATCTGGACGTCGTTCAGGGCCGTGATGCCGTACGACCGGGCCTCGTCCAGCGTCCGGTCCATGGCGGCGAACATCTTCTCCCCGACCTCGGGGCCGAGTTCCTCCGGGTCGAAGTACTCCAGAGGGTTGACCGCGTAGAACTCGTACAGCACGCCGGTGGGCTCGCCCGTGGCCGTGTCCCTCTCCAGCCGGAAGTGGCTCAAGGCCTCCGGGTTCTTGGTTTGCATGCGCTCGAGCGTGATGGAGTTGACCCAGCCCGTCTCGCCGCCGTAGGACATGAGGAAGAGGGGCCGGTCGGGCAATATCTCGTCGGCCATCTCCTTGGTCGGAAGGCCGCCGGGCATATAGTCGTAGCGCCAGCCGATGCCCATCACGAACGGGTGGTCGGGGTTCGCCGCGGCGCATTCCCGGACCATCCGGGAGACGTCCTCGACGCTGTTCGCCTCGTAGAGGCTGACGAAATAGGCGCCCAGGCCGCCGATCCAGAGGTCGTGGCAGTGGTTGTCGATGAAACCCGGCACCAGGAGTCGGCCGTGGCCGTCGACGACGCGGGTGTTGGGGCCGATGAAGTCGGCCGCGCCGGCGTCGTCCCCCACGTACGCGATGCGCTCGTCCGCGACCGCTATCGCCTCGGCGCGGGTATCATTTTCGTCGCAGGTGACGACGCGGGCGTTGACGACCACCAGGTCTGCAGGCCGGGAGCCGTCCCGGGCGACCTCGGCGCCGAACGCCGGCGAAAAAGCGGCCCCCAGGCCGCACAGGATCCCCGCCCATAACATAGCCGTTCTACCTATCCGTTCCGACATGCCGAACTCCTAATCTCTAATCAATCGCCGTTATCTCCCGCCGGGGTTTCCCGGACGGAAATTAATTCCCAATACGACCCGGCTTCGTCGCGGAAGCCGGGCGGCGGGCCATAGGTCCGGTCCGGCGACCGGACGAACCCCATGACCAAATTCTCGTACTCCTCAAACGGCGCGAGCAGGCCGCCGTAGAGGTCCACCGTTCCGTAGACCGAGACGCTGACGGTTTCGTCGGGCAGTTCGCCGAATACGACTTCCTTCACCGTACAGGTGAAGACGTGGCCCCAGCCGTGACTGATCGTGTATTGGGCGTCGACGACGAGGACGAGCGCGACGTCGCTTTCGGCCTCGGCCGCGGCGACGGGCGCGGCGGCCGCAAGCAACGCCACCGCACTGAAAATCATCGTTCTCGTCATAATACGGCCTCCGCGTCGCCGCCGTCTTCGATTACTTCTTCTCCAAAGGAACCTGGAGTTCCGTCACGTACTTCTCGGGGTCGTCCGGGTTCCATTCCAGGTAGACCTCCCGCGCCGGGCCCGCTATAACGAGGCCGTTATCCTGGATGTAGGCCATGAGCTCGCCCCAGGTTTCGCCGAGCGCCGGCCCGTAAGCCCCCCGGTGAATCGTGTAAATGACGTTGGCGCCGGGTATCGTCCGCGTCGATATGCCCTCGCCCTCGACGTCGGCCGAGACGGGCACGCAGGCCTCGATGTCGTGGCCCTCCTCCGTATCGCCTTCGTGGTAGAGCGCGAAGCACGGCCCGGCGATAGCCTCTCCCGCCGTGGCGTACAAGGCTTCCATATACTTGCCGACTTCCTCGTACTGACCGCGGAAACGCGCGGTCGCCGCTTCCACGTCGGCGACTTTCTTCTCATGTACCTCAATCTCGCCGGCGAAGGCGAGCGTCCCGGCCGCCAGAACGGCCGCGAGTAAAGCCACTACGGCTTTTCCCATAACCTCTCCTTATATAGTTTATCGTTTACCGCCCCTACTATCCAACCGTCGGGCCAAGAGGAACGCCCCCGCGCCGAACCAGCAAGGCAGCGTTATGACGCTCGCCGCCCAGGCCAGCGTGGCCCACCGGTTGAACTCGAACCAGGAAGCCGTCAGCGCCGCCGGAACCGCCGCCCCCAACAAGAGGAGGTACGGCGCCGCGGCCCCCGGCCACCGCCAGGCCAAGACCGCGGTAGCCGCAGCGACGGCCATTGTTACGGCGATACGGCCCACGTACGCCGGCGTCTTCGGTTCGTCCTCGTCGAAGAGCATCGCCCCCGGCAGGACGAACCAGACGACCGCCCACCCGGTAACTACCACGAGTCCCGCCCGCCTGACCCATTTCGCCACGTCCTCCATGACTTCTTACTCCTTTCATTTCGGGCCTTTACGAGAGGCCGGCCCCGGGAGTTTTGAGTACGAAAAGGACGACGGCGGTTACGCATTCGTTGGGGCGCGTCCGACCGGCGGGACCCTCCAACCGGATATTACCACATACGCGCCGAACGCAAAACCCCCAACCGGCCCGGGACTTACGCAAAAAAAAGGTTGCAATGACCGGCGAGCTATGTCTTAATCCGGGGAGAGATTGGAGGGGAACGCTTCGCCGCCGGCCCGGAGGCGAGACGTACCCGGGGGAGTCACAACACGTCCGCGCCAGGAGGTTGAAATGCTAATTGACGGGATTGCGTTACTCATCGCGGGTTTCTTGGCCGCACCGCAGTTGATACTGTCGAAAAAACCGGACGCCGCGGAAAAACTCGCCAGCGTCGCGAAGTGGCAGGGGTGGTTCGGCCTCATCATTTTCGTCTGGGGCCTGTGGGGCTTAATCTGGGCCGTTTTGAGCATCGGCTGGATCGCGGCCGGTTGGCCCGTCCGCTGGTTCACCTGGTTAATTTGTAACCTCGGCGAACTTATTCTGGGCTTCCTCCTTGGCTACGGCCTCATCGCGAAGTACGCCTTCTCGAAGAGCGAAGCCGCGAAGGCCAAGGGCGAACAAGCTCTCAAGAAACTCGCCCCCATCCAGGGAACGCTGGCTATCATCGCTATTATCGTGGGTCTCTGGACTATTATCGCCTCCTTCCTTCCCTTCTAAGGCGATACGAAACAACTCTACGGACGTTAAGGCCGGCATTATTCCAATGCCGGCCTTCTCCTTTATACTGACGATTATCGGCGCCGCCTACCCGGGGCCGAAGCAATCGAAGCCGGCCTTCCTCCACGTCTCAATCTCCTCCGCGTTGAGCTCCACCATCATGTCGGAGGGGTAGCGGAGTTTAAAGAGGAACTCGGCGTTGTTTTTAATCCCCAGCGTACTCATTCTCTCCCGGTATTTCTCGACCCAGGCCGGCGTCTCCTGTTTGTCGGCCTCCACCGCCTCGACGAACACGCGTTCGAAGTACTTCTCGACGTTCTCGTCGAGCGAGCCGTACTTGTCGTCGAAGGCCCGTCGTATCTCCTCGTCGTCCGGCGTCCGGTATCGCTCCCGGTGCACGACGATTTCCGTCGCCAGCTTGGTGACGCCGCGGGGGACCGTTTTGGCGTAGCCGAGCGACAACAGCAGTACCGGAAACACGTACTCGGGGATATCGAAATACTCCCGGGCCTCGTCGGCCACGTACTGAATGCTCCCGACGTACACCGAACCCAGCCCCAGCTCCTCGGCCAGGACTACGGCGGTCTGGGCCGCGCAGATGACGTCGGCGTAGCCGATGAGGGAATGCGACAGGGCCTCGTTGCCCCGGAAGTCGACGCCCGACTGCGCCGCCCACTTCTTGAGGCGCCAGAAGTCGAGGCAGAAAATCATCGTAAGCGGAGCGTTCTTGACCCAGGGCTGGTTGCCGACCATCTCGGCGAGCCGGGCCCGGCGTTCGGCCTCCTGCACCAGGATTATGGAAAGGGGTTGCATGTTGCCGCCGGTGGGGGCGTTGTTGGCGGCGCGGACGAGCTTGTCGATAACGTCGTCGGGAATGGGGCGGTTCTCGAAGTTCCGCACGGACCGCCGCCTCATTAGCAAGTCGTAGAGACCCATTCATTTCCTCCCGTAGGGTTTTTACGTTCCTTCGCCGTACGCGTCCAGGACCTCGGGCGGCAGGAGCGCCTCGCCCGGCGCCGTCATCTTCCCGGCCCGCAGCATTTTGAGGGCCCGCCGCTTGTTGTAGGCGGACCACGCGCTCCCCGGCCGCCGGGGCGAGAAGCGGCGCGTATACTTCTCGTCGTCGATGGCCTTCACGAGGCCGTCGATCCACCCGAAGCACACGGCCTCCTCCACCGCCTCGTCGTAGGGCAGCGACGGCTTCCCCGAGGCCTTCTTGTAGAAAACGACCCAGATTTCGTCCTTACTCTCGTGGTTCTCGGCCAACCATTGCCGCCACTCCTCCCGGGAGGCCGTGTCCAACGTCTCGCCGATTTCCATCTCTTAAAACTCCTTATCCTGCCGCAAACGGAACCGCGGCCTCGCCGCGGGGAAAGCGCGGCCTGGCCGCAAGGGAATTACTTCGCGCCGTGGGGCACCAGGCACAGGAAGCGGAACGGCCCCGCGCCGACGTTCTTGAAATTGTGGTCCTCCCCCGGCGGCACCAGCGCCGCCGTGCCGGGCCGGAGTTCCCGCTCGCCCTCCGCGCCGGCGACGACGCCCTCGCCCTCCAGGACGAAGACCTCGTGTTCCCAGTCGTGGGCGTGGTAGGGGGTGTGGCCGCCCGGGGCCAGCTCGAACTCGCGCAGCGCGAAACCCGGCGCGCCGTCATCTTCGGTTATAAGCCAGCGGATCTTGACGCCCTCGGCGCCCTCCGCCGCCACGTCGTCCTGCCGGACTTCCTTGTAGTCCCTTACTATCACGTTTCCTCCTTAATGCTTTTTTATCCCAACCGGTCGCGTATCGCCGCCAGCGCCGCCAGGCCCTTCTGTTCCGCATCCCGCGCCGTGCGGAGCGCCGCCGCCGCCTCGCCGCAACGGGCCCTATCCTTGACGTGCCCCTCTCCCCGATCGAGGAACGGGAAGAGTTCGGCGACTTTTTTCAGCCCCGCCGCGACGGCCCGGTAATGTCCCTTCGCCTCGTCGAAGAGGCCGGCCGGTTCGCCCAGCCGCCCCTTCGCCTCCTCCAGGAACTTGACGGCGAAGTCCCGGCACTCGTGCCACACTTGCGCGTTATAAGCGGCGCCGAGGACGTGGGCCGTCCCGCCCTCCAGCGCTTCCGCCCATACGTCGAAGGCCGCGGGGCCGGATTTATATTTAGGAAATACCCATTCGGCCGGGCTCTCGGCGAAGGCGAGCGCGAAGGAGAGCGCCTCCCGCACCGTCGTACGGTCGTCCGCCGCGTCGCCCGGCATCAGCGAGTACATCTCCAGCATGCCTATCTCGGTATCGCCCAGTTCCCGCCAGGGCTTGGGGCCCGCCACGCCCTCGCGGGGCGGCCCGGAGTAGTAGTAGCCGACGTCATCGTAGCCGCAGATGACGTAGTACTCCGGCACGTCGAGCTCCCAACCGTACGACGGCATGTCGCCCTCGACGGCCAGTTTCAAATTATCCCAGAAGACGCGCTGCTTCTCGCCGAAGTCCGCGTCGTTCCGGGAGGCGCACAGGCCGGCGGCGACGTATCCGACGTTCTCGCCCAGCTTCCGCATCCGCCGGGTATTCCAGGCCGTGGGGCCGCTGGGGCATACGCCCTCGCCGATATTGATTATGAAGGCGTGGCCCGTGGCGCCGAAGAGCCACGCGTTCGAAACGTTCATCTTCATGTAGTCCAAGCAGCCGGCGACGCAGCCGAGATGGGACACCCAGGCCGGTTTCCACCGCAAATTCGCCAGTTCCTTTTTCATCCCCGAACCTCCGTTTCGGCCCCCGGTTCGACCGGGACCCGCGTGCGCGCCCTATCGCCGCGCCTCGTTTGCGCCTACCCGCTCTTCCGCGCCGTGTAAACGACCAGCGCGCCCATGGCCTCGACCGTCGGCCCCGGGAAATCGGGCCGTAAGTCGACGTCGTCGAAGCCGACGTCCTCGAGCAGCGCCCGGTACTCCTCGTCCGTGTAGGCCTGGAAGGTCTGGGCGTGGCGCGTGACCCCGGCCGAGGCCGCGTCGATAATGTAGTACCGCGTCGTCGCGGTCCCGCCCTCCTCGTCCCAGAAGTTCTCGTCCAGCCGCACGTACGGCTCGTCCGAGAATAGGCCCGCCTCCCTCGTGCGCCAGGAGGCGGGAGCGGTCCCGATGTGTTTGATGACCTCCCGGGGGTGAACCTCGAGGAGGATAACGCCGCCCGGCGCCAGCGCCCGGTACATTTCGTCGAGAACGGCCCGGCCGTCCCCCGGCCTGAACGTGTTGAACTCGCCGAATATTATATAAGCCAGGCCGTAGCCGTCGCCGAAATCGCCGGTGCGAACGTCGCGGTGCTGGTACGTGGCGCTCAGACCTTCGCGACGGGCTTCCTCTGCGGCGTACTCTATAGAAGCCGGCGAGTAGTCTATCCCGGTGACCTCGTGGCCCCGCCGCGCCAGCCGGCCGGCGTACAGGCCCGGGCCGCAACACACGTCGAGGACCCTCACCGTCTTCCCGGCGAGTATGACGTCGTGGATCCAGGCCACGTGCTCGTCGACGACGGCGAAGCGGCGGCTGGCGGCGTCGTGCTCCTGGCTCAGGTGTTCGGCCAGCATCCGCCGGCTGAACGCGGGTTCGTCCCAGGGGATGTTCTCGCCCTCGGCCCAGGGGTCGGGCGGGACGTGTCTTTTTATCAGGTCGTTTAAATGCATACGGGAATCTACCATAACCGGGCGCCGGGGCCCAAACATATTTTCCGGCGCAAAAAACGCGGCCCGAAGGCCGCGTTCGTCATCAACGCTATAATTGTTTTATTTAAAAATGGCCGAACTTGAACTGGAGCGAATACGTAACGCCGGCCAGGTCGTCGTTCGATATCCCGGCGAGGTCGACGCCGTCGACGTAGCGGTACCCGGCCCCGGCGGCCACCC
Source organism: Candidatus Zixiibacteriota bacterium (assembly GCA_050117845.1). Taxonomy (GTDB): domain Bacteria; phylum RBG-13-66-14; class B26-G2; order WVWN01; family WVWN01; genus WVWN01. Next base: position 192,147 of record JASFLY010000001.1, read on the forward strand.
GGAAGAACGGCAGGATGTTGACTTCGACGTTCGCGGCCGGCTCGGCGACGAAGTAGCCGTCGAACACCCTGTCGCGGTAGCATAACGCCGCGCGGTTCTCCTCCTCGGCCAGGGCGCCCCCACCGATCAGCGCCTGGGCGGAGAAGTGGACCAGTTTATGCGAAAAGGCCACGTATTCGACCTCCAGGCCTCCGTACATCAAATATAAATCCGGCAGGTCGCCGGGAGCGAACTCGCCGAGGTCCTGCTTGACGGTCTTCGTGCAGATGTAGCCCCCGCCGCCGATGATGAGGGAGTGATTGATGACGGCGCCGCCGCGGCCGCCGACGAAAAGCGCCCGGTCCCCCTGGACCTCGCTTACCCGGAGTACCGGCGCGCCGAAACCGCCGAGCGAGAATTCGCCCGGCACGAAGAGCGTTTCCGCCCGATAGCCCGGGGCCCCGGCCGCCACGGCCGATCCGGCGATCAGGCAAGCTATGGCTAAATAAGCTATTCTATTCAAAGCGCCTCCTTGCTATTCATTCTGACGCCCGCCGGCCTCGAAACGTTTATCGCCGGCCGCCTCGCGGTATTATAACATGTTTATTTTACCCCCGTGCCGCTCGCTCGTCGGCGCTTCGACATAGGACGTAATTTGCCACGGAAATGTCGTATTTTTCTTTTACGCAAGCGCCGGTATTATGCTATACTATAAGCGTAAGGTATCGTATTAAAGCCCAACATAAATGTTTGTAACTGCAAGTTAGCATGGGGGAAAGGCCGTTAACCATCTGGCAACGGCACTCAGGCACCATTGATATTGGGGGGTAGCGATGGCTACCGACAAAAAGCGTAAAGGCGGCGCGACGGAAGAGCTCGTCGCCGCCCGGAAGTACATCCGCGAACTGGAAGCGTTGACACGGGAAGGTAAGCGCATCGAGGAAGCCCGGCGGGAATCGGAAGAACAGTTCAAAAACGTCGTTCAGGCGTCCCCCATGGGCATCCACATGTACGAACTCAAGAACGGCCGGCTTATCTTCACCGGGGCCAATCCCGCCGCCGATTCCATCCTCCGGTTAGACAACTCCGAATTCATCGGAAAAAGTATAGAAGACGCGTTCCCTCCCCTCGTCGAGACGGAGGTGCCGGAGAGGTATCGCCAGGCCGCGGCCCTCGGCACGTACTGGCATTCCGAACAGATTATCTACGAGGACGACCGCATCGAGGGCGCGTTCGAGGTTTCCGCGTTCCAGACGTCCCCGGGGAAAATGGCCGCGATGTTTCTCGACGTCACGAAACGTAAACGGGCCGAGGAGAAACTGCGCGTATCCGAGGAGAAGTACAGCAACCTCTTCCACCGATCCCGGGACGCCATCATCATCCACGACCTCGAGGGCACCATAATCGATACCAACAAACAGGCCTCGGATTTATTCGGGTACAGCACCCGGGAATTCGCGGCCTTGAGAATAATCGACCTGCATCCGCCGGAGGGGTCCAAGGCCTCGGCGGAGGCGTTCGAGGCCGTATCGCGGCACGGCGCGGTGCGGTTCGAGATAGATTTCTTGAAAAAGGACGGCGACGCCTTCCCCGCGGAGGTATCGGCGAGCCTGTTCGACGCCGGCCGGCGCCGCGTCGTCCAGGGCATAGTCCGCGATATAACGGAACGCAAACTGGCCTTCTCGCGCCTCCAGAAAAGCCTTTACGGAACGCTGGCCGCCATATCGCGGATCGTCGAGGAACGCGACCCCTACACCTTCGGCCACCAACAACGCGTGGCCCGGCTCGCCCGCGCCCTCGCCGAAGGGATGGAACTCGACCCGGACCGGGTCGAAAGCGTCTACGTCGCCGCGGCGGCGCACGACATCGGCAAAATATCCATTCCGGCGGAGATACTGAGCACCCCCCGCGTCCTGAGCGAAACCGAGCGCGGCTTCATCGAACGGCATCCCCGCGTCGGGTCCGACATCCTCCGCAACGTCGAGTTCCCCTGGCCCGTCGCCGACATCGTCCTCCAGCACCACGAACGGCTGGACGGCTCCGGTTACCCCCTCGGCCTGACCGGCGACGACATCTTGACCGAAGCCCGGATCCTGAGCGTGGCGGACGTCGTGGAGGCCATGTCCTCCCACCGGCCTTACCGGCCCCGCCTCGACGAGGGCGAGAGCCTGGCCGAAATAGCCCGTTTCTCCGGCGTCCTCTACGACCCCGAGGTCGTCGAGGTTTGCTTACATCTTTTCCAGGAAAAGGGATACCAGTTCGAATAGGTCCAAGGTCTCATACGCTTAAGAAGAACGCCCGCCGGAGCGGGCGTCTATTTATAGTATTTCGGAGTTAGTCCGGGCCGCGCGTCAACGCCCCCAGCCGAGGCCCGAGGCCCGGCCGGCGCCGTACCAGGCGTCCCATACGCCCAGCGCCTCACGGGCGTTGCCGTTCTCGTCTATCAAGCCGCAGTCCCGCCACATCTTGTAGAGTTCGCCGTAGCCCAATTCGCGCATCCGCTCCCAGAAGCGGTCGTAATCGCGGATGAAGAAGTACACGACGAACTCGGCGTCGAGCTTATTGCACTCCTCGAAGAGGAAGCGGACGTAGTCGGCCTGCCACCCGGCGTTCCCCTTGATGTCTATCCCGTACGTCGACATCTTGAGGTCCTCTGCGATGTAACCCGTCTCGGCGACCGCGAAGGGTTTCTCGGGGGCGAGGTCGCGCATCTTCGTGAACCAGTTTTGGGGAAGGCTCGAGGGGTCGGCGTTGCCCGTCGCGCCGCCGGCGGCCTCGATGAACGGATACGTGCTCACCGCCATATAATCGGAGTGCGGGAGGAACCGGCGCGTGAGGTTCATCTGCGCCGTGCCGGCCGCGCCGCCCCCGCCTATTATAAACGAACAGAAGAGCGGCACGTTCGGGTGGCGGGCCCGCACGTTCGCCCGGACGTCGCGGAGGAAAATATCCAGCGCCGGGAGCTGGGGGTCGTTCTCCGCGAAGGCGCCGTTAATCTCCACGGCGAAGCAGACGTAGTCCGGGTCGAACCGGTCCATGAGGTCGAGCAGGAAGTTGCTGTACGCGGTGATGACGTCCGGGTCGTCGAAGGTCTTGTTCTGCCAGGCCGGCGGCAGTTCCATGTTGCTGTTTTCGCCCCAGTATCCCGTCAGGCCCGTCCGGTCGTGGTCCAGCGGGCACAGCGCGAGGTACACCTTGTCGCCGGGCCGCAGGCGGCTTTGGCGCTCGTAGAGGTTGTTCTCGACGTTGGCGTGGTAGGGCGTGCCGTTAAGTGCCTCGTCCCAGGGGATGCCGTCGTCGAAGTGGTGGCAAATCAGGTCCGAGCGCTTCCCGATTTCGGCGTACGTGTAGTCGCGCGCCTCCGCCGTCAGGTCGTAGGCGAAGGGAGTGAAGCCCATGTAGAAGGAGCGGCTCTTTACCTCCTCCGGGCCGGAAGTGCCCTCTTCCTCGCAGGCCCCGGCCGCGAACATGAGTATGGCGACGAGCGCCACGGTCCCCGTTAACTTCCTTCGGCTCATAATATTCCTCCTTGCTACAGGTCAGGCGGATACTTGAACGGCACTCCCTTGTTTTCGACGGGCCGGCCCCGCCGCGGGTTTAACGGGGCAAGCGGCGCCGCCGTAGCCGGTACACCAGAAACAGCGTCACCGCGTTGAGGGGCGCCTGGAACAACCACATGTAATATATATTCGAGAAGGACGTGAGGTACCCCTGCGTGAAGTAATGGCCGGGGACGAAGAGGACGGGCAGCCACAGGAGAGATAGGAGGAATACGCCCAAAAACTCCGCCGCCGTACACGGCGAGTACTCGTCGACGAAGACCCGGCCCACGGCCAGGCTCCATACCAGGAACGCGCCGGCGGAACAGAGGGCGGCCACGCTTATTTGGATGGGGAGTTGGTAGGGCAGGCCGGAAGCCTTGTAGCAGGCGAAGCCGAACAACACGGCGCCGACGTTGACGACGGTTAGAACCAGGCCGTGTATTATTATCCGGGCTTTCCTCACAAGGGAACTGCCCCCTTGGAGCCCTAATCCTCGAGGACCAACTCGATCTCGAAGACACGGGGCCAGAACTTGCCGGTCACGAAGAGACGACGCTCCTCGGCGTCGAAGGCGATGCCGTTGAGGTAATTCGGCGGCTCGTTGCCCGGCGGCACGCCGTCGAGCAGGCCCTTCAGATTCACCCACCCGGTCACGAGGCCGGTGGCGGGATCGATCCGGGCTATCCGGTCCGTCTTGTGGACGTTGGCGTAAACGTATCCGTCTACGTATTCCAGCTCATTGAGATTGCTAATCGGAGCCTTCCCGTCCCGCACGACGACCCTTCCTATCTCCTCGTACGTGTCCGGGTTCAGGAAGTACAACCTCGCCGAGCCGTCGCTCATGATGAGGCGCTTGCCGTCGGACGTCAGGCCCCACCCCTGACTCGCGTAATTGAACTCGCCCCTCGGCTCGAAGGTCTCGCGGTCGTAAACGAAGCCGACGCGCTCGAGCCAGGTGAGTTGCACGAGGCGGCCTTCGTACAGGGCGATGCCCTCGCCGAAGTACGCCTCGCTCAGGTCGCGCCGCTGGAGAACGCGGCCCGTCTCGAGCTCCACCCTGCGTATCGACGACCGGCCGTAGAGGCCGGTGCCCTCGTAAAGGTATCCGTCGTGGTATAGGAGGCCCTGGGTCCAGGCGGCGGAGTCGTGGGGATAGGAGTCCACTATGCGGTACGTGTACGAGGGGACGCCGTCCCCCGCGTCGCCGTCGGAACACGAGCAGGCGAGGAACGCCGCCAATAGCGCGACAGAAGCGACGGGCCATTTGCGAACGCGGATCGTTATGGCGATTACCTCCTGGTAAAACCTATTCGTCCGCGGCCGGTTTCCGGGCCACGATTATCAAAAGGCCGCTCGTTTCCTTGTCGTACGGCCGGAAGTCGTATCCGCCGTAGAAGTCCACCGGGTCGAACCCGGCCTCGAGCAGCAACCGTTCGTAGTCGTCGCGCAGCCGCATCCGCGGGTACTCGATGCCCCAGGTCTCGAGGCGGCCTTCGCCGTCGCGCCGCAACACGTCCAGTATGGTATACCGGGCGCCGTCCCCGACGTAGTCGATAACGAACAGCCGGGTGACCTCGGCGTCGTCCCGGGCCAGGATGAAGCGCGGCCTCTCGCGCCACTGCTTGTCGGTCGTGCCCTGCGTCAGCACCAGGATGCCGCCAGGCCGCAACACGTCCTTGATGCTCGCGAGCGCCCGCCCGGCCTCGCGGTCGTCCGGGAGTTCCAGGAGCGGCCCCGAGAGACAAGTCGCGGCGTCGAACTCCCGGCCCACGCGCCCGGGCAACTCCCGGAAGTCGGCCTCTACGAGCCGGACGGCGTCGCCGAGTGCCGCCAGGTTCGCCCGGGCCCGGGCGAGCATCGCCGGCGAGGCGTCCACGCCCCACGCCTCCCGGCCCAGTTCGACGAAGAGTTTCAGGTCCAGGCCGGGGCCGCAGCCGCAATCCAGGACGGACCGTACGCCGTTCTCGTCGAACAGCTTCCGGTAGAACGCGACCTCGGCGGCGTCCCGTTCGCCGCGGAACAGGCCGTACCGCTCCGCGAAGCCCTCGTACCGGTCCCGGGTCACATCCACCCCGCGTTCACTCCGGCGACGCGACGGCCGAAAGCTGCTTGAAAGCGCCGCCCCACACGCGCACGAACCACTCCCGCGCCTCCTCCCACTCCGGCGTCGAGCGCCACCCGGAGTGCACCAGGTGCACCTTGGTCCCGTCGCCCACGGGCGCGAACGACACCGTGACGTGCGTCAGCGGGTCGCACTCGTTCATGAAGGCCGAATACTGCTTCGGCCCCTTCCACTCGAAGGCCAGCAGGCTACCCGGCTCCACGGCGGTGACGCGGCAGCCGATGGTGCTGTCGAACTCCCGGTCCTCCGGCGTCCAGAACAGCTCGTACTTGCCGCCCTCGACCGGCTCGACGTCGGCCTCCGCCGTCAGCCACGACTCCAGAAGGCCTTTGTCGGTGAAGTACGCGAAAGCGCGCGCCGGGTCCACCGGCAGTTCCGTCGAAATATGGATGATTCGGTCCAAAGCCTACTCCCCCCCGTCGGCGGCCTCGTTATCCAACCCATATACCTGGCGGGGCGCCAGGTACTCCGGGAACCGGCCTATCAACGCCTTCCTCACCTCGAAACACAGATGACACTCGTCCACGTATCCGTCCTCGTGGGGCACGTCGTACGCCCGGGCCAGTTCGGCCGGCCCGCCGCGGAGCAGCGGCCCGCAGATGGGGTGGGCCTCCGGGTCGTAGTCCCGCACGAGTTCGGCGAGCGGCGTCTCCCACATGTTGCCCATGCTGAGTCCCTGGCACAGGTGCACGTGGCCGAAGCTGTCGACGTGCACCCGGCCCGGCGACCTCAAATCCTCGTGGGGACACTCGGCCAACTCCTCCCAGGGCCGGCGCGGCAGCCCTTCGGCCAGGTTGTCGGCCGCCCGCCCCCTCATCATCGCGCCGCCGGCCACCACCGGCGCGCCCCGCTCTCGGTCAATCTTGACGGTCGGCTCGTCGATGCAGATGGCCCCCACCGGGAGTTTGAGCTTCTTCGCCGCCCGCCGGGCCACCCTGGCCGGGTTATCCTTCTCGTCGCCGTGGTGGTAAAGGTCGTCGCTGACGCTGAGGTCGGCCACGGCCGCGTCGGCCAGCGGCCCCAGCCACACGGCGGCGTCCTCCTCCGTCGTGGCCCAGTACGAGTTGGTCACTACGCCGGCATTGATGCCGTACTCCCGGGCGAGCCGCAGGCCCGCGAGCATTATCGGGTAATAGAGGAAGGGTTCGCCCCCCTCGAAGTACACCGAGTCGACGGTGCCCATCTTCCGGGCCTCGTCGAGTACGTCGCGAATCTGGGATAGGGTGAAGGTCCCGGATGCCTCGGGGCCGCAATAGAGGAAACAGTGGTCGCACTGGAAATTGCAGGTGTACGTCAATAAAAAGTGTATCCCGGTGACCATGGGCAACCTCCCCGCGGCGCTACGTCGCCGCCGCCCGGCGGTGGCTCCGGTGCCGCTTGGCCCGCAGGACGATCCGCGGCAGGCCGAAGATTAGGTGGAAATAAAAAATCCATCCCGGGAAGCCGATGCGCAGGCCCTTCTTGACGATGGACCAGACCTGGCCCTTGTCGAAAAAACCCGAGCTTATGCGCTTCACGATGCGGTTGATGTCCGCGGGGCCGTACTGCTTGGAGTAAATGCGGTTTCCCTCGCCGACGTAATAGTCGTCGTTCTGTTCCAACATGAGGGCCAGGCCGGAGTACTTCTCGTAGCGCAGGCGGTTGGGGCTGATGAGGTCGATGCCTATGGCCTTGGCGTAGGGGATTATCTCGAGCATCTCCTCTTCCGTCTCGCCCATGAGGCCCACGATGAAGTAGCCGTTCGTCAGCATCCCCGTTTCCCGGAGGACCGCGAACGCCTTGTGGACGTCCGCCGTCTTGAAGCCCTTCTCCAACTGCTTCAGGCTCTTATCCTGCGCCGACTCCAGGCCGATCATAAGCAGGCGGAAGCCGGCCCGGTACATCTTCTCCAGGAGGCGCGGATGCTTCGATATCGATATGCGGGCGTTGGCGAAGAATATCTTCTTGATGCCCTCCTCGACGATGAGGTCGCATATCCTCTCCACGCGCTTTATGTCCGCGAAGAAGTTGTCGTCCAGGAAGGCCACCGCCCGGGCGTCTATCTCGTGGAGTTCGGCCACCACCGACTCCGGCGTCCGGGACGACCAGTCGCGCTTCTGGCCCAACGGGTTCAGCTTGAACGAACAGAACTTGCAGTTGAACGGGCAGCCCTGCGAACTCAACATCGAGTCGAAGGTGTAGCCCAGGCCCACGTGCTGGAAGCTGACCTTGTACTTGTAGCGCCGCCGCTTACGGTTCGGGAAGAGGGTATTGGATACGGGGGCGAGGTTGCGGTTTTCGTTGTGGACGACGCGGCCGCCCTCCCGGTACGAGAGGCCCGCCACGCCCACCGGCGACCCCTTCTCCACGAACTCCCGTATCGTCTCCTCGCCGTCGCCCCGCACGATGACGTCGACGTTGGGGCACTCCTCGAAAAACTCCTCCACGTTGGCGGTGACGAACTTGCCCCCCAGGACCGTCGTCACGTCCGGCGGGAGGGAACGGATAACGCGGCACACCGACTCGTACTCGTAAGGCCAGTTCACGCTTACGCAAAACAGGTCCGCGCCGCCGCCCGTCGCCCGGTCGAAGTGCTTCTCGTAACGGAGGTCGTAAACCTGAACGTCGCCGACCAGGTCCTCTATCGCCGCGGCCACGTACTCCAGGCCCAGCGGCGGGAAGAACTCGTAAACGGGGACTTCCTGGTAATAGGGGTAGATGCAGACGACGTTCCGGTAGGTCATCGTTTTCCTTTTGGGATAAAACCGGCGTGGCGGCGTTACAGGAGGATTTCGCCGCCCGCCAGGCGAATGCGGATCGCGCGGCTCGGGACCGTGAGCGCCCCGGGTTCCGATTGGCGGCCCACGATTAGTATGAGTTCCCCCGCATCCTCGTCCAGGTAATGATCGCCGCCCCACCAACGCGAGCTGACGGTAGTCGGGACCATCGTAATCTCTTCCTTGGTCAACAGGTCCTCGAGGTCGTATTTCTTAATAACCTCGCCCTCGGGGCCATAGATGACGACGACGTTCGGGCCGTAGCCAACCCGGCCCCACTCGTCGAAGGTGACGACGTAATCCCCCGAATCGGCCACGAGGACCTTGTGCGGCGAGTACGGGTTCTCCAGGTCGACGGACCATTCGGTCGCTTCTTCCTCGACGTCGACGTCCTCATCCATCACGTCGCCGACCGTCCGGAACAGCGTGCCGTGCGCGTGCGCATTCCCGTCGCCCGGAACGACGTGGAACCGGCAAACGCTGGCCGCGGAGTAATAGTCCTTTTCGGTCGGGGCGAGCCAGGAATCGGCCCCGGCACCCGCGGCGAAACAAAGCATCACGGCTATCATTAGTATCTTGTATCCCCCGTTCACGCGTAACCTCCTGATTTATTACTCCATTGTTAATTATATGACCCGTCCGAGTCAAGGCTATTCTTTAAACTTTGACGCCGCCGTCGCCGAAAAGTAAAAACCCGGCCCCGGGGCCGGACGAAATAAAGTAGGGCCGACCTTCCGGTCTGTGCCACCGACATTCCTGTCGGTGATAGATAGGGTAATGCCGGCATTCCTGCCGGTGATTTCGCTTACGGCAAACGGCAACATCTTCCGCCGCGTGGGGATGTAGGGCCTGACCGTTAGGTTTGGCCATATAATTCTCCGTACAAAAGTAGGGCCTGACCTTTAGGTCTGGCCGCCAGATTCTCTTATCAATAAGAGATTTTCCGTGGCCGCATCTAAAGATACGGCCCTACTTAAACTACTACCGTGGCCGCACCAGAAGGTAAAGCCCCGTGGCGCCGACATTCCTGTCGGTGATCAATCTCGTGCCACCGGCATTCCTGCCTGTGGTCAAATCGCCGCCCACTCCTCCTCGAAGCGGGCGCGCAACGCGGCCTTCTCCTCTTCCGGTAAAAACGACGCCGCGACGCCGTTCAGACTCAGCGTCTTCAATTCCTCCCGGGTGAACCCCAGCTCCCGGGCCAGGACGGCGTACTCGTTCGCCGGCGAGCTGTGGAACATCGTCGGGTCGTCCGAGTTGACGGTCACCATGACGCCCCGGTCGAACAGCTCCCGTACGGGGTGCTGGGCCGCGGCCTCGTACACGCCCGTCATCACGTTGCTGACGACGCAGACCTCGAGCGGGACGCCCCGCCCCGCCAGCTCGTCCACCAGCGCCGCGTCCTCCACCGCCCGGACGCCGTGCCCTATGCGCTCGAGCTGGAGCTCGTCCAGCGCGGAGCGGACGGACTCCGGCCCCAGCGCCTCGCCGGCGTGCGCGGTGAGGCGGAAGCCCAACCGCCGGGCCTCCCGGTAGACGTCGACGTAGGTCGAGGCCGGGCAGTACTGCTCGTTGCCCCCCATGCCCACGCCGACGACGCCCCGGCCCAGGTACGGCGCGGCCTCCTCCACCCGCCGCGCGGCGGCCTCCTCGCCGGCGCTCCAGAAGAGGTCGACGATGAGGCCCCAGGTGACGCCGAAGTCGCGTTCGCCCCGCGCTAAACCCTCGATTACGGCCTCGGTGACGCCGGCCGTGGTGAAGCCCCGGTCGGCGAAGTCCCCCGGCGAGTAGTGCATCTCGACGTGCCGGACGTTATCGGCGGCCAGGTCACGCAGGACCTCGTAGGCCATCGTCCGGAAGTCGTCCTCCTCGGCGACGAAGCCGTTCTTCCACACCCAGGCGTTGAGGAAACCCTGGAAGTTCGGGTAGGTCAGCGCGGCCCGCAGGTCGTCGACGTTGCGGATGCCGGGTTCCGTCCCGGCCCGCCGTATGAGGCCGAACAGCGTATCGAGCGGGATCGCGCCCTCCAGGTGGAGGTGCAACTCGGCCTTGGGGATCTTCCGGGCGAACGCTATAAGCTTATCTCGGGAACCGTGTGCCATAAGCAACCTCGTCGTGCGGTGATACTACCGTAATAAAAAACCGGCCGACGGGCAAGCGCTTTCCCGTATTGGCGCATACGAAAAACCGGCCGCGGGGGCCGGGGGTTATTATTCGGCGTCTACCATTCGCGCTATCGGACAGGGGGCTTAAGCCCCCTGTTAAAACGCCGCCCAGTTAGGCGGATTAATCATTACCTTTCATATTCCCGGGGCCGACTTTCAGGTCGGCCAGCCGGCTCCGCCTACGGCGTATGGCAACGTCTTCCGCCACGCGGGGATGTAGGGCCTGACCTTAGGTCCGGCCACATAATTCTCCGTATAAAAGTAGGGCCTGACCTTCAGGTCTGGCCGCATAAATCTCTTATTAATAAGAGATTTTTCGTGGCCGCATCTAAAGATACGGCCCTACTTCAACTACTACCGCGGCCGCGCCTGAAGGTGAAATCCCGTGGCATCGGCATTCTTATCGGTGACCCTAAGGTGGAGCCCCCTGTTAAAACGCCGGCCTCGGAGGCCGGCGCAGGACTGATTCCGCTACAACAGCTTCCGCTCCCGGGCGGCCTTCTCCAGCTCCTCGCGGAAGGCGGGGTGCGCTATCTTTATCATCTCCCGGGCGCGCTCCTGCAGCGAGCGGCCGTGCAGCGACGCCGCGCCGTACTCCGTCACGACGTAGTGCACGTCGGCCCGGTTGGTCACGACGCCGGCGCCGGGGCGGAGCTTGTCCACGATGCGCGAGATGGTGTCTTCCTTGGTGGTGGCGGGCAGCGCGATGACGGGCTTGCCGCCCTTGGAGTAGGCCGCGCCGCGGATGAAGTCCACCTGGCCGCCGAAGCCGGAGTAGATCCGCGTGCCGATGGAGTCGGAGCAGACCTGCCCCGTGATGTCGACCTCGATGGCCGAGTTCATCGCCACCTGCTTCTCGTTCTGCGCGATGATGAACGGGTCGTTGACGTAGTAGGTGGGGTGGAACTCGAAGACGGGGTTGTTGTCGATGTACTCGTTGAGGCGGCGGCTGCCCAGCACGAAGCCGGCGATGACCTTGCCGCGGTGGAGCGTCTTCCGGGCGTTGGTCACGATGCCGCCGTCGATGAGGTCCATGACGCCGTCGGAGAACATCTCGGTGTGGACGCCCAGGTCCTTGTGGTTGCCCAGGGACGCCAGGACCGCGTCCGGGATTTCGCCGATGCCCATCTGTACCGTGGAGCCGTCCTCGATGAGTTCGGCGATGAAGCCGCCTATCTTCATCGACTTCTCGGAGACGTACCCCGCGCCGGGCATCTCCTTGAGCGGCTCGTCTATCTCGACGATGTGGGTCAGCTTGCGGACGTGGATGAACGAGTCGCCCAACGCCCGCGGCATCTGCGGATTTATCTGCGCGATGACGTATTGGGCCTTCTCCGCCGCGGGCTTGGTGACGTCGATGCCGACGCCGAAGGAGCAGAAGCCGTGCTCGTCCGGCGGCGAGACGTTGCACAGCACGACGTCCACGTCGTAGAATCCCTCCAGCATCAGGTTGCCTATCTCGTAGAGGTATATGGGGATGTACTCCGCGCGGCCGTCGTTCACGGCCTGGCGGGCGTTCCCCCCGGTGAAGTAGGCCATGTGCCGGAAGTGGGGCGCCATCTCGGGGGCCATGTAGGGCGCGGGGCCGAAGGTCAACAGGTGCCACACCCGCACGTCCTCCAGCTCTTCCGCCCGGGCGGTCATCGCCTCCACGAGGGAAATGGGTTCGGCGCACCCCGGATGGATGTGCACGTTGTCGCCGGACTTTATAACCTTGACCGCCTCTTCGGCGGTGGTCAATTTCGATTTGTAGGACTCGAGCCAACTCATTCCCATAACGTGTACTCCAAACCAGGGGTCCGGCGTGCTACCGGCCCAGAACCTCGTCGATAGCTACGTAATCCAGATTGAACAATTCGCAAAGGCGGCGGTGCGTGCATACGCCCCCGTGGAAGTATACGCCCCGCCGCAGGCCCCGGCACTGCGCCCCGGCCTGGGCCACGCCCAGTTCCGCCACACCCGCCAGGAAAGGCATCAGGTTGCTGTTGAGCGCGTACGAGCAGGTCCGTGGGACCGCCGACGCGATATTGGGCACGGCGTAATGTGTCACGTGGTACTTCTCGTAGGCCGGGTCGATGTGGGTGGTGGGGTGGCTGGTCTCGACGCAGCCGCCCTGGTCGATGGCGATGTCCATGATGACCGTGCCCGGCTTCATCGACCGCACCATGTCCTCGGTGACTATCATCGGCGGCTTGTCGCCGTGGACGTACGCCGCGGTGATGAAGACGTCGGTGAAGGTGCACGCCCGCTCCAAGTTGAGGCGCTCCGCCATATGGGTCACGACCGCCGGGGCGACGCCTTCGGCCCGGCGTAGGTTGCGGACCGATATGTCGAAGAGGTGGGTCTGGACGCCCAGGCCGGTGAAGGCCTTGGCCGCCGTGGTCCCGACGTTCCCCGCGCCGACGATGGCCGCCGAGGCAGCCGGTATGCCGGGGAGGTTGGCCAGCGCCACGCCCCGGCCGCCCTGATAATGGGAGAGGTAATGGGCCGCGATGCCGGGGAGCATGTGGCCCACCAGCTCCGAGATGGCCTTCATGACCGGGAACTCGCCCACCTCGTCCTCCAGTATCTCGTAGCTGATGGCGATGAGCTTCTTGGCCATCATGGCCTCGATGGCCTCCGCCACCTGGGCGCCGAGCTGGAGCGCGCTGAAGACGATGGTCCCCTCGTCCATGAGGGCTATCTCGTCGGCGAGCGGAGGCTGGACCTTGGCCACTATCTCCGCCCGGCCGTAGACCTCCTGCGGCGAGAACACGACCGTGGCGCCGACGCGCTCGTAATCCTCGTCGGTGAAGCCGGCGTCCGCCCCGGCCTCCGTTTCCACGAAGACCCGGTGGCCGTCGCGCTTGAGCGAGTGCGCGCCCATCGGCGTTACGACGACGCGCGTTTCGGCGGTAACCTGCTCTTTGGGAATGCCGATATCCATAGCGTTAATCCTCCCGGAGCTGAGTTCCGGCGGCTTGGTATCCGATTCACTCACTTTATACTATGTCGGCCGGATTCGGTCAACACTTATTATAATAACAAACCCGGCGAGCCAAGGAAATTTAATGTCGCCTTACAGAAACGCGGACTTTGTGTCGGATTTCACTTGACACCCGAACGTGGATATCATACATTTGACAAGCGTTTCGGCCCCAAAGACCGGGCGCTGGCCGACGCGACGGCCCAAGTTCGCGCGTGTCCTTTACAACGGCTCCTTGCCCGAGCGTATCGCCGCTCGCTAGGCCCATACCCCTCCGGGGGCGTGGGCTTTTTTATCCCTCCCGCCGAAAGTTGCGAACGATGACCATAGTTAAAATCGATCCCAACTTCAAGCACGAGATCGCCGCGGAGCCCGGCGGCGAGGCGCTCAGGTACTGCTTCGCCTGCGGGACCTGCACGGCGGCCTGCCCGGTCCGCGCCGTAGACGAACGCTACAACCCCCGCAAAATTATCCGGATGATACTCCTCGGCCTGCGCGAGCGTGTCCTCGAGGCCGACTTCATCTGGCTGTGTTCCACCTGCTACTCCTGCGAGGAGCGCTGTCCGCAGGGCGTCTCCTTCGCCGAAATAATCACCGCCGTCAAGAACGTCGCCGCCCGGGAGGGCAAGCTGCACCCCGCGTACGTGACCCAGCTCGACCTCCTGAAACGGTTCGGCCGCCTCTACGAACTCGAGGACTTCGACAACAAGAAGCGCTCCAAGATGGGCCTGGCCGAACTCAAGACCACCTGCGACGAAGTCGGCACGCTACTCGAAGAAGCGTAACCTAAAAACTTATGGACGATAAGTACTCTCTTTTTCTGGGATGTACTATCCCGTTGCGCGGCCGCCAGTACGAGAAGTCGGCCGTGGAGATAGGCCGGCTCTTCGGCGCCGAGCTCGAGCCGCTGCAGGACTTCGCCTGCTGCGGCTTCCCCATCAAGTCCGCCACTCGGGAGGGGGCGCTGCTCATGGCCGCCCGGAACCTGGCCGTGGCGGAGGAGGCCGGCCGGGAGGTCCTGGCGCTCTGCTCGAGCTGCGCGTCGGTCCTGGCCGAGGCGGCCGAGGAACTGACCGACGACGAGGAACTCCGAGGCCGCGTCAACGAGAAGCTGGCCAAGGTAGGCCGCAAGGTCGAGAAGCCTCCCCGCGTCCGCCACGTCGCCCGCTGGCTCTACGACGAGGTGGGCCCCGAGGCGTTGGCCGAGAAGGTGGTGTCGCCGCTCGGCGATTTCCGCTTCGCCGTCCACTACGGCTGCCACTACCTCAAACCCTCCTGGGCCTTCCACGGCGCCGAGGACCCCGAGGCCCCCCACTCCATCGGCGAGCTGCTGCGCGCTGCGGGCGCCGAGGTCGTCGATTACGCCGAGTACAAGAAGTGCTGCGGCGGCGCGCTCCTCGGCATCGACGCGGACGTGTCGCTCGCCATCGCCGGCGAGAAGCTGACGCGCGTCAAGGCCGCCGGGGCCGACGCCGTCGTCCTGGTCTGCCCCTTCTGCGCCGTCATGTACGACGACAACCAGAAGAAGGTGGCGGCCCAGCTCGAGGCCGAACTGGACGTCCCGGTCCTCTTTTTAACGCAGGTCCTGGGCCTGGCGCTCGGCTTCTCGGCCAAGGACGTGGGCCTCAAACTCGCGAAGAACAAATGTGAGAAATTGATAGCGGCGTTCGCGGAACCGAAATAGGCCGCCGGCCGTCGCCACATGATTTAGGAAAATAATTGGGGGGATTTAAGGTTCAGGAGGGACTACCCGGCGATAAGGTCGGCGTTTTTACCATGATTTCGGAAAATAATGGGGAAATCGAGCGTTTACGAGGAATTATCGGGCAATCGGGTCGAAATCGCCCTTATGATTTCGGAAAATAATCGGAAGGATTCAAGGGTTTGCGAGGAATTATCGGGCAATAGCGTCGGAATCGCCCACATGATTTCGGAAAATAATCGGAAGAATTAAGTATTACAAGGGATTATCCGGCAATAACGTCGAAATTCCTTTAATGATTTCGGAAAATACGTAATGGCCGATAAAGCTAAATGTAAAGACGTAGTGGGCGCCGCGATGGTGGTGGGCGGCGGCGTGGCCGGCGTGCAGGCCGCGCTCGACCTCGCCAACGCCGGCGTCAAGGTCTACCTCGTCGAGAAGGGCGCCGCCATCGGCGGCACCATGGCCCAGCTCGACAAGACCTTCCCCACCAACGACTGCTCCATGTGCATCCTGGCGCCCAAGCTGGTCGAGGCCGGCCGCCACGAGAACGTCGAGATCCTGACGCTCTCCGAACTGGAGGCGCTGGAGGGCGAGGCCGGCAACTTCACCGCCCGGGTCCGGCGCCACGCCCGCTACGTCGACCTCGACGCCTGCACCGGCTGCACCGACTGCGCCGGCGTCTGCCCGGTGGAATACCCGGACGAGTACGAGGTGGGGTTGGTGGAGCGCCGGGCCGTGTACCGCCCTTACGCCCAGGCCATCCCCAACTGCTTCGCCATCACCAAGCGCGGCAAGGCCCCCTGCCGGAGCGCCTGCCCCATCGACCAGGCCGCGCAGGGATACGTCGCCCTCATCGCCGAGGGCAAGTTCCGCGAGGCGCTCGCGCTCATCCGCCGGCAGAACCCGCTGCCGGGCGTCTGCGGCCGCGTCTGCCACCACCCCTGCGAGGCGGACTGCTTCCGCGGCGAGTTGGACGCTCCCGTATCCATCCGCTCCCTCAAGCGCTTCGCCGCCGACTGGGAGGCCGCGAACGAACCGGATTACTCCTACGTAGACGAATATGACATAGAAAAGAAGGACGAGCGCGTGGCCGTCGTGGGCGCGGGGCCCGCGGGCCTCACCTGCGCCTCCGACCTGGCGCTCGCCGGTTACGAGGTCCACGTCTTCGAGGCCCTGCCCACCGCCGGCGGCATGTTGCGCGTCGGCATCCCGAGCTACCGTCTGCCGGACGACGTGCTGGACCGGGACGTCGGCTTCCTGGTCAAGCTCGGCGTCCAGTTCCACTACAACGCCGAACTCGGCAAGACCTTCGCGCTGGACGATTTGTTCGAGGACGGCTACAAGGCCGCGTTCGTCGGCGTCGGCGCCCACGAGAGCCTCAAGCTCCGCTGTACCGGCGAGGAACTGGAGGGCGTCGTCGGCGCGGTCGAGTTCCTGCGCGAGTTCAACCTGGAAGGTAAGGTGCCAGTCGGCAAGAAAGTCGCGGTCATCGGCGGCGGCAACGCCGCCATCGACGCCGCCCGCACGACGGCGCGCCTCGGCGCGGACGTCACCATATTCTACCGCCGCACCCGCAAGGAAATGCCGGCGGACGAACTCGAAATCACCGAGGCGCTGCGCGAGGGCGTGAAGCTCGAGCTACTCGCCGCGCCGGAAGAGATACTTGGCAAAGAAGGCCGCGTCGTCGGCATGAAGGTCCAGCGGATGGAGCTGGGCGAGCCGGACGAGAGCGGCCGGCGCCGCCCCGTCCCCATCGAGGGCGACACGTACGACGTCGAACTGGATATGGTCATCCCGGCCATCAGCCAGGCGCCGGTGGTCGAGCACCTCGACGCCGACGAGGCCATCTGCCTCACCAAGTGGCGGACCGTCGAGGTCGACGAGAAGACCGGCATGACCGGCCGCGCGGGCGTCTTCGCCGGCGGCGACGCCGTCACGGGGCCGGGGATGGTCACCGAGGCCATGCAGCAAGGCCGCCGGGCCGCCCGCGGCATCATCGACTACCTTAAAGGCGGCGAGTACCCGGTGCCGGAGCCGACGGGCCTCCCGACCGTCGAATCCGACGAGGTTCCCAAGGATAAGGCCGACCCCGCACCCCGCGCCGAGAT
Source organism: Candidatus Zixiibacteriota bacterium (assembly GCA_050117845.1). Classification (GTDB taxonomy): domain Bacteria; phylum RBG-13-66-14; class B26-G2; order WVWN01; family WVWN01; genus WVWN01. Next base: position 209,489 of record JASFLY010000001.1, read on the forward strand.
GGCCGAACTCCCGCCCGACAAGCGCGCGGGCAACTTCGACGAGGTCGAGTTGGGCCTGACGGAGGAGCAGGCCGTCGCGGAGGCGAAGCGTTGCCTCTCCTGTGGCCTGTGCTCCGAGTGTCTGGAGTGCGTCACGGCCTGCAAGCCCGACGCCATCCGCCACTTCGACGTGGAACGCGTGGAGGAAATTCCCGTCGGCGCGGTCGTCCTGGCGGCCGGCTTCGAGGAGTTCGACGCCACTCTCAAGAGCGAGTACGGTTACGGCCGCGTCCCGGACGTCGTAACGTCCATCGAGTTCGAGCGTCTGCTGTCGGCCTCGGGGCCCTTCGGCGGCCACTTAAAGCGGCCGAGCGACGGCGTGGACCCGGTCAAGGTGGCCTGGCTGCAGTGCGTCGGCTCCCGCGACACCAGCGTGGACCGCGGCTACTGCTCGTCGGTGTGCTGTATGTACGCCACCAAGCAGGCCGTCATCGCCCGCGAGCACGACCACAACGTCGAGCCGACCATCTTCTTCATGGACATGCGCTCCTTCGGCAAGGAGTTCGACCGCTACATCGACCGCGCCGAGAGCGAGTACGGCGTCCGCTTCGTCCGCTCCCGCGTGGACAGCGTCGAGCGCGAGGACGGCAAGCTTATATTGAAATATGAGGACGAGGCCGGCGCGTTCTTCCGCGAGGAGTTCGACCTGGTCGTCCTCTCGGTGGGCCTGGACGTCGACCCGGACACCCGGGCGTTACTCTCGCGTCTCGACGTTGACGCCGACCGGTACGGCTTCGTGGCCGCGCCGCCCTTCCGCCCCACGGACACGTCGCGGCCGGGCGTATTCGCCGCCGGCGCCGTGGCCGGCCCCAAGGACATCCCGGAATCGGTAACGCAGGCCTCGGCCGCCGCGGCGCAGGCCTCCGCCACCGTCGCGCCGGCCCGCTGGACGGCGACCACTGAAGCCCAGTTCCCGGCCGAGCGCGACATCAAGGGCGAGCCGCCGCGCGTGGGCGTCTTCATCTGCCACTGCGGCATCAACATCGGCGGTACGGTCGACGTGCCGGCCGTGGTGGACTACGCCGAGACGCTGCCCTGGGTCGCCTACACCGAGCGCAACCTCTTCACCTGCTCCGAGGACACGCAGAAGCTCATCGCCGAGAAGATAGACGAGCACAACCTAAACCGCGTCGTCGTCGCCTCCTGCACGCCGCGCACCCACGAGCCGCTCTTCCGCGCCACCCTCCGCGAGTCCGGCCTGAACTCCTACCTCTTCGAGATGGCGAACATCCGCGAGCACTGCTCCTGGGTCCATATGAAACAGCCGGCCGAAGCCACGGCCAAGGCCAAGGAACTCGTCCGCATGGCGGTCGCCCGGGCGGTCAACCTCTCGCCGCTGACCGACATCGAACTCCCGGTAACGCAGACCGCGCTCGTCGTCGGCGGCGGGGCGGCCGGCATGACCGCGGCGTTGGGCCTCGCCGACCAGGGCTTCGAAACGTACCTGGTCGAGAAGGAGGCCGAACTCGGCGGCCACCTCCAGCACATCAAATACCTGCCCGACGGCAGCGACGTCCCGGCCTTCCGGGACGAGTTGGCCGCGAAGGTTAAAAGTCACGATAAGATAAAACTGTTCACGGGCGCCACGCTCAAATCGGTAGCGGGATTCGTGGGCAACTACGTCTCGGTGGTCGAGGACGGCGGCGGCGAGCACGAACTGGAGCACGGCGCGGTGGTCGTGGCCACGGGGGCCCGCATGGCCGAACATGACGAATTCGGCTACGGCGGAAGTGACCGCGTAATCTCCCAGCGCGCGCTCGAGGACGAGCTGGCCGAAGGCCGCGTTCCCCACGGCGGCCGGGACGTCGCCATGATCCAGTGCGTCGGCTCCCGCGACGACGAGCATCCCTACTGCTCGCGGATATGCTGCGTCGAGGCCGTCAAGAACGCCCTTAAATTAAAAGAGCTTGCGCCCGAGTCGAACGTATACATATTATATAGGGACATGCGGACCTACGGCGAGGCCGAGGACCTCTACCGCGAGGCCCGCGAGAAGGGCGTCTTCTTCGCCCGCTTCGACCCGGAGAACAAACCGGAAGTCGCGCCCGCCGGCGATAAAGTTAAATTAAAATGGTTCGACATCATTCTCGGCGAGGACGTGGAGGTCGAGGTGGACCTGGTGGCGCTGGCGCAGGGGACCTGGCCCGACGCCGAGGCCAACAAAGCGTTGGCCGAGATGCTCAAGGTCCCGCTGACGGCGGACGGCTTTTTCCTCGAGGCCCACATGAAGCTGCGGCCGGTGGACTTCGCCACCGACGGCGTCTTCGTCTGCGGCCTGGCGCACAACCCGAAGACGATAACGGAGTCCGTCGCGCAGGCGCAGGCCGCCGCGGCCCGGGCGGCGACTATTCTCGCCAAGCCGACGATAAAGGCCGAGGGGCGAGTCGCCGTCGTCAACGAGAAACGATGCATCGCGTGCGGCACCTGCGAGGGCGTCTGCCCCTACGGCGCCATCGAGGTCAACAAAGAGAAGATGGTGGCCGAGGCCAACCCGGGCCTGTGCAAGGGCTGCGGGAGTTGCGCCGCGGCCTGCTGGTCCGGCGCGGTGGACATCGCCGGCGTGACCCACGAGCAGTTACTGGACGCCATCACGGCTCTATAATAGGTGATACGTGAAACCGGCCGCTTTAGCGGCCGGAGGATCACTCGCGAAGCGTAAGCGTCGGGTTTTAACCCGACGGCCGGAGGATAACCGGCGAAGCGTAAAAGTCGGATATAGATGCCGGCGGCTTCAGCCGCCGGAGCCTCACCCGCGAAGCGTTAACGTCGGCCTTCAGGCCGTCGACGGTAGAGATATGACCCCTAAAGAAGACACCTGGGAACCCCGCATCCTCGCGTTCCTGTGCACCTGGTGCAGTTACGCCGGCGCGGACCTGGCGGGCGTCTCGCGCCTGCAGTACCCGCCCAACGTCCGCGTCATCAAGGTGCCGTGCTCGGCGCGAGTGAAGCCGTTGTACCTGATTCGGGCCTTACTCGAAGGCTGGGACGGCGTCCTGGTCTCGGGCTGCCACCCGGGAGACTGCCACTACATCGCCGGCAACTACGCCGCCCGGCGCCGCTTCACGCTACTCCGCGATTACGTCGAGTACTTCGGCCTGGAGCCGGGGCGTCTCAACTTCTCCTGGGTCTCGGCCAGCGAGGGCGCCAAGTACGCGGAAGTCATCACGAACGTGGTCGACAAAATTAAAGAATTGGGGCCGGCGCGCCGGATGGTTAAGACGTATGGATAGGGGATTACTTGTAAATATCGCCGCGGGGACCCAACGAGCGGACTATTACGGAAGGTTCGGGGAGGTCGTTTACCTCGTAGATAACGCGCCAATCGCCGACGCGCAACCTAAAAAGGCCGCCCAGTTTCCCCTTGAGGGGCGTACCGGCGGCGGGGTCTTCGGCGAGGCGGTTAATGGCGGTGAACAACCTGCGGCGTTCGGGGACGGGGAGAGAAGCGAGTTTCCGCAACGGGGCCTTACGAAAGACGACGGCGTACGTCATTCCGCGGCCGCGGTCAGTAAGGCCCGCAGTTTCGCCTCGTCGTCCAGGGCTGCGGCGACCTTATCGGCCGGGACGCTTGCCCCGTCCGGGTCGTTTATCTGGGCCATGAGGTCGTCGTTCGCCAGCGTCTCGAACGTGGCCCGCCACGAGTCCCACTCGCTGACGATGGCGAGTATGATGTTTAGATCGCTAAGGCGCAAACGTTTCAGCTTGCCGACGACCGCGGCCAGAGTGTCTTCGCGGGTCATGGATAGAAACCTCCTACGCAAGGAGTATAACACATGTCGAACGACAAGATAATCGCTTTTTGCGGGATCCTGTGCTCGGAGTGCCCGGCCTACAAGGCCACGCTCGCCGGCGACGAGGACGCCCTGGCGAAACAGGCCAAGGAATGGAGTTCCGACGATTACCCGCTGACGGCGGACGACTTGGCCTGCGACGGCTGCCTCCAAGAGGACAAGCGCGTCGCGAAATTCTGCGCCGACTGCGACGTACGCGGTTGCGCGCTCGAGCGGGGCGTCGAAAACTGCGCCCACTGCGACGCCTTCCCGTGTGAAATGCTGGAGAAGCCGTGGTCGATGTCGGTCGACGCCAAGACCACGCTGGAGGAAATCCGGCAGATGCTCAAGGGCGCGTCGTAATGGCCGAGGGCGGGATGATCGCGTTCTGCGGCATCAACTGCGCCGCGTGCCCGGCGTACCTCGGGACGCAGGCCGGCGACGAGGAGTTGCTGGCCAGGACGGCCGAAGAGTGGTCCTTCGGCGAACAGAAGCTCACGGCCGCCGACATGGAGTGCTACAGCTGTCTCCAAACCGAAAAACGCCTCTTCAAATGGTGCGCCCTCTGCAAGGTTAAGGAATGCTGCCGCGATAAGGGCCTGGCCAACTGCGCCCACTGCGACGACTACGCGTGCGAGGAATTGAAAGAGCTCTGGGGGATGTTCCCCTCCGACGCCGCGCGCATGGCCCTCGACGACATTAGACGGGACATAAAAAGACTCTGATATGACGAACGAAACGACGGAAAAAGAAATCCGAACGCGGGCGCGGGAGCTCCTCGAGGCCGGCGAGGCCGAGGTCGTAATAGGCCTGACCGAGGGCACGACCCCCCTCACGACCCGGCCCATCCTCGTCACGAAGGCCGAAGACGCCGACCGGCTGGTGTGGAACGGCCACTGCACGGCGGGTGTCGCGCGCTACGTCCTGGAATACATTCGCGACCGGCGGAAGGCCCGCGACTTCGACGCGGCCAAGGCGAAGAAGGTGGCCGTCGTCGCCAAAGCCGGCGACGCCCGGGCGCTCGTGACCTATATCCAGGAGAACCAGTTCAGCCGGGACGACGTATATATTATAGGAGTGAACTGCCCGGCCGCGATGGTCGACCGGCGCAAAGTCACCCGGCTCGTCGGCCCCTACCACATGGCGGCCGCCCGCCTCGACGGCGACGCGGTGGTCGTAACGACGACCGACGGCGCCGAGGAAAAGTTCCCCCTGGAGGACTGCAGGGACGACGCGTGCGCCGCCTGTATCCGGCGCGAGCCGCCCATGGCGGACGTGACCTTCGGCGAGGCCGCCCCGGCCCCCGAGGGGACGGACCCCTACGGCCGCGTCGCCGAGCACGAGGGCCGCACGGCCGACGAGCGCTGGGCCTGGATCGAAGAGGAGCTGGGCCGGTGCATCCGGTGCTACGCCTGCCGGCAGGTCTGCCCGGCCTGCTACTGCGAGGAGTGCTTCGCCGAACAGCGCAACCCCGCGTGGATAGGGCCCGCGACCGCCCCGGCCGACCTGGTCGCGTTCCACCTGGTGCGGACCTTCCACACCGCGGGCCGCTGCGTCGAGTGCGGCGAGTGCGAACGCGCCTGTCCCATGGACATCCCGTTGCGCGTCCTGTCGCAAAAGCTCGTCCGCGACGTGGAGGAGAAGTTCGGCTACGTCGCCGGCCTCGACCCGGAGGCGCCGCCGCCGCTCTCGACCTATCAACCCGACGACTCGAACGAGGGTTTCATGTAAATGTCTACGGCCAAGGTTAAACGAGACGAACTGCCGAAGGCGCTCGAGAACGCCCGGGCCGCGGGGTACGAGACGTTCGCGCCCGTGCGCCGGCCCGAGGGCTGGACCTTCGCGCGGTACGAGGGCGGCGACGTCGCGCTCGACGGCTACCTTCTGACCAAACTAAGCGCCAAGAGTTTCGCGCTGCCCCAACTCGAGGCCGTGCTGTCGTACGACGGCGCCGAGGGCCAACCCGCCCCGCCGGCCGAGGGCAAACGCGCCATCCTGGGCGTCCGGCCTTGCGATGCCCGGGCGCTCGCGCTGGTCGACCGTGTGTACCGCGAGCGCGGTTTCGTCGATCCGCTCTACGCCGCCCGGCGCGACAACACTACTATTATAACGTTCGCGTGCGCGTACCCCGCGCCGACCTGCTTCTGCACCTCCGTGGGGGGCGGCCCGGCCGACGCGACGGGGGCGGACGTCATGGCCTATCCGGCCGGCGACGACCTCCTCCTCGAGGCCGCAACGCCCGGGGGCGAGGAATTCCTGAAGGGCGCGAACCTCGACGAGGCGGCCGGCGACGAACTGGAGGCCGCGAAGAAAGCCTGCGCGGAAATCGCCGGTAGAATGGCGCCCTTGTGGGACCTGGCTGCCGCCCGGGCCAGGCTCTACGAAAACTTCGACGCCGACGCGTGGGCCGAAGTCGCGTCCCGCTGCATAAGCTGCGGCGCGTGCACCTTCGTCTGCCCGAGCTGCCACTGTTTCGACGTGGCCGACGAGGGCAAGCACGGCCGGGGCCAACGCCTCCGCTTCTGGGACGCCTGCACGCAATCGCTCTTCACGCTCCACGCCTCGGGCCACAACCCGCGTGACCGCAAGGCCCAGCGCTACCGCCAGCGCGTCCTGCACAAGTTCCACTACTTCCACGACAACTGGGGCGAAAACCTGTGCGTGGGGTGCGGCCGCTGCGTCGTGGAGTGCCCGGCCAACGTGGACATCCGCGAGGCCGTGACGCTCGTGGCGGAGGCGGGATAGAATGAACGCCCGGGTCGAGATAGAGGCCGGCGGCGAGAGCTTCGGCGACTTCGAGAAGGCCAACGTCCTCCGGGAGTGCGGCGGCGACGGTACCGGCGTACTGGTGGAGGTGTTCGAGGCCCCGCGGCCCGCGTTCCTGGACAGCGACGAAGAGGTAACGCTCACTACCTACGTCGAGGGCCTGGTGGTAATCATCGCCTGCCGCGCCGACGAGTGTGAATACAACCAGGAGAAGAAACGACTTACGTTCAAAGGCAATTGCCGGGGATGCCGCGTATATGACGCCAAGCCAGCTGCATGAAGCGCCGCTCCTGCCGGCCCCGACGACGCTCGAGCGCGTCGTCGTGGAGACCGACGCCGCGGACCTGAAAAGCTTCTACCTGAAATTCGCGGACGGCCCGCGCTGGGACTACCTGCCCGGCCAGTTCGCGGAGCTCTCGCTCTACGGCTACGGCGAGTCGCCCATCGGCATCGCCTCCTCGCCCACCGAGGGCGACGAGCTGATGTTCACGGTCCTCAACACCGAGGGCCGGGTGACCCGGGCGCTGCACCGCCTCGCCCCGGGCGCGCCGGTCGGCATCCGCGGCCCGCTAGGCAACACCTGGCCGCTCGACGAGATGCGCGGCAAGAACGTCCTCATCCTCGGCGGCGGCTTCGCTTTCACGACGCAGCGCTCGTTGACCCAATACATCCTGGCGAACCGCGGCGACTTCGGCGACCTCACGGTGGTTTACGGGGCCCGCTCGCCCGGGGGGCTCTTGTACAAGGCCGAGCTCGCCGAATGGGAGAAGTCGCCCGACCTCACGCTCCATTTGATAGTGGACAAGGGCGACGAGACCTGGACCGGCCGGGAGGGCTTCGTCCTCAACGTCGTGGAGGAGGAACAGCCGCCCAGCGAGAACGCGGTCGCGCTCCTTTGCGGCCCGCCCATCATGATCAAGTTCACGCTGCCGGTTCTGGACAAACAGGGCTGGAAGCCGGAGCAGATATACACCAGCCTCGAGATGCGGATGAAGTGCGGCGTGGGGATGTGCGGCCGCTGCAACATCGGCCCCAAGTACGTCTGCGTGGACGGGCCGGTGTTCTCGTTCGCGGAGCTCTCGAAGCTGCCGCAGGAATATTAGGATGCCGGAATCGCCGAATAAAAAATTCGTTCTTTATAAAACCCAAGCGCGGGAGAGCCAAATGCAAATCAAAGATTACGACCTGCCGGACGAACTATACTATCACGGCGAGCACTCGTGGGCGAAGTTGGAAGACGACGGCCGCGTGCGCGTCGGCATGAACGACTTCTTCCAGAAGGCCGCGGGCGACATCGTCTACGTCGACCTGCCGTTCGAGGACGACGACGTGTCCGCGGGCGAGACCTGCGGCAAGGTGCAGTCGTCGAAATGGGTCGGCAAACTCGTGTCCCCCATCTCCGGCACCATCGCCGAGGTCAACGAGGACCTGGAAGGCGACGCGACCCTCATCAACAAGGACCCCTACGGCTCCGGTTGGGTAATGATCGTCCAGCCCGAGGACTGGGACGGCGAAAAGGACGACCTGATGCAGGGCGACGACGTCGCCACCTGGATGGAAGGCGAGATGAAGAAGGCCGAAGAGGGCGGTTAACAGCCCGACAACCAAGGCGGAGGTAACAATATGAAGATCGACGTCCCCTACGGCAAGGAGACGGTCCCCCTCGAAGTACCCGACGGCGTCGAGATTGTATACCCCAACGAAGTCGACGCCCGCGACGAAGGGAAGGTCCTGGCGGAGGCACTGGCGAACCCTATCAACTCCAAGGCGTTCGCCGATTTTATTTCGGACGCCCGCGACGTTCTCTTCATCGTAAACGACGCCACGCGTCCCACCCCCAGCGCCCGCGTCCTGGAACTCATCGCCGGTGACCTCGCCGGCGTGAACGCCTCCTACATCGTCGCCACCGGCGCCCACCGCGCGTGCACCGAGGACGAACTCCGCGAGATATTCGGCGCGCTGTACGACGACATCAAGGACCGCGTCATCATCCACGACGCCGACGTCGACGAGGACATGGTCCACATCGGCACGTCGACGAACGGGACCGAGATGTACGTCAACCGCGCCGGCGTCGAGGCCCACAAAATAGTGATCATCGGCTCGGTGGAACCGCACTACTTCGCGGGCTACACCGGCGGCCGCAAGGCCTTCCTGCCCGGCATCGCCTCCCGCAAGACCATCACGCAGAACCACAAGTACGCCCTGCGGCCCGAGGCCAAGGCGCTGGCGCTGGAGGGCAATCCCGTCCACGAGGACATGATCGACGCGCTCAAGACCATCGCCGACAAGGAAATATTCTCCATCATGACCGTCCTCGACGGCGAGCACCGCATCTACGCCGCCACCGCGGGCCACATCAACGACTCGTTCTACGCCGCCATCGACGCGGCCAACGAGATCTTCTGCGTCCCGGTCTCGGGCGAGGCCGACGTCGTCGTGAGCGTCGCCCCCTACCCCATGGACATCGACCTCTATCAGTCGCAGAAGGCGCTGGACAACGCCAAGCTCGCGCTGGCGCCGGGGGGTATCCTGCTCCTCGTTTCGAAGTGCCGCATGGGCCTGGGCGACGACGCCTTCCTCAAACTCCTCTCCACCTGCGACTCGCCCGGGGACACCATGGCCAAGCTGGACCAGGATTACGTCCTCGGCTGGCACAAGGCCGGCAAGATGGCCGAGATCGCCATCAAGGGCGAGATGTGGGGCGTAACCGACCTCGACGACGAGACGCTACAAAAAGCCTTTATCAAACCCTACCAAAATCTACAGCAAGCGTTCGACGACGCTTTGGCGCAAAAAGGCGAGGCCGCACGCGTGCTGATTCTAATGAACGGGTCCATGTCCATCCCCATGATAAAAAATTAACCGCGCGGCCGGCCGCCGACGCCGCCGCGGGAGGTTACTATGGATAAGAAAATTCTCGACAAAATAGAGGAAATCGTCGGCCCGACCGGCTACACCGTCGCGCCCGTAGAACTTCGGGCCTACGCCGCCGACGCCGGAATCCACCTTCGCGAACCCGAGGTCGTCGTCAGGCCGGCCAACGCCGAACAGGTCTCCGGCATCCTCAAACTCGCCAACGAACACATTATCCCGGTTACGCCCCGGGGCGCCGGCACGGCGCTCTGCGGCCACGCCGTCCCCATCAAGGGCGGCATCGTCCTCGACCTCCAGGCCATGAACAAAATCAAGGAGGTCCACGTCGAGGACTTCTACGTCGTCGTCGAGCCGGGCGTGGTCTACGCCGACCTCAACGCCCACCTCAAACCCCAAAAGTTCTTCTTCCCGCCGGCGCCGGGGTCGGGCGACGTCGCCAACATCGGCGGCATGGTCGCGGCCAACGCCTCCGGCGTCAACGCCGTCAAGTACGGCGCCACCCGCGATTACGTCCTGGGCTGCGAGATAGTCCTGCCCACCGGCGAGATAATCCACAGCGGCACCCGGACCCTCAAGAATTCGTCCGGCTTCCAGCTCGACCGCCTCATGGTCGCGTCGGAGGGGATGCTGGGCGTCATAACCGAAATCACGCTCCGCATCGTACCCCTGCCGCAAAAGAACGCCCTCGCGATGGCCGTCTTCGACGACGTCGAGAAGGCGGGCCAGTGCGTCTCGGACATCATCGCGTACCCGCTCATCCCACACTCGCTCGAGATAATGGACAACATCTGCATCCAGGCGGTCAACAAGGCCACCGGCCTCGGCCTTCCGGACGCGGAAGGCATCCTCCTCATCGGCGTCAGCGGCCACCCGGAAGCCGTCAAGGACGAGATTAAAATCGTGGCCGACGTAGCCGAAAAAGCGGGCGCCGTTGACGTCAAGTTTACGGAAGACCCGGGGGAAATCGCGGCTCTCCAGAAGGGCCGCAAGGCCATGATCCCCTCGCTCTCCCGCTTCAAGGAGGGCATGGTCACGGTAATGCTGGCCGACGACATGGCCGTCCCGCCGTCGCAGGTCCCGAACGCCGTCAAGGCCTTCCACGAGATTCAGAGCCGGTACGACGGCATATATATCCCCACCTACGGCCACGCCGGCGACGGCAACCTCCACACCAAGTTCATCATAGACCCCACCGACCCCGACGTCTGGGAGCGGGCCGAGAAGGCCAACGAGGAGGTATTCGACGCGGTCCTGGCGCTGGGCGGAACCGTCACGGGCGAGCACGGCGTCTCCATCACCAAAGCCCCGTACTTCAAGAAGGAGCGCGCCGATTCGCTGGAGGCGATGCGCGCCGTCAAAAAGGCGCTCGACCCCAACAACATCCTGAACCCCGGCAAGCTCATGGACTGGGACCAGCCGGGCATCGTCCACTACCTCCGCTACAAGACCGGGAAGCGCGAGTACGGCGAGCACATGGAAGCGCTGGAGAAGTGGGAGATGGAGCTCAACGCCTGCACCCATTGCGGCTTCTGCAAGGCCGTCTGCCCCACGCTGTCCGACATCGGCTGGGACGCCGGCGGGTCCAAAGGCCGCCTCATGGCCTCGTACGCCCTGCTGCAGGGCGACGTCGCGCCGGGCGACGACGTCGTCGACCGCCTCTTCTCCTGTACCCTGTGCATGGACTGCACCCGCCGCTGCCCGACCAAGATAGACGTCGCGCCCATCGTCGAGGCGGCGCGGGCGGGCCTGGTCAAGGCCGGGTTCAAGATGCCGGTACACGAGGACCTGGTCGGCAAAGTCCTGTCGACCGGCAACATCTACGGCGAGGAGGAAATGGGCGTCAAGCCCCGGGAGGGCGAGGCCCTGCTCTACGTCGGCTGCGCCTTCTCCCAGCGGCCCAACATGGTCAAGATGTTCACGCGCATCCTCGAGAAACTGGGCGTCAAACCGAAAATAATCGAGGAGACCTGTTGCGGCTACCCCATAAAGAGTCTGGGCTACTGGGACGAATTCGAACAGCAGAAGAAAAAGTTCAACGAGACCTTCCCGGAAGGGGAACTCATAACGCTCTGCCCCACCTGCACCGTGCTGTTGAAAGAGGAGTACGGCCGGCCGGTGAAACACGCCCTCGAGGTCATCGCCGAGAAACTGGCCGACACGCCGGTGAAGTCGCTCGACATCAAGGCCACGTACCATGACCCGTGCCACCTCTCGCGAGGCATGGACATGGTGGACGAGCCCCGCGCCATCATGAAAGCGCTGGGTATCGACCTGGTCGAGATGCCTTTGTCGAAGAACACGTCGCGGTGCTGCGGCGGCGGCGGCGGCATCATAACGTCGGCGCCGGAGCTCTCGGGTCGGCTGGCGGTCGCGCGGGCCGAACAGGCCGCGGCCACGGGCGTGAACACGCTGGTGACCGCGTGCGCCACCTGCGAACTGACGCTCCGGGGCGGCGCCCAGGCCCTGGGCGGCAACGGCGACGGCCTTAAAGTCGCCAACCTCCTCGACCTGGTATGGAAGGCTATTAAATAACCATGAAGATTTACGACCTGGGCCTTCGGCCCCATCTGGACTCCATGCTCTGCTTCCACGCCCTGGCCCACCTCGGCCGGGAGGGGCTGGTGCTCGTGTCGCCGGCCTCGACCATCGCCTGCGTCGGCTACTTCCAGGACACGCGGGAAGTGGTGGACGTCGACTTCTGCCTGCGCGAAGGCCTCGAACTCATGCGCCGCGAGGTGGGCGGCGGAGCCGTCCTCCTCGACTCGGGCCAGGTGTTCTACCAACTGGTCCTGCGCCGCGACAACCCGCTGGTGCCGACGACCGTGGACGGCGTCTACCGGAAATTCTCGGAACCGGCCATCCGGACCTACGGCGACTTCGGCGTGGAGGTCTCGTTCCGCCCCATCAACGACCTGGTCACGACGGACGGCCGCAAGATAGCCGGCGAGGGCGGCGCGGACATCGGCCCTTGCATGGCCTTCGTCGGCTCCATAATCATGGACTTCGACTACGACCTCATGCCCCGGATGCTCAGGGTCCCGGACGAGAAGTTCCGCGACAAGTTCCACAAGTCGCTCTCCGAGAACCTGACCACGCTCCGCCGCGAAACCGGAAGGCTCGTCCCGCGCGAGGACGCGGCCTTCGCGTTGCGCACCCGGTTCGCCGAGCTGTTCGGCCCCCTCGAGGACGCGCTTCTGGACGACGAGCTCCGCGCCAAGATGAACGAGCTGGAGGCGCTCTACCGCTCCGAGGAATTTCTCTTCCGCAAGATACGCAGCCCCTTGGCCCGGGAGACGCGCGTGCGCGAGGGCGTCCGCTTCTTCGACGGCGTCCACAAAGCGCCGGGGGGGCTGTTGAGCTGCTGCGCCGAGGTGGTCGAGGACACGATAGACGACGTGTCCATAACCGGCGACTTCACGATGGTGCCCCGGGCGGGCCTGGAAGAGTTAGAGCGCGCCATCGTCGGCGCGCCGTACGAGGCCCCGCCGGTGCAAGAGGCCATCGAGGAATTTTACGGCGCGAGCGGCGTCGACACGCCGGGCGTTGAATCGCGGGATTACCTTGCGGCGTTGGGGTTGATAAAAACCGATGGCAAAGGCTAAAAGGCCTTTCGTCGTATACGTACTGCTGCTCCTTTTGCTCGTGCAGGCGCTGAGCGCGCTGGCGGGGGGAATTCCGATGGTCGCGGATCCGAGCGGCGCAATGCTCGGTTTCCCGGCGGACATGCTCGACGACTCGCCGTTCGACAGTTACCTGGTTCCCGGCCTCATTTTGACGTTCGTGCTGGGCGTTTTCCCGCTGGCGGTAATGTTCGGCCTATGGCGAAGGTCATATTGGGCGCGGTTCGGTTCGCTGGTCGTGGGCGTCGCGCTCGTAATCTGGATAGGCGTCCAAATTTTAACGATAGGCTATCAGGCGGATACGCCGCTGCAAATCATCTACGGTTCACTGGGTTTCGTATTGCTCGTTTTGGCGTTATTACCCGCCGTCCGCAGGTATTGCGGCGGCCGGCCTTGATTTCGATATTCAAAAACGAAGAGAGTAGTACGCTACTATAATAATCCTAACCATTCCGTTAACGGAAGAAACGGAGGCATCCATGGCCGCGAAAAAACACGACTGGAAAGCGCCCTGGCTCCAGACGGTCCCCGCGGAACCGCCGACCGGCGCCGAGGAACACCCCCTCGCCGACGTCGAAGAGCCCAACCTCTTCCGCGACCAGTTCCCCTACTCCGAAGTCCCCAAACTGGCCTTCGACGGCGAAACGGTTCCCCTCGCCCCCGCCGAGGACATATGGGTAACGGACACCACGTTCCGCGACGGCCAGCAGGCCCGGCCGCCCTACGAGGTAGAGGACATCGTCCACATCTACAAACTGCTCAACCGGCTGGGCGGCCCGAACGGCGTCGTCCGCCAGTCCGAGTTCTTCCTCTACAGCGAGAAGGACCGGGAAGCCCTGGTCAAGTGCCGGGAACTCGGTTACCGGTACCCCGAGATAACGGGTTGGATCCGGGCCGTGCCCGCCGACTTCGAACTCGTCAAGCAGATGGGCCTGGAGGAAACCGGCATCCTGACGTCCATCTCGGATTATCACATCTTCATGAAGTTCAAGAAGACGCGCGCGCAGGTCATCGAAGACTTCATGAAGGTCATCGGCGCCGCCGCCGAGGCCGGCCTCAAGGAGGTCCGCTGCCACTTCGAGGACATGACCCGGGCCGACTTCTGGGGCACCGTCATACCCTTCGGCGAACGCCTCATGCGCTTCTCCGAAGAGAGCGGCATGAGAATCAAGATCCGCATCTGCGACACCATGGGGTACGGCGTGCCCTGGGCCGAGGCGGCCCTGCCGCGCAGCGTCCCCAAGATGGTCTATTACCTGCGCACCGAACTCGGCATCCCCTACCGCCAGCTCGAGTTCCACGGCCACAACGACTTCCACCTCGTCCTCGCCAACCCCGTGGCCGCATGGCTCTACGGCTGCGCCGACGCCAACGGCTCGCTTCTGGGCATCGGCGAGCGCACCGGCAACTCGCCTTTGGAGGCGCTCTGCGTGAAGTACGCCAGCCTCAAGGGCCACAACGACGGTATGGACCTGACCGCCATCAAGGAAATCGCGCACTATTTCAACGCGAATATGGGATGGCCCGTCCCCTCCAACTACCCCTTCGCCGGGACCGAGTTCAACGTCACGCGCGCCGGCATCCACGCCGACGGCGTCATCAAGAACGAGGAGATTTACAACATCTTCGACACCGGCGAAATACTGGGCAGGCCGCTCGGCATCTCGGTAACGGATAAATCGGGCGTGGCCGGCATCGCGCTCTGGCTCAACCAGTACCTGAACCTCGAGGGCGACAAGCAGATAGACAAACGCCACCCCGGCATCACGGCCATCGCGAAGTGGGTGGACGAGCAGTACGCCGGCCGCCGGACGACGGCCATCTCCAGCGACGAAATGCTCGAGCAGGCCAAAAAGAACATGCCTGACCTGTTCGCGTAACGGCCGGGACGGTTGGAAGCAAATATGTCGGAATCTCGCCGGGGGGAGAAAGCCGAAAACCCCGGAGTGCGGTTGTTCGTCTACGGGACGCTCACCGACGCGCACGTCTTCTCCGTTATAACCGGGGAAAAACCCGCGCGGCGCCCGGCGTTCCTCGACGACTACTACAAGGTAACGTCGCTCAAGTCGTTCCCTTACGTAGTGCCGCGCCCCGGGGCCGAGGTCGAAGGCGTCCTCGTGGAAGGTCTGAGCGCCAAGGCCCTCGCCCAACTCGACCAGTACGAATCGGAGGGGACGCTTTACGTGCGGTGCCGCCTGCCGGTTCGCACCGAGCAGGGCACGGCGGATGCGTTCGTTTACGTCGGCGGTCCCGAACTGCTGGAGGCCAAGCCGCCGCCGGACGTCGAGGTTACGGACCGCGTCGGCGACTTTATAAAAAGCCGCATCGAGGGGGCCATCGCCGACGACATCCCGGCCCGGAGTCAAATCCGGGAGTTGGAGTTGCGCGCCCGCGAGGAACTTCTGGGCGAAGCGGTGGAGGACCTGGTCCGCGCCCATTTCGACCATCCGGGCCTGCCGCCCTTCGCCGTCAAGCACCGTCTGAAGGAATCGGGGCTCCCCTCTCTCGCCTGGCTCCCGCGGGAACAGTGCGCCGCGAAGTACGCGCCCCACTACCTCCGCCTGATAATCAAGACGATTATCTTCAACCAGGTGGAGGGCCGGGTGCGCCACGACTTCCGGGGCGTCGTGCGCGTCGCGGACAAGTACTACGAGCACGCCATATCGGCGCTGGCGGCGTTACAGTTCGTGGCCGACAGCCTGGGGCCCATCGGCGAAATAATGGAATCGCTGGGCGTCGGCGACTACGACCCCCAGCTCGAATACGTCGACTACGCCGTGGCCGCACTCTTCATCGCGGACGAGATTTACGGCCGCGAGCTGCTCGAGCCTTACGTCGAACGCATAAAGGAGCGCCGGGCGCCGGGGGGCGAGCCGTTGGGTTGCGAGGCCGAGTTCAGCCCGCTCGGCACCGAGATAGTGGGCGCCGCCCCCGACGAGGACCCGGCCTTCGACGGCTTCTACTACTTCGACGACTTCGACCTCGCGGGCCGCTTGTGGAAGCTCGGCGGCCACGTCGACAACCATCGCGTCGTTACGCCCGACCGGGGACGGGTGCGGGGATTTTTGGAGTTCGCGTTGGGCCGCTACAAGGTCCTGGGCGACCTCTCCAAACCGGTCACCGCCGATCCGTTCGTCCTCTCGGACCTGGCCAACGCCGCCGTCGCCTTCGCGGAACTCAAACCGCACAGCCTCCACCTGTCGTTCCAGTTGGAGAAGGGCCGGCCCGAGGGGCCGCCCCCGACGCCGCGGGACCTGATATGCCTGCTCATTCTCGGCGGCGACGTGAACTTCGACGACGACGGCGTTTTGCGCGAGAAGCGCGTGCACCAGCGCGAAATCTACAACGAGTTCACGGGCCTCGATTTCTCGCGGCGCAACTCGCACCGCGACAGGCCGGACGGCGACCCCGCCGAAATCGTCGAGTACGAGTTCCCGCGGCTCTTTTACGAACACTCGTACGTCGACCTCGTGGTGGCGCTTAAGGGTTTTCAGCTCGCGGACAACCCGCCGCCGCTGGACCTCGGGCCCGACTCCGAGCACCTGGCGTACAACCGGGAAGTGGAACGCGAGCTCCTGGAGTGGGCCGGGGAGCCCTACGCGCTGGGCCGCGACGACATCGGATCCTTCATGGCCAAAGTCGAACGGGGCCTGGCGTACGAGACGCAGCACCTGGGCGGCCACCCGGCGGAGTTCTGCCGCAAGTGGCTGGACGCGATAGAACGCAAACTGAAAAGCTATAACACGTACATCTGGGGCGACGGCAAAGAGTGGCTGATAGACGTATAGAAAAACCGCCGCTGGCGCTGTTCCTCTTCGTGGCCGAGGAACAGGTCGTCAACGACGTGACGAGGCGGCTCCGCGAATCGTCGCTGGAGCATTACCGGAAAATGGAAACCATAGACCTCCGGCCCCGGATGCAGGCCCACTTCACGGCCTACCGGGAATCGGTGCTCACGGGCGACCCCGGCGTCTTCGGCGCCTACATCGGCGACATAGGACGGAAGCGCCTCCAGCAAGGCTACGGCCTCCCCGAACTACAGCTCGTCCTCGACACGCTCTTCGACGTTGTGTGGGAGGCCGCCTCGGAGGCATGGCGGGACCGCGGCCCCGAGGCCTTCGACGACCTGAAACGTCTGGCCCTGGGTATAACCTGGGGCAAGGACCGGCTCGCCACCGTATACGCCGAGGAGAGTAAAAAGGAGCGCGCCGCGCTCCGGCGCTTGAGCACCGCGTTCGACGATTATCTGCGCCTCCGCCGGGCCCCGGGCCCCGAGGAGGGCGAAAAATAAAGAAACGAGGCGCGTCGTGAAATGTAAAAATTGCGGTTACGAACTCGCGAAGGAATTCCGCTTCTGCCCCCTGTGCGGCCTGCCGGCGGACGAGTCGTGGGAAAGCCACTTCTTCGCCGGCGTCCTGGCCGACTACGGCGGCGACCCGGAAGGGGCGATGGAGAAATACCGGCGCGCCCTCGAGGTGGACCCGGCCAACGACTACGTCCTGGTCCGCGTCGGCCTTACCCACTACCACCGCGGCCAATTGACCGAAGCCATCGCCGCGCTGGAGGAGGCCGTCAAGGCCAAACCGGCGTCCGCCCCCGCCCGCTACTTCCTGGGCCTCTGCTACTACCGGGCCGCCCGCGAGGAGGAGGCCATCGACTGCTTCCACCGCGCCCTCGAGATCGAGCCCGAGACCGAGATGGCCTACTACTGGCTGGGGTTATTGTACTACCACGTCGGCAAAACGCGCGACGCGATAAAGGCCTTCGACGCCCTGCTTGAACGCAACGGCGACATCACGATAGCCTATTACCAGCGCGGCCTGGCCGCCGCCCGGCTGGGCCTGAAAGAGGAAACCGTTAAAAGCTTCGAGACGGTCGTCGAGAAGAGCCCCGGCAGCGCCGTCGCGTTCGCCGAACTCGGCGAGGCCTACTTCGCCCTGGGCGACAACCAGCGCGCCGCCGAAGCGCTGAAACAGGCCATCGCGCTCAACCCCGACGACAAGAAATCGAAAGCCGTCCTCGACCTTATCTTCAGCAGTTGATGAATAAACCTCGGGCAGGAGACCTATGGGCAAAACGCTAACACAGAAGATCCTGGACGAACACCTGGTGGAGGGAACGCCGGCACCGGGCGAGCACGTCGCCGTCCGCATCGATCAGACGCTGACGCAGGACGCCACCGGCACCATGGCCTATCTGCAGTTCGAGGCCATGAAGCTCCCCGAGGTAAAGACCGACCTCTCGGTCAGCTACGTCGACCACAACACCCTGCAGATGGGCTACGAGAACGCCGACGACCATCGCTACCTCCAGGGCGTGGCCGAGAAGTACGGCCTGTACCTCTCGCGCGCCGGCAACGGCATCTGCCACCAGGTCCACCTGGAGCGCTTCGGCGTCCCCGGCAAAACGTTGCTCGGCTCCGACAGCCACACCCCCACCGGCGGCGGCATCGGCATGATCGCGATGGGCGCGGGCGGCCTCGACGTCGCGGTCGCGATGGCGGGCGGGCCCTTCTGGATCACCTACCCCGCCGTCGTGGGCGTCAAGCTCACGGGCAGGCTGGCCGACTGGGTCTCGGCCAAGGACGTAATCCTGACGCTCCTCTCGGAGCTCACGACCAAGGGAAACGTCGGCACCGTCGTCGAGTACTTGGGCCCGGGCGTCGCGACGCTTTCGGTCCCCGAGCGCGCGACCATCACCAACATGGGGGCCGAACTCGGCGTCACGACCTCCGTCTTCCCGTCGGACCTGGTCACGAAAATGTTCCTCGAAGGCCAGGAGCGGGGGGACGCATGGCGGGAGCTCGCCGCCGACCCGGACGCCGCGTACGCGCGCGTCATCGAACTGGACCTCGGTGAAGTCGAACCCATGGTGGCCCAGCCCCACAGCCCGGACAACGTCGTCCCGGTGCGGGACATAGCGGGCCTCGCCGTGGACCAGGTTTGCATCGGCTCGTGCACCAACGCCTCGTACAAGGACCTCGCCACCGTAGCCGAAATACTGGAAGGCCGGACCATCGCGCCGGGGACGAGCCTCATCGTCGCGCCCGGCTCCAAGCAGGTCCTCCGCATGATCGCGGACGACGGCCACCTCTCCTCGCTCGTCGCCGCCGGGGCCCGCATCGCCGAGGCCGCCTGCGGCTTCTGCATCGGCATGGGCCACGCGCCGACCTCGGAGGCGGTATCGGTTCGGACCAACAACCGCAACTTCTTCGGCCGCTCCGGCACGGCCTCCGCCGGCATATACCTCGTCAGCCCGGAGACGGCCGCCGTCGCGGCGTTCCACGGAGAGCTCGTCGACCCGCGCGGCGCCGGCATCCAGTACCCGGAGGTGCCGGTTCCCGAGCGCTTCACCGTGGACGACAACCTCGTGCGGCACGTCCACGACCCGGCCGCCGAGATAGTCCGCGGCCCCAACATCGGCGAGCCGCCGGCGAACGACCCTTTGCCGGACGGCTTCACGGCCGAGGTCGGCCTTAAAGTCGGCGACAAGATAACCACCGACCACATCATGCCCGCCGGCCCCCGGCTAAAGTTCCGCTCGAACGTCGGCGTCTATTCCCGGTTCGTCTTCGAGGGCGTGGACGAGACCTTCGCCGAGCGCGCCAAGGCCAACGCCGACCGGGGCACCTTCAACGTCGTCGTCGCCGGCGAGAGTTACGGCCAGGGCTCGAGCCGGGAACACGCGGCGCTGTGCCCGATGTACCTGGGCGTCAAGGCCGTCATCGCCCGCTCCTTCGAGCGCATCCACTCCGCCAACCTCGTCAACTTCGGCATCCTGCCGCTCACGTTCCGCGACCCGGCCGACTACGACAAACTGGCGCCCGGAGACAATCTGAAAGTCGAGAACCTGCGCGAGGCCCTCCGGCCCGGCGACCCCCTTAAGATAACGAACGAGCGCGACGGTTACAGCTTCGAAGTCGAACACAACCTCAGCGAGCGCCAGCTTGCGATAATCAAAGCGGGCGGCCTCCTAAACTACCAAAGCGCACAAGCCTAGGAGAAAAGATGTTCGAACACGTCCAAATTCCGGCCGAAGGCGAGAAGATAAGCATCGAAGGCGACGAACTCAACATCCCGAACCAACCTATCATCCCCTTCGTCGAGGGCGACGGCATCGGCCCGGACATCTGGGCGGCCACGCGGCGCGTCCTCGACGCCGCGGTGGAGAAGAAGTACGGCGGCGAACGCCGCATCGCCTGGATGGAAATATACGCCGGCGACAAGGCGCAACAGGTCTACGGCGAGGGCGTGGTCATGCCCGACGATACGCTCAAGGCCGTGCCGGAATTCGTCGTGGCCATAAAGGGGCCGCTGACCACGCCTATAGCGGGCGGGTTCCGCAGCCTCAACGTGACCATGCGGCAGAAGCTCGACCTGTACGCGTGCGTCAGGCCGGTGCGCTGGATCCCGGGCGTCCCCAGCCCCGTGAAACACCCGGAGAAACTGAACGTCGTCATTTTCCGCGAAAACACCGAGGACGTTTACGCCGGCATCGAATGGGAGCAGGGGACCGACGAGGCCGGGAAGGTCCTGGGGTTCCTTAACTCGGACATGGGCCGGAATATCCGCCTAGACTCCGGCGTGGGCATCAAGCCCATAAGTATCACCGGCACGAATAACATCGCGCGCAAGGCCCTGCGCTACGCCCGCGACCGCAAACTTCCCAGCGTCACCTTCGTCCACAAAGGCAACATCATGAAGTTCACGGAAGGGGCGTTCCGCGACTGGGGTTACGAGCTGGCGGCCGCGGAGTTCGGCGACGTTACCGTGACCGAGGCCGACCTGTGGGACAAGTTCGACGGCAAGACGCCGGAAGGCAAAATCCTCGTCAAGGACCGCATCGCCGACTCGATATTCCAGCAAATACTGCTACGGCCGGACGAGTACAGCGTCCTCGTAACGCCGAACCTGAACGGCGATTACCTGTCCGACGCGGCGGCGGCGCAGGTCGGCGGCCTGGGGATGGCGCCCGGCGCCAACATGGGCGACTTCGTGGCCCTCTTCGAGGCCACGCACGGCACGGCGCCCAAGTACGCCGGCATGGACAAGGTGAACCCGTCGTCACTCATCCTCTCCGGCGTCATGATGCTGGAATACCTGGGATGGCAGGAGGCCGCGGACGCGGTCGTCGAGGCGATGTCGAAAACGGTACAACAGAAAACGGTGACGTACGACCTGGCGAGGCAGATGGAGGGGGCGACCGAACTCAAGGCCAGCGAGTACGCCACGCACATAATAGAAAATATCGCGTAACGCGCGGCCCGCGCAAGCCGCGGCCGGGCCGCGGCTTTTTAATTGCCCCCGGCTTTCCCAACTGCTAGAATTCCCCTGCCGGGCACGGGAGCGAGGTCGGCGTCGAGGAGGCGTTATGGCTTTCTTCTACCAGATAAGACTGAGCGGCGGCGCGGATATTGACCTGCACCTGGCGTCGAAGATATTGGCCGAGGCCCTGGCCGTTTACGAGGACAAGAACGTCGTACAGCATATCGCCTACGGGCCGGAGGCCCGCGGCGCCGCCGCCCGAACGGACCTCGTCGTGAGCGACCAGGAGATATACCGGCCCAAGGCCCGGGAAGTGGACCTCCTCGTCTGCCTGACCCAGGAGGCGGTCGACCGCTACGCCGCCGACCTGGGCGAACAGGGCTACTTGCTCATCGACCGCGACGCCGTCCGGCGCAGGCCGGAAGGGTCTTTCCGCACATACGAATTGTCCTTCGTCGAGGCCGCCCGGGAACTGGGGGACCCCCGGCTGGCGAGCATTATCGTCCTGGGGGCCGTCACGGTCCTGTCCCCCGCCCATCACCGCCGCGCCGTCGAGGACGCGCTTCTGGCCCGCGTCGCCCCCGGCACCGAGGACACCCACCGCGCGGCCTTCGAGCTGGGCCTTAAGAACATGAAAGAGATGCTGTAGCATGCCCCGCCGTTTCGATAAATTGAATGAACTCGCGGGTGAGTTCAGCAACTACACCTCGAAATACCTCCAACAAATCAGCGCCGTCCTGGACGAACTCCACACCCGGCTGGAACAGGCCGGCCTGCGCGACGAGGTGCACCTGTGGCAGCCGGCCTGGAACCTCGAGCGGGAGATGGACATCGTCTCCCACGTGGCGCCCGAGGGCTCCGAGCGCATCCGCTACCTCGGCTGCTACTACGGCATGCAGTATTTGCGGATGAACATCCAGGCCATCGAGGCCCTGCGCGCGGGAGTGGTCCCCGGAACCAGCCGCCGGGACGTTTACCGGGAGTTTTTAAACAGCATCGGCTCGAGCTACTCCCAGCTCGTCGTCACCTTCATGCGGAAGGTCCTCGACATTCTGGTCGGCGCCGAGGAACTCCCGCCCTTCGTCATTTGCGGCGTCGGCACCATGACCGATCAGGACGACGTCGACATCGCCGTCGTCGTCGAGAATAAAAAGAACCGCCACGCCCTCAACTCGGTACTCAGCCGCCTCAGCGCCGCGATGCTCCGCTACGCCACCCGGTTCCATTTCTACCTCTCCGAGAACGTCTCCCCCGACAGCTTCGCGACCTCCCTCGACGAATACCAGGAGTACGCCGAGACGAGGCCGGGGGCCTTCATCGTCATCTCCGAGCTCCTCAACGCCGAACCCATTTACGGCGACCGCGCCCTCTTCGAACGGCTGCGGACCGAAATCATCGAACGCTATTACGCCGACAGCGACGCCCCGCCCCTTTACCACGAAGGTTTCGTGCGCGGGGCCCTGGGCGACGTCGTCTCGCTCATAAACAGGGACTTCGAAGCGGACCGCGTGATACCCAAGGACGACGCCCTCCGCGTTATCAAAAGCCTCGTCCACATCAAACGGGCCACCCACGGCCTGCGCGAACCCAACGTCTGGCACAACCTGAAGCGCCTCGGCGACATCGAACCCTGGAACGCAGAGAAGAACGACACGCTGGAAGAGGCGCTTATCTTCTTCGAGGTACTGCGTTACCTCTACCAGCTCCTCGTCGTCCAGGACGAGGTCATAATCCTCGACGCGCCGGTCATGAAGGAAAACCTGGCCCGCGTCGCCGCGACGATGGGCTACCGGCGCCGCGGCACCGTGAGCCCCGACGACAGCCTTCTGGTTCACTATTACGACTCGGTCGACCGCGTCCGGGCGGTGGCGCGGGACCTTACGCGGGAGGTTGAGGAGAACCTGCGGAATACCTCCGTCTTCCTCGGCCTCGGCGCCGACGTCAAGAAGCCGCCGGGCCACCTCCTGCGCGACATGCTGAAATTGACGCGCTTCCTGGTGCGGGTCGCCTTCTGGGACGACGTCTTCGAGCTGTTGCTGGCGTCGGACAAGAAACTCCTCCGGGCCCTGGTCGCCGACTTCAACTCCCTCCCGCCCGAGAAACGTGAACGCCGCGTCAACGAGCTGACCGGCCTCGTGAAACGCAACGCCGAACTCTTTATAAAACTGCTCGTAGTGCTCGGTGAGAACCGCGACGAGGTCGACTCCTACGACCTCTTCGGCGCCATGAGCAAGGCGTTCCTGCGGGAGTTCGAGACCTTCTACAACCCGGCCCGCGAGGCCGCGTTCCTCTTCTCGACCCGGCCGCTCCTCATAAACCGCTACCTGTCCGAGGTCGACAACGAGTCCGCCCGCCGCTTCAAGGAACTGGTATCGGGCGAAGTCCGCATGGCGTCGCTCGGGCCCGCGGCCGCGTCGCTCCGCGAGCTGTGCCGCCTGCGCTACTTCGGCTCGGCCTACCTTCGCCGCTACCTGAAAGCCATCCTGAAAAAATACCCGGACTGCCTCAACCTCCTCGACGACATGGAGGGCCTGCGCGAGAAGTCCCACGGCATCCTGGCCGAGGCCGCCATCATCCAAACGCCGGCCGCCAAGAAGGAACTCCTGGGCGACTACTACGACCTCGAGCTGTTGCGCACGGGCCTCCTGACCCTCAACGGCGCGACCATCGAGGAGACCAACGCCCAGTACACCGAGTTCTCCGACGACTACCTGAATTTCCTGTTCGACGCCTGCCGCGAGGAGTTGGCCGAGGAGTACGGCCGCTGGGTCACCTCCTTCGACGTGATGGCCATCTACGCCGCCGGCGGCCACGCCCGCGAATGGGCCTTCAACGACGACTACGACCTCATAGTCCTGATAGACTCCGAGGACGAGAAACTCCAGGAACTGGGCGGCGCCGTCATCTCGGCCATGAGTTCGGAGATTTGCAAGCGGGGCATGATGCCCCACTACCGCCTGCTGGAGCACTTCGGCTCCTACGTCATCCCGGTCGACCAGCTCGAGGAGTTCTTCCGCAAGGGGGATGAGACCGACTTTATAGAGAAGTCCCAGCTCCTCGAGTCCCGCCTGGTCGTCGGCACCTCGACCTTCGAGGAGGACACCTACGAGCGGATCATCAAGCCGTTCGTCTTCAACCGCGCCGACGAGTACATCGACGCCATGAAGGGCGAGATGGCCTCGCGCCAGCAGGCCGTGGGCGAGGTCTTTCTGCCCAACAACGTGAAAGAGTGCGTCGGCGGCTTGCGCGACATCGTCATGGCCATGCTCATCTGCAAGGCGCGCTTCGGCATCCGCGACCCGCTGACGTCGCAGATATTGGAGGGGATAGGCCGGGTGTACCCGCAGGCCGGCCTCGAGCTACGCTCCCTCTTCAACTCCATGTGTTTCCTCAAGAATCTGCGCGACGTCTACCGCCTCGCCGTGTGCCTGGACGACAACCTCGACTTCGAGCACGCCGACGCCGTGGGCGAGGTCCTGGGCTTCGAGGGAGACGCCGCGGGCGAGCGGGGCCGCCAGGTGGAGGAGGCCTTCCGCCGGACCACCGCCAAGGTCGCCGCCGAGATTGAATCCATACTCGGCAAGGTGACGTGAAACCATATTCCCCCCAATAAAAAAGCCGCCCCGAAGGGCGGCGTTCTTTTTATCCGATATTATTACCCGACCGCCGCGGCGGAGTACTTCTCGAGCGCCGGGGCCTTCACCTTGTGGCGGTGGAGGCCCACCTCCTCGAGCGACAGCCCCTGGGCCAGGCCGAGCAGTTGGAAGTAGTACACCGCCGGCGTCTTGACGCTCTCGTCGTTGTACTGCCGGGCGAGCTTCACCTGGCCGAGGTCGAACTCGTTGAAGCAGGAGGGGCAAACCACACCCAACACGTCGGCCTTGACCGCCGCCACCGACTTCAACAGGTCGTACATCATCTGCGCCGGCGCCTCCTCGTGCTTGCACGCCTTGCCGCAGCACAGTATCCACTCGCCGTGCCGCACCGGCGTCGCCCCCAACGCGCCCACCAGGTCGTCCAGGATGCGCGGGTCGTCCGGGTCGTCCACCTTCATGATGTGCGAGGGTTTGAGGAGGTGGCAGCCGTAGTGGATGGCCACCGTCAGGCCCTCGAGCGGCCGGACCACCGACGCGCCGATGGCGTCCAGGCCCACCTCGTCGCGGATTAGGGTTACGACGTGGCGGATCGTGGACGTTCCCTTGTACTCGCGGCCGACACGCGCGAGGCGCTGGTTGACCTCGTCCTTGAGCTTCTTGTTGGTGTTGAGCTGTTGATACGTCTCGGAGAGAGTGGCGGTGCAGCCCGAGCAGATGGTGAACAGGTTAAGGCCCGCCTCCTCCGCGATGGCGAGGTTGCGCGCCGCGACCGTGAGCCAGGCCGTCTTGTCGTACGATTTGAAATAAATAGGGTCCGGGCAGCAGGTGAAGCCGGGCAGGTCCACAATCTCGATGCCGAGCTTGGGCAGCGTCTTGCGGATAGCGGCCTCCATCTGCGGATACCGCACCGGAATCAGACACCCCGGGAAAAACGCGAACTTCTTTTGCTGGGAGGAGGCCATAGTCGCCGGCTCCGTTCTTCTACTCCAAAATCTTCTTTATCTCGGAAGTGTTAACCTCCGGGAGGGGGGCCAGGCCCAACTCCTCCCGGAGTTTCTTCGTCATACTCGTGACGGGCGCCGTCCGGCCGGTCTCGAGGACGGTGTTCACCAGGTCCCCCACCTGCGCCTTCTCGGGGTATATCCCCTTCCGGGCCATGAGGTTCTTGATGGCGATGATTATCTCGACCGGCTTGACGTTCTGGGGACAGCGCTCGTAGCAGTTGTAGCAGTTGGTGCACTCCCATACCGGGGAGTTCGGCCCCACCAGTTCCTCGCCGAAGCCGTAAAGCACCTTGAGCATTATCTCCCGGGGGTTGAAGTCCGGCAGGTAGCGCGCGCTCGGGCAGTCGCCGACGCAGGCGCCGCACTGGTAGCAGTAGTTCACCAGCGTGCCGTCGACCACCTTCTCGACGAGCTTCTTGAACTCGAAGTCGATGGTTACGGCCGGGCCGCCTTTCCGGGCCTTGTCACTTTTTGGCTTCGGCATCGGCTTTCTTCTTCGCTTTTTCCGGGCGGACGCTGTTGGAGCGGCACTTGGGGCACGACCGCTCGACGTCGTCGTCGGGGGCGTACTTCTCCACGAACTCGTGGCCGCACCTAAGACACTTGAACTTCGTCTCTTGACTCATCGGCTTCCGCCTTCTTCCCCCGTTTGGCCTCGCGGGCCCGTTTCTTCTCCCATTCCTCGGTCAGCACCTTGACGGTGTGGGCGACCTCTTCCGCCGTCACCTGCCCGCGCATCTCTTCGACCTCGCGCATGACCTTGGCGAACTTCTGCCCTTCGGCCGCGCTTATCCACTCCAGCTGGAGACGCTCCGGCCTGATGCCCAGCTTCTCGAGTTTGTCCCACAAGCGGTAGACCCGCTTGACCGTCTGGCGGTTGGCGTCGATGTAGTGGCAGTCGGCGAAGTGGCAGCCGGACACCAGCACGAGCGGCGCGCCCTTCATGAACGCGTAAAGTATGAAGTCCTCGGTCACGCGGGCCGAACACATCGTCCGAACCAGCCGGGCCGTGGGCGGATACTGCAGGCGGGAGATGCCGGCGTTGTCGGCGCCGGCGTAGGAACACCAGTTGCAGGCGAAGGTGAACACCTTGTCCATGGCGTTCTCGTCTATAAGCGCGTCCATCTGCGCGTAGTACTGGTCGTCGGTGAAGTGGCCCATGGTCACGGCGCCGAAGTTGCAGGTGGCGCCGCAGTTGCCGCAGCCCATGCACATCGCCGAGATGACCCACGCCGTCTTCTTGTCCTTATCGACCTCGATGGCGTTGAAGGGGCAAACCTTGGCGCACAGGCCGCAGCCGGTACAGAGGGCCGGATCGATGTTGGCGGTTATCGCGTCCGCCTTCACCTCGCCGGCGTTGAGGAGCGTGATGGCCCGGGCCGCCGCCGCGGAGGCCTGCGTCACCGAGTCCTTCACGTCCTTGGGCGACTCCGCGCAGCCGCAGATGTAGACCCCTCGCGTCGGCGTGTCGACCGGCTTGAGCTTGGGGTGCGCCTCCATGTAGAAGCCGTCCCCCGTAGTCGAGAGCGTCAAGAGCTTCTTGATGACCGGGCTGTCCTGCCGGGGTATAACCCCCACCGACAGCACCACCATGTCGAATTCCTGCTCGACGACCTCGCCGGTGAGCGTGTTCTCCGCCGTGAGGGTGAGGTTCTTCGTCTGCGGGTCCTGGCGAATCTCGCCCGGGATGCCGCGGATGTACTTAACGCCCTCCTCGCGGGACCTCATGTAGAGGTCCTCGAAGCCCTTGCCGAACGCCCGAATGTCCATGTAGAACACCGTGCACTCGCAATCCGGGTAGTGGTCGCGTAGAAGCAGCGTGTCCTTGACGGTGTTCATACAGCAGATGTTCGAGCAGTACGGATTGCCCTTGTCGCCGGCGTTGTTCCGCGAGCCCACGCACTGGATAAACGCTATCCGCTGCGGGACGTCGTGGTCGGACGGCCGGACGAAGTGCCCCTCCGTCGCGCCGCCGGCGCAGATAAGGCGCTCGAACTCCATGGAGGTGATGACGTTGTCGTAGCGCGTATAGCAATACTCGTCGAGTTCGGTGGGGTCGTAGACGTCCATGCCCGTGGCGCAGACGATGACGCCCACGTCGAGTTCGACGATTTCGTCCTTCATGTCGTAGTCGATGCAGACCTTCTCGCAGACTTCCTCGCACTTGCCGCACGCAATCGGGTTGGTCCCCAGGCAGGCGTCCATGTCGATGATGTACGACGCGGGGACGGCCTGCGGGAACGGCAGGTATACGGCCTTGCGCGACGATAAGCCCATTTGGAATTCGTCCGGCACGACCACGGGGCACACTTCGGCGCACTCCGCGCAGGAGGAGCAGTCCTCCTCGCGAACGTAGCGCGCTTTCTTGCGCACCTTGACCTTGAAGTTGCCGACGTAGCCGTCCACGGCGTCAACTTCGCTGAAAGCCATCAACTCGATCCGGGGATGCCTACCGACATCCATCATTTTAGGACCGAGTATTCATATGGAGCAGTCCATCGTGGGATAGGTCTTGTCGAGCGCGGCCATAATGCCGCCTATCGACGGTTCCTTCTCCACCAGATAGACCTTGTATCCGGAATCCGCCAGGTCGAGCGAGGCCTGGATGCCGGCCACGCCGCCGCCTATTACGAGCGCGGCCTGTGAAACCGGATAACGCGACTCCTGTCGCGGCTCGAGTCGGGCCGCCCGGGCCACGGCGCTTTTGACCAGGTCCTTCGCCTTCTGCGTCGCGCCGTCCTTGTCGCCGCCGTGCACCCACGATACGTGTTCGCGCAGGTTGGCCATCTCCATGAGATACGGGTTCAGGCCCTCGCTCGCCACGCACTCCCGGAAAGTGGGTTCGTGCATGAGCGGCGTACAGGAAGCCACGACCACGCGGTTCAGCTTGTGCTCGCGGATGGCGTTCTTGATCTCGTTCTGGCCGGGGTCGGCGCAGGTGTAGCGGTTGCGCACGACCGCCACGACGTCGGGCAAAGTCTTGGCGTACTCCGTCACGGCCGCGGTGTCTACCGTACCGGCGATGTTCAGGCCGCAGTCGCAGACGAAGACGCCGATACGCAACTCCTCGCTGGCGCCGGTCTTCTTTTCCTCGTTGGACAAATCGTCACCCCCTTCCATTCGGAGGGTTAATACTACTTGAACGTGGAAGTTTTATTTTTCTTTTACTTTCGCGGCAAGGCGCGACGCTACCACCGTGGCCAGGTCGCGCACTTCCATTTTTATTTCGTCGCCCAGGTTGGGGTCGTGCATCGCGCAGCGAAAATGAATCTCGCACTTGGGGCAGGCGGTCACGAGCGTCGTCGCGCCCGTGGCCCGGGCCTCGCGCAAGCGCTCCACCTGAATTTCCTTGGAGAACCGGTCGCAGTTGAGCCAGCCGTTTCCGGCGCAGCACAGCGCCCCCGTCCCGGAGCGGCCCATCTCGGCCAGCGGCACGCCGGCCGCGGAAAGCACCTGCCGCGGCGGCTCCACCACGCCGGCGAAACGGCCCAGCCGGCACGGGTCCTGGAACGTGACGGCCTCCTCCTCGCCGTCCGCGAAGTTGAGGTCAGCCGCACGCTCCGCCAGGAACTCGCTAATGTGCTGAACGTCGAAGGGGAGAGCCCCTACTACTTTGGGATAATCCTCCCGGAACGTGTAGTACCCTTCCGGGCAGTTGAAGACGACCGTCTTGATGCCGCGGCTCCGCAACAGCTCCACGTTGAGGCGGGCGAGCTTCTCGAAGTTCTCGGCGTCGCCGCCCCACAACAGGTCGTGGCCGCAGCAGCGTTCGTCCGGCATGACCACCGGCTCGATGCCGAGGGCGTTGAGTACCTTTACGGTGCTCTTGACGCCGGCGAGCGTGTCCACCTCGAGCTCCGTGAAGAAGGCGTCGAAGTAGGGCGCGCAGCCGACGAAGAAGGCCACTTCGCCCTCGGCCGCGATTTTGAGGTCGTCCGTAACCCAGGCCAGCCGGTCCTGCTTCAACTCCCCCGCCGTCATGAGTTTCATGAGCGACTGGAAAGCGCCGCCGTGGCTGCAGTTGCCGGCGAACTCCCGGCCGTAGGTCGCGCGGCGCAACTCGCGAATCAGGTCGACGAAGTGCACGCCGGAGGGACAGCGGGCGTCGCAGGCCATGCAGGTCAGACAGACCGAGAGTTCCTGCGGCTCCGGGAGGTGGCCGCCGGCGAGCGCCCGGCTAATCAGGCGGCGCGGCGAGTAGGACCGGTTGTAGCGGGCGACGACGCAGCTCGCCGTGCACTTCCCGCATTCCAGGCACAGGAACGCGTTAGCGTCTTTCAGCGTTTTAACGTCCAGGGGGGAAGCGGTCGCCATAGCCTTTTAACCTTTACCGGGCAAGCGCCGACGCGTCGGCGTACTCCTCGGCGTCCTGCGGCAGCTCCGCGGCCGGGGACACCAGGCCCGCCGGCCCCAGCGCCGTAACGGTTTCCACGAACTCGTTTATGACGCGGCCGAACTTGGGCCCCTCCGCCGCGCTGATCCATTCCAACCTAATCCGGCCTTCCTCCAGGCCGAGTATCTTGAGCAGGGCCTTGGTCTTATCGAACTGCTCGACGGCGCGCTCGTTGCCGAAGATGTAGTGGCAGTCGCCGAAGTGGCAGCCGGACACCAGGACGCCGTCCGCCCCCAGCTCGAACGCCCGCAGGACGAACGCGGGGTGGACCCGGCCCGAGCACATCACCCGGATGATGCGGAAGTTCGGCGAATACTGGATCCGCGATATCCCGGCGGTGTCGGCCCCGGCGTAGGAGCACCAGTTGCACGCGAATACGACGATGCGCGGCACGAAGTCCTTGGGGGGCGCCGCCTTTTTCTTCGCGGCGGCCGGAGTCTTCTTCCCCGCGGCCGCGGCTTTCTTCGTTTCGGTCGAGGCCGCCTTCTTCGGTTTCTTGGCGGCCGGCGCCTTCTTCTTCGCCGGCGCGGCCTTCTCTTTGACCGTCCCCGATTTGCCTTTCGGTGGCGTCATTTCTTACCTGCCGGGGGGAGAACCGTTTCGAGCATCGTATGAATCTGGAGGTCCGTGAAGTGCCGGGCCACGATGGCGCCCGTGGGGCACCACACCGCGCAGGTGCCGCAGCCCTTGCAGACCGCCTCGTTTATCCGCGCCACGTAGACGCCGGACTTGAGTTGCACCAGCTCCGGCGCGTTGAACTGGCAGATGTCGGCGCACTGGCCACAGCCGCGGCATAGCGTCTCGTCCACCGTCGCGATGACGGGTTCGAGCTTGACGGTGTCGCGGGCCAGCAGGCGCGCCACCTTGGCCGCCGCCGCCGAGGCCTGCGAGAGCGAGTCGGCGATGTCCTTGGGGGCCTGGAGGCAGCCGACGATGAAAACGCCGTCGGTCGTCGTCTCCACGGGCCCCAGTTCCGGGTGCCGCTCCATGAGGAACTTGTCGTCGCCCCGGGGAATCTTGAATATGGATTGCAATATAGTGGTGTCCGGCTCGCGGGGGACCATGCCGGTGGACAGGACTACCAGGTCGGCGGGGGCCCGCACCCGCGATTTGAGAAGGATGTCGTAGGCCTCGACCGCCCCGGCGACTTTGCCGGAGGCGTCGGCCACGACTTCGGCGCGGTCGTCCTCCGCTATCTTGATGAAGAGCACGCCCTTGCCGCGGGCCGTCCGGTACATCTCCTCAGCGCCGTCGCTCACGGTCCGGATGTCCTTGTAGAACACCGTGACGTCGGCGCCGTGTTCCCGGAGCATCAGCGCCTGCTTTATCGTCGTCGGACAGCAGTAGCGCGAGCACCCGGGGTTCCCCTCCTCGCAGCGCGAGCCTACGCACTGGATGAAGGCCACGCTATCGGGCTGCTGGCCTTCCACGACCGCCCGGCCGCCGTGCTCGGCGAAGTTCTGCTCGAGGCCCAGGCTCGTTATGACGTTGGGGAACTCGCCGTAGTGGTACTCGCCCTTCGGGTCGTAGAGGCCGGCGCCCACCGCGAGGACGATGGCGCCGACGCGCAGCTTCCGCGTCTGGCCCTTCTTCTTGCCGGAGGCGTCGGCCAGCTCCACCTCGAAATTGCCGACGAAGCCGTCCACCCGGGCGACCTCGGTATTGAGGAGGACCTCGACGCCGGCGTCGTCGAGCTGCGCTATCTTCTCGGCGATGAGCTTGTCGGCGTCGCGGCCCGAGGGGTAGAGTTTGGTCAACGAAGGCCGGTTGAGCCTGCCTCCCAGCTTGTCCGTCTTCTCGATTATGGTCGTTTTGAAACCCTGCCGGGCTATCTCTAGCGCGGCCTGCAACCCCGCCACGCCCCCGCCCACCACCAGCGCCGCCGACTCCACCGGGACGTCGATCATGTTGAGCGGCTCCAGCTTCCGGGCCCGGGCCACCGCCATGCCTATCTGGTCGCGGGCGCGGTCGAGCGCCGCTTCGGGCTCACCCACGTGCACCCAGGAGCACTGGTCGCGGATGTTGACCATCTCGAAGAGGTAGGCGTTCAGGCCCACGGCCTCGCAGGCCTTGCGGAAGACCGGCTCGTGGGTCCGCGGCGTGCACGCCGCCACCACCAGCCGGTTAAGGTTGTGTTCGATTATGGCGTCCTGGATGACGCGCTGGCTGGTGTCGGAACAGGCGAAGAGTTCGTCGGAGGCGTACACGACGCCGTCCAGGGTCGAGGCGTACTCGACCAGGTTGCCGATGTCCAGGAGGCCCGCGATGTTGGCGCCGCAGTGGCACACGAAGACGCCGATGCGCGGCTCCCCCGAGGGGTCGATTTGCTCGACGTCGACCACCTCGTCCGGCACGCGCAACTCGGCCACGTGCTTGGCGGCCAACGCCGCCGCGCCGGAGGCCTGGGCCACGCAGTCCGGGATAACTTGTGGACCACCCGCCGAGCCACAGAGGTAGACGCCGTCCCGCGTCGTCTCGAGGTAGAACGAATCCGGGTCGCGTTTGCGGATGAAGCCGTAGCGGTCGAGTTCGATGCCCAGCGCCTCGGCCAGGTCGCGCGTCGTCTCGTTGGGCCGTGCGGCCACCGAGAGCACGACCAGGTCGGCCTCCAGCTGGACGCGCTTCCCGTCCAGCGTATCCTCGGCGTATACGGTCATCGTGCCGTCCTCGGCGCCCGTTATTTTCGAAGGCCGGCCGCGGACGTAGTGGATCTCGTCCACCTCCCGCGAGCGATCGACGAACTGCTCGAACCCTTTGCCGAAGGCCCGGAGGTCGGTATACAGGATGGTCATGGACTCGACGTTCGGGTCGTGGATCTTCGCGAGCATCGCGTCCTTGACGGCGTTCATGCAGCAGAAGCGCGAACAGAAGTGCTGGCCGCCCTCGCCCCGGGCGCCCACGCACTGCACGTACACTATGCGCTTGGGGGCCTTGCGGTCGGTGGGGCGGACGATGTGGCCGCGGGTGGGGCCGGAGGCGGAGAGCATCCGCTCGAACTCGAGCGACGTCATCACGTTCTCGTAGATGCCATAGCCGTAGTTGCGCATGACGCGGGGGTCGAACTCGTCGAAGCCCGTGGCCACGATAACCGCTCCGACCTCTATCTCCTCGTCGCGGACCCGCTGGTCGAAGTCGACGGCGTCGCGCTTGCACGCGGTGGCGCAGTTGCTGCACGCGAGGAAGGTTTCCTCGTTCAGGCAGGCGTCGCGGTCTATCATATAGGCCGCGGGGACCGCCTGCGGGAAGGGCCTGAAAATGGCCTTGCGGGCCCCCAGGCCGTGCTCGTAGAAGCTGGGCGCCACCATCGGGCACACCTCTTCGCAGTCGCCGCACCCCACGCACTCATCCTCGTCGACGTAGCGCGGATAGCGCCGCACCGTCGCGACGAAGTTGCCCGGGGTGCCCCGAAGGCCTACTAATTCCGAAAGCGTTAGAAGCTCGACGTTAGGATGCCTACCGACATCCATCATTTTAGGGCCGAGAATTCATATCGAGCAGTCCATCGTCGGGAAGGTCTTGTCGAGCTGGCTCATGCGGCCGCCGATACTCGGCCCCCGCTCGACCAGATAGACCTTTACGCGCGCATCCGCCAGGTCCAGGGCCGCCTGGATCCCGGCGATGCCGCCCCCGAGGATGAGGACGCCCTTGGCCCTACTCGGCTCCGCTTTCGGCTCCGGCTGGGGCTTCGGCTTTGGCGCCACCGTCTCCTTCCTTGTGGGCATCGTAGCCCAGTTCAAAAGCTTTGACGTTCAGTTCTATGGTTCCCTTCGGGACCGACGTCTTTATCGCCTCCAGCATCGCTTCCTTGGGGACGGCGCCGGTCACCGCGGTGAAGTATCCCAGTATGACGATGTTCGTTACTATCTTGCGGCCGAGGTCGGTTTCGGCCATGCGCTGGGCCTGGATCGGGTAAGCCTGTGCGGTCTTTTTAATATCGCCGGGGTCGACCAGGTCCTCGTCGTAGATGAGGGTGCCGTCGTCCTTGAGCTCGCCGGCGAACTTCGAGTACCCCTCCTGCGACATCGCGACCAGAACGTCCGACTTGCGGATGTACGGGTAGAGGATCTCCTTGTCGTCTATCAGGACCTGCGTCGAGCAGGCGGAGCCTCGCGCCTCCGGGCCGTACGCCTGGGACATGGTGGCGTTCTTCTCGTCGTAAATGGACGCGGCCTTACCGACGATAACGCCCGAAAGTATGACGCCCTGGCCTCCGAAACCGGTTATGCGGATTTCGCGCCTCATCGCTCACACGCCTCCTCCATAAGTTTCGCCCGGTAATACCTGTCGCCCAACTTATCCGTCAGATACCGGTCCCAGTTTTCCAACCAGGTGGGCCGGTCGCGGTCGATGAATTTGCCGCAGATTATGGGGCCGCCGAAGACGATGTCCGTCTCGGCCGGATCGATGCCGTGCTCTATTACGGTGTTGTCGTGATAGTACTTGAGGATGTCGAGGCCGGTGCCCAGCCGGTTGCGGCGGGCGTAAAGCGTCGAACACGGCGTGATTATCTCGACGAAACAGAAGCCCGGTTTCTGCAGCATCTCGGTGAACGCCTTCGTCAACCGGCGCACGTGGAGCGCCGTCCAGCGGGCGACGTAGTTCGCGCCGCAGGCCGCCGCCAGGTGGCACAGGTTGAACGGCTGCTCCGCGTTACCGTAGGGCGTCGTCGACGTGAGGGCGGTGAGGGGCGTCGTCGGCGCGACCTGGCCGCCCGTCATGCCGTAGATGAAGTTGTTGACGCAGACTATCTTGATGTCCATGTTGCGCCGGGCGGCGTGGATGAAGTGGTTGCCGCCGATGGCCGAGAGGTCGCCGTCCCCGGAGAAGACTATAACGTCGAGCTCGGGCTTGGCGAGCTTCAGGCCGGTGGCGAACGGTATCGGCCGGCCGTGCGTCGTGTGGAAACTGTCCAGCTTGACGTAACCGGCGACGCGGCCGGTACAGCCGATGCCGGATACGATGCTTATCTTGTCGAGGTCCTTCTCCAGCTTTTCGAAAGAGGCCACGAGCGCCTTGACCGCGGTCCCGATGCCGCAGGTGCTGCACCAGATGTGCGGCATCCGGTCCATTCGCAAGTACGGTGCTATGGGGTGCTCGTCCGCGCTGACGGCGGCGATGACCGCTTCGGGTACGCCTTTAGGGCTCATTTCGCTTTGGCCCCCTTCTCTATCACCTTTAAGATATCCTCCGGGTCGTGAACGCCCCCGCCGGCGTGCGGGCAAAGCAGCGTCTCGCACCGGCCGGCGGTGCAACGCTGGACCTCGTAGAAAATCTGGCCCAGGTTGATCTCCACGACGACGAAGGACTTTATCTTCTTCGCGAGTTCGGCGATGCGCTTCTCCGGGAAGGGCCATATCGCCCGGAGGCGGAAGAACCCCACTTTGATTCCCTTCTCGCGGGCCATGTCAATAGCCATCCGGGACACCCGGGCGCTGATTCCGTAGGAGAGGACGACAACGTCGGCGCCGTCCGTGTCCTCCTCCTCGAACTCTATGATGTCGTCCGCGTTCTTGCGGATTTTATCCAACAGCCGCGGGACCAGCCACTCCTGGCACTTGATGCTCATGTCGGGGTAGCCGCGCTCGTCGTGCGTGAGGCCCGTGACGTGGAAGCGGTGCCCCATTCCCGCCACGGCCATATCCGGCACCAGGTCGTCGCCGTAGGCGTACGGCAGGTACTCGCCCACGGCCGCCTCCGTCAGGCGCCGCGGCTCTATCTCGAGTTCGTCCGCCGGCGGGATTACGACCTTCTCGACCATGTGGCCCACGCACTCGTCGAGGAGCACTATGACGGGCGTCCGATATCTCTCGGCCATGTTGAACGCCTTGACCGTCAGGTCGAACGCCTCCTGCGGCGACTGCGGCGCGTAAGCGATTATCTCGTAGTCGCCGTGGGAGCCCCAGCGCGCCTGCATGACGTCGGCCTGCCCCACCATCGTGGGCAGGCCGGTGGAGGGGCCGCCGCGCTGGACGTTGGCTATAACGCACGGCGTCTCGAGCATCGCGGCCAGGCCGATGTTCTCCATCATGAGGCTGATGCCCGGGCCGGAGGTGACCGTCATGGTCCGGGCCCCGCCCCACGCCGCGCCCACTATCGCCGTGATGGAGGCTATCTCGTCCTCCATCTGTATGAAGATACCGCCGACTTCGGGAAAACGTTCACTTATGTGTTCAGCGCATTCCGTCGAGGGCGTAATCGGATAACCGGCGAAAAAGCGGCACCCGGCCGCGATGGCGCCCTCCGCCGTGGAGCGGTCGCCGTCGAGGTACAGGGTGCCGGTTCGAACGCCGATCTGGTCAGCTTTCACGCGCGGTCCCTCCTTCGGCTGATACGGGTTCTTCTTCCACCGTTATGCAATAGATGGCGAACTCGGGGCAGATCATCTCGCACAGGTCGCAGTTAACGCAATTCGCCGCGTTAGCGACCCGCGGCGGGTGATAGCCCTTCGAGTTGAACTCGTCGCTCATCTCGAGAACGTCGCGCGGGCAATACTCGACGCAGAAAGCGCACCCCTTGCACCGCTCCACTATTATGTGGAGTTCGCCCCGGGGTATCTTCATCTTATCGGCGTCGAGGGGCGTCCGCCAGAACCTCATACTAACCACTCCTCACGCGCGCGCGGGACTTCGGCCGCCGTCCCCGCGGCCGGACGCAAACAAAAAGACGCTCCCCGACCGCAACGAGGCCGTCGGGAAAGCCAATGCCGCCGACCAAACGCCGGCGTTTTCCGTATTGCGATAGGTGGTTGAACAAATGTCGGGCCGTCCGAAAAGAAACGGCGGGAGGAGGCCTTACGAAGAGCGGGATAAAGGAGCGAGACGTTCCTTACCGCCTGACGTTATAATTATAGAACGTCAACCCGAAAAAAACAAGTTTAAATTCGTTTTCGAAAGGGGCGGGTTCCCGACCTGCAAAAGACCGCTAAATCTCACGATAAGCCCTCTCGAATAGCGTAGCCATAACAACTTAAAATGAGGTCATAGTCTTCAAGAGGAAATACAACACGAAGCGGCTTGGATAAGCATCCCTTCCGGGAAGTCCGACAACCAGACGGACACAATCCTAGGCACTCAACTAACAAAGCGAACTATGAAAAGAAGGTCGTTACTAGTACCTCTTCCAACGGATAATACGAATGAACCAGAATATATAATTATATATTGACACATAATGTTGTTATATTATTATATAATGGTTTAAAGATTGTTTATTAATTCCATAGCGGAGCATTAATTTACAGGAGGAGTGTAATGAAAACCGGAAATAAAATCCTAGTAACGTTTACGATATTACTCCCGCTATGCGCCTCAGCGAATTACGAATACGAGGGAGAATGGGGCGAATACGGGGCGGGGAATGGCCAGTTTGATTCTCCCTGCAATGCGGATTTATCCGGAGACGGTAACGTTTTCGTGACGGATTCCTATAACGCCCGGATCCAGTACTTCACTTCCACCGGTTCTTATTTAGGACAGTGGAATAACGCTGGGTTGGGTACGCTACAAAAACCTTACGCTATAGCGATCAACCCTACCGACGGCGGGTACCTTTACGTTACTGAACACACCCCCATAAATCGGGTATGTTATTACACGACGGCAGGGAGTTACGTTGGCACATGGGGTTCATATGGTTCAGGTAACGGCGAATTCGAACGCCCCGTCGGGATTTGCGTCGGTTATAGCGGTTACGTTTACGTCGCCGATCAAGTGAACCACCGTATCCAATACTTCAACCAAACGGGGTCTTTTTTAGGCAAATGGGGTACCGAAGGTTCCGGGAACGGCGAATTTTACCACCCGTCTGCCGTAATCGCGGCGAGCAACGGAGACATTTACGTAGCTGATTTCGGGAACAGCCGGATCCAATACTTCACGTCTACCGGTTCGTACTTAGGGCAATGGGGTTCCTACGGAACGGGCAACGGTCAGTTTTTCGGCCCAGGCGGTATCGATATGGATTCGAGCGATAATGTTTTCGTTTCGGAATACCACAACCACCGCGTCCAATACTTCACTTCGACAGGTTCGTATTTAGGTAAATGGGGTTCATATGGAGACGGAGACGGCGAATTCGATTACCCCCGTTGCGTATGCGTGACTGACGACGGTAGTTGCGTATACGTGGTCGACACAGGAAACTACCGCATCCAATACTTTTACGAATACGACGTAAATATCGCACCTTCGTCGTTCGGTAGGATTAAAGCCATTTACAATTAAACGCCATATACATCCTTAACGCCCCAGCGTAAGACCGACCAGCCCCGTGAGATTCCCGATGAAACTGAACCGGGTTATCTTTCGGAAGATAACCCGGTCCGGTTTATTTCACGAGAACCGTACCGCCAAACCATAGGTTTAATAAATGGCGGGATGGGTCGTCGCGTTCCTTATTAACAACCCAACTCAAAATAATAAGAGAGCTTCAAACCGTTACCAGGGTAAACACCGGGCGTTTATTCTGGAGCTAATGAACCGGTTTAATTATTTGACTCAATTAGCTATGTCTGTTATATTTAGGGTAGGAGAGGGTAAGTATCCGGGGACGCCCGGAGAAGGTGGAGGTACGCGTATGGATACCCCAGCCCGTTTAAAGGGCGTAACGCTAATCGTTTTAATCCTCTGCGGAGTTTTGGCCTCGCCGGCGGCCCGGGCCGCCAGCGACCGCATCGTCGCGTCGTACGCCACGCCGACCAACTACCCGTACGGCCTCGCGTACGCCGACGGGACCCTTTATCTCGGCGATTACGTCACGAAAACGGTTTATCAAATCGACCCGGACAACGGCTCCGTGATGGGTTCGTACGTCCCCACGCCGGCGCCTAATGGATACATGTACGGCCTGGCCTACTCCTCCGGTTACCTCTGGGCCACGGCCGGGAGCCCGGCACGGCTCTACCGTATGGAGACGACGAGCGGCTCCGTGGTCTCGAGTTACGCCGTTAGCGGCGTCTCGGCCGGCAACGGCCTGGCTGCGGACGCGGATTATATCTACCTCGCCAATAACAACTACCCGGACTACTATGTATATAAATACTCCATATCGGGGGGCTCGGTCGTCTCGAGCTGGAACGGCGCCAAGTACCCCGACGGCCTGACGGTCATCAATCACGTTCCCACCTCTCAAAACGTTCTGTTAAACCTGGGCAACATCGACGGCTGGGTCCAAATCTACGATCTGGACGGTACGCTCCACGAGGGCGAGCAGTTCCTGATAGACGCCCCCTGCCCCGAAACCAACTACGTCGGCGACCTGGCCACGAAAGACGATACGCACATTTTCTTCGCTTCCGATTATTTAAAGGTATTGTACGAACTCGAAATCAACTGGGGGGGACAGGAGGAACCGGCGGTAGAACCCGTAAGCTTCGGCCGGGTGAAGGCCCTGTTTAGATGAAATTCGCCATCGGCCCTCCCTGGCTCCGGATTGCGTTTTCCCCCGGCGACGACCGGGTCGCGGGGATGCTCCGGGCCATCTTCGCCCACGCCCGGCCCGGCGAGGAGAACGGCGACGGGCCGGAATTGGCGGTAGTGCGAACGGCCGAGGCCGGGGAGGAAGAAGGCTGGGCCGCGCTGGAAGGGGACGTCTTTCGCGCCGGCCGGAACTCCGCGGCCGCCTGGTACGACTTCTCGGAAAGCCGGGGGGAAGTGACGCTCTCCCCCCAAAACGGCGCCTTCGTCGAGAATTTCGTGCGGCAGGTTTTCATCTGGGAAAGCTACCGGAGGGGGGGCCTGGTTTTGCACTCGGCGGCGTTCGCCATGGAAGGCGACGTGGTGGTATCCTGCGGGGAAAGCAACAGCGGGAAGTCGACGCTGTCCCGGATACTGAAAGAACGCGTTCAGGTGTATTCGGACGAGATGAACGTCGTCGACGGAGAAGGCCGCGTGTGGGGGTTGCCGTTCCTTGGAACGGGCGTGGATCGGGTGCAAGTCGGCGGGGGAAAATTGCGGGCCCTAACGTTCCATCGGCCCGGGGACGATTTCCGGGCTACGGCGCTCGCGCCGGCGGACGTCGCCCGCCACCTATGGCCCAACGTTTTCGTCCCGGAAGCAATCGATACGGCGTTAAGGGAGACGGTTTTCGACCTCGCCGCGGCTGTAGCGGCCCGGACGGCCGGTTTCACGGTCGAAATCCCATTGGAGGAGAGCGTTACCTACGCCGGTTTTCGCAATCTAATTAAAGCCGCAGCGCTTCGGAAGGAAGGACAGCATGAAGCGTAGATACGAAAAGCCGACGGTCGCGAGCGAGCGCGTATTTTCCCTTGCGTCCCAGGGGTGCGACGTAAACCGGGAATCCCCCGGCGTCTGCGCCAACAACATTACGTACGAACCCTGCTACCCGTTCTCGTGGAAAGTACAGAACCTCTTTTGCGGGAACCCCGGCTCGAACCCCTCGTCCCGGTCGTAGCATTTACCGCGCCGGCGGCCGTATCGGGAGACGCGCCGCCGACGTATACATAAAGGTTGGAAGCAAAAGAGCACCCAATACTACCCACGCACTGAGAAGCGCCACCGCCGGAGGTGGTCGTGGTGAAAAAAAGATACGACAAACCGTCGATAGGCAGTCAAAAGGTTTTCTCGATGACGTCACAGTCTTGCATGGTGAATCAACCCTCGCCCGGCGTGTGCGGAGACGGCATTAAATACGAAGGTGTCTGCGACTTTCATTACAAAATCCGCAACGCCGAATGCCCGGACCTCGGTTGGCCTCCGGTCCCGTTCTCGTAACGGGCGGCGGGGACCCAGAAGCTATGGCGTATCGACTTCGAAAAGAAGAAATTGCCTATCGTAAAATCGGCGACGAATTCTTCGTCCTGACGACCGAAGACAGCACGCTCCACAACGTCTCCGGCGTCGGCGTAAGGATAATGGAGTTGCTCGACGCCGATAAAAGCGAGGACGAAATCCTCCGCATCCTCGGGGAGGAGTACGAGGCCGACGAGGCCGAAATCGCGGCGGACCTCGCTTCCTTTTTGGATGAATTGCGGGCCAAGGGCATCATCACCGAGAACGACCGGTAACATCGCCCCGTAATCCGTTGAGCCGAGGGCACGCGCCGTCGGCGTTTTGCTATCATGAAACCGGAAGACGAAATTTACCGCAAGCTCATCTACGACACCGCGGCGCACCGCATCCCGTTCACGATCATGTGCAACCTCACGCACCGGTGCCCGCTCGGCTGCAAGCATTGCTACGTCGTGGATCCGGAGGGCGCCGGCGAGGAACTGACCCTCGCCGAATACGAGTCGCTCTTCGACGACCTCGCCGCCGCCGGCACGCTCTTCCTGACGTTCTCCGGCGGCGACCCCCTGTGCCGGGACGACTTCCTCGATATAGTCGCCGCCGGCCGCGAACGGCACTTCGCCGTCCGCGTCTTCACGGGCGCCCTTCCCATGGACGAATCGATGGCCCGGGAGCTGGCCGCCCTCCACCCCATCGCCGTGGAGATATCCCTGCACGCCGCGACGCCCCGGCTTCACGACGACTTCGTCGGCGCGCCCGGGACCTGGGAACACGCCGTGGCCGCCACCCGCTGGCTGACGGAAGCGGGAACCCGGGTCGTCCTGAAGATGAACCTGATGAACTTCAACTGCCACGAACTCCGCGAGCTCTACGAGCTCGCCGCGTCCCTCGGCGCCGAGTTCCGCTACTCGCCGTACGTATCGGTCGCGAACGACGGCGACCCCGCGGCCGTCACGACCCGCATGTCCGACGAACAACTCCTCGAATACTTCCGCACCGTCAAGGAATGGGTCCCGTCCCTGCGCGAGGGCGAGGTCTGCGACGAGGAGATAGCGTCCTCGGTCCGGTACAACGAACGAGCCCTTAGCTGCCTCGCCGGTTTCAACAACTGCTCCATCGACCCGTACGGCAACGTCTGGCCCTGCGTCTCGCTCCCCATCGACCTCGGCAACCTGCGCGAAAAATCGTTCGACGAGATATGGCGCGGCGAACGGGCGGAGTACGTCCGGGGCCTGGGGGAAACCGTCTCCGAGGAGTGCGCCGGCTGCGAGCTCGACCGCTACTGCTTCCGCTGCCCGGCCTTCTCCATGCTCGAGGAGGGGGACATCAAGAAGCGCTCGTACGAGCATTGCCGCGTCGCCCGGGCCGCCCGGGAAGTGCTCAAAAGGCCCCTCCGCTAATACTTCCCCGCAAAACAAAAACCCGGCCTGGGCCGGGTGTATTATTTATTCAACCTCCGCAGTAGTCTCTACAGCTTCCGGCGCTTCCACACGCCCGTCCGGAATACGAAGTACATAACCACCCCTTCCAGCACCGTCGGGATCGTTACCGCCCAGTACACCCCCGTTACTCCCATTCCCATCACGTCCGCCAAAACGTAGGCCAGCGGAATACGGACGCCGAGGAGCACCACCGCCGTTACGATAAGCGGCGGCACCGAAACGCCGGCCCCGCTCATAGACCGCGAGAGGACCATCCCGGGCGGCACGAATATGTAGGCCGGCGCGCAAATGTACAGGTACAACACGCCCAACTCCACCACCGCCGGCGTGTCGTCGAATATCCCCACCCAGTATCGGGCGAAGAGGACCAACCCCGCCGCCATGGCCGCCACGATGACGGCGTACAGGCCGACCGAGGTCATCGCCGTGCGCTCCGCCCGCTCCTTCTTCCCCGCTCCCAGGTTCTGGCCCACCAGTATCGCCGCCGACATCGCGAGCGCGAAGCCCGGCATCAACATCAAACCCGTCAGTTGGCCGCCGATGCCGTAGGCCGCGATGGCCGCCGTCCCCGCCGACGCCACGAAACCGACCAGGACGACGGCCGCGGCCGCCCGGATCAACATCTGGGCGCTGGCCGGTATCCCGATGGTCAGCACCTGCAAAGCCATCCGGCCGCTGAGGTTGGAAACCGTGAACGCCCGCCACGGCAGATGACGCCGTATGAACACGACGGCCGCCGCCACCAAACCTACCGTGTACGCCAGCACCGTCGCCAGCGCGGCGCCGCGCACTCCCAGCTCCGGGGCGGGACCCAGGCCGAAAATCAACACGGGGTCGAGGGCGACGTTCAGGAGCACGGCCCCGGCGACGATGAGCGTCGGCGTCACCGAGTCGCCCATGCCCCGTATCATGGCGTTGATCATTACCATGAATACGAACGCGAATCCCCCCAGGAAAAATATCACGATGTACCCGTACGCCAGGTCGACGACGTGCGCTTCGGCTCCCAATAGCTTGAGGAGCGGTTTGCCGACCGCAGGCCCCCCCGCCGCCATCAAAACCGTGAGAAGCACCGAGGCCGCCAGCGTCGTAATCATGGCGCGCCGCAGGCTGGCGTCGTCCCGCGCCCCGTGGAAGCGGGTGACCAGCGCCTGGGAACCTATGGCGACGCCGATTATCGTCGTCCACACCAGCCATATGGCGAGGCCGGCCACCGAGACCGCGGCGATCGCCGCCGT
Source organism: Candidatus Zixiibacteriota bacterium (assembly GCA_050117845.1). Lineage (GTDB taxonomy): Bacteria > RBG-13-66-14 > B26-G2 > WVWN01 > WVWN01 > WVWN01. The sequence continues at coordinate 253,243 of JASFLY010000001.1, forward strand.
CCCGAGCCGGCTCACGAAATACATGTCGGCGATGTTGAACGCGCTCTGCAGCAGGTTCCCGGCCATGGTGGGAACCGCCAGCCAGAGTATCGGCTTGATGAGAGAACCGGACGTGAGGTCCGCATTGCGGAAACGTTCTAACATATCGCAGTTTTATCGGGGAGAAAAAGGCCGCCGCGCCCGCGACGGCCCCCCGCCCGACTCGCCTCGGCCCGCCGCCCTACAGCCAAACGCTGGGGCCGGCGGCGAAGGTCAAGCCGTTGACGAACGAGTCGCCCAGATCGAGGTCGTACCGGACTTCGACCTCCGCTCCCACCCGCCGGTGGAATTGGAGCGAACTCCTGGTGCTGACGTAGAAACTGGACCCGCTGCTCGGGACCTCGTCCTGGGGCACGTACGTGTAGTTGTAATGGGGCGCCTCCGGCCGGGACGCGCCGTTGTTCGTGGGATCGTCAACCTTGGGGCCGGTCAACGTGTACATCTTGTATTGATAACCGAACGTCACGAGGGCGAACGACCGGTTCAGGTTGAAGTCCATGACGACGCCCACGTCCGGCCCCAGGCCGTTGGCTATGACGCCGTTCTCGACGTTCTCGGCCTTACTCCAGTGGCCCCGCCAAAACGCGCCGAAATACGGCTTCATCATCGTGTTCTCGAAGTACCCCCGGCCCAGGATGTACCCGCCCGACGCGGTCAGCGTCGCGTTGTTGAACTGACGGTCCTCGGCGACGGTGCCCAGTATCGGTTCTATCGTACGCCGGGACCAGAGCGAGACGAACGAGGCCCGCCAGCTATCGTCCCTCAAGCCGAAGCCGAACGGCGAGGCCGCGAAGCTGGCGGTGGTAAGGCTGCCTTCCCATACGCCCCACGGCTCGTATCCCGGGTAATTATAATAACCTATGAGCTTCTCGAATGTTTGCCCGTCCGATTCGTAGTCGCCGGAGAAGACGCCGACCATACCGTAAATGTACGCCGACGTATCAGCGAATGCCCCGGCCGCCGCGAAAAGGGTTACTACGACTAGGCCTATACCCCATTTACGCGTTGACATACTCGCTACCTCCTAAGGTGGACGTACGTTTGAATTCCGACGGGTTCAAATACTATGGAGTTTCCAGCGCCTGCACGCCGTGCGCGGCCGCGACGACGTCCGCGTCCAGGTCCCGCTTCGCCGCCCCGACGACGCCGTGCACGAAGAACTCCCGATTGCCGGCCGGCCCCTTCAACGGCGAACGCGTCACGCCAATCGCCGGAACGCCGATATCGTCGAACAACCGGCACGCCCTGCTCAAAACCTCTTCGTGGACCGCGGCGTCCGAAACGACGCCTTTCGGCCCCACCTGTTCGCGGCGCGCCTCGAACTGGGGCTTCACCAGCGCCACAATCTCGACGAGCGCCCCCAGCGTCGGAACCAGCGGCTTCAGCACGAGCGCCAGGCTAATAAACGAGACGTCTACGACGAGCAACGAGGGCGAGGGTTCCAACGCCGAAGCGTCGAACTCCCGGGCGTTGAAGCCCTCCCACACCGTCACCCGCTCGTCGGTGCGCAGCCGCCAGGCCAGAAGGCCCCGGCCCACGTCCAGGGCGTGAACGTGCCGGGCCCCCCGGGCCAGCAGGCACGACGTGAAACCGCCGGTCGACGCCCCCACGTCCAGCGCCACGCGGCCTTCGGCGCCGGCGCCGAACTCGTCCAGCGCGTGGGCCAGCTTCTCGCCGCCTCGTGACGCGTACGGGGCCTCGGGCGCCACGGCCACCGCGGCCCCGTCGGCCACCTGCGTCCCGGCCTTGGTCTCGGCCCGGCCGTCCACCGTAACCTTTCCGGCCATGATGAGGGCCGCCGCCCGTTCCCGGGACGGAACCAACCCCCGGGCCACCAGCGCCTCGTCGAGTCTTCGTTTGGCCAATACCGGTTCTACTTCCGCTCCAGTAATTGCCGTGCGGCCTCGGCTATCCCGGCCGCGTTCAATCCGTATTTATCCAACAGCTCCTGCGGCGTGCCGTGCTCCACGAATTCGTCCGGATATCCGAGACGGGTAATTTTTACTTCTCCGGCCAAACCACGTTCCGACAATAATTCCAGGACGCCCGCGCCGAAACCGCCGGCCCGACAGCCGTCCTCCGCCGTCACGACGGCGCCGCCCTTCCGCGCCCACTCCAGGATAAGTTCCTCGTCGAGCGGCTTGGCGAAACGGGCGTTGACCACCGCGGCGTTCACGCCCTGTGCGGCGAGCGCCTCGGCGGCCTCGATCGCCGGATAGACCATCCGGCCTATGGCGAGCAGGAGTACGTCGTCGCCCTCGCGCAAGAGTTCACCTTTACCGGGCTCGATGGTTTGCCACTCCTCGCCGTAGGCCGCGCCCACGCCCGTCCCCCGCGGATACCGAACCGACCACGGCCCGGCGTCGTAGTAGATGGCGCTGTACAGGAGGTCCCGCAGCTCCGCCTCGTCCTTGGGCGCGCTCGCGATCATATTCGGGAGGTGCCGCATGTACGCGAAGTCGAAGGTCCCGTGGTGCGTAGGGCCGTCGTCCCCCACGACGCCGCCCCGGTCGAGCGCGAAGACCACCGGCAGTTTTTGCAAGCACACGTCGTGGTTGAGCTGGTCGTAGGCGCGCTGGAGGAAGGTCGAGTATATGGCGCAGACGGGCCTCACGCCCTCGCACGCCATCCCGGCCGCGATGAGCACCGCCGTCTGCTCGGCGATGCCGACGTCGAAGAAGCGTTCCGGGAAGTTTTCCCGGAAGGAGCTGAGGCCGGTGCCCTCCGGCATGGCGGCCGTCAGGGCCACGATGCTCTCGTCCTTCTCGGCGAGTTCCTCCAACGCCTCGGCGAAGACCTTGGTGTAAGCCTTGCCATTCGACTTCTTACGGGCCTCGCCGGTCGCGACGTCGAACGGGGGGTGGCCGTGGTAGGTCGTGGCGTCGTTCTCGGCCGGCGCGTATCCCCGCCCCTTCTGCGTCAGCACGTGCAGGAGCACCGGGCCGTTCAGTTTCTTGACCCCTTCGAGCGAGCGCACCAGCGTGGGCAAGTCATGCCCCTTGACCGGGCCGACGTAACGGAAGCCGAGCGCCTCGAAGATCATCCCCGGCGTCAACAGGTTTTTAATGGACTCCTCCAGCCGCCGGGCCGCGCCGAAGAGCGGCTGGCCCACGGTCGGAATGGACTTGACCAGGTCCTGCACGTCCGACCGGAAGCGGTCGTACGCGGGGAAAGTTATCACCCGGGCGAGGTAGTCGGCGATGGCCCCCACCGACGGCGATATCGACATCTCGTTGTCGTTCAGCACGACGACGAAATCGGTATCGGGGCAATCGCCGGAGACGTTCAGGCCCTCCAAAGCGCAGCCGCCCGAGAGCGCGCCGTCGCCGATGACGGCGATGACGTCGAAGTCCTCGCCGTTCTGGTCGCGGCCCAGCGCCATCCCCAGCGCCGCCGAGATGGAGGTGGAGGCGTGGCCCACGCCGTACGCGTCGTATTCGCACTCCGCGCGCTTGGGGAAGCCGGAGATGCCGCCCTTCTGCCGCAGCGTATCGAAGCGGTCTCGCCGGCCGGTCAGAATTTTATGGCCGTACGCCTGGTGGCCCACGTCCCACACGATTTTGTCCCGCGGCGTATTGAAGACGTAATGCAATGCGATGGTGAGTTCGACCACGCCCAGGCTCGGCGCCAGGTGGCCGCCGGTTCGTGATACGTTTTCAATTATAAACGTGCGCAGCTCGTCGGCGACGATCTCGAGTTCCTCGAGCGTCAACGAGCGCAAGTCGTCCGGTGAGTTGATGCCGGATAGGATGTCCGTCATGTCGTTCCTTCCACGGGCCGCCGCGCCGGGCCGGCCGTCAGTGCGTCCTCCGCAAGAGGACCTCGGCCCACCCGGCGAGCAAGTCGCGATACTCGCCCGGCGGCAACACTTCCAATTCCTTTAAAGCTTCTTCGTAATAACGATGAGCGCGCTCCCGGGCGTACGCAACGCCGCCGAGCGCCGTTAACTTCTCGATTAAATTATTTATATCCGACTCGGCCGCCGCCGGATCGCCCAGCGCTTCCGCTATGTAGCGCCGCTCGTCCGCCGAGGCGTTCTCGTACGCGCCGAGCACGACCGCCGTCCGCTTCCCCTCGCGCAGGTCGGAAGCGGCCGTCTTGCCCGTTTTCCCGTCGTCCGAGGTATAGGCCAGCGTATCGTCGACGTGCTGGAAGGCCGTGCCGCAGCCGGCGGCGAAGCGACCCAATGCGGCGACGACGTCCGGCGCCGCGCCGGCCACCGTCGCCCCCGCCCGGGCGCACCACTCGTACAGGGCGCCGGTCTTCTTCGCCATCATGGACTCTACCGCGTCGAGGCCGGTTTCGGCCAGCGGCCGGACGCCGAGTTGAACGTCCTCGGCCTCCCCGGCCAGGATCGCCGGCACCGTCACCGTCGCGAGTTCATTCCCTATTCGTGCCGCCGTCTCGACCGACGTTACGCCGTTTTCCGGGAGCCGCGACACGAGGTGCGCCGCCCAGCAGGGCCCGACGTCCCCGGCCAGTACGGCCATCGACAGGCCGTAATGCCGGGCCTCGTCGCCCGCGAAGCCCAGCTCGTCCTCGCCCCGCCGCGCCAGTTCCGCGTGCACCGCGGGGCCGCCGCGCCGCCGGTCGTCCCGGTCGATGACGTCGTCGTGCACCAGCGTCCAGTTATGCGTGACCTCCACCGCCGCCCCGGCCGCCAGCGCCCACTGCTCCTCGCCGCCGCCGGCGCCGCAGAAGAAGAGCACCGCCGCCGGCCGGAGGCCCTTGCCGCCCCGCGCCAGGTACGCGCCCGCCGCGGCCCGGAGGTGTTCGGGCTCCACCGAGGCGAGGAAGGCGTCGTCGGCCAGGTACTCCCGCACCAGGCCGGCCCGCCGGGCTACCGCCGCCCGCACGTCGTCAGGGGTTAATACGCTCAATCTTCCTCCGGGATATCCTCGAGGGCCGGTTCGCCGTCCTCGTCCCGTGACAGCTTCTGGACCTTCGTCTCGGCCTCGTTCAGCATCTTCTCGAGGCGGCCGGCGACCTCGGTTCCCTCCCGGTAGAGGTCGAGCATGCCGTCGAGCGTCTCGGGCCCCTCTTCCAGGAGTTCGACTATCTCGGTCAAGCGCGCCAGGTCTTCCTCGTAGGTTTTATTTTTCTTCTGGGCCAATTTATTCCCCTTCGCGGCCGGGCAGGACTTCTACGTCCCGGCGGCCGTCGGCGAAATTTAACGTCAACGTTTCCCGGTCCGCCGCGTCGGCGGCGTGCCTGACAGTCCGGCCTTCCCGCGTCGCGACGTTGTAGCCGCGCGCCAGCGTCGCCTCCGGCGACAGGGCCCGAAAGCGGCCCGCGAATTCGGCGAAGCGGCTTCGGAACCGGCCGCCGGCGTTCCGGGCGGCAAGGGCGACCCGGCCGCAGGTCTCGTCCAGTTGTTGGCGCCGCTCGTCCAGCCGCCGCGGCACTCCCCGGAACGCGTACGATTGCCGCATAGCCAGTACGTCCTCGCGCCGGTCCTCGGCGTACGCCACGGCCGCGGCCCGGCAGGCCTGCCGGCCCGAGGCCACCTCGTACGCCACGTCGGCCTTGACGCGCACGGCCAGTTCCGCCGCCGCCGAGGGCGTGGGCGCCCGGACGTCCGCCGCGAAGTCGGTCAACGCCCAATCCACCTCGTGCCCCACCGCCGAGATAACCGGCGTGCGCGAGGCCGCGACCGCCCGAACGGCAACCTCCTCGTTGAAGGCCCACAGGTCCTCGAGCGAACCGCCGCCCCGGCCCACGATGAGAACGTCGGCGACGGCCGCCTCGTCGAAGGCCGCGATGGCCGCGGCCACGTCGGCCGCCGCCCCCTCGCCCTGCACCAGCGAGGGCCGAAGTACTATCGTAATCCCCGGCCAGCGCCGCGTCAACACGTTTTTTATGTCGCGAAACGCCGCCCCCGACGGCGACGTGACGACGCCCACGGTCCGGGGGTACGGCGGCAACGGCCTTTTGCGCTCCTCGTCGAAGAGGCCCTCCGCGGCCAGTTTCTTTTTGAGGCGCTCGAGCGCCGCCATCAGCTCGCCCTCGCCACGGAGGGAGAGCGACTCCACGTAAAGCTGGTACGAGCCCTGCGGCGGGTAAACGCCAACGCGCCCCCGCGCCACGACCTCCATGCCGTTCTCGGGCGCGAAGCGCAACCGCGTGTTCGCCGGGGCGAAGAAGACGCACCTTATCACGGCGGCCTCGTCCTTGAGCGAGAAGTACATGTGCCGGGCCGCGTGGTGCTTGAAGTTCGATATCTCGCCCCGCACCGCCAATTCGCCGTCGAACGCGCCCTCCAGCGTGGCCCGGATTTCGGCCGTGAGTCCGCCCACGGAGTAGACCTCCGGCCCCCGGGGCTGTTCGAACAACGGCAGATCGTGGCCTTCGCTCATAGCGTAATATTCACGCCCGCGGCCCGGGCGACGTTCGCGAGCAGTAGCGCCGTCGTGACCGGCCCGACGCCCCCCTTAGCCGGCGTTATAAACGCGGCCTTCTCCCGCGCCTCGTCGAACGCCACGTCGCCGACGACCTCGCCTTCCGCCGTGAAGTTGTAGCCGCAGTCGATTACCGCCGCCCCGGCCTTCACCATATCGCCCTTCACCAATTCCGCCGCCCCCGCCGCCGCCACCAGGATGTCGGCCCGGCGGCAGGCCGCCCCCAGGCCCGCCGTCCGCGTGTGGCAAATCGTCACCGTGGCGTGCCGGGCGACCAAAAGCGCCGCCACCGGCTTCCCCACCACCGGCGACCGGCCTACCACCGTCGCCTCCGCCCCGGAAAGCTCGACGCCCGCCGCTTCGAGGATGCGGACCGCCGCTGCCGCGGTCGAGGGCACGAAGCCGGGCCTCCCGGCCCAAAGCCGTCCCAGCGAAGCGCTGGTCTGGCCGTCGACGTCCTTGTCCACGTAAATCAACTCCGCCAGATCGGCGTCGGCCTCGCGGCCGGCGAACGGCTTCTGGAGAATGACGCCGTGCACCGCCGCGTCGCCGTTGATCTCGGCGAGGACGCGGGCCGCCTCTTCCACGCCCCGCTCCAACTCCCGGACGGCGACCTCAACGCCGACGCCCTCGCCGGCGCGCGCCAAGGAACGGGTATAGGCCGCGGCCCCGCCGTCGCCCCGGGCCAGTACGACGACCAAACGCGGCCCCGCGCCCGACGCGGCCACCGCCGCCGCCGTCTTTTCCTTCAGGCCGGCCGCGAACTCTTTTCCGTCGAAAACGATAGCGGGAGCCATATCAATTCACCCCGTAGGATTTGAGCTTGCGTTGGAGGGTCCGGAGGCCGATGCCGAGGACCTTGGCCGCCCGGGTGCGATTGCCGCCCACTTCCTTCAGCGTGGCCTCGATGAGGTAGCGCTCGGCGTCGGCCAGCTTCATGCCCACGCGCACGCCGTCCGCCTTGACCTCCTCCACCGAGCGGCGGACGTTTGGCGGGATGTCCTCGCGCGTCAGCCGATGCGTCCGCGACATGACCGCCATGCTCTCGACGACGTTGCGCAGCTCCCGCACGTTCCCCGGCCACTGGTAGGCCCGGAAGAGCCAGATAACGTCGTCGTCCACGCCCTCGATGGCGAGGTGGTTCTTCTCGTTGAACTCGCGGATGAAAGCGTTGACCAGGAGCGGGATGTCCTCCGCCCGCTCGCGCAAGGGCGGCACGTCCACCGTCACGACCTTGAGCCGGTAATATAAATCCTCCCGGAAGGTCCCCGCGGCCACGACGTCCTCGAGGGGGACGTTGGTGGCGGCGATGAGGCGCACGTCGGCCTGGATGTTCTCCGACCCGCCGACCCGCTGGAAGACGCCGTCCTCCAGAACGCGCAGGAGCTTGACCTGGGTGGGAAGCGGTATCTGAGAGACCTCGTCGAGGAAGAGCGTCCCGCCGTCGGCCCGTTCGAAGCGGCCGCGGTGCTGTTTGACGGCCCCGGTGAAGGCGCCCTTCTCGTGGCCGAAAAGCTCGGACTCCAGGACCCCCTCGGCCAGCGCCGCGCAGTTGAGTTTCACCAACGGCTGGTCGCGGCGGCGGCTGTTGTAGTGGACCGAGTCGGCGATGAGCTCCTTGCCGGTGCCGCTCTCGCCGTAAATAAGAACGGTCGCGTTTGTGGGGGCGATGCGGGTGATGAGTTCGTATATCTCCTGCATCGGCTTGGAGCGGCCTATGATGCGGTCGAAGGAATACTTCTCGAAGAGGCGCGACTTGAGTTCCAGGTTCTCGAGCTCGAGCTTGCGCTTCTCCAGCGCCTTCTCCACCACCCGCGCGAGGCGCTCCGGGTCGATGGGCTTTAGGAGGTACTCGTACGCCCCCCGCCGCGTGGCCTCGACGGCGTTCTCGATGGTCCCGTGGCCCGTGAGGATGATGAAGGGGACCGCGGGCCACTTCTCGCGGCCCATCATGAGGAAATCGAGGCCGTCTATCCCCGGGATGACCATATCGGCGATGACGACGTCGACGACCTCATCCTCGAGGATTTTTAAGGCCGCGACGACGTCGAACGCGACGTAGGTATCGTAGCCGTCCGCGCGCAGCAGTTCGGCCAGGCCCTCCGCCGCGGCGCGATGGTCGTCCACCACGAGTATGGACGTGCCCCCGGCCGAAGCCGTACGCGTAACTTTTTTTTCGGTCGCTGTCTCTTCTTTCGGCATATAAGGCGCGGATTATAACTTATCGGGCAAATGTTTTCAAATCGGTATTATTCCGGGGCGCCCCGGCCGCGGGCGAGTTCCGCCGCCCGGGTACGAGCCGCCTCGGCCGCCGCGTCGTTCCCGGCCGCGGCGTAGCACTCGGCGAGCAGCGCGAAGGGCCCGGGCGACGTCGGCGCCACCGCCGTCTCGTCCTCGAACTCCCGCGTCGCCGCCGCCAAATCCCCCTGTTCCAGGTAATACTTGCCCAGGATCAAGTGGGCACGGGGCACGGTCGGGTCCAGCGCCAGCGCATCCCGCGCCGCCGCCACGCCGCCGGCGTAATCGCCCATCTCCATTAGAACGCCGGCGTAGCGGGCCCGAGCCGCGGCGTCTCCGGGCGTCAGGGCCAACAGACGCTCGAAGGCCCGGCCGCTCTCGACGTATTCCCCCCGGGCCACGTGGCACTCCGCCAGGACGCGCCACGCCTCCACGTAGGTCGGGTACGTCTCCACGGCCGTCTTGAGGAACGGAATCGCCAGGCCGTAATCGCCGCGCCGGGCCAGGCTCGACCCCAGAAAGTAATTCGTCTCCGCGTCGCCGGGGTCGATTTCGAGGGATTTCAAGTAATAATAGCGGGCCAGGTCGTCGCGGCCCTGGCGCTCGTACACCAGGCCGAGGTACCCCAACGCGAAGGCGTTGTCCTCCTTGTATCCCACGGCGCGCCGGTAATGCTCCGCCGCCCGGTCGAGGTCCCCCTGGACCATGTAATACGTGCCGTAGTTGAAGTACGACTGCGTCATTATGCCGTCGCGGTCGCAACCCACGCCCGGCAGCCACGAGAACGCGAGGAGGAGCGCCGCCGCCAGGGTTATAAAGGTCGCGGCCAGCCAACGGCGCCGCCGCCAGTCGTCCCCGAGCCGGTACGCGCCGTAGCCGGCGGCTACCGCCAGGGCCGGCGCCAACGGCAGGCGGTACCAGTCGACGACGAAGAACAGCAGTATCGACGCCGCCACCGCCGGGACGTATATCGCCAGGGCCCGGCGGCCCGGCGGCTCGCCCCCCGTCCCGAGGACGAGGCCCAAAGTCCCCAGCGCGAAAAGCAGGCCGAAGTAGGGAACGGGGACACGGTGGAAGAACGAGAAGTTCCCCCGGAAATTGAAGTCGGTGTTGAGCGTCACCTCGTAGTTGTTGCACAGGAGCGAAATCTTCCGGCCGTACAACTTCGCCGCGTCGCCCGGGTTGCGAACTATGTAGCGCAGGCCCCGTTTGAACCACCAGCGCGACGCCTCGGAGGCCGACAGCTCCCGGCCCAGGGCCCGCTCGGCGATGACCCGCGTCTGGCTTTCGTTCAACGACTCCGGCCTGCCCAACGTCCCCGGCGGGGCCGCGAAGGAACCCGGCGCGTTTCGGTTGTTCCCAATGAAGAAATTGACGCCGCCCTGGGACGAAACGACGACCCAGTCGCCGGAGACGAGGCCGTTGCGTACGGTCACCGCTCCCACGAACAGGATTACCGGTACCGCGAATAGAGCGACCACCCGCCAGAACCGGCCTCGGCGCAAAATAGGCCAGAGGGCGAGCGCCGGCACGAACAAGAGGAGGTTGGGCCGGGCCAACCCCGCCACGCCGAACAGCGCCCCCGCCCCCAGGGCCGCGAGGGGCCAGCGGCGGCCCGCGTCGAGCGACCGGGCCAAGAGCAACAGCGACGCCGCGACGAGAAAGAGCGTGAGCGACGCCGGTAGAATTTGCGTATCGAAGTAGACCGCCGGGAGGTAGACGACCCAAAGGCCCCCGGCGATGGCCGCCGGAACGCGGCCGAACAACCGCCGGCCCAACACGTAAATGAAGGCCGCCGTCAACGCGCCGAGGACGAGCTGCACGAATATTACGGCGTAGAGGTGGACGCCGAAGACCCGGTAGACCAACGCCAGGAAGAAGGCGTAGGCCGGCCCGATGTAATAGGCCACGCCGGCGTCCGCGCCCCCCAGAAGGCTCACGGCCCAGTTGTGGTACAGCGCGGCGTCCGGGACCGCGTCCACGTAGGTCATCAACGGATCGTTGCGTACCGTCAGGAAGTAGATTACGCGGAACGCGAGGGCCGCCAAGAAAATAACGGCCGGCCCGGGGCCGCCAATTTTACGCCATAATTTTCTCATGGTGGGATCAATCAAAAAACTGCTACGCCAAAATGGCCGCCTATCATAATACTCCACGGATTTTATGTCAATAGGTTGTTATTTTAAGGGGAATCGGAACGGAAAGGTTGTGGAAACAGGCCGGCGGGCCGTCGATATTATTAACGCGAAGCGGCGGCCTTTAAGCCCGCCGCCCGTCACGGCGTAGGAGGAGCTGGGATTGGGGTTTTCCCTTGCCTGAATTCAAAGGAAAAGACCGGCCGCTTCAGTGGCCGGTGCCTAACCCGCGTAGCGTAAAACGCCGGTTTCAACCGGCGCGAAGTAATGGCCAGAGCGGCGCCGGATGTTGCTACCTTTGGGATAGGCATTCCCGCCGGTCGGGCCGTCAGGTGGTAACACCCGACGGCACATCGTTGGCCGTGTTTGGGGTTTTCCCTTGCCTGATATCGAGTTATAATATAAAATCCATTCCGCGTCGGCGCCGATGCCGACCCCGCTCGGAGGGATTATCCTTATGAAAAAATGGATTGTGGCAATTCGGGCCCCGTTCTTCACCGCCGCCATCGCGCCCGCCGTCGTGGGCGTGGCCGTGGCCTTCTACGAGGGATACGCCGTCAACTGGTGGCACGCTATAATCGCCCTCGTCGGCCTTATGGCCATTCACGGCGGCACGAACCTCGCCAACGACTACTTCGATCACCGCTCCAAGAACGACTGGGTCAACAAAACCCCCACGCCGTTTTCGGGCGGCTCCCGCGTCATCCAACAGGGCGCGCTTTCACCCCGGGCGGTGTTGATTTACGCGCTGGCCTGTTTCGCCGTCGGCATCGTCTGCGGCCTTTACCTCTGGCGCGTCACCCCCGGCAACGTCGTCCTGTGGCTGGGGATAGTGGGCGTGGCGTCCGGCTTCCTGTATACCGCCCTGCCCATCGCCATCGGCTATCGCGGCATCGGCGAATTCTTCGTCGGCCTGAACTTCGGGCCGCTGGCCGTCCTGGGTGCCCATTACGTGCAGGCGGGGACGCTCTCCCCGGCGGCCCTCATGGCCTCCATCCCGGTGGGCCTCCTCATCGCCGCGGTGCTTTACATCAACGAGTTCCCGGACTACGAGGCCGACCGGCAGGTAAACAAAAGGACCCTTATCGTCATCTTCGGGCCGGAGCGTTCGCGCTACGGTTACATCGCCATAATCGCGCTGACGTACGCCGCCATCGCGGCCTTCGTCGCGATAGCGGGCCTGCCGGCCTGGGCGCTGTTGGGCCTGTTAACGCTGCCGCTCGCCGTCAAGGCCTCCGCCGTGCTAATGCGTCACTACGGCGAGCCGTACAAGCTAATCCCGGCCAACGGCCTGACGATAGTTATCCACTTCGCGACCGGCCTTCTGGTCGCGGTGGGCCTTGCGCTCGGCCGCGTTATTTAAATTATGCGGGGAGGCGGCCGCCCACGACGAGCGAGGGCTGTTCGCCCCCGTCGCGCGGTTCTATCAAGCGCCGCGTGAACCAGAGCGAGAGCGCGGCGAAGAGGGCGGCCAGGCCGTAGAGTACGTCGTAATTCGTGTATTTCAATATGAACCCGCCGCTCACGGCGGCCAGGACCGCGAAGCCGCCGACGGTGTTATTGAAGCCGACGTACACGGGCCGCAGGTCGGCCCGGGCGATATCTATGGTATAGTTGATGTTGCCGAACTCGGCCCCGGACCAGCCGAAGCCGACCAGGAAGAAGAGCGCGTAGAAAAGGTAAACGCCGCCCCATTCCGCCCGGCCTGAGGCGAAATAGAGCAGCGGCGGCAGGAGCGTTACGATGGCTCCTCCCCGCACGAGCAGGCGGTTGCCGCGCCGACTGGAGAGGTAGCCCCAGAGCAGGTTGGACGCCACCGCTCCGCCCATGAGCGCCGCCAGGAAGGGCCCCGCGGCCGCCGGGTCCAGGTCGAGGCGGGACATCGCCAGGCCGATATAGAACGGCACGCCGAGTCGGCTTAAACAGATGAACACGCGGGCGACGACGAAACGCCGGAAGTTCGCATCCGCGGACAGGAGTTTGAACCCGGCCTTTATCGTCTCGCTGAAAGTGTGGCGCTCCGGCGTCGCCTCGCCCTCCTCCTCCCGGCTGACGCACATCGTCGTCATCGCGAACATCGACGCCACGGCGCCTATCGCGAATAGGATACCGTACGACGCGGGGAACTCGAATCCCCGGAGGATGGGGCCCACCAGCACGATGCCGGCCGCGACGGACAACAGGCCCCCGCCGAAGCGCCGCACCATGAACAAGATCCCCCGGCGCGGCGACGAGATGGTCTTGCCGACGATGTCCATGAACGGCGGGCCGGCCAGGCCGGCGGCGAGGTTGAGGGCCGCGTAGGCCGCGAGGAAGGCCGCCAGAAGGCCCGCCCCGGGCGCCAAAAAGAACGGCAACGCCGCCATCACGACGACGATGAGCGCCCGGATCACCGACATCGCCCGGTAGAAGGGCAGCTTGCGGCGCAGGTGGAGGATCCGCGAGGCCGCGTAGAGTTGGGGCAGCGGCCAGCAAATGGAGTCGAGCTGGCCCGCGAGGCCGATCCAGATGGGGTTCCCGGTAAGCGTCCCGACGAAGGCCGGTACGATAGTGGAAGGGTTCAGTACCGCGAAGAATATATGGAAAATGACGCCGTTGGCGGCGGCGCACGCGAAGTTCCAACGAAAATGCTGGGGATGCTCGACCGAATCCATTAGCCGTTAATCTAACCGAAAGCGTCGCCCTTGTCAAGGGCTGCGCCCTTAACCCGACGATACCTATGCTTGATCTGAAATACGTCGAAGAGAACGCGGACGCCGTGCGAGCCATGCTCGCCGCCCGCAACGTCGAGTTCAACCTGGACGCCGTACTCGACCTCGCGGCCCGGCGCCGCGCCGTCATCGCGGAAGTGGAGAACCGCCGCGCCGAACACAACCGCGCCAACGAGGCCATCGCCGAAGCCAAGCGCGCCGGCGGGGACGCGGCCGAGGCCATCGCCGCCGCCCGAGGGCTCGGCGAAGAGGTCAAGGACCTCTCGGCGAAGCGCACCGACGTCGAGGACGAACTCTCCCGCCTCCTGCTCTACCTCCCCAACATGCCGCACGCCTCCGTGCCCGTGGGCCGCGACGAGAGCGACAACGAGGTCCGCCGCAGATGGGGCGAGCCCCGCAAGTTCGACTTCACGCCCCGGCCCCACTGGGAGCTGGGCGAGATACTCGGCATCGTCGACGAGGAACGCGCCGTCAAGGTCGCGGGGTCCCGCTTCACGATGACCCGGGGCCCGGGGGCCCGCCTCGAGCGCGCCCTGCAGAATTTAATGTTGGACGAGGCCGGCAAGCGCGGCTACGTCGAGGTCAACGTCCCCTTCCTGGTCCTCGAGGACGCGATGCTCGGAACGGGCCAGCTTCCCAAGTTCTCCTCCGACATGTACTCGGTGGTCGAGCCGCTCTTCTTCGAGTGGGCCCGGCACATCAAAGAGATGGTAAACCGGCCGCCGGACCTGGACGGCCTCCCCGCCGAGCTGGCCGAGAAGGCGCTGACCGCCGCGTGGCTCATCCCCACCGCCGAGGTCCCCGTGACCAACCTCCACCGCGGCGAGATCCTCGCCGCCGAGGACCTGCCGATAAAGTACGCCGCCTTCACGCCCTGCTTCCGCCGCGAGGCCGGCGCGCCCGGCCGCGACACCCGGGGCATGATCCGCGTGCACCAGTTCCTCAAGGTCGAGCTCGTCAAGACCGTCCACCCCGACGCGTCGTACGACGAGCTGGAGAGCCTGGTGGCCGACGCCCGCAACATCCTCGAGCTCCTCGAGCTCCCCTACCGCGAGGTCGTCCTGAGCACCGGCGACCTCGGCTTCGGCGCCGCCAAGTGCGTGGACATCGAGGTCTGGCTCCCCTCCGAGGACAAGTACCGCGAGATATCGAGTTGCAGCAACTACGAGGCCTTCCAGGCCCGCCGGATGAACACGCGCTTCCGCCCCGCCAAGGGCGCCAAGCCGGAGTTCGTCCATACGCTCAACGGCTCGGCGCTCGCGCTGGGCCGGACGATGGTCGCCATAATGGAAAACTACCAGAACGCCGACGGCACGATTACGGTCCCCCCGGCCCTCCGACCTTATATGGACGGCCGGGAGTTAATAAGTTAACGTCGCCGCGGCGCGATAGAACGGAGGGCTCATGTCAGGCCATTCCAAGTGGAGTACGATCAAGCGCAAGAAGGAAGGCAAGGACCAGAAGCGCGGTAAGATCTTCTCGCGGCTGGCCCGGGAGATAATCGTGGCCGCGCGGCACGGCGGCGGCGACCCGACCGCCAACACCCGCCTCCGCGTCGCCATCCAGGCCGCCAAGGCCGCCAACATGCCGGCGGACAACATCGCCCGCGCCATCAAGCGCGGCACCGGCGAACTGGACGGCGTGCAGTTCGAGGAGATAACGTACGAGGTCTACGGCCCCGGCGGCGTCGCGATGTGCGTGGAGGTCATGACCGACAACAAGAACCGCACCACCCCCGAGATACGCCACATCCTCGACCGCCTCGGCGGCTCCATGGCCGAGATGGGCGCGGTGACCTGGATGTTCGACCGCAAGGGAATGGTCCTCATCGACCGCGGCAAGGCGACCGAGGACCAAATAATGGAGGCCGTGCTCGAGGCCGGCGCCGAGGACATCCAGGAGGGCGAGGACGTCTTCGAGGTCTACTGCCCCCCCGAGAACCTGGCCGACGTCACCGACGCGCTGGGCGCCGCGGGCATCGAGCTCGGCACCGCGGAGGTCTCCCTCATCCCCAAGACGACGATTCCGCTGGAGGGCAAGGTTGCCGCCAAGTTCGTCAAGCTGCTGGAGGCGCTGGAGGACCACGACGACGTCCAGAACGTCTCCGCCAACTTCGACATCCCGCCGGAAGTGATGGAGGAACTGGCCGCCGAAGCCTAAGAAACGGCTATCCGCGAAAGCGGTTTCAACATGACTAATAAACCTTACGGAGTTATATTACGGGAAAGTCATAGGATGAGGAGGCGGTTTTATGGGTGACGTAGACGTTAGTCCGTTCGGGGGAATACAGGTTAAGAGGTACTACGAATTAGAAACGGGCGTAATCAAGGCAGGGTACGACCTCCCGGAAAAAAAAGCGGCCGGTTACCAGGTTGAAATATATGTAACGATAGACGGCGACCAAAAGAGTTCGGGGAAAATCAAAGCAAACCCCGCTGAATACTCTGTAGATTTGCCGGAAGGATGGGATATTATTGTCGTCCAGGGCAATATATATAACAACGAGGGGAAATGGTTAGCGGAGATACTACCGTACGACGTTAGGAATACCGGTGCCATAGAATACGAACTGAGTTAATTACTAAGATATTATCCGCATTTATTACGCCTTTACGGGTACGATGGTATTTTACCCGGGTGCATTCAGTCACTTCTTTCGTCGTTAATATTCAAAAACCGGGTCCCGCATTAATGGAGTATTAAATATCGCGAAGTACGCCGATCGGGGGTGAACGTGATTAATCCTAAATGGTTACTTTTGCGTTAAAACCGCGGCTCTCGGTAAAAGAAGCAGAACGTTTAATCCTCGATATGGCGGCGTACGGACACCATTCGTGCGTCCCCGCGAAGTTCGGATTCCGTTACCCGACGTTTTGGTGTTTATCAGAAGTAAAATCGTTATTCGAGAATCTCGGGGTAGATTTCGGTTATTTGGTTTCGGAAACCCGCGAACGGATTGGCCTTATCCCGTATATCGAAACCATTACCCCTAATAAAATGGTCTTATTCGGCAACCCAATTGTCAAAGTACCGTCTGTCCCCGGTGGGGTCCCAAATGAAACGGTAGTCGGACCGGGAGAAATAATTTTCCCTGTTTATTTAAACGAATTCGAGAACTCCGTAACCTCGTTTCAAAAAGTTCTGGAAAACAAATCTACTACCGATTTCAATAACGCCTCGATTAGCGGCGTTACTTCAATCGAAGTTTATTTAAATAACCGCATAGCGGCTTGGAACGATTCGAACCCTCAAAATCAACTTATCGACGATAAGGAACATAAAAAAGTACCTTTCGATACTAAAATAACCGACTGGATACCGATAATTACTCGCGGCCGGCGCTTAGATAAAAGTACAAGGATATGGATGGATTTCGTAATGTTCCGGGATTATAGGGACTCCGTAATACACCGGAAACGAATTTCGGCAGGCATGGGCCATCGCGAATTAGGAAATTACCTCACTCGCTATAGATTCGCAATACCAGGGCTCTTATTCGAATTGCATAAGTTGTTTAAACAACGGGTGCCGTCGAAAATCATACGCGCTTTCCACACGTACGTCGTAATAAAAACCGATTGAAGCCGAGAGTGATATCCCCGTTTATTTCGCCCTAATGATTCGCCGCCGACCCGCCTGCCTCGCCGCCGCGCCCTTCGCCGGCGGCCTCGTTTTCGCCGCGGCCTTCGCGCCGCCCGCCCTCCCCTTGTTAATCGCCGCCGCTATCCTGGCGGCCGTTTCGTTTATCCTCCGCAAGCACAAGGCCGGGACGTTCGTCCTCCTCGCCGCGCTCGCCTGCGCCGGCGCCGGCTACTACGCCGCCCGCCACGATTACGTATCGCCCAATGACATCGCGTTCGAACTCGACCCCCGCTTCGAGCCGACGGAGGCGGTCGTTACCGGCGTCGTCGCCTCCGACCCGGAGCGCCGGCCGCACGGCACCCTCTTCTACCTCGACGGCCGGAGCATTGATATCGACGGCGAGACCAAGGCCGTCCGAGGCCGCAGCCGCGTCACCATCTACGACAAAGTGTCGCTCAGTTACGGCGACGAGGTATCGGTGCGCGGGAAGTTCGTCGCGCCCCGGCCCGGGCGAAACCCCGGCGCCTTCGACTACCGCGCCTTCCTCCGGCGCCGCGGGACCACGGCCCTCGTTACGGCCTCGGACAGAGAGGACGTCACCCGTATCTCCGGCGGCAAAGGCAACCCGGTCCTCGCCGCGGCGTTCGCCGTTCGCCGCAAAGCCGCCGGCGTACTCGAGCGGTCGGTGGGCGGCGACGAGGCCGCGGTCCTGGCGGGCCTCACACTGGGCAAACGGTCCGAGATAGACGCCGCCATCGTGGAGGACTTCCGCCGTGCCGGCGCGATGCACCTGCTCGCGATCTCCGGCCTGCACGTCGGCCTGGTGGCCTTCGTCCTCTTCCTCGTCCTCGCCGGCGCCCGGGTCCCCCGCCTCGCGGCCAACCTCACGGTCATGGCCTTCCTCCCGGCGTACGCGCTGTTGACCGGCTTCAACCCTCCGGTCGTCCGGGCGGCGGTGATGGGCGTCCTCGCGCTCACCGCCGTCCTGCTCGACCGCGACGTGGACCTGTTCAACGTCCTCGCCGCCGCGGCGCTAATAATCCTGATATACAACCCGCTCCTCGTCGCCGACGCGTCCTTCCTCCTCTCCTTCGCCGCCACCTTCGCCATCGCGGGCCTGTACCGGCCTTTCGTGGGGCTCCTGCGCCGCGTGCCCGGCCTCCTGCGCGAGTCGCTCGCCGCCACCGCCGCGGCCCAACTCGGCGTCCTGCCCCTCCAGATTTACTTCTTCCACCACTTCACGCCCGTCTCCCTCGTCTCCAACCTGGCGATGGTCCCGCTGGCGGGCTGCGCCGTCGCCCTCTCCCTCGCGACGATAGTAACGGGCCTCGTCTGGCCCGCGCTGGGGGATATTTTAGGCGGCGCGGCCTGGCTCGCCGCCAAACTGCTGACGATAGCCGGCCACGTCTTCTCGCTCGGCCTCAAGCCGCTGGGCCGCCTCTGGCCCGGCCTGGCGGGCGTCCCGCTCGTCGGCAAGCACCTGGACTTGCAGTTCCCCATGGCCGAGTCGGCGGCCTTCGTCGTCGCGGCGCTGTTATTGGGCGCGGCCGCGGTGGCCGTTAGGAAGTGGCGGCCGGGTATCGCCTTCGCCGCCGCGGCGCTCGGGTGTTTGGGATGGGGATTCGCGCCCCGCCTCGCCCGGGCCGACCTGCCCCTCCGCATAACGTTCCTCGACGTGGGCCAGGCCGACAGCGCGCTGGTGGAGTTCCCGAACGGCGATACGCTCCTCGTGGACGCGGGATACGCCGGCGGCACCTACGACGCCGGCGAGCGCGTCGTCGCGCCCTTCCTCCGGGCGGAAGGGTTGACGCGCATCGACTACCTCTGCGTGACCCACGGCGACGCCGACCACGCCGGCGGCGTCGCGTACCTGCTGCGGGAGTTCGACGTGGGCGAGCTGTGGTTCCCCGTGGACCGGAAGTACAGCCCGCATTTGAGGGAGGTGGCTGGCGTGGCCCGGGAGCGGGGCGTCCCCGTCGTCCGTATGGCCCCGGCGGCGTTGGACGTCGGCGGCGCGGCCGTATCGCGGGTATGGCCGCCGGCCCTGGGGCCGCCGGCCGGATTCTCGTCCAACGACTCGTCGACGGTGCTCAGGTTGGAGTACGGGGAGTTCTCGGCCCTCCTCACCGGCGACGTGGAGGACCGGGCGCAAGGTGAAATACTCGCGGCCGGCCGGAAGGTCGAGGCGGACATGCTCAAGGCGCCGCACCACGGCTCCCTGGGGGCGGCGAGGCCGGCCTTCGTCGCCGCGGTCAATCCCCGGGCCGCGTTCTTCGCGACCAAGGCCGGGGCGGCCAAGTTCCCCGCGGCCGAGACCCTTTCACGCTACCGCCGCGCCGGCGCGCTCTGCCTGGCGGCCGGCGAAAAAGGCGCCGCCGTCGTTGATACCGACGGGCGGCGCCTGCGCGTGCGGACTATGTTCTGATTATTCGGCCGGCGCGAGGAGCGGTTTGATCGTGGCCTCGAGCTGGTCCTTCTCGATGTAACCCGGCCGCTTCAGGACCTCGTTGCCGTCGCGGTCGTAAACCACGATGGTCGGGAGGCCCAGGATGGCGTAGTCGCTCTTCATCTGGTCGGTGCCGCGAACGTTAACGTAATTCATGCCGACTTCCGCGGCGTAGGGCGGTACGTCCTTGTCCGGGTTGTCGTCGAAGGTGATGCCGACGACCGTCAAACCCTGTTCGCCGTACTCCTTCTGGAGTTCGATGAGATGCGGAATCTCCATCTTGCACGGGCCGCACCACGTCGCCCAGAAATCGAGCACCAGGACCTGGCCCTTGTAGTCGTCCACCTTAAAAGCGGAGGCGTCCATCAGGGCGAACCCTTCCGGGGCTTCGGCGGCTGCGGTCGGCGGGGCCTCGCCGGTCGGCGCGGCCTCTTCGGTCTTGGGCGAACACGCGGATAAAAGAAAGACGATGGCTGATACTGCGAGCAGGCCCGCTACGTATTTACGGGGCATATTTAAACCTCCTTTTCGTGTTATATTATCATAAAGTAACGGCGTTGGGAAAGGGTATGTGAAAGGGAACGGCCGGAGCCGTTCCCCAAAAGTCAGCGAGTGGATTTGCCTTACTTGTTCGCGTTCTCTTTGACGCGGGCCCAGATCTCGGCCGCCCGGTCGGGAGCCAGCGTAACGCGGGATGCGATGCGGCCGAACAATTGCCCTATCCGGGCCTGGATTTCTTCTGCGTTTGCGGCGCTATTTTCGTCGAGCTTACGGGTGCGAGAAACCTTCTTTTTAGTCAAATCCTCCTGGCCGAGCTTCCTGCGAGCCGAGGAAACGTTCGTAGCCATTTCAAACCTCCGTTAAAAGAGCGCCACCTCCTATGACAGAAATTAACCTAGTTGATGATATCCTTTCGGAGTATAGGTAACGCCGAATCGGATTCCGTTACGCATAAAATAATAAAGGGACGGTTAAAAGGAGCCGGTAAATGACACTTGACGAACTGAAGGGTAAAATCGAGCGCCGGGAGGCCTGCGCCGGCGTGGTGGGCCTCGGCTACGTGGGCCTGCCGCTCGCCATGGCCTACGCCGCCGCCGGATACCACGTCATCGGCTACGACATCGACCCGGATAAGGTCGAGACGCTCATGGCGGGTCGCTCCTACATCGGCGACGTCACGGACGAGGAGCTGGCCAAAACCCTCGCGGACGAGGCGTTCGAGACGACGACCGACCCGGCGCGGCTGGCCGAGGCCGACGTGGTGGCCGTATGCGTCCCCACCCCCCTCACCGCCGACAAGGAACCCGACCTATCGTATCTGGAGAGCACGGCCCGCGCCCTCGCCCCCCACCTCCGGCCGGGCCAGCTCGTCATCGTCGAATCAACCGTCTACCCCGGGGCGACCCGGGAGGCCGTCCTGCCACTCCTCGAGGCCGGCGGCCTTAAGGCCGGCCGGGACTTCTGGCTCGCCTTCTCCCCCGAACGAGTCGACCCCGGCAACACCGCCTATCCCTTGAAGGGAATCCCGACCGTCGTGGGCGGCGTGGACGAGGCCGCGACCGAGCTCGCCTACGCCTTCTACCGGCCCGTCGTCAAGGAGGTCGTCCGGGTATCCTCGGCCGAGGCCGCGGAGATGTCTAAACTGCTGGAGAATACCTACCGCGCCGTGAACATCGCGCTGGTCAACGAACTCAAGGTGATGTGCCACGAGATGGGCCTCGACGTCTTCGAGGTCATCGCCGCCGCGGCCACCAAGCCTTACGGCTTCCAGAAGTTCGTCCCCGGCCCGGGGGTCGGCGGCCACTGCATCCCGCTCGACCCTTACTACCTCGCGTGGCGCGCCCGGCAGGTGGGACGGGAAAGCCGCTTCGTCGAACTCGCCGGCCAGGTCAACGACGAGATGCCCTCGTATGCCGTGGGCCGGCTCGAGGCGGCGCTGCAGGCCCGGGGGAAGGAGCTGGCCGGGGCGCGGGTGCTCGTACTCGGCGTGGCCTATAAGGCCAACGTCGACGACCTCCGCGAGTCCCCCGCCCTCGTCGTCATCGACGTCCTACGGAGCCGGGGCGCAGAGGTCTCCTACCACGACCCGTACGCCCCCGAACTCCCCGCGACGCGCAAATTCGACTTCGGCCTGAAATCCGTCGAACTCTCCGCCGAGGCGCTGAAGTCGTACGACGCGGTCGTCATCACGACGGACCACACGGCGGTCGATTACGATATGCTGTTCCGCGAAGCCGCGCTCGTCCTCGACACGCGCGGCGTGGCCCGGCGTCTGGGCCTCGACGGCGGCAACGTCGTCACGGCCTGAAGGTCTATTCCAACCGAAAAGAAAAGCCGGCCCTCGGGCCGGCTCGTTTTTTATTATTTATACAACTCGGCCTAGCCGGCCGGAAACGCAAACGACTCGAACCGGTCCTTACTCGCCTTGCATATGGGACACGTTTCCGGCGGGGCCTCCCGGCCGCACAGGTACCCGCATACGCGGCAGCGCCACACGGCCACGCCCCCGGCGGGAACTTCGGCACGACGATACTGCGGCCGGTCCTCCTTCTTCGCGGGCCGGCGCTCGGGCACAGTCTGCGCCTCGGCCTTCCCCTCCGCGATTTCCCGGGAAACGTAAAGCGCGCAGTAGCACGCGCCGAACTCCCCCAGGTCGGCGTCGCGGTAATCGCAGGGGCAGATGATGTCGAGGTCCGCTTCCCGCTCCCCGGCGGCCAAGCGGCAGGGGCAGGCCTGGTAGCCGTAGCGGCCTACGTTGGTGGCGAGGCCCTCGACGAGGGCACGGGTGAACTCGGCGTCGGGGTTGAGGTGGTACCCGCCGGCCCGGGCCTCCCGCTCCAGTTTCTTTTGCAGCGCGTCGACTTCCCGCGTTTCGGGTTCGGCCATCTTCCCCTCCTTACAAATCGAGCAGCCTGCGAATCTCGTCCGGCCGGTATCCGGTGACGCATTCGTCGGGCGTGCATAACGTCGGGTACGCCGCCCGCCCCGCGCGCGCCATTATCTCGGCCTCTATCTCGTCGCGCCGGTCGGGAGTGGCCAGGTCGACGTACTCGTAGTCGTACGTCAAACCGAGTTCCTCCAGCAGTTGGCGCGTCTTCTTGCACCACACGCAGGTCGATAGCGCGTAAAGTTTAACGTCGCCCCTGTCGACGGTTCCGTCAACGTGTTCCATATCGCGTCCGCACCTCGCTCTGTTACGCGTTGCGTTGAAATAGGTTGAACGCCGGCCGGGACTACCCCCCGGACAACCGGCCTTTTATGTAGTCCACCCACGCGGCCACGCCCTCGCCCGTCTCGCCCGACACCTCGAACACGTCGAGCTTGGGGTTGACGGCCTCGACGTTGCGTTTCAATGCGGCAACGTCAACGTGCAGGTGGGGTAGGAGGTCCGTTTTGGTGATGACGGCCGCCTTCGCCTCCTGGAACGCCAGCGGGTACTTGAGCGGCTTGTCCTCGCCCTCGGCCACGGATATTACGACCACCTTCTCGTTCTCGCCGACGTAGAACTCCGCCGGGCAAACCAGGTTGCCGACGTTCTCGATGAACACGGTGCCGAGGTCGTCCAGCGGCAGGTCCTCCAGCGCGGCCTTCACGAGGTTGGGCGCCAGGTGGCAATCGCCGCCGAAGGGGCCGGTGTTGATCTGCACGATGGGGACGTCGAACTTCTGGAGACGCTCGGCGTCGGCCGTGGTCGCGATGTCTCCCTCTATGACGCCCGGCCTGATTTCGGCCAAGGCGGCCTCAAAGGTCCGCTCGAGGAGGCGGGTCTTCCCGGCGCCCGGCGACCCGATGATATTCACGGCGTAGACGCCCTTTTCCGCCAGGTAGGCGGCGATTTCGTCGGCCAATTTCTCGTGGGCTTCGAGCACCTTTTTTACGATCTTAATTTCCATCGACGACCGTCCTTCTAGTTCTCGTCCAGGATCTCCAGCGAATCGATAAGCAATTCCCGCCCCGACGTAATCTCAAGATCGGGCGAGCCGCAGGCGGCGCAAAGGAACGGCGGCTCCTCCACGCAGAGCTCGGCCCCGCACGAGCGGCACTTCCCGACCACCGGTATTTCCTCGATGTCGAGCGTCGCGCCCTCGAGGGGCGTGTCCTCGGTCAAGGTTTCGAAGTAGAACGTCATCGCCGCCGGCACGAACGTGGTGAGCAGCCCGAGTTTCAAATGCACCGTTTTTACGCGGCCGGCCACGCCGTGGCGATCCACCTCCACGAGAAGCTGTTCGACGAGCGAGTTTACGACCGAAAGCTCGTGCACGTCAGCATATCCTCGGGAGTTGGTCCGCCAGCGGCATCCCGAGGACGCGGGTCCCGCCGACCACCGTCTTCACGAATACGCGCTTCGGCTCCGCGACGACCCGGCCTATTATCTCCGCCCCGGCGCCGAATGCGTGGCCCCGCATCGCCCGCACCAGGCCTTCCGCCTCGGCCACCGGCGCCACCGCGACCACCTTCCCCTCGTTGGCCACGTAGAGAGGGTCGAGCCCCAGGATTTCGCACACCGCCGCGACGTCCCCCTTAACCGGTATCTTCTCCTCGGCGATTTCCAGGCCGACGCCGTGCCCCTCGGCGGCCTCGTTCAAGGCCGCCGCCAGGCCGCCCCGCGTCGGGTCCCGCATGAACTTTATCCCCGGCGCGGCCTCGCGCATGGCCCGGCACAAGTCGCCCAACGGCGCGCAGTCGCTCTCCACCGCGGCGTCGAACTTGAACTGCTCCCGGGCCAGCATGACCGCGACGCCGTGGTCGCCGACCGACCCGCTGAGCACCACCGCGTCGCCGGGTTCGAGCGGCCGCCGGAGCGGCTCCCGGCCCC
This sequence comes from Candidatus Zixiibacteriota bacterium, assembly GCA_050117845.1. Classification (GTDB taxonomy): domain Bacteria; phylum RBG-13-66-14; class B26-G2; order WVWN01; family WVWN01; genus WVWN01. Next base: position 277,608 of record JASFLY010000001.1, read on the forward strand.
CGTAAACGCCCACGCCCGCCGTCGTGATGAAAAGGCCGTCGGCCTCGCCCCGCGCCACGACCTTCGTGTCGCCGCAGACTATCTCGACCCCCGCCTCCCGGGCCGCCGCCGCCATCGACGCCGCGATCCGATCGAGCGTCGCGAGCGGCAGGCCCTCCTCCAGCGTGAAGGCCGCGGAGAGATAACGCGGTTCGGCGCCCATGACGGCGAGGTCGTTGACGGTGCCGCACACCGCCAGTTTGCCGATGTCGCCGCCGGGGAACTCCAGCGGTTTGACGACGTACGCGTCGGTGGTGAAGGCCGCGCGGCCGGGGGGCAGCTCGAGCGTGGCCGCGTCGTCCAGCGCCCGCAACGCCTCGTTGTCGAAGTGCCGGGCGAAGACGTCGGCCACCAGCCGCCGCATCAGGACGCCGCCGGCGCCGTGACCCAATTGTATTATATCATCACTCATCGCCGTATTTATACGCCGCCGCGCAGCTCCCCTCCGACGAGACCATGCACGGCCCCACCGGGGCTTCGGGGGTACAACGGCCGCCGAACAGGCCGCAATCCGCGGGGGCCCGGGCGCCCGTCAACACGTCGCCGCAAATGCAGCCGACGTCGGGGACCGTCTCCTCCACCTCGACCGGTATCGCCCTCGCGGCGTCGAAACGCTGATAGGCCGTCGTAAAGGTCAAGCCGCTCGCGGCCATCTCCCCCAGGCCCCGCCACCGCGAATCGCAGGGCTCGAAGACCTCGGCCAAGAGCGCCCGCGCCCGGGGGTTCCCCTCCTCCTTGACGACGCGCGCGTATTGATTCTCGACGCGGCTCTCGCCGTCGGCGTATTGTTTCAACAATAAGTATATGCCCTGCATCACGTCCACCGGCTCGAAGCCGGTGACGACGCCGGGGAGGCCGAAGTCCCGAGCCACGAACTCGTACGCCCGGGCGCCGATAATCGCGCTCACGTGCGCCGGATAGAGGAAGCCGTCGAGGGCCAGGTCCTTCATCGCACACAAGGCCGCGAGGGCCGGCGGGACGAGTTTGTGCGCCGAGAGGACGAAAAAGTTGTCGACCCCCTCGGCCGCCGCTTTCTTCACCGTGGCCGCGATGGTCGGGGCGGTGGTCTCGAAGCCGACCCCCAGGAATACCACCCGCCGGCCGGCTTCGGCCCGGGCGGCCGCAAGCGCCTCCCGCGGCGAGTACACCACGCGCACGTCCGCCCCTTCGGCCTGGAGCGCCAGGAGGTTCGCCGAACTCCCGGGCACGCGCATCATGTCGCCGAAGGTCGCAACGGTCACGCCCGGCGTCCGCGCCAGTGCGACGGCGTGGTCCACGTAGTCCTTGGGCGTTACGCACACCGGGCAGCCGGGGCCGGACACCAGCCGGACGTTTTCGGGCAGGAGCTTCTTCAGGCCGTAGCGCGCGATGGCCATGGTATGCGTCCCGCATACCTCCATGAAGGAGAACTCGCGCCCCGGGTCGTTGACGGCCGCGACCGCCGCCGCGGCCTTCTCCGTCCGTGCCCGGTCCCGGAACTCGTCGAGGTATTTCACTTCCCCCGGCCGGTATCGAAGCCGACCTGGTCCAGGAGATCGAGCGTCTCCTGCGCCTCCTCCTCGTCGAGTATTTCGATGGCGAAGCCGGCGTGGATGATGACGTAGTCGCCGACCTTCGCGTCGGGAGAGAGGGACAGGTCGCATTCCTGCCGCACGTTCGACATCTCGACCGTCGCCCGCGTCCCGTCTACCTCGATTATCTTCATCGGTACGCCCAAACACATATCGCTATTTATCCTTTTCGAGTTTGGCCAGCGCCACCGCGGCCTGGCCCAGCGAAAGGCCGCCGTCGTTCGTCGGCACCTGTTCATGTATTATAACCCGGAACGCGGCGCTTTCCAACAACGGTATCACCCGGGACAGCAGGGTGACGTTCTGGAAGACGCCGCCGCCCAGGGCCACGACGCCCAGGCCGGAAGTGTCGCGCAAGAGCGACGCGACGCGTTCCACCATCGCGGCGACGCCGTTGTGGAAGCGGGCCGCGATGACGGAGGGCGAAGCGCCCGCCGCCACGTCCGACAGGACGCCCTCGATCGCCGGGGCCGGGTCGACGACGAGGGGCTTCCCCTCGCCGTAGGCGAACTCGTACGCGCCGGCCTCGTCGGCATCGGCGGCCTGCTCGAGTTCGATGGCGGCCTGGCCCTCGTAATTGGTATAGTAACGGACGCCGGCGAGCGCGGCCACCGCGTCGAAGAGGCGGCCCATGGAACTCGTCGGCGGCGAGTTGACGCCCTTGGCCGCGGCCTCCAGGACCATCTCGCGGCTCCGCTCCGGTATCTCGGCGAGGCCCGGCGTAACACGACGGCCGGCCTCGGCGCCGTACAGGTCGTGGAGCCAGGAGAGGGCCATCCGCCAGGATTCCCGCGCCGCGGCGTCCCCGCCGGGGAGAGGGACGTATTTAACGTGGGCCGCGCGGACGTACTCCGCCGCGTCGGCCAACAGGAACTCGCCGCCCCAAATGGCGCCGTCGTCCCCCAGGCCCGCGCCGTCGAAGGCGACGCCGATGACCTTGCCGCCGTCGTACCCGGCGTCCGCGAGGACCGAGGCCACGTGGCCGTGGTGATGCTGAACTACGACCTCCGGCAGGCCCGTCTCCCGGGCGTAACGGGTGGAGAGGTAATCGGGGTGGAGGTCCCGCGCCACCGCCGCCGGCTCGACGTCGAAGAGGCGGCGGAAGTGCGCCACGCCCTCCTCGAACGCCTCCAGCGTCGCGACGTTCTCGAGGTCGCCGACGTGATGCGAGACGAACGCCCGGTCCCCCTTCGTCAAACAAAAAGTGTTCTTAAGTTCGGCGCCAACGGCGAGGACGCTTTTATTATAAGTGTCACCTAAGTCGATGGGGAGCGGGACGTAGCCGCGCGAACGGCGGACCGGGTACTCCCGGCCTTGGAAGGCCCGCGTCACCGTGTCGTCGACGCGCCGGGCGATGGGCCGGTTATGCACCAGGAAATAGTCGGCGATGCCGGCCAGATGCTCGGCCACCAAGTCGTCGCGGTAGGCGATGGGCTCGTCGGCCCGGTTGCCCGAGGTCATCACGAGGATCTCGAGGTCGTCGTCGAACAGGAGGTGGTGGAGGGGGGTGTAGGGCAACATGACGCCCAGGCAGCGGTTGCCGGGCGCTATTTCCTCCGGCAGGTAGAACGGCGTACGCTTGCGCAACAGGACGATAGGACGCTTCTCGGAAAGGAGCAGCGCAAGCTCGGCGTCGTCCACTTCGGCGTAGCGCCGGGCGACCGCGGCGTCCGCAACCATGACGGCGAACGGCTTGTCCTCCCGGTACTTCCGCGAGCGCAGCGCCGCCACCGCCTCGGCGGAAGTCGCGTCGCACGCCAGGTGGTAGCCCCCCAGCCCCTTAACCGCCACGACCCGGCCTTCCAGTAATAAACGCTTAGCGTCGTCGAGCGGATCGGCCGACGCGAGCGGCTTCCCCTCGGCGTCCCACAGGGCAAGGCTCGGGCCGCAGGCCGGGCAGGCGTTGGGCTGGGCGTGGAAACGCCGGTTGCCGGGGTCCTCGTATTCCGCCCGGCAGGCCGGGCACATCTCAAACGACGCCATCGTCGTCTTCGGCCGGTCGTACGGAACGCCCTGAATGATGGTGAACCGCGGGCCGCAGTTGGTGCAGTTGATGAAGGGGTAACGATACCGGCGGTCCGCCGGGTCCAGCAGCTCGTCCAGGCAGTCGCCGCAGGTCGCGACGTCCGGCGAGATGAGCGTCTGCGCCCGCCCCGGCTCGCTCTGTCTGATGACGAAAGACGTCTCGGCCGCCGGGCTCAACTCCTCTTCTTCCATGGAGTCGATGCGGGCCCGGGGCGGCGGGGCCGCCCGGAGCTCGGCCAGGAAGCCGGCTATCGCTTCCGCCGGCCCCTCCAGCTCGACGACGACGCCGGCGCCGTCGTTGAGGACGAAGCCGGCGAGGCCCAACCGCCGGGCGAGGTTGTACACATGGGGCCGAAAGCCCACGCCCTGCACCACGCCGGCCACGCGCACGCGCCTGCGGATTGCCGCGGCGGCCTGGTTCACCCGAGCCACTCCTTCAGCTCGTCCAGCACGGCGGCGGCGGCCTCCTCCACCGCGGCGGCGACCTCGGCGGTCATCTCCTCCGTGAACTCGTTGAGTTCGACCGCCTCGACCGCCACGACCGTCACCGGGTCCGGGGCCCCGAGGCCCAGCGTCCCGCAAACGTCGAGCGCGCCGGCCAGGTTCACGCCGTGGCTGTGGCCCAGATGGGCGGTGACGCGCAGCGCCTCGGCCGAGAAGGCGTAGACGGTCCCGGCGACGCCGTCCTTGGTCTGGATGGCGTCCGCGACCACGGCCCGGTCGTACCCGCGGAGGTAGTCCACCAGGTCGAAGCCCCCCGTGCACGCCTCGTCCACGACGACCCTGGGGGCGAGTTCGGCGGGCAGGAGTTCGGCCACGCGGCGCACGACGTGGATGCCAACGCCGTCGTCGCCGCGGATCTCGTTGCCGACGCCCAGGACGAGGGTCTTGCCCTTCCGGCCTTCAAATTCGTCCCGCATATTCCGTAATTGTAACATAAAAAGGCCGCCCGCCCCAACTCACGTATCAGGCCAATAGCCGCGTAATATTCACTTGCCGTCGGGCGTTAACACCTGGCGGCCGCGTTCAACTCGGGAGGAACGGCGGGCATAAAGCCCGCCGCTTCATGTTTGAATAATACTCCCGGCGTCGGGTGGTAACACCCAACGCCACTCTAAAGTAAAAGGCGGCCCGCAGGCCGCCTTACCCACCACCTCCCGGTGTCCGGCTAACAGTTTCGCTTTATGGTACGGAGGAGTTCGCCGCCAGCGTCGTAGAGTTCGTACTCCAGGGGCATCTTGCCCGGCAGGGCGTGCGTCGCGCAGGCCATGCAGGGGTCGTAGGCCCGGAAGGCCATCTCGACCATGTTCAGCTTGCCCTCGTCCACGTCGCCGCCGGTAATGACGCCCCGGGCGGCGTTGCGCACGGCGAGGTTGATGCCGGCGTAGTTCTGCGTGGTCGAGACGATGAGGTTGGCCTCGGTGAGGATGCCGTTCTCGTCGGTGGTGTAGTCGTGGATGAGGTGGCCGCGGGCGGCCTCGACGATGCCGACGCCCCGGCTCGGCGTCTCGGTCGCCAGATTGCGGACGTGCGGGTCGAGGATTTCGTCGTCCTCGAGGTGGCGCAGCCAGAGCTCGGCGCCCTGGGCGCCGCGGATGATGCGGGCCCAGTGGTAGGCCAGCGAGGCGTGGACCGGCTTCCCGCCGAGCGTGGCGTAGAACTTCTCGTACTCCGCCTGGGCCACGGGGGTCTGCATCCGGTCGGCCGCGTTGAGCGTCGCCAGCGGCCCGCCGCGATATATGCCCGAGTCCTTCCCGGTAACCCAGCCCTTCCAGCCGATCTTTTTGAGGTAGGTCACCTTGAGGTAGGACCAGGGCTCCACCCTCTCCTCGATGTGGTCCAGGTAGTCCTCGGCGGCGAAGCGGGCGAACTCGTTGCCGTCCGGGTCGACGATGCGGGACCACCCGTCGTAGAAGTCGAGCTCGTTGTCGTCGTTCACGACGCCGATATAGTACGTCTCCTGGCCGCCGTAGGCCTCCGACAGCACGAGGTCCACGTACTCCTTGTTCTTCAGCACGACGTCCTCGAAGAGCTGGAACGTGAACTTGGAGAACTCCACCGCCTCGCGGGCGTGGCCGAGCATCTCCTCGCGCTTCTCGGCGTCGAGAGGCCGGGAGACGCCGCCGGGGAGGTTGATAATGGGGTGGGTCCGCTTGCCGCCGAAGTACTTGAGCACGTCGATGGACTTGGCCCGCATCTCGATTACCTTGGAACCTATCTCGAGGCCCACCTTGCCCACCACGCCCAGGATGTTGCGCTCGGCCGGGTCGGCCGTCGGCCCCACGACGAAGTCCGGGGCGGCGAGGTAATAGAAGTGCAGGAGGTGGTCGTAGAACATATAGGCGTTGTAAATCATCCGGCGCAGGCGCTCGCCGTTGGGCGGCAGCGGGACGCGGTAGACGGCGTCGCACGCCTTCGAGCTGGCGTAATGGTGGACCAGCGGGCAGACGCCGCAGATGCGGGGCGTGATGCGCGGCAACTCCTCTACCGGCCTGCCGACGGCGAACTGCTCGAAGCCCCGCAACTCCGGGATCTGGACGTACGCGTTGGCCACGTCGCCGTTGTCGTCCAGGAAAATGGCTATCTTGCCGTGGCCCTCGAGGCGCGAAATGGGGTCGATTTCTATTTTCTTCATCATTTCTCTCCGGATGTAATGGGTTTATCGGCTTCGGATACGTCCTCCCGGCGGGGCGCATAAAAAAGCCTTTGCCGGGCGAGTGGAAACACTTCGCACGAGCAAAGGCTTACGTCTGAGCTTTATGCTGAGACGGAGACGCGGTTATGTCGGGTCGAGCTTAGCGCTGCGAGCTCGGCCGTGCGGCCACGCCTCCGCGAGGACTGCTGCTTAGCAGTTTCTCTTTATGGTATTACGGAGGGTGCCGTCGGCCTCGTAAATATCGAGCTCGAGCGGCATTTTCCCGGGCAGCGAGTGCGTCGCGCAGGCCATACACGGATCGTAGGCCCGGAAAGCCATCTCGACGATGTTGAGGTGGCCCTCTTCGACTACTCCGCCCTTTATAACGCCCTTCGCGGCGTTGCGTACGGCGAGGTTGATGCCGGCGTAGTTATGAGTCGTGGCGACGATGAGATTCATGTCGGTGATGATACCGTTCTCGTCGGTATTGTAGTCGTGGATCAGGTGGCCCCGGGCGGCTTCGATAACGCCTACGCCGCGGCCGGGGGTCTCGGTCGGGATGTTGCGGATGTGGGGATCCAGGATCTCGTCGTCGTTCATCGCCTCGAGCCACAGCTCGGCGCCCTGACAGCCCTCGATGATGCGGGCCCAGTGGTACGCGAGCGTGGCGTGCACCGGCTTGCCGCCCAGCGTATCGTACATCTTCTCGAACTCGGCCTGGGCCAGCGGCGTTTGCATCCCGTCGGAGGCGTTGAGCCTCGCGAGCGGGCCGCCGCGGTAAATGCCGGAATCCTTCCCGGTTACCCAGCCTTTCCAGCCCACATTCTTGAGGTACGTGACCTTGAGGTAGGTCCACGGCTCCACGCGCTCCTCGAAGTGGTCGAGGTACTCGGAGGGATGGAACTTGGCGAACTCGTTCCCCTCCGGGTCGACGATGCGCGTCATGCCGTCGTAGAAGTCCACCTTGTTGTCGTCGGTCACGAGGCCCACGTAGTAGGTCTCCTGGCCCCCGAAGGCTTCGGACAGGACGAGGTCCACGTACTCCTGGTTCTTCAGGACGACGTCCTCGAAGAGCTGGAACGTGAACTTGGAGAACTCCACCGCCTCTTCGGCGTGCTTCCGCATCTCCTCGCGGGCCTCGGGGTCGAGGGGCCGCGAAATACCGCCCGGAAGGGCGATGATGGGGTGCGTTCGTTTGCCGCCGAAGTACTTCATGACGTCTATGGATTTGGCGCGCATCTCGATGACCTTGGCGCCTATCTCCAGTCCCACCTTGCCTACGACGCCGAGGATGTTCCGCTCGGCCGGGTCGGCCATGGGTCCCAAAACGAAATCGGGGGCCGCGAGGTAGTAGAAATGCAGGAGGTGGTCGTAGAAAGTGTACGAGTTGTATATCATCCGCCGGAGTCTCTCGCCGTTGGGCGGAAGTTCTACCCGGTAAACCGCGTCATTTGCCTTCGCACCTGCGAAGTGATGGACTAAGGGTCAAACGCCGCAGATACGGGGCGTGATCCGGGGTACCTCTTCCACCGGCCGGCCCACGCAGAATTGCTCGAAGCCGCGCAGCTCCGGTATCTGAAGGTACGCCTCGGCCACGTCGCCCGCGTCGTCCAAAAAGATCGCGATCTTGCCGTGCCCTTCGAGGCGAGAGATAGGGTCTATCTCGATTTTTTTCATAACCTTCTCTCCGTAAGGTTAATCGGGCTTAACTTGCGTATATCCGTGGCGCCGCCGTGAGCGGCGCGCTAGTCTTCCTCTTTTTTATCGAACTCGCCGCGCTGGACGCCCAGAAGCGACTTGGCCAGGCCGAAGCGATAGAAGTACCCGGCCGGGTCGTCCAGCTTGCCGAGGATATTGTCGGCTTCCTCGTCGGTGTCGGCCACGGTGATGGAGGCGATGGCCGAGGCCAGCTTGGCTCCCATGTCGTCGACCTTGTCGGTGGGGCCGAAGCAGCCGCGGCAGGCCTGGCCGGCCACGATGCACGCCGCCTCGCAGCCGTCGCGCGTCGCCGGCCCGCAGCACATTATCCCCTGCTCGAGCAGGCATTTCTCCGGGTCGTTCTCGACGAGGTGAATGCGCTTGAACTCCTTGACCTGTTTCTCCTCGGAGCGCGTCCGCGGACACTCGTCGCACACGGCCTTGGTGCCGGCGATGACCGTGCCCTTGGGCGGAAGTTCGCCCGAGGCCACCGCCTCGACCGCCGCGATTATCCACTTCGGCTGGGGCGGGCATCCCGGGAGGTAGTAGTCCACGTCGATGACCTGGTCGAGAGCGTAGGTCCGGTCCATCGCCCGGGGGAGGGTGAGTTCGCCTTCCGGAGCCTCGAACGAGGTCTGGGGCCGGGTGCCCTCGGGGTTGTTGACCGACGGGACGGTGTCGTACATCCGGTGCGCGAGCTGTTCCGTGGTCCAGAAATTCCCCAGGGACGGAATGCCGCCCATCTGGGCGCACGCGCCGAAGGCCACGATGAACGCGCTCTTTTGCCGGAGCAGTTTGGCGTGGTGCACGTCGTGGTCGGTGCGAACCGCGCCGTTGAAGAAACCGACCGTAACGCTGCCGTCCGGCAGGGCTTCCAGGTGATGGTCTTTGAAATCGAGCGCCGTGGGCCAGTAGACGATGTCGGCGAGTTCGGCCACCTTGAGGATGACCTCGTCGATGTCCACTATGGCGATTTCGCAGCCGCCGCAGCTTGCGGAGGGCATGAACGCGAACTTGAATTTATCAGGCATGGACTTCCTCCTGGGCTACTGCGGGATCCTCGACTCCCGCCGGTAACGGCCCCAGCTTCCGAATTTCCTCCGTGAAACTGGTAATAACCTCGGCGAAACGCTGGGCTTCGGAGGCGCTTATCCACTCCAGCCGCAGGCGGTCCGGATTCAAGCCCATTTGCGCCAACACCTTTTTAAGGAGCACTATCCGCCGGAGGGTTTTGTAGTTCCCCTCCTGGTAATGGCAGTCCCCGGGGTGGCAGCCGCCCACCAGGACGCCGTCGGCGCCGTGGGCGAAAGCGTCCAGGACGAACTGGGGGTCCACACGTCCGGAGCACATTAACCGCACCGGCCTCACGTTGGTCGGGTATTTGAGGCGGGAAGTGCCGGCCAGGTCCGCGCCGGTATAGGTGCACCAGGTACAGAACAAGCCGACGATTTTCGGTTCGAATGTTTCCGACATACTCGCACCTTCCTCGCAAGAGGGAGTCGTAAAACGAAGGGGGATGCCCCTAAATAAACATCTCCTCACGGGTGGGATTCGGGCCCGCTTCCTTGAGCGACTCGGTCATAGCCGTTACGACGCGCTTAACCTTCGTGCCCTCCGAAGCCGGTATCCAGACCAGCTTTAACCGCCGGTTATCGAGTCCCACCGTGTCGAATATCTTTTCAACCATTGCGTAGCGGCGCCGCGTCTGGTAATTGCCCGTTTTGTAATGGCAATCGCCCGGCGCGCACCCCGCCACCAGAACGCCGTCGGCCCCGGCCAAGAGAGCCCCGAGCCCGAAAACCGGATCGGCCCGGCTCGAGCACATCACGCGGACGACCTTCGTCGTGGGCGGCATTTTCAAGCGGCTTACGCCCGCCAGGTCCGCCGCGGTATAAGAACACCACCGGCAGAAGATACCCAGGATATCGGGTACGAATTCGTCGCCCATTATCCGAACCTCTCTTCGCCGATTTCCGTGAGTTCTTCTTCCTCGAAACGTTTGAGGGGCAACTCTTCCTCGGCGTCCTTGCCCGGGATGTATTCGAAGAGTTCCTGCGCCTCGCCGCCCACCTTCGCGAACAGCGTCGCGACCGGGATATATACCGGGCAGGCGTCCGCGCACATGCCGCAGCCCACGCACGACGCGCTCATGTGCGTCATGCGGCCGAGGTGGAAGAGTAGCGTGTCGGGCGGCACGCGCGTCCCGGCCTTCCGTTTCAGGTGAACCTCGAAGGTCCGGGCCGTCGGCTCGGTCGTCGCCGAATCGAAGTAGCAAACCTCGCAACAACATATGGGGCACACGCTGCGGCAACTGCGACAACCGACGCAACGGCCGAAGAGGGCCACCAGACCCTCCAGGCCCGGGGCCGCCAGCGGCTCGCTCGCGAACAGCTCGGCGCGCGCCGCCTCCCGCTTTGTGCGTAAGGCCTTTACGCCCGCCGTCTCGGCCGTGGCTTCGGCCTCGGCGCCCTCCAAACCTTCGAGGGCCTCTTCACCGCGCGGCGTGTTCGCGACCACGGTTACGGCGCCGCCGGCACCCACCGCCGCCACTACTACGTCCGCGCCGAACGGCGCGAAGTGCTCGCAGGCCGAACAGGTGGGCCGCAAGCCCTCGGGGACGTCGCCCTTCGCCAGGGCCTCCCAGTAGGCCGGGAGCTTGTCGGCCAGGCCGCCGTCTAAAACCGCGTCCAGCGGATATACGCCGCCGCACGTCGTACTTATTATAAGCAGGTTATCGGTATTTATTTGGTTCAGCTTGCCCAGTTCCACGAAGGCCCGCAATTCGCAAGGCCGGAGGAACGCCGCCACCGGCTCCTCGAACCCGGCAGAGAGCGTAAGGTGGGACAGAACGCCGCCGGCGTTGGCCGGCATGAACGGGTACAGCGGCGTGGCGCGGTCGAGTATGGCCTCGTCGGCCACGAGCTGGTAGTTTACCTCGCCCGCGGGGCCGGCTTCGACGAGTGTCGTCACGGCCCGCACCTTGCCGGCCGCGAGAAGGGACTTCAAAAGATCGCGTGCCGCGGCGTTCGCTCCGTCCGCGGCTATGGATATCGCCTTAACCACTCGTCTTCACCCCCTCCGTCTTCCGCGCTTCCGCGTAGGGCGCCATAACGGCGTTCAGTTCGTCCACCTGGTAATAGGTCGTGGGCACCGCCTCGGCGCGGTCGCGCCCCGCCTCGTAGTCGAAGGTGGCCTGGGTATTCGCGGCCACGAGGCCGAAGAGCTCGGCCACCGGGACGTGCGCCGGACAGGCGTCCTCGCACGCGCCGCACGATACGCAGGATAGGGACATGTGCGCCATGCGGCCGAGGTGGAACAGGAACGTATCGGTCGGGAGGCGCGCCGCCCCCTTGCGCTGAGCCCGGGCGAGGGTGTTGGCCGCCGGGACCTTCATCGCATCCGAGTCGAAGTAGCACTGGCGGCAGAAGCATATCGGGCATACGCTGCGGCAGGCGTGGCAGCCGATGCAGCTCACGAGCGTGGCCGCGAGCCCCTCGGCGCCGCCGGCCTCCCCCCGCAACTTAACGTGTGCCTCTTCCTTCGCCGCGCGCCGCTTCGCGGTGCGCTTCTTTACCTCGGCCTCCCACTCCTCGACGGGGCCGGCCTCGCCGAGGGACAATGCCTCGGCCGCGGCCTCCCCCGCCGCCGTCGCCGGCACGATAACGACGCTTCCCTCGGGCACGCCCAGCGTACCGACGTGCAGGTCGGCGGCCGTGTGGGAGAAGTGGTCGCAAGTCCGGCAAATCGACCGGGCGGGTTCTTCCTCCCCGGGCAGTAGTTTCTTAAACGAATCCTCCCCCGATTCGGGATTGACGACGTAATCCTTAAGCGGAACCGCGCCGGGACAATCCATGCTGATAAGGACGATGTCGTCCAGAGGCAGCTGGTCGCGCTTGTACAACTCCACCGCCGCTCGCACCTCGCAGGGCCGCAGGACCGCGGCCACCTTGCCGCTCGTTCCGTGCCGGGCGAGTTTGTAGAGGGCCCGGGCGCCCGAGACCGACATCACTGGCGGCAACGGCGTCGTGTTCTCCAATACGCCCGCGTCTCGGAGCAGCAACCAGGCGTACGAGTCACCCGCCGGGACCTTCGCGGGCACGAGGACGGCGTCCCATAGGCCGGCTTCCAACCCGCGCGCGAGCAGGTCGCGTGCGGCCGAGCCGGGATCCGCGCTGGCGTAAGTTATGCCCTTCATGTCGTCGTTATCCCGTTCAACGGGTTAGGTCCAATTCCTTTTAGGTGTTCGTTGAACTCCGCGGCGGTGTCCACGAAACGGCGGCCTTCGCCGTGGGCCACGAAACGGAACCACAGCCGGTCCTCGCCCAGGTCGAGCGCGTCCAGTATGGACTTCGCAAGCGCTATGCGCCGCCGGGCGTGGTAGTTCCCCTCTTCGTAGTGGCAGTCACCCGGGTGACAGCCGCTCACCGCGACGCCGTCGGCGCCCTCCAGCAAAGCGCGGAGGATGTGGACCGCGGGAAGTGAACCGGTGCAATTGACGCGGTAGAGCAGGACGTTCGCGGGGTACTTCAAGCCGTGGGCCCGGGCGCTCTCGGAGCCGCCGCTGCCACACCAACTGCACAGCACGTAAAGTAGCTTGGGTTCGTACCCTTCGGCCATAAAAGCCCCTTAAGACAGGACGGCGTCGAGTGTAGCTATGCTTTGTATCCCCGTAAAGTCCCGCAGGAACGAGGCGTCGTTCGGGCAGGCGGCCACGCAGGTGCCGCAGGAGTCGCACAGGAACGGCCTGACGAAAGCCACCTTCTTGCGAACGTCGATGGCGCGGGCGCCGTACGGACAGACGTCGACGCACACGCCACAGCCCATGCACAACGCGTCCTTCACGCCGGCCACGAAAGCGGCGTTCGGCGGCGGCATCTTCTTTTTCCCGAGCATGACTATAGCCCGCCCCGCGGCGTCGCGCGCCGTGAGCAGTATTCCCTGGAAGGGCCGCGGCGAGTGGGCCAGGCCGGCGGCGAAAACGCCGTTGGTGGCCAGCTCGAACGGCTTGGTCAAACGCTTAATCGCTTCCTCGAAGGGGAAGGCGTTGGCGTCGCTGTCGAAGAAGCCGTCCGCGTCCAGCGGAAGGCCGAACATCGCCGAGAGGGCCTCGTTGTTCTCCCGCTCCGGGACTACGCCGACGCTGAGCACCACGGCCTTCGCGGCGAGCGCTTCGCCGTCCGCGAGCTTGACCGTAAGGCCCTTCTTGCCGGCCTCGACCGTCGGGTAGGCGTCCTCGTCGAAGCGGCTGAACTTCACCCCGGCCTTTTGGGCTCGACGGTAGAGGTCATCCTCGGCGCCGTAGGTAACCATGTCGCGGTACAGCACCGTAACCTTGGCGCCGCCCTCGGACAGCGCCAACGCGTTACGCAGGGCCTGGGCGCAACACACCCGGGAGCAGTAGGGCCTCTCGGGGATGCGCGAGCCGACGCACTGAATCATCACCACGTCGCCCCCCGGCTTCTCGCCGGCCGCCAGCTTCTCGGCCAACTCCCGTTGCGTCATTACGCGGTCGTCGTCGCCGTAGCCGAAGCCCTCGGGGCGGTACTCGCGCGCGCCGGTAGCCAACACCACGATGCCGAAGCGCTCGACCACGTCCCCGTCCTTCGTCTCGATCCTGACGTTGTAGTTGCCCGCGTATCCGCTCGCGGCGGCGGGGGTAGCGCCGGTATGCACCGTTATACGCTCGTTCTCCCCCACGCGTTTCGTCAGTTCGTCCAGGTACGCCCGCTCTTCGCCGTCGAGGCCGACCGGGTTGCCGCCCGGCCGTTCGCCGCGGTCCACCAGCGTCACGTCGAAGCCGCCGGCCGCGATGCCCTCCGCGGCCGCCAAGCCGGCCAGGCCGCCGCCCACCACCAGCGCCCGGGGCGTGAAGGCGTCGGTCTCGAGGGGTTCCTGGTAGGCGCGTTTGGCCGCCTCCACCGCGCCGCGGATGAGCGATAGCCCCTTGGCCTGCATTCCGGCCGGGTCGTCGTGGGCGTCGATTACGTCTTCGCGGAGCGAAACCAGCCGAAGCAGAAGCGGGCTCAAGCCGGCCATCATCGCCGTTTTGCGATACTTCAACAGCTTCTGCAGCGGCGTGCATACGGCGAGGACCACGCGGTTCACGCCGGACTCTTTTATTCTTTCGGCGGTGGCCTTCATCGTGGGGGGCGTGCAACAGCCCTCGACGATTTCGGCGTGGCCTACGCCGCCCAGGGCCGCCGCTTGCTCGCGCAACGCTTCCAGGTCCATCCGCTCGGAAAAGGTCCCGTGGCAGGAGCAAATGAACACGCCGACGTTGGGAACCTCGCCGCTAACGTTCCGCAGCTCCGGAGGCGGCGCCGGCTTGAAGTTCTTTTCTCCCAGGTACGCCGAGACCTCGGGCAGGAGGGCGCAACCCTCCCACACCGTCTCGGGATTGCCCTTTACGCCGGAGCATTCGCCGACGCAGAAGACCCCCGGGACCTCCGTTTCGGTGGAGGAGAACGAGCGCAGGCGGCAGAAACCCCGTTCGTCGGGCTTGATACCCGTGACCGCGGTTATGCTCTCCATCGTCGCCGGCGATTTCTGGCCCGTTACCAATATGACGAGTTCGGCCTCGTACTTCTCGCCCTTGGCGCCTCGTTTAAATTTGACGACGGCGCCCTTGCCCTTGGGTTCGGCCGTAACGGCCTCGGCCCGAATGAACTCCACGCCGGCCTCGCGGGCCTTCAGGTACTGGCGATAGTGGCCTTTGCCAAAGCCGCGGTAGTCGGAGAGGAACACCGTAATTTCGGCCTCGGGCATCAATTCCTTGATTTTGGCGGCGCGGTACGCGGCCGTAACCGATAGGTTGTAATTTTCGTACTCCACGCCCGGCCCGTTGAAATGGGGCGTTACTATAATGGCGAACTTGGCGGGGACTTCGCCCGAGGGCAACCGCACGGCGTCCTTCACGAAATTGGTCAGCAGGGACCGTCCCGCGACTTCCGCGTTGCTCACAATCGCCGGCGACTTCCCCGCGCCGAAGGCCGCGAGGTCCTCGTCGGTAGGGGACTCGTATTCGCACGCGACGATGATGGCTCCCACGTCGGCCTCGACGGTCTCCTCCGGCCGCTCTATTTTGATGCAGGACGTGGGGCAGACTTCCTCGCACTTGCCGCACTTCGTGCAGTGCTCTTCGTCGACGACGTAGATGTTCTCCCACCCGGCCTCGGGAACGACGGTTATGGCCTTACGGCCGTCGACCTCCACCGGGCACACCTCGACGCACTTGTCGCACTCGATGCACGCGAAGTTGTTGACGTACTGGTCTTTTTTCTTAAATTTAACCTTGAACCCGCCGGCTTCGCCCTCCACGGACAGAAGCTCGGCGTTGTAATTATCGGTCAGACAACCCAGCGCCTTGAAGAGGCGCTGCGGCATATGGCCACATATCCAGCAGAAGTCGAGCGGGAGCTGGGCGAGAGCCTGGTACTTAATCTCGTCGACGTAACGCCCGCGGTTGAGCAGGACGACCTTATGGCCGTCCTTGCAAAGGGCGTAGGCCGCGCGGTAGCCGGCCAGGTTCGTCCCGTAGACTAATACGCTGCTCTCTTTGGCCATTACGCCATCAGCTCCGATTAGGACAACACCCCTTCGATCTCGGCTAATACCTGCTCGTTCTTGAAGTGGCGCTGGTTGGCCGCGCCGGTGGTGCAGGCCGCAACACAAGTTCCGCATCCCTTACATAACGCCTCGTTGACGACGGAAACGCCCTTCTCCTCGTCGAACGAGATAGCGGTGTACGGGCACAGGCCGATGCAAATCTTGCACCCGCAGCACACGTCCTCATCTATGACCGCCGTAATCGGCTCTATCTCGACGAGGCCCTTGTCCATCAGCGACAGCGCCTGCGCCGCCGCCGCGGAACCCTGGGCCACCGAGTCCGGAATATCCTTGGGACCCTGACACGCGCCCGCCAGGAATACGCCGTCGGTCGTCGTCGATACCGGCGCCAGCTTGGCGTGCTTCTCCTGGAAGAAGCCCTCCGCGCCGCAGCCGATGCCGAAGGTCCGGCGCACGTCCTCCGCGTCCGGCTGGGGCTCGAGGCCCGTGGCCAGCACGACCATGTCCACCGGTACGCGACGGTACGCGCCGATTAGCGTATCCTCGCAGCAGACGACAAGCTTGCCCTCTTCCTCCACCCGCTCGGCGACGTTCGTAATCTCGGCGCCGCGGCCCCGGACGAAGTATACGCCTTCC
This sequence comes from Candidatus Zixiibacteriota bacterium, assembly GCA_050117845.1. GTDB lineage: Bacteria > RBG-13-66-14 > B26-G2 > WVWN01 > WVWN01 > WVWN01. The sequence goes on from JASFLY010000001.1 coordinate 293,778, forward strand.
TCGAGCAGGCGGTCGTAGAACTCCTCGTACCCCTTGCCGAAGGTCCGCATGTCGATGTAGAACTGGTGAACGTCGACGTCGGGGAGGTGTTCCATTATCAGGTGGGCCTGCTTGAGCGAGTACATGCAGCATACCCGCGAGCAGTAGCGGTTGTAGTTTTTATCGCGGGAGCCGACGCAATGGAGAATCGCGATAGAACGCGGGTGGTCGCCGTTCTCCAGGAGGATATCGCCTTCCGTCACGCCGTCGGCGCGCGTCATCCGCTCGAACTCCATGGAACTGATGACGTTGGGCAGACGGCCGTAACCCAGCTCGACGACGCGGCCGGGGTCGAAAGTCTTGAACCCGGTCGCGACGATAATCGTCCCGATGTCGAGTTCGACCTCCTCCTCCTGGGCGTCGAGGTTAATGGCCTCCTTGGGGCAGACGTCCTCGCATACGCGGCAGGCGTCGAGGCCCTTCTCGGCCTGGATGAAGTGGATGCACTCCGAGGTCTCGACGTAGGGCACGTTCGGCACGGCCTGTTTTATCGGGACCTTTATGGCCGAGTTGGGCGAGAGTTTCAATTCATCGTGAACTACCTCGCGGCCCAGGCGATCGACGGCGGTGATGGCGCCGGTGGGACACACCGAAGCGCACGCGCCGCACGAGATGCAGTTGTCCGAGGGCCGGCCGTACGGGGGGGCTACCTCCGCCTCGTGGCCGCGCTGGACGTAACCGATGGCGTACGCCTTGACGCGCTGCTCGCAAACGCGGACGCAGAGGCCGCAAAGGATGCACTTGTGCGGCTTGTCGTCATCGTGCCCCGCGGCGAAGCGCGAGTGCTCGACGCCGTACTCCTTCGCCATCTCGTGCAGGACCTCGGCGTCGGGGGCTTGCGCCAAAAGCAGCTCCAGCACCATCCGGCGGGAACGCATGACGTCCTCGTCGTCGGTGACTACTTCCATACCGTCCGAGGCCGGGAGTACGCACGAGGCCGTCAGCCGGGGCGCCCGGCCGGGCTCGGTCACCTTAACCTGGCAAATGCGGCACGACCCGTGGGGCTCGAGGAAATCCACGTGGCATAGCGTGGGAACGTCGAAGCCCGCGGCCCGGCACGCCGCGAGGACGGTAGCGCCCTCTTCCAGCTCGACCTTTTTGCCGTTAACGGTAACGTTCATAATGGGACGACTCCTTTAGCCGTTATTGACGGGCTATGGCCTCGTAGTTACATACGTCGTAACAGGCGGCGCACTTAATGCACTTGGCGGCGTCGAGGACGTGGGGTTGGTCCTTCGTCCCCCTGATGGCGTCCTCGGGGCAAACCTTGACGCACGCCCCGCACCCCGTACATTTATCCTTCAATATAGAGTAAGTGACCAGCGCTTTGCATATTCCCGCCGGGCACTTTTTATCCCGAATGTGAGCCTCGTACTCGTGGCGGAAGAAACGCAAAGTCGAGAGTAGCGGGTTGGGGGCGGTGTTGCCCAGCGCGCACAGCGCCGTTTCCATGACGGTCTGGCCCAACTCCTCCAGGAGTTCGATGTCGCCCTCCTGGCCCTCGCCCTTCGTTATCCGCTCGCAGATGTCGTGCATCTGCTTTACGCCCTCGCGGCAGGAGGTGCACTTGCCGCAGGACTCCTCCTGCAAAAAGTCGAGGAAGTAACGCGCGACCTCGACCATGCAGGTGTCGTTGTCCATGACGATCATGCCGCCGGACCCCATCATCGATCCGGCCTTCGTCAACTCGTCGAAGTCCACCGGGATGTCGAGTTCGGACTCGGGCAGGCAGCCGCCGGACGGGCCGCCGGTCTGCACCGCCTTGAACGTCTTCTTCTTGGGAATCCCGCCGCCGATGTCGAAGACCACCTCGCGCATCGTTATGCCCATCGGGACCTCGACCAGGCCGGTATTGTTGACGTTGCCGACCAGCGAGAAGACCTTCGTGCCCTTGCTCCCCTCGGTGCCGATGCCGGCGAACCAGTCGGCGCCGCGGTCGATTATGACCGGGACGTTGGCCCACGTCTCGACGTTGTTGATGATGGTCGGTTTGCCGAAGAGGCCCTTCTCGGCCGGGTAGGGGGGACGGGGCCGCGGCATGCCGCGCCGGCCTTCGATGGAGGCCAGAAGCGCCGTCTCCTCGCCGCAGACGAAAGCCCCCGCGCCGCGGTTTATCTTGACGTCGAAGCTGAAGCCCGAGCCCATGATATTCTCGCCCAAAAGGCCCGCCTCGCGCAAGTTGTCGAGCATTATCGTGAGGTTGTCCACGGCCAGCGGGTACTCCCGCCGCACGTAGACGTACGCCTGGTGCGCGCCGATGGCGAACGCGCCGATGGTCATCCCCTCGATGACGCGGCCGGGGTTCCCTTCCAGGATACTCCGGTCCATAAACGCGCCCGGGTCGCCCTCGTCGGCGTTGCATATAATATACTTCTCGTCGCCGGCGACGCCCCGGCAGATTTCCCATTTCCTGCCGGTGGGGAACCCGCCGCCGCCGCGGCCTCGGAGGCCCGATTTCAGGACTTCGCTTATAACGTCCTCGGGCGACATGCCGCCGAGCACCTTGGCCAGCGCTTTATATCCGCCCACCGCCAGGTAATCCTCCAGGCTACGCGGGTCTATAAAGCCGTTGTCCGAAAGGACGATGCGCTGTTGGCCGCGGTAGAAGGCGATGTCGTCCTCGGCCTTTATCTTTTCCTTGGTGACCGGGTCGCGATAAAGCAGGCGCTCTATTATCTCGCCGTTGCGCACCGTCTTCTCGATGATGTCCGGCACGTCCTTGGGCTTCACCCGGCGGTAGAAGATGTTCATGGGCCGGATGACGACCATGGGCCCCTGCTCGCAGAAGCCGTGACAGCCCGTGGCGCGGAACTCTATGGAGTCCTTGAGGCCGTTCTTCTCCAGCTCGCTGATAAACGCCAAGGCGACGGCGGGGCTGCCGTTGGCCGAACAGCCGGTCCCGGCGCAGAGCGAGATAGAGGTCTTGTCGGTCCCGCGGCCCGCGAGGATTTCCGCTCGCGCCGCTTCCAACTCATCGGGAGTTTTGACCGAGATCGTCATGCCGCTTTAACCTCCTCGGCTGCGCTGGCCGCTTCCTTCTTCAAATCCGCTACGAGAGCGGCCGCCTTGCTGGTCGTCAGATGGCCGTGGTATTCTTCGTTTATGATGATAACGGGACCCAAAGCGCAAGCGCCGACGCAGTGAACGCTCTCGATGGAGAAGTTGCCGTCGACGGAGGTCTCGCCCGGCACCACGCCCACGTCTTCCACGATCCGCTCCAGGATTCCCTGGGCGCCCCGTACGATGCAGGCCGTGCCGGTGCACACCTTGATGTGAAACCGCCCCTGGGGCGAACCGGAAAAAGCGTTGTAAAACGTAGAGAGACCCAAAAGGCGCTCCAGCGGCACGTTCAACCGTTCGGAGGCCATGATGAGAACGTTCTCCGGAACGTAGTTGAACTCGTCCTGGATATCCAACAGGAGCTCCACCAGACTTACGTCCCTTTGCCGGAAGTTCTCTACAAGCGTCTCGGCCCGTTCCATGTCTATAGCCATATCGTATCCTCCCGCAACCGCGGTGTTGGCCTGCCGCGAACTACTCGCCGGCCGCGGCCCGGATTTTTTCCTTCTCTTCGAGTTTCTTGGCCTTGATAGTAGTGCCCTCTATCGCGACGATGAGTTTGGACGGGTACGGGATGCGCGGGCATTTCTCCATGCAGTCGCCGCAGCTGTTGCATTTCTCTATGTCCACCCGCCGCGCCTTCTTCTTGACGGTGACCTTGAAGTTGCCCACGAAGCCGTCAACCTTCGTGACCTCGGAGTAGGTCAAAAGCTCGATGTTGGGGTGCACGCCGACGTCCACCATCTTGGGCGTCAGGATGCAGGCCGCGCAGTCGAGCGTCGGGAAGGTCTTGTCGAACTCCGACATGTGGCCGCCGACGCTGGCCTCGCGCTCCACGAGGAACACCTTCTTCCCCGAGTCCGCGATGTCCAGGGCCGCCTGGATGCCGGCGATGCCGGCGCCCACGACGAGCGCCGTCGGCTTGACCTCCACCACCGTGGGGGTCAGCGGTTCCTGCAGCGCCACCCGCCGAATCTCGCCGCGGATAAGCTGCTTGGCCTTTTCGGTGGCCAGCTTCTTGTCCGTCGAAACCCAGGAGACGTGCTCGCGGATGTTGGCCATCGCGAACAGGTAGGGGTTGAGGCCCGCTTCCGCGCAGGTCCGCCGGAACGTCCGTTCGTGCATCAGGGGCGAGCACGAGGCGACGACGACGCGGTTCAGGTTGTGCTTCCGCACGTCCTCCCGGATGAGGTCCTGGCCGGGGTCGGAGCACATGAACTGGTACTCCTGAGCCACCACGACGTTCGGCATCGTGGACGCCTCCCGCACCACTTCCGGGACGTCGACCATCCCCAGGATGTTATGCCCGCAGTGGCATACGAATACGCCGATCCTGGGCTCTTCGTTCTCGCCGGTTTGGGTTAACTCTTCCGCCACGGTATTTACCTCCGGCTTAAATTATTTTCGCCAACAAGGCGTCGGCGGATACCCGATGTTTTTTCAAGTCGAGTTCTTCGGGCGATAGACCCAACGCGAGCCCGACGACCTGGGTGAAATATAAAATCGGTATATCGAATTCCTCGTTCCAGTACTCGCCCGCTTCCTTCTGGAAGTTGTCGAGGTTGAACTGGCACAACGGGCAGCAAGTAACGATGGCGTCGGCGCCGCCGGCCTTCGCGGTCTTGAGCAGAAGGCCGATCATCCGGGCCGCTATCTCGGGCTGGGTGGTGATGAAGGTCCCGGCGCAGCACTTGGTCTTGACCGGATAATACGCCACCTGGGAACCGAGGAGCTTGAGGTAGTCGTCGAACTTGTGGGGCTGTTCCGGCTCGTCGAAGTCGTTCTTGGGCCGGACTATCTGGCAGCCGTAGTACGGCGCCAGCGTCGCCATACCGAGGTCCTTGACTATCTTGTCCTGGAGCACTTCCGGCGGCACGTCGTTGATGTAGACGTCGAGGAGGTGCCGTACCCGGGCGCGGCTTTCGTAGTGGTACCCCGCCGCTTCCAGCGCCGTGTTGACGCACTCGCGCAACTTGGGGTCCTCGGCCATGTAGTGCACGGCGTTGTTGAGGACCGCGAAACAGGCGCTGCACGGCGCCGTGATGTCCACCTTGCCGTTCCCCGAATCGCGCTCGGCGATGGCGAGGTTGCGGCTCGCGACCGAGAACGCCTCGACGTGGTCGTACGACATATAAGCGGTCGCGCCGCAGCAGTTCCAATCCTCTATCTCCTGCAACTCGACGCCCAACAGCGGGGCCGTCAGCTCGACCGACGTGCGGTAAGGTTTGCCGGTCGAGTCCAGGGAACATCCGGGGTAGTAAGCGTATTTTGTCATGACCGCATCGCCGCCCCTTCACGACACTTATCGGTGATCTTGCGGACGTCGTCCGTACTCTTCGACTTTTTGGGGATAAGCTCCAAACGGCCGGTGGTGAACAGGCTGAGCCCCATGCCGGTGTACTTGAGCGCCGAGAAGATGTTCGTGGACAGGAAATATTTAACGAGGAGCCACATCTCGTTGCTGCGGCCGAGCCAACGGACGTTACCGGCGAACTTCTTGGCCAATACCTGCGCCCGCCGCGAGGCCGGATTCTCGTAGCCTTCGCGCATCGCCATTTGCTTGAGTTTGTAGAAGAAGTCGGTGAGCTTGATTTCCTTGGGGCACTTCACGTAGCAGGAATAGCACGAGGCGCACATCCAGATCATGTTGCTCGCCAATACCTGTTCCCGGTATCCGGCCCGAATAAGCGCCATTATCTGGCGGGGAGAGTAGTCCATGTCGCGCGCCGTGGGGCAGGCGCCCGAACAGGTCCCGCACTGGATGCAAGCGCCTACGGCCTCCCCGCCGGGCATCGCGAGGATCTCCTTCAGAAAATCCGGGTCCGGCGTCTCGCGCCAAATCGCTTTGCTTGTATCGGCCATATGGCCTCCTCTGATGATTTAACGAACCGTATTCCCTTTCAGGCCTGCCGCACGTTCACACCCGGCGCGGCGTCCGACCGGTGCGGCTGGACGCCGTACAAATAAAGAAGCCGGGGTTGATCCGTTATTATTACTCCCCACCTAACAATATCGCGAATTCGACCGTAGTGCCTTCTCCGACAACGGAAGTTATTTTCAAGTAATCCGAGTTCTCTCTTATATTGGGGAGTCCCAGGCCGGCCCCGAAGCCCATCTCGCGCACTTCCGGCGTCGCCGTCGTCCAGCCCGGTTGCATCGCCTGTTCTACGTCCGGTATCCCGGGGCCCCGGTCCCGCACGACGACGTAAATACAGAGCGGCGATATGCGGGCCGTTATCGTCCCCTCATCGGCGTATACCGTAACGTTTACTTCGGCTTCGAAACAGGCGACCGCTATACTGCGTACTATCTTGGGCGGAATGGCGAGTTTCTTTATGACTTTCTTTATCTCGCTCGCCCCGGCGCCCACTCCGCTGAAATCCCGCCCCACGATTTTATGGGTTACTTCCAGCGCCTCGCTGGCCGGCCCCCGCCCGCACTCCTCTATCTTCTGCGGGTCAATGCCTTCCTTTTTCCAGATGAATTCGCGCCGGCCCATACGCCCCGATTACTGGGGAGGACTCGGGGGCGAATAAACGCCGCTCTTGGCTCCCAGGGCGTAAACCAAACCGGACGCTTCGAACATCGTCTTCGCCGAGCGCAAAATCGGTATACCCATATCCCGGACACCCTCCACCAGCTCCGGATCGGGCACCTTATCCCGGACGAAACATATCCCGGCCAGGTCCAGCATGTCCGCGGCGCGGAGTATCTGGATCTTCGCGAGGCCGGTTATAAGGAAGGAAGCATCGTCCCGACAGCACAGTATATCACTAACGAGGTCGGACGCTATGACGACGCCGACCTCGCGGTCCAATAAATCTTCGCCGGCTAAAACTTCGGCTTCTAATGCTTCTACGATATCGCGGATAGTAACGGTCAACAGCGGGGACCTCGGCTTATGGGGAGTAGACTATTTGCAATATTTTTCACAGAGTTGAGTATTACCAATGCTTAAAAAAGTGTTACTCGTTACTATTCACTGTAAGGGGGAGAATTGGGAGGAAAGTTTAAAAGATGGATATTCAAATGTCAAGGGTTTTTTTCCCGAAGGCCAAGCGACATATTACTTCCTAATTGCGAAGCGGCGGGCTTTAAGCCCGCCGCTATTTTATACGCGAAAGCCCGGCCCGTGGCGAACGAGACCCGGCGTAAACACGCACGTGAAAAGGCCTAAACCCGAAGCCGAAGTCCCGTTGGCTGCCTACCGTCTTCGCCGTCGCCCCACGACCTTCTTCGACGTTCGCCGTTATCTCCCATTAATACGGCGTTCCTTCGCGCCGATTGTCACCGCGGACCTCCCCTATTAACTCGCGACCGGCGGCGGCCTTTAAGGCCGCCGCTCCACGGTCGATAACGCGTCCCACGGCTCACCCGGAATACGACGCCGTCGCGCCGATAGCCGCGTCTTTAACCTTGCGCCGCCCCTTCGGCCTCGGTATACTTAAACCGGTTCACACTTCCGGTATTGGAGGAGGCACACATGACACGCGTAATAGTAATAGTTTTAATTCTCGCGACGGCCGCGGCCGCCCTGCCCGGCCCCGCCGAGGACGGTTGATGCGAGTCGGACACCGGCGAGGTGATCCGTTACGTCGGCCTGGCCGCAGTCGTCGGCGTGGGCGTTTTAATCGCGTATCTTCTATCCCGCCAGGGAACCCCCGAACCCGAGGCCGAGGAACCCGAAGAAGCGGTCCCGCCGGAAGAGACGGCCCCCGACCCCCAGGACGCGCCGCCCCCCGGGAACGAGAACGAATGACCCATACGGTTTTAACCCGGAGAAAACCGGCCGGTACTCCCGGCCGGTTCCACTATAATACCCGAGACGAAATCCGTTTCGGTTACGATTAAAAATTACTACCGGTACAACGCCTTAACGTCTCCGAGGGACGCCGGTTCTACCGTCGGTTCGGATTCGCGGAAATACTGGACGCGATAATTACACATATCGACGACATACACGAATTCGCCGGACGGCGAGAAATCGACACCACGGACGCCGTCGAATTCCCCGTCGCCGGAACCGCGCGTTCCCCATTGCCCCAAGAAACTGCCGGCCGCCGTAAAATATTGTATCCGGTCGTTCCCGGAATCGCCTACGAAAACGCCGCCGCCCGGACTAACGTTGACGCTTTTCGGCGTTATAAACTCGCCGGGTCCCGACCCCCGCGTACCCCACCGCCCGAGGAAACTGCCGTCGGCGGTGAAGTGATGTATACAACTCCCGTCGTAGTCGGTTACGTATACGTCGCCGTTGGGCGCTATGCCCAAGTCCTCAGGGAACTGGAATTGACCGTTACCGGTTCCCCGCGAACCGAATTTCCCTAAAAAACTCCCGTCGGCGGTGAAATACTGCACCCGGTAATTTTGACAATCGACCACGTATACTTTGCCATCCGGGGCCACCGCGAGGCTGCCGATAGTATGGAACTCGCCGTCACCACTACCCGAACTACCCCAACGGCCGAGGTAGCTCCCGTTTAAACTGAAATACTTAATGCATACGAATACACGGTCGATCACGTACACGCGCCCCGTCGACGATACGTCGATAGCCCCGGGGTACTTGAACTCGTTTTCGCCGTAACCTTCTTTTCCCCATTGGCCCAAATAGCTACCGACGGGCGAGAAGTATTGTACCCGGTAATTGAAAGTGTCGGATACGTAGACGTTGCCGTTCGCGGCGACGCCGAGGTACTGGATGACCCAGAACTGGCCATTGCCGGACCCGCCGCTCCCCCACTTGCCCGCGAATACGTACCCTGCCGAAGCCTCCGCCAACGTAACGGCGCAGGTCAATAAAACAGCCACCGCGATCCTCACGGCTCAACCTCCTCCTAATCGATTTAACCTTTGATAACGCCCAGCGGCTCGAGGCGCGCCACCGCCTTCGATATCCCGGCCTTTGTCACCACTTCGACGACGTCGCCCACCTCCTTATAGGCGTCGCTCATCTCCTCCGCCAGCGTCTTCGGCGACCGGCACACGACGCCTATCCCCCGGTCCTCCAGCTCCCGGGCGATGGACCGGCCTTTCGCCCGGCGCGTCGCCTCCTTGCGGCTCATAACCCGGCCCGCGCCGTGGCAGGTCGACCCCCACGTCTCGGCCATGGCCCGTTCCGTTCCCAGGAGGACGTACGACTCGGTCCCCATGTCCCCCGGGATGATGACCGGCTGGCCCAGCGGCCTGTACTCCTCCGGCAGTTCCGGATGGCCCGGGCCGAAGGCCCGGGTGGCCCCCTTCCGGTGGACCAGGAGCTTCTCCCGCTTCCCGTTTACGTCGTGGGTTTCGAACTTCGCAATGTTATGCGCGACGTCGTACACGAGCGTCATGCCCACGTGGCGGGGGGTGGACTTCAGCACCCGGGCGAAGACCTCCTCCGCCTGCGCCATCATGACCTGCCGGTTGGCCCAGGCGTAGTTGGCCGCGGCCGCCATCGCCCCCAGGTACTCCCGGCCTTCGGGCGACTCGGTCGGGACGCACGCCAGCTGCTGGTCCGGGACCGAGATGCCGTAGCGCGGCATCGCCGCCCGCATCACCTTGACCCAGTCCTCGCAGACCTGGTAGCCCAGGCCCCGCGACCCGGAGTGTATCATGAGCGTCACGCCGCCGGCCTCGAGGCCCAGGGCCTCCGCCGCCCGGCCGTCGTAGACCTCCGCGACGACGCCCACCTCGATGAAGTGGTTCCCGGCGCCGAGGGTCCCGACCTGAGGTCGGCCCCGCTCGACCGCCCGTTTCGAAACCGCCGCCGGGTCCGCGTTCGGAAGCGAGCCCCCCGCCTCCGTCCGGGACAGGTCGTCCTCGTCGCCGTAGCCCTGCGCCACCGCCCACTTCGAGCCGTCGCGCAGGACCGTTTTCAACTCTTTCTCGGAAAGGCGCAGGCTGCTCCGCGTGCCCACGCCGCACGGTATGGCGTTGTAGAGAGCGCCGAGGAGGTCGGGGATTTTGTTTTCGACGTCGGCCTCGGCCAGGGCCGTACTCATCAGGCGGACGCCGCAGTTGATGTCGTACCCCACGCCGCCGGGCGAGACGACGCCGTCCGAAACCCGCGTGGCCGCGACGCCGCCGATGGGAAAGCCGTAGCCCCAGTGGATGTCGGGCATCGCGAGCGCGTGACCCACTATACCCGGCAGCGTGGCGACGTTGGCCACCTGTTGCGGCGTCTTGTCCAGGCGGACGTGCGCGAGCATCTTCTCGCTGACGTATATAAGGCCGTCGACGCGCATGCGACCGTCGTACGACCTCGGCAGGCGCCACCGCCAGTCGTCCACCTTCTCCAGCGTCCCGGACCACTCCTCGGCCATAACCGCCCCGCTTATAAAGTGTAAATCTTTACGCCCACGGAGATGACCCGCTCCTTCAGGTTAAACTCGTCGTCGCTCGCCCCTTTCCCTCCGGCCGGGATAGTCTTCCAATCCTGAGTCGTCGAGCCGTAACGGTAGTCGAGCGAAAAGGAGAAACCCCGGGACGGGTCCGGGAAGAACTCGAGGCCCGCCAGGCCGACCCACCCCGAACCCGAACTCTCGCCCTCGAGCAGGACCGTGGGCCCCGCCACCACTTGATGGGTGTAAGTGGTCCAGGCCACGCCGCCGCCGGCGTAAGGCCGGAGTTTCATCCGCCAGAGAGGAACCCGCACCCGTCCCCCGAAGACGAAGGTGTTGGCCTCGCCCTTGATGTCGGTCGGCGGCGTCGGGTAGCCGCCCGTCTCCGCTTCCGGCACGTCGCCCGTGGTATAGGCGTAACCCCACTGGATTATCGGCAAGACGAGCCATCTCGACGGCTCGTACGCCGCCTCCGCGAAATAACCGTACCCCGCGCCGCTCGCGCCCCAGCGCGGCGAATCGTTGGAAGTGTGCGTCCCCCCGGCGTCGAAGCCGAGAGAAATGCGCCCCGGGATATCCGCTTGCGCGGAGGCCGTGCCGGCCGCTACCCCCAGGATCATTATCGTTATTATTAACGGTCGCATGCGCGCCTCCGTATTCTATAAGAAGAAACGGAAAAATCCTCCGATTTGGAATTGTTGAAACGTGAAATCGCCGTCCGCCCCGTCGGGCAAGTCCTCCCACGTGGAGTACGTCCTCTCGTACATAATCTGGCCGCCGATGGCCGTCCCGCCGGTCGGGGCGAACTCTATGCCGCCCACGGCCATCCATCCCGGGCCGGCTCCGTCGGTGCGGTCCAGAAGGCCCTCGTACCACGTGCGAACGACGTGCTCCTGCCACGCGTAGAGAAAAGAGGGGCCGCCGTAAACGTGAACTCGCGGATCGCCCAAACGGTAGCGATACAGCACGCCCAGCGATACCTGCCGCGCCAGTAGGCCTATGTTATCGGGGTCGTCGGCGTATCCGTGAAGCTCCCACTCCGGCACGTCGCCCCGGCCCCACGTCGCCCCGGCCGTGACGTACGGCAGATATAGCGACGGGTGGACCCGGACGCCGAACTCGCCCCGGAAGGCCGCGCCCCACCCGGCTCCGCCGATGCGATTCCCGAAGGCCGCGCTGCGCGCCATCCCCAGTTGTATGCCCGCTAAAATCCGGCCCGGCTGGTCTACTTGCCTTCCCGCGCCGGCGGCCGGCGCCACCGCCGATAGCGCTGTAATTATCGCCAGCGTTATTGTAAGATTACGCATATTATGTTATCCCCTTTCCTTCCGGCCCCTATTTTATACCTTAACGGGTCGGCGGGGCAACCTTTTTTCTTTTGGCCCCGGAGACATGAAAGTCGAGAAAAAAGACCCCATTCTGGACGCCTGGCGCGAGAACCTCGCCCGCTGTCTGCGTTGCGGCCTGTGTCGCGAACTGTGCCCGGCCTTCCGGGCGACCGGCCGGGAGCGCTTCTCGCCCCGCGGCCGGCTGGCCCTGTTGCAGGCCAGGTTGGACGACGAGCCCCAGGCCCGGGACTTCGGCGCGCCGTTCTACGAGGCGCTGGACCACTGCCTGACCTGCCGCGCTTGCGCCGACCGCTGCCCCTCCGGCGTCGCCGGCGACGTCCTAATCCTCGCGGCGCGGGAGGCCGGCCTGTGCCGCGGCGGCCTGCCCTTCTTCAAATCGTGGGCCTACCGGCTGGCGCTCGGCCGGCCCCGCCTTCTGGCCTTCCTCACCCGCATCCTCTACTGGGCGCAAAAACTTAAGACGCTCCCGGCGGCCCTCTGGTTCCTGGACCTCCCGCCCAAACTCGCACTGCCCCGCCTCGAGCCCCGGCCTTTCGACGCCGGCGACCTGGGGCTGTACTTCCCCCGCGACGGCGCCGAATTCCGCGGCCAGGTTACCTATTTCGCCGGCTGCGCCACGACCTACCTCTACCCCGGTACCGCCCGCGCGGTCGTGGACCTCCTCACCCGCGCCGGCTACATCGTCCGCGTCCCGACGGAGCGCCGCTGCTGCGGCATCCCGGCCCTCGCCGCGGGAGACCTCGCGCTGGCCCGCAAACTCGCCGCCCGCAACGTCGAGGCGCTCGGCGGCGAGGACGCCGTCGTCGTCGATTGCGGCTCCTGCGGCACGATGCTCACATATTATTATAACGACGTGCTGGAGGTCCCGGGCGCGGCGTCGCTCGTGGAACGGGTGAAGGACTTCACGGAACTCCTCCCGCCGGAGGAGATGCCGCGCCGGACCGACGGGAAAATAGCCTACCACGACCCCTGCCACCTGGCCCGGGGCATGGGCGTGGCCGCCGAACCGCGGGCCCTGCTCGGCCGCGTCGGCGAGCTGGCCGAACTCGACGCTCCGGGGGCCGTGACGTGCTGCGGCGGCGCCGGGGCCCACGGCCTTACCCACCCGGACCTGTTCGCCCCGCTGGCCGACGAGAAGGCCGCCGCGGTAGAGGCCACCGGCGCCGAAGTCGTCGCGACCGGCTGCCCGGCCTGCGTGTTTTATATAAACGAGGCGCTGCGGCGCCGGGGCGTCAAGGCCGAGGCCCGCCACACCGCGGAGGTTTTGAATAATAAGGGGTAGTGTTCCGCCCCGGGCGCAACACATGGGGGCGCAACGCGTTGCGCCTCTACAACGGATACGAACAAGGAAAAACCTCCTTTACATAGGGCCGCGGGGTCGTTGGGTTCATTCATCGCGGGCTTTAAGATGGCCGTGACGAAACGGGTCAACCTATTACTCGATACGCCCGGGGGACGGGTATGGCAACGTAATTATTACGAGAGGATACTAAGGGGCGAAAAGGAATTGGCCCAAGCACGGGCCTATATATTCAACAACCCCCGCCTTTGGCCCGAGGACGATTACTACGAACCGTAGGGTGAAACGCGTAGGTTTGAATAATTAACAAGGGAGACGTTTAATGAAAAAGCTCTTCAAACGTTTCGGCAGGTGGCTATCGCCGTCGGCCTTCGGCCTGGCCGTCATCTGCTTCGCCATGCCCTTTATGGGAGTAACGTGCGCGGACGAAACGCTGTTCACGGTTAACGCCTTCGACGTTGCCGCGGGCGGCGTGTATCCCAAACACCTGGAGGGAAAAACGGAGGGAGTGGACGAAGAGGAACCGGATGACGTCAAGGCTAAACCGGCGAATATTCTGATGTCCGTCGCGCTCCCCCTATTCGTCCTGGCGGCGCTGTGCGCCACCTGGCGGAACAAACCCGGCCTCGCGCTGACGTTGTCGTTCGGCGGCGCCGGCGTTTTAACGACTATCCTCTACCGGGTCCAGTGCAGTTGGAGTTTCAACGTCGCTATGAACCCCACGTCGGTGGGCGACCTCGACCTCTCGGGGCTGTTGCACCAGGAGTGGCGCTACGGCTTCTGGTGCATTATATTATTCGGCCTCGCCGGCCTTATAGGCCGTATCTACTACGAACGCGTGAGGGAGTAGGGGCACAACGCGTTGCGCCCAAATCCGAAATATAACAAGGGGCCCCGCGGGGCCCCTTTCATAATAGCCCATAACAACAAAACTCGATTAACTCGCAGCCGAGGGAGTAATAATCGTGGGCGGCCTAATAAGCGTCCGGATTTCGTCGTATATTGATACGTCAATATCCGGGGCGACCTCGAGCGTAACTGCAAGTCCGTAGTTAACCTCGCCGTCGAACCCGCCAGCGTCGGCGCGGCAGTTCACTTTAATCTCTAATGAATCATCGGCGACGAAAACGGCTATGTCTTCACCTTCGAAAGTTTCGTGTTGTACTGTACCTCGTTGGGCGGCCCTCCAATCAGGATTGACCCGTTTTACGCCGATTTTATCCATAGCGGTAGTATCAAACCAAAGGGTAGCACATCTATATCTGCGGTTAGCGTAATTGACGGGGGATAGCCAAGCTAAAGTAATAGTTAAACGGCGGTACATATTGGACCCGCTTAGGCTCGGCGGAAGGGGTATGCTATATAAATGGGCTTCGTCCTCAGAAAGAGAACCACACCCTACAAGTGAGCAACGTTGGTCACTACAACTTAAAACACGGTCTACGTTTAAATTACCGTAACCGTAAAAACGGGATAGGCATTCGGAGCTCTCCCTCCAGTTTGACAAATAACCTAAAACACGAAGCACCTGGTTTGAAGTTTCAGGCCAAGCAACGCCGTGGACGATTAAAGCCTTGATTAAAACGGGAACGTAAACGTCTTTTAGAATATTGCCCCCAGGTTCGTTTTGGAGTTCCTCGATTAGCTTTAAGGTTTTAGCACCGGCCCGGACGGTAAGCGCGGCTGCGTTACTTGTACCTCGGCAATATCGGGTAGAGTTCAATACGCCGGGAGTCGTCCCCGGTGAGGCTACCGAATGGCCCGGCGGCCGAGAGGTCTTGACCATACTCACAGTAGAAGATGAACCGGGGGTTTCCATAAACAATACCCGGCCGCCCGGCGCTAATAAGTCGGGTTTTATTGACCTACGATAACCGAGACCAATCGCATTATAAGGACACGGTAGATCCTCCGTCTCGAAAGCCTCGAAAACGCGCCCTGCTAAGGACGGGGTCGAGTTATCGTTATAAAACCCTCCGACCGTAAGTACGTTTATCGCCTCTGCGGGGGATAGTAACCTCCTATACCTCATTTCCGCGTATACACTCCTTATCACCGCCGTTTCTAGATCACCTCTTGGGAGATCACGCGCAGAATTCGGACGAATATTTAAATCTAGATCGGCGTCGTGGTTGCCCGCGCTGACGATAAAGAGAACGTTGTTTTTATAAGAAAGCCAATCCATTAAACGGGCCCAGGGACTTACGAACTGAATAAACGGTTTCGCTTTGTCCCCAATCGAAAAATTGATTATCTTTACCCCAGAAGCTGTTGGGGCTTCTTCCCCATCACCTTCGTACATCCGTTTAATAGACCGGTAAACGATATCTACCGGTAATTCTCCTTCAGGAATTACTTCTTGCGTAAAATTACCGAATCCCTCTGCCTTCATAATGGGCCGAACATAAAGTGGCTTTTCGAGCGGCTCGTCGGAACCATCCGCGAAGTCGCCGTGTATTATCAAAGAAGCCATCGCAGTCCCGTGGAAACGTTCGTGTGGGGGGTAATTTTCCCCCCACCCATCGGGGTCGTCGATTATTAGACGTTGGTCAAGGGCTTCGTGTGTCCCCAGGGGCAACCCGTCTAATAAAGCGATTTCCGGTTCTCCCTCCGGGTATCGTTCATTAACTACAAAGGTTTCGCCGTTTGTTTCCTCATCTACTATGGGTACAGCGGTTTGACCCAGAGCCTTGTAAAACATTACCTCGTTACTTTCGGTTAATTCTGTATTTGGGTTATTAATTATTTCTACTACCGAAGAACGAGGTAGTTCAACAAGAACCCCGTGATACCCTATCTGTTCTAAAACAACCTTGTTTACTATCCTACCGGCGTTTCTTATTAATACTTCTTCAAACGCCGTTTCCTTTTCTACCCTGAGCGACTTGTTTCCCCGAAACCATAATTCGGCTTCGAACCTTATTAAATCCATCCCTAACTCTAAACGCTTTCCCCAATCCTGTAAGACGCCAGTTTCGATTAACCTGTCTTCTACACCCCACAACCTTATATTCCGGAGTGACTTAAAAACGTCCCGGAACTTAGTAAATCCCCGGGGGAACTTAAAATCCGCGTCCCTCTTATAACTACGCCAAAGACTCAACATATAATCCACGCCTTTTTGGTTGGCCATTATTAAAAAAAGGCGTCCCCCGAATGTTTTAGTCTCGTCTCCTCCCTTTCTTCTAAAATCTACGTCGGGTTCTATTTCTTCGAGTTCTATTTCCCCCAACCATTCTAGTCCGCTTTCAACCTTTTTAACAGCTTTTGCGAAGTCCTCCACGGAACCTGCGATTTCTAATACTAATACCCGTTCGGGAGGAGCCCCCGAAGGTGTTCCGCTAAGGCTCTTGAAAACCTTCCTTAAAAAAACGAATTGTGGGGTTAATCTTTCCCGTTGGCGTTCGTGAGTCGGGAAACTAATTCCGGGGGGTCTACTTTGAAGCATTCGCCTTTCTACCCTCCCGGGTTCCGGGAGTACTATTAACGGTTTTCCCTCCATAATCCTTTACTCCTTTATATCCGGCGTGACCTTTCTTTGCGCCTCCCACTGCTTAATCTTTTGATTTAAAATCGGTTTAACTGCACCGTCGGGCAGGGTTAATACGTAAGATCGAATCAAATCCGTCGTAAAACCCTCTAATTCTGCATAACTTGCCCCTTCGAATATTTTTATTTGCGGTATAAGCTCACCGGTAATCCCCAACCTCGTTTCACAATCGAATTTTCGGAACCATTCGGTTATTTGGCGTTGCCCCGGTTTCGGTAAATTCATTTTTATTTCGAAACGGCGCCAAACCGCGCGATCCAATAACTCCGGGTGGTTCGTAGCAGTTATTACTACGACGTGGCTCGGGAGAGCATCTATCTGCAATAAAAGTGAACTAACAACACGTTTTATTTCCCCGGTCTCATGTATATCCCCCCGCTCTTTCCCAAGAGTATCGAATTCGTCGAAAAACAGGACGCAATTCCGCGTACTTACGTATTCGAAAACCCTTTTTAAACGATTTGCGGTTTCTCCTAAAAACGTTCCTATAACACCTTCGTACCTAATTACAATCATAGGGACCATTAAAGCTTCGGCAATAGCTTCGGCTAACGATGTCTTTCCGTTACCGGGAGGCCCGATTAATAATATCCGATGACGAGGTTCTAGATTATGCGCGTTTAGCAGTTCGTGTCTATTATGTTCTTCGACGATTTCTTCGCACGACGTTCGAACTACGTCGGTAAGAAAAAGGTCCTCAATCCTGATTCTAGGGATAATTTCGTAAATTAAATTGCTTGTCCGGTCGTCGATTCCAACAAAACCAGTACGCTCGCCTTTGTTACTATTATTTAAAACACCGGCTAAACGTTCGGCTAAAACATGGTGTTTATTCGACCGTTCTTCCGCGATAAGCGCTTCAACGGTTTTATTGAAAAGTGCTCGGTCTCCTTTTGATCCCGATTGTACGAGTTTTAATAATAAGTCGGCGCGCGCCATCTTTCCTACCCATCTTCTTCTCGGTTACCTTATCAGCTCGTTGAATCTACAGCGAATAGCGCTTTATATCAAGCTTTTTTTCGGTTATTATTTCAGTACTTATCAACCTGTATTCAATACGCAACCTATATCCGCACCCCTCACCACCCCATCGCGCGGAGGCGGGCGAGGTTGGCCTGGATCTCCCGCGAGTCCGGCGCGATGCGGGCCGCGCGCTCCAGCTCCATCCGCGCCTCGGTGTACCGGCCCCGATCGATAAGCGCGAGCGCGTACGCGTTGTACAACCGCACGTCGTTGTAGTCGTGGACGTTCTCGGCGAGGACCTTGAAGGCGTCCTCCTCCCGTCCTTCCGTCCGATATATCCGCGCCAGCATCAGGACCGTATCCGGGTCGTTGTACCCTATCTCCAGCACGCGCTCCAGCTTCTCCCGGGCGGCCTCGACGTCCCCCCGGGCCAGGTAGATGCCCGCCAGGAGGCGGTGGGTCTTGGCGTCGTGGGGCTTGAGGGCCACGGCGCGCAGGGCGTGGACCTCCGCCTCGTCGAGGTCCCCCTCGGCCTGCGCGATCATGGCCAGCAGCGCGTGCGCCATGTATGTATTGTGGTCGGCGACCCGGGCCTCCAGGGCCGCCTCGGCCGCGGCCCGGCCCGCCTCGTAATCCCCCTGGTCGAAATACCACCGGGCCAGGTTGACGTGCGGCATCGGGAGCTCGGGCGCGAGTTCGGCGTCTTTTTTATAGTAGTACTCCGCCCGCTCGGCGTCGCCGCGGTACTCGAAGAAGAAGGCCCGGTACTCCCACAGGCTAAGGGCGATTTCCGCCCCGGACGAAGGCCGCCCCGGCTCGAAATGGCTTCCCGCCAATAACGCCTCCGACGCCGCCAGCGCCGCGGCGTCTCCCGGCCCCACGTCCTCGGGGCCGGTCTCGCGGCCCGTCAACTCCAGGACGAACCCGGTAGGCCGGCCGGTCCGGCAGAATTCCCGCCGCCCGTGGGTCTGATAAACAAAGAAGTAATCGGCGAACGCGGGACGCGACCCGGCCTCGTGCCGCAACAGGCCGGCCAGCTTGTCGATGTCGAACCGCTCGTCGTTCAGGTTGTAGAGCTCGACGTCGGGCCGCCGGCCCAACGTGTACTGCTGGTACCAGTAGAGGAAATTGGACGTCGTCGTCCCCGAGGCGTACATTCCCTCGTAGCCGACCGGCGCCACGATAGCCCGGCAATAATAGGATAGGAAGTCGCCGGCGCGCCGCTGTTTGGGCCATTCGGTCGCCAGCGCGAAGACGGCCGCGACGGCCGCCGCCGCCATCGCCGCCCAGCGCAGCTTCCCGCCCAGGGCCCGGAAAAGCGTCGCCGCCCCCACGGCCCCGCACGCGAAGGTCAGAGCGACGAACGGCAGCTGGTAGCTGACGATGTCCGGGATGTCGTAGAAGATGAGGAAGGCCGCGTTCAGCGCGAGTACCGCCAGAAGCGCCCCCGCGACGACGCGGGACCGCCGCCCCACGACCCAGGCACCGAGGGGAGCGAGGATGACCAGCGGGCCGCCGCTCCGCCACACCGCCGCGGCGAGGTCCCGGAGGCGCGCGGCGAAGACCGCCTTGGTAGGGGTTAGGAAATTGTAGGAGAACTGCCGGCCGGTCGCATGGACGTAGACGGAATCCAGGTCGGGCAGGCCGGACCAGCTCCAGGTGAGAGGGGGGCCCGCCGCCGCCCGCAGCGGGAGGTAGAGAATGAACGAGAGGCCGAGCAGCCAGGCCCCGGCCGCCCACGCCACGGTCCGCAGCGGCGGCCGGAGCCCCCCCCCAAAGCACATTAATACCACAAAGACGTATGCAAAGACTGTGAGGTGGACGCCGGCCGCCAGGCCGCCGAAGAACGCTGCCGCTATAAAGAAGCGGCCGTCGCCCGGGTGCCGCCGCGCCGCGTCCGCCAGCAGCAGTACGCCGAACAACAACGCCGCCGCCGCGCCGTAGACCTCGACCGACGTCGCCTCCAACCAGGCCGCCGGCGTCGCCGCGAAGAGGAGCCCCAGAAGGACGGCGAAGGGCCCCAGGGCCGGGCGCTTCGCGTCTTCGCCCTCCGCCTGCCGGTACACCCACAGCGCCAGGAACGCGGGGGCGAGCGCCACGACGAGCGCGTTCGTAAGGTCCGCCACGGCGGCAGCCCACGCCGCGGGCGTTAGCAATAGCGGGAGGCCGAGGATTTGCAGGTAGACGGGGTACCCCGTGGGGTGGGCGATGCCCAGCACCGAGGCCGCCGCCACGAAGTCGCCCCAGTCGCTCCCGCCGGGAGCCCTGGCGGCCGAGGCCAGGTAGAGCGCCGCGGCCAGGACGTAGGTCCCGGCGAACACGACGAAAGCGGGGGTAGGCCGCCGCTTGCTCACGGGCCGGCCTCCGGCTCGGCCGAGCCGTATTTATCGAGGAGCGCGGCGAAGGCGGGCAACCCGCGGCAGCTTTCGAGGTCGGCGTCCTCCGCGGCCATGGGGACGTAGCGGCCGGCGTCGAGCGCGAGCGCCGCCTCGAGGTGGACCATCGCTTCGTCGGTCCGGCCTTCCCGGGCGCGAATGCATGCGAGGTTATAGTGCGCCTTGGCGTCGACCGGGTAAAGCGCCAGGCCGGCCTCGAAGTCCGCGGCCGCGGCCGTCGTCTCGCCCAGCCTCAGGTAACAAACGCCCCGGGCGGTGTACGTCCCGGCGGAGGCCGGATTCAACTCGACGGCCCGGCTAAATGCTTCGACGGCGGACCGATAGTCACCGGCGGCTTCGTACGTCAAACCCAACTCCCACCAGAACTCGGCCTCTCCCCCGTACATCTCCCGCGCCGCCTCGAAAGCCGCGAGCGCTTTGTCCACCTCTCCCTCTTCCCGAAGGATGATACCGGCCACGTAGCCAGCCTCTCCCGCGTCGGCCCCTTCGAGCGACTCCGCGATTTCCGCCGCCTCGTCGCCCCGGCCGGCCGCGAATAGGGCCCGGGCGAGGCGCGCCTTCAAGTTATTGTTGTCCGGCGCCAGGGCCAGGGCCTCCCGGTAGTATTCCACCGCCGTCTCCGGTTGCCCCTTGAGCAGGTAAATGGCGCCGAGGTTCTGGTAGCCGTTGAAGTCGTCCGGCACGAGGCGGACGTAAGATTTGAACAATTCCTCCTGCGGGCCGATGATTCCCCGTCGCGCCAGGTGGCCGCTCAGGCCCGAATAATACACGGCCACGATGCTTTTGAAAAACGGATCGCGAAGTTCCCCCGGCCCCTCCCGCTCGACGTAAGACGTTACGTCGAGTAAGGCGTTCACGCTGGCCGCGGTGCGGCGCCTCATCTCCTCCGGCGGCGGCTGTTCCGTCACGACCTCCAATACGATATCGTAGGGCACGATATAGCGGGTCAACTTCGTGGCGGGGTCGCCCAGACCCCAGAACATGGGCCGTCGGCCGGCGTTGTCCGCGATTATCCCGGCGATAATTTCGGGGAGGATGAAGTCGTCGCTCTTCGAGAAAACGATTCCTTCGCCCGAATAATCGCCCCGGGCCACCGCCCGCTCGGCGATGGCGTAAATGCTATCCTCCTCGGGCAACGTCACGTCGGGGTAACGCCGGGCGAGCGACGATATATACCCCCGTCCCGAAAGGCGGATCTGATCGATTACGACGACGTCCGGCCGGTAGCGCCGAACGTAAACGTTGTACCAGGTCGTAAAGGTGTTAGTGTCGCCGCTGGGGAAGAGAATAGCCCGGGCGGGAAGGGCGGCCAGCAGGCGCCGGCTGTAGGTCTCGGCGAAGATGAAATTCCGGCGGTGGCCGTACGGCGCGTTAACGGCGAAGGCCCACGCGGCCGCGCCGAGGACCAAGGCCGCGACGACCGCCGTCCCGACGGCACGCCATGCCCCGGCCTTGCGGACGGAATACGAGGCCGCGGCGCCCCCGCCGACCGCCGCCAGAAGCGCCGCGGCGAAATGGGCGGGGATAAAATAGTAATATATATCCGGGATGGAATAGACCGCACAATACGCGAGGTGGCCGACGAAGTAGAGGACGACGGCCGCGGCGACCAGCCGCATGCGCTTCGCCCATAACGCCGCCACCCCCGCGGCGGCCAGGACGACCGCCGGCGTCACGTTCGCGAGCGCCGACTCGCCGTAAACGCCCAGCGCCGCCCGGGCGCCGGCGATCCCCTCGTTCCAGAAGTTGCCCCGATACTGAAAACCCGTGAGGTGCGCGAACGCAGAATCCAACGTGGACGGGTCGTTCCAGTTGAAGATGGGTTTCCCCGCGGCCCGGATGGGCGTATAGAGGTTAACGCTGATCCCGAGGAGGAAAAGGACCGCCGCGAACGGCAACGCCCGGGCCAGAGGCCGCGCCTTCTCCCGCCCCGGCCAGGCCGCGAGCGCCGCCACGGGGAAGACCAGGACGGCCGTCATATGGTTCGCGAGCGCGAGGCCGCCCGCCAGTACCAAAAAGTACAGGTCCCGGGCGCCGCCCGTCCGCCGGAGGCGCAGGGCCAGCCATATAAGAACCGCCCAGAACGCCGCGTTAAGCGCGTAGACCTCGGCCAGCGTCGAGACCGACCACAACGTCCTGCCCGCCAGCGCCAGGACGCCCGCCGCCGCCACCACGGCCGCCCGTGCCGCCGGCCGCAGTTCCGACTGCCGCGCCAACTCGCCGGCCGCGAGCGCCAGAAAAGCCGCCGCCGCCGCCCCGGCCGCCGCCGAAACCAGGTTGACTAAAATCGCTTTGTCGCCCAGGGGGAAGAACGTGAAGAGTTGGCCCAGGAGGGAGTACAACGGATATCCGGTCGGGTGCGCCACCCCCAGCGTACTCGCCGCGCCGAGGAACTCGCCCGAGTCGAGGATGGATAGGCCCGGCGATGCCCCGGCCGCGTACAGCGCGAAACCCCCGAAGAAAATGGCCCATGGAAGGGCCGAGGGGAGGAACGTCCAGGTGTTTTTTTCCGGCATCCCTATTGCGCCCGGGAATAGAAGTCGTACCGGACCGGTTTGTTGTACGAGAGGTCGTCGCCGAGCGTTTCCAGGCTTATCCGTAGCGTACCGTCGGCGACGTGCCGGCGCGAGATGGCGAAGAAGCCGTCCACGTACGCGTCGGCCGAGACCGGCGCCACTTCCCAAGTGCCGGCGCTGGCGCCGTTGACGTGGACTTCCGCGCGGTACGGCGGGTCGCAACGCACCACGGCGACGACGTCGCGGCCTGCCGGGACGTTTACGGTGAACTCCTCGACGCCGCAGACGGTGCGGCCGGCCTCGAAGACCTTCTCGTCACGGCCCCATAGCGGCTTCAGTTCACAGAAGGCCGAAAGGGTGTTCGCGGCCCGCCGCCGGAGGCGATACCCGTGGGCCTCCTCCGACGCGAAGTTGGCCACGTCCACGCCGCCCTCCCGGACGAATCCCTCCAACTGGGCCGCGCCGGGGGGCGGCGGGGTTTCGAACACTTCCGGGACGAAGCGGGCCACGGACATTACCTGGCCGCCGGCCATAGTGGTCGCGAAGAGCCGGCCCGTGTACTCCGGCGGCTCCACCGCACGCGATTCGTCGAACGCGTATACGTCGAAATAACCGACGAAATAGTCGCCCACCCGGCCCCGCTCCCGGACGAACTCGGCGCTGCCGCCCAGGCCCAGGTTGCCGTAGCTCCAGCCGTCCCGCGTTACCAGACCCTCCAGGTCGACGACGCGGTGCTCGCCGTAATAGGCCAGCGCGCCCACGTCGTGGGTGAAGATGCTGGCCCTCGGCGGAACGTTCTCCCGGATGTGCGACGCGACGGCGATATGCTGGAAGCGAATGTCGCGGCCGGACATGCCGAAGGCCACGCAGAAATACGCGGAGGACAACAGGCCGAAGACGAGGAAGTACGACGCGCCGGTCCAGAACATCGCGTCGTGGCTGATGGAGGGACGGCCGTAGCGGATAAGCTGGGCCAGGCCGTCGATCCCGCCCATTATGCCGATCACGAAGAACGGGAAGTAGGGCGCGATGTAGCGGGCGAAGTGCCGGGGAAAAGGCAGCGCGATGCAGGCCGCGGCCACGCCCGCCAGGAAAACGACGCCCGCCGCGAAGCCGGCCGACGGCATGCGGTTCTGCCACGACTTGCGGGCCGCCCGGCCCCAACCCACCAAAAAGAACGCGAGCGCCAACGGCGCGAAGAAGTTCGCGCCGGCGTACGGCGTGTTGGCGTTCAGGAAGGCCCGGAGGTAAAGGCCGTCGAGGCCGGAGAGGATGCTCTTGACGACGTATATCGTGAAGCCCAGAATGGCGGCTACGCGCATGGCCCACGGCTGGCCGCCGTGGTTCAATATCGACTTCGAGAGGAAGCTCGCCGAACCCAGGTGCCCGCCGACGAGGTAGTTCACCAGGAAATAAAGCGGCACCGGCGCGAGGCCCAACAGGACGAGCCACCGGCGCCGGGGAAGCGGCGGCGGGGCCTTGCCGGAATTATTATTGGAGTTGTTCGGCTCCCGGCCTATGAGGGATATGACCGCCAGGATAGCGGCGGCGCCGATGCCCTCCGGCCGGGCCAGCGTCAGCACCGCCAACGCGACGATGAACATCGCCAGGCGGCCGTACTCGCGGTAATGGATATAGGCGAAGAGGGCGAAGAGGAGCGCGCCCATATAGAGGCCGGCGTCCATGCCCCCCAGCGCGTGGAAGGTTATGGGCCCCGTGGTCGCGAAGATACAGGTGGAGGGGAAGACGTATCGCCCCTCGAAGAGGTGCCGGGCGATGCGGGCGAAGAGCCAGATGCTGAACCCGTAGAGGACGACGTTGAGGCTGAAGGCCGCCCACACCAGCGAATCGGCCCCCCGGAATATGAGGGCCAGCGGCGTGAGTAGCAACAGGTATAAATAGGAGGTTACGCCGGTGGTGGCCGCGTCGCCGACGTTGTAGACCAACGGATGGCCGGCGGCGAAGTTGCGCGCGTAGTGAAGGAAGATGTAAGCGTCGTCGAGCGGCAGCGTCAGCTTGCCGTCGGTGAAGTAGAGGTTGATATATATGTAGATGGCGCCGCTGGCGAGGGCCAGGGCGGCGGAGAGGGGAATTAAAAAAACGTCGTAACGCCGACGCCATTCCATAACGGCGGCATTCTAGCACGGCGGCCGGAGGGTGTCAACGTCTTAGGCGGGCCGGCCGGGGCGGAAGCGGGAACGTAGCCGGCGGCCGTAAAGGCCGCCGTTTCGAGACATAATGAGCGTTGCGCCCCTACCGTGTACGCCCCTACCGTTCGGCGCTTACGTTCCGAACGTCGGACGGTAACATCCAACGCCATAGCGGGTAGGACCACCGGCATTCCCGTGTCGGTGATTATTTAACCGCTCCGGCCGCCGCTACCCGGCGGCCTCCGCGGCCTCCGGGCGCCTCCTCGCAGGCTGCGGGGTCGCCCTCCGGTAACTGATTAAACGTAGGGGCAGGCCTTCGGTTTAGCGAGGGCGACATTCCCGGGGGCGGATTGGGGGAATTGGGGGGGGTGGGGCCGACATTCCTGTCGGCCGGAAATTCCCTTTACGTAAGGGCCGACCTTCAATAGACAGGGGGCTTAAGCCCCCTGTCCGACCCGTCCGACGCCGCCTCATCGTGGATTACTTCTATAATCCGCTACCTTCAAGTGTTAGCAGGCGTGCCACCGGCATTCCTGCCGGTGAACTTAAAAACAAAAACCGCCCTCGCGGGCGGCGCGATAATCCCTGCGTTTCGCTATTAACGATAAAGGCTTTTTATCTTCCCCATCGACGCCGGGTCCACGCCGACGACGCCGATGTCTATCTGGTACGCCCGCGGGTATACGTGGATCCAAAGATAATTGCCGTCGAATGTCGTTCCGGTAGGATAACCGACTCCGGGCACCGGGAAACTCTGGATAAAGGACCCGTTCGTCGTAATCTGTTTATTCCCCGACCATAAGTAATGGCCGTCCCACGCCATATCACGGACCCCGCCGAAAATAAAGAAAGTCGATATAATCGAACCGGTAGTCGTGTACTTGGTGTTATTACACCAGATGCCGTCATTCTCCCACGCAAGGCCAGCGATATTGAAGGTATACGCCTCGAAACCGCCCACGGCCGAGCCGGTAGTCGTAACGCGATTAACGGAAGCGCGGTCGTAACCCGGTACGTGGTACGAATACCAGAGATACATACCGTCCCAGGCCGCGCCCTCGGCGTAATTGTAAGTAGGCCCAATTCCGAATAACGATACGACCGACCCTTCCGTCGTCAAACTAACAAAAGCGTCGGTCGGCGACCCGCAGCTCCATAGGTAATCGCCGTCCCACGCCAATCCCTCACAACAATTAGTTTCGGGAGGCATCTCGAACGACGAGATAACGTCGCCGAAGGCGCCCCAGGATAAAACGGCGCCCACGGTTCCCAGCAATAGGAACGCGGCGCCGACGAGGTCGCAGATTTTCATTTATCCTCCCTGATATTAATTATCCTCTTTATTACCCTGCCGCGCATAGTTTAGCCAATAAAATGTTGTTTGTCAATAAAGAAGATTAATACCTTGTTTTTGGCCGGCAAGAATGCCGGCCCCACCGGCCATACGCCCCCATGAACGCCGATTCGGCCGCGGGGCGGGGTCGTAGGGGCCGGTCTTCAGACCGGCCCACCTTACGTTTCTATTCATATGTCGGTCTCGGAGGCACGGCCTAAAGACCGCGCCCTACGTTAAAATAATTCGCGGAGGGCGACCCCGCAGTTTACGAGGAGGCGCCCGGAGGCCGCGACGGCCGGCGCGCAGCGTCGGCCAAAGCGGCAACATAACCACCGGCATTCCCGCGCCACCGGCATTCTTGTCGGTGAACATCAAAAAGAAAAAACCGCCCTCGCGGGCGGCGCCGTCTATACCCTTCGATTCTCCCCTCTGTCAAACTCGAAAACCGTTCGTAATTATATAATATCGCGCCCGTCTTCCCGCGCTTCCGCGTCGCCTCCGGGCAATCACCCGTTACTCACGGCGTCGGGGAAGAGGAAAACGAATCCGGGACTTCGACGAACCGGCCTATGGTCCTAATTCGCGGAAAACGTTAAGCTGATAAGATGCTCTTTCTCTTCGTCATACTCGTAATCCGTTACTTCCCAGGGCCGGGCCAAGAGATGACACCACTGCTCGAAAGCGTCTTGATCCTCTTCGTTCTCCGGGACCATCCTAAATCCCTTTTCGCCGTGTTTATCCGTAATTACTTCCAACTTCATCTCGACCACCTTTCCTACTCAATCGTCCCCCACGGATTACCGCAACCACTCGTTGCCGAACGCTACCGCGGCCCGACTACGATATCGAGCCGGGTATCCCAATTTCCTCCCCCTTACAATAAAGTGTTTATCTTCTCCCAAACCTCCCGGATCGCCGGCGCGGCGCCGCCGCTCCCGGCGCCGTCGTACTCGACGACGGCCCGGCGCTCGCGCTGGGCCGCGGTCACGGCCCGGTCGTACGGGATCCTCCCCACCAGCGGCATGTCCCGCTCCGCCGCCTCGCGCTCGATGAGGGCCGTGTTCTCCGGACTGAGGTCGTACTTGTTGACGGCCGCCCAGGCCGGGACGCCGAAGTGCCGCGCCAGGTCCGCCGCCCGGGAAAATCCCTGCAGGCCCGTGGGCGTCGGCTCCGCCACGATCAGCGCCGCCGAGGCGCCGCTGAGCGCCGAGATGA
The DNA here is from genome assembly GCA_050117845.1 of Candidatus Zixiibacteriota bacterium. Classification (GTDB taxonomy): domain Bacteria; phylum RBG-13-66-14; class B26-G2; order WVWN01; family WVWN01; genus WVWN01. The sequence goes on from JASFLY010000001.1 coordinate 320,974, forward strand.
CCGGGCACCCCACGCCCGGCGGCCCGTCCACCAGGACCAGCGGCATCTTGTCCCTGTGCGCCAGCGTCTGGCCGGCCTTCCGCACCACCGCGACCAGCTTCCCGGAGTTCTCCTCGCCCGGCGACAGCAGCGCGTGGGCCATGGGGCCGACGCGCGTGTCGGACAGGTACCACTCGCCGGCGGCCTTCTCCCGCATGTCCACCGCCCCCACGGGGCAAAGGTCCACGCAGACGCCGCAACCCTCGCACGCCGCCATGTCGACGTCGTAATCCCGGTTGATGGCGTCGAAACGGCAAAGCTCGATGCAGCGGCCGCATTCCGTGCAGTCATCGTGGCGTATACTGACGTCGAAGCCGGCGCGGAACTCGCGTTTCGACTTCACTTCCGGCCCCAGGAGGATGTGAAGGTCGGGCGCGTCGACGTCCGCGTCCGCGACCACCACCGGCGCCGCAAGTACCGCCAGCGAGGCCGTGAGGCTCGTCTTGCCGGTGCCGCCCTTTCCGCTCAGTATGACGAGCTCCTTCATCTCGCCTCACCCGCCTCTCGGTCCAGCCGGGCCAGGAGGCCGTCGAAGACGGGCCGGTAGGCCGGCAGTTCGTCCACGACGAGGCCCCCCTCGGCGTAGACCTCCGCTATGCCGCGGTCGTCCGGGAGTTCGGCCACTACCTCGAGGCCCTCTTTGTCGCAATAGGCGCGCAGTTCCTCCTCGCCCTCGCCGGCGCGGTTCACGACGACGCCCACCGGAAGGCCGAGTTCCCGCACCACGTCCACGGCCAGGCCGAGGTCGTAAAGGCCGAAGGGGGTAGGCTCCGTCACCAGCAATACGTAATCGCTGCCGCGCGTCGCCTCCACCATGGCGCAAGCGGTGCCCGGCGGCGCGTCGACGAGCGTCAGGCCGTCAGCCGGGGCGCGGCGCCGCACCTCCCGGATGACGGGCCCGGCGCTCCGCTCACCCACCGCCAGCCGGCCCTCGACGAAATTCACGCCGCGGACTTCGCCGGTGCGGATCTCGCCGATGGCCCGGCCTATGGGATGGAGCGCGTCGTGCGGGCATACTTCCCAGCATCCGCCGCAGCCGTGGCAAAGTTCCGGGAAGGTCAGCACGCTCGCCTTGAGCGCGATTATGGCGTTGAACCGGCAGATATCGCCGCAACGGCCGCAGAAGTCGCAACGCTCGGCGACCAGGGCCGGAACGTCGACGCTGAACTCCTCAGCCGCGAGTTCCTCGGCCTTGAGAAAGACGTAACAATCCGGGTCCTCGGCGTCGCAGTCGAGGAGCGTCACCGGCCGCCCGGACGCGGCCGCCGCGGCCGCGAGGTTTACCGCGAAAGTCGTCTTACCCGTTCCCCCCTTGCCGCTGGCTACGGTTATATGCATGGCTTAATTCTCTTACCTCTGACGGGTCATGGAGGTTCCGCAAGTCGGGCACTTGGCCTCGTAGCACGGAACGCCTTGTTGATGGGGTGTCGTGGCGCCGCATTTCGGGCATACGCAATCGCCGCCGGGCCCCAAGCCCGAACCGCCGCCCAGGCCACGGCCTCCGCCGCGCCCCGCGCCCTGGCCTCCGCCTCGACCCTGACCGGCGCCCTTGCCCCGGCCGCCGGCGCTCTGGCCGCCGCCTTGACCCTGGCCGGCGCCCTTGCCCTGGCCGCCGCTGCCTTGTCCTTGTCCTCTTGGCATTTTATCTCCTTTTCTTATCTTTTTTATTGCCCCATGCCGAAGTGGCCGGAGACGTTGGGCTCCGTCGCCTCTTCGTATTCGCCCGCGAGAAAGCGTTCGACCGCTTCGCGCACGGTCCCCGTAACGCCGACTATCGTCTTGACGCCGGCGCCCTGCAGGGTCCGGTGGGCCTTGGGGCCGCAGTTCCCGGTGAGTACCGCCGTCGCGCCCAATTCCGCCACCGCCTGGGCCGCCTGGGGCCCCGCGCCTCCGGCGGCCTCCGCCGCGGGATTCTCTACCGCCTCGAACGACATATCGTCCGTCTCGACTATCATAAAGTACGGCGCCCGGCCGAAACGCTCCTCGACCGCGACGTCCAGCCCTGGCTCGGCGGTGGTAACGGCCACCTTCATATACAACCTCCAAAATCCGATTTGCGAGGGGGCCGGCGGACGCCGGCCCGGTTCATCACTTCTCTTTTTTAGACTCGGCCTCGAGTTCGGCGAGCCGCGCTTTAATCTCTTCGAGCGCCCGTTCGAACTGCGTCGCCTGGGCCTTCAGCATCTCGGCCTCAGCGGCCGGTTCGGCCGCCGGGGGCCACGTTCCGCCGGCCGGGGCGTAACCCGCCCGGGCCCAGCCCGGCAGGCCGGTGGCCCAGTACATATTGCGCCGTCCCCGGCCGCCGCCGAAACCGCCGCCGCGGCCCATGCCCCGGCCGTAGCCGAGACCCGGCCCCGGATTGGCGTAGCCCGGCGCCGCGTACCCGGAGCAATAACCCATGCCCCGGCCCGTACGCGGCCCCTGGCCCATCGGTCCGGTTCTATCTCCACCTGGCATATTCATTCCTCCTTTCCGTTGGTCTCGGGAAGCGGCTCGTTGTCGTCCGGTAGGCCGCCGCGATGACGGCCGGCTCCGCGGCCGTAGCGGCCACATCGCCCCCGGCCCTGCCGGCCGCAGCCCCGGATTTCCCAGCAGTCCTGCAGCTGAACCAACCGCCGCAGGCCCTCCACGCTTATCTTCTCGTCGTGGATGAGGTGCCGGATGCACTCGAGCCACTTCAAATCGTCCTCGTTGTAGTAACGCCGTCCCCGCCGGCGCCGCGGCGTCAACAGGCCCGCCTCTTCGTAGAGGCGAAGCGTGCGGGGGTGCACGCCCAGAAGCTCGGACGCAATGCCGATGGGGTACAAGCGTTCCTTTTCGTCGAGGTCGGTTGTCTGTTCTTCTTCCATCAGTGTGTATAATAATATTATAAACCACAGTTGTCAAGAAAAATTTAAAGGGAAATGGTGGCACCGGCATTCCTGCCGGTGAAAAAAAAGCGACGTCGGATGGTAACATCCGACGCCACCTGAAGAAAAAAACGGGGCCGTAGGGGCGTATGGCCATACGCCCCACGAACGTTGATTAGGCCGCGGGCCCCGGGGGTACTCTGAAACCGCGCTGTAGACAGGGGGCTTAAGCCCCCTGTCCGAAACCTTCCACCGCCCCGTTTACGCCGGTTACCCTTGCAATCGTAGCCGGGTTATTATAACGTGGACGGCGAGGGGGAACACGGAGCCCACACGCAACTCGAGACAGGAGGACCGCATGGCCGGACTGCAACCGGGCGCTTCGCCCGTCGAGGTCGCCGACGAATTCTACGCCGCGCTCGTCGCCGGCGACATGGAGAGGTTCAAAGCCACCGTCAAGGCGCAATACCGCCGGCAGATGGAACGGGCGCGTGGCGCCTCACCCGAGTTCTGGTGGAACGCCGGCCGGCGTTACGTGGAGGAGTACGGCGTGCGCTGGGAGTTCGACCACGCCGCCGAGGAGGAGGCCGCCCACGTCAAGCTCTTCTACCGGCGCATCCAGGCCGACGGCAGCCAGCGCGGCAGCCCCCTCCCCATCCACCTCGTCGTGGACGACGACGGCGAGTGGCGCGTCGACGTCGCGTCGGTCTAACGAGCAGTCGTGCCACCGGCATTCCTGCCGGTGATCCGATAAAAAATGTAGGGGCTGGCCTTCAGGCCGGCCCGTTTTCCATCACGGCGGCCGTAAAGGCCGCCGTTTCGCGTTAACTCAATAGGTGCTAATGAAACAAAGCTTTCACCTTGCCGACGGACGCCGGCTTGATACCGCTCGTATTGTAGTAGAAATATTGGACGCGGTCGTTGTCCATATCGGCGACATAAATCCGGCTTCCTGAGGGCGAAAAGCATATACCCCTGGGGTAGTTGAATTCCCCGTTTCCGCTGCCGGAGGAACCCCACCTACCCAAGTAAGATCCCACAGAAGTAAAGTACTGGATGCGGGTATACGAGGTTTGGGTGACGTAGATGTAGTTGTTTGGACCGGCCGTAATACCCGACGGGAAACGAAATTGGCCTTCCCCGGAACCGTACGAACCCCATTTACCAACGAAAGAACCTGTCGCCGTGAAATACTGTATCCGGTAGTTCCAAACGTCAACGGCATATACGTACCCGTTATCGGCTACGGTTACGTCAGCGACTTCGTCGAATTGCCCGTTGCCTGGACCGGAGGTGCCCCATTGACCCAGAAAAGAACCGTTTGCTGTGAAATATTGGACACAATCGTTAAAACAGTCGGCTACATAAACGTCACCGTTTGCAGCTACCGCAATGCCCATAGGGTAATGGAATCCGCCGTTTCCTGTACCTCTCGTACCCCATTTACCCAAGAAAGAACCCGTAGCGGTGAAGTACTGGACCCGGTCATTTTCTGAATCTACCACATAAACGTTACCATTCGGCGCTACGGTAATCCCGTGAGGCGCGTCGAACTCCCCGTCGCCCGAACCATTAACGCCCCATTTCCCTAAATACGACCCCGTAGGCGTAAAGTATTGGACGCGGCTATTTAAAACGTCCACCACGTAAACGTTGCCGTTCGAAGCTACGCCCATACCCCAAGGAGCCCTAAACTGGCCGTTACCCGACCCGGTAGAACCCCATTTACCCTCAAATACCCAGTCCGCGCAAACGCCACTTACTACGAAAACTGCACTTAAAATTACTATAACCGTTAACGTTTTCATCACGCGTCCTCCTCCGAAACTGCCGGGCCAACCGCGGAAAAGAAATAACCCGTCCTTTTGACCTCGGCAAAGCGGATCTCCTTCCGTACCGCTTCCCTATTTCGGCTTATCTCTGTTATCCTTCTCCCCCCACGACCGCCTCGATGATGTCCTCCCACGCGCGGACGTACGCGTCCCAGGTGTAGCCGCTCTCCACCTTGGCCCGGCCCGACCGGCCCAGCTCCGCCCGGCGCTCCGGGTCCCGCAACAGCTTGACTATCTCCGCCGCCAGGTTCTCCGCGCCGTCGGCCACGACGAAGTCCCGCCCCGGCTCGAGTAGGTCCATGCCGTCCGCGCCCACCGACGTGCTGACGACCGGCAGCGCCGCGGCCAGCGCCTCCACTATCTTCATCTTCATGCCGGAGCCGAGGCGCATCGGGCACACGTAAATCTCCATACTCCGGATGTACTCGATGACGTCGGGCACGCGGCCCGTGACGACGATGCCCGGCCGCGCCGCCATCGCCTCTATCTCGGGCACCGGCTCCTTGCCGACGACGTGGAAGGTCGCCTCCGGGACCTCGCGTTGCACGAGCGGGAAGACGTCATCCGCGAAGTAGGTCACGCAGTCGATATTGGGCGGGTAGTACATGACGCCCGAGAAGCATATCGTGTTCGGCTGCTTCGGGACCTCCTTATGGGGCGGCATATCGACGCCGGAGTACGCGAAGTAGATGGGGAGTTCCGGGCACGCGGCGCCGATTATCTCGGCGTCGCGGCGGGCCACGAGGACGCAGGCGTCGAAGCGGCCGTACATCAGCCGTTCGTAGCGCCTGAGCTTATGGTGTTGGATAAAGCTGTATAGGAACGCGAACGGGTTCCCGGCGTGCTGCATCTGCCGCCGGTAGTAAAGCGACCACGCGTCCTGGGGGAAGAGGATACGGGGCGTACCCGTGAGGGCCGCGGTGTACTGGGCCATGTTGACGTTGCCGGCGACGATGACGTCGAACTCCTCCCGGGCCAACAAATCCCGCAGCGCCTCGGCGTAGGCCGCGCTTTTGAATATCTGGACGCCGAAGGGCCGGGATGACAGGAAGGACACCAGCCGCCGCAGCGCCGTCTTCCGGACCTCGTGCCCGACGACGATTAACTCCCGGACCATATCGGCGACCGCCCGCACGCCCTCCTCCTCGCCGCCCGGCGACATCGCCAGCACCGTGACGTCGTGCCGTCCCTGAAAGCGCCGCAGGAGGTGATAGTAGCAGGCCCGATTGGAATCGGTCGGCGGGTACGGTATTTCGGATGCCAGGACGAGTATCTTCATTTAATTAAAACCGTGTACGAGTCCGCGGGCGAAATCAACCGGGCGACGTTTTACCGTTCGCCGTTTCGCGCGGCCTTCCGGTAAATATCGAGCGTGGCTCCGGCCATTCGTTCGGGCGAATATTTTTTTACGTGCTCGCGGCCCGCGGCGGCCAGCGTCCGGCGGGCCCCTTCGTCCCGGGACAGGGCGACCATCGCGTCGGCCAACGCCGCCGCGTCCGTCTCGACGTAATGGGCGGCGTCGCCGCACGTCTCGGGCAGCGCCCCCCGGCGCGACGAGACGACCGGTACGCCCACCGCCATGGCCTCCAGCGCCGGCAGGCCGAACCCCTCGTACAACGACGGGTAAACCAACAGTTCCGCCCCGGCTACGAGGCGCGCGTGGTCGGCCGGTGGGAGGTAGGACTGGACGCGGGTGTCACCCGCCCCGGCGGCCGCGACCCATCCCCGCACCGTACTCTCGTCGTCGCGGGCGATGCCGGCCACGACGAGCGGCGGCAGGTCGCCGGCCTCGGCGGCCCGGCCGTAACCCTCGACGACGTTCCGCGTATTCTTGCGCGGGAACGCCGCGCCGAAGTGCAACAGGTACCGCTCCGGCAGGCCGAGGCGTTCCCGGAACTCGCTCAGTTCGGCCGCCGAACGCTGTTCGAAGAAGATGGGGTCCACCGCCTCCGGGACGACGGTCATCCGCTCCGCGACCTCGGGGCCCAGCTTCTCCCGAATGTCGTTGGCCGACGTTTCCGAAACGGTTATGACCGTCTCGCAATGGCGGGCCGCCCGGCGCAGGACCCACGACTGGTACACGTAATACCGGTTCGCGGTCCACGTGTGGAACTCGCGCTCGAACATCATGGCGTCGTGGAGCGTGAGGACAGTGGGGCCGGGGAGCCGGTACGGCAGGGCGTTCCCCGGCGCGTGGAAGACCCGGGCGCCCGAGCGCCGCGCCTCCCGCGGCAGCGCGCATTGCTCCCAGGTATAAACCGTCGGCGACGTCACGACGACGACGCGGTAATAGAAGCCGGCGTACGGGAGCTCCAACTCCCGGTCCGTCAGGAAGACGAAGGCCGGCGGGTCCGGCATCGCCTCCATGCCGGAGAGGAGCGTGTGGAGATAGCGGCCTATCCCCTTGCGCTCGCCGCCCAGGTAGCGGGCGTCCATGGCTACGGTCAACTCGGCCATACTTGGCCCGGCCTATCCTTCTCCCTCGGCCAGCACTTCATTATACAATTCTACAAGGCGGCCGGCCACGGCCTTCACGCCGTACGGCGCTACCGGCGCGGGATTTACGGGCGGCAGCGCGAGTGCGTCGAGTATGCCGGCGGCGATGTCCGCCGCGCCGTCGCCCACGGAGAGGCAGGACGGGCACGCGTCCAGGAAATCCACGTCGCCCACGCGGCGGCTGACCACCGGCCGGCCGGAGGCCACGGCCTCCTTGACGGTCAACGGCCCCAGTTCCACGTCCGCCGTGACGGCCAGCACGTCGGCCGCGCCGAAATAGAGCGGCACCTTCTCGGCCGGCGCCGGGAAGAACGTCAACAGTTCCAGCGTCTCGTCGTCCCGCCGGGCCAGGTCCACGGCCTCCCGGGCCAGGTCGAAACGTTTGGACTGGCGGCCGGGGTCCGCGGCGAAGAGGACGTATTTCTTGTCGGCGTCGAGGCCGAGTTCCCGCCGGGCCTCCCCTTTGTCGCGGGGAAAGAAACGCTCGAGGTCGGTACCCATGGGTATGGAGACGTAGTCGACGCCGCCCAGGGCGCGGGCGGCCGCGGGCGTCACGGCCACGAAGCGGTCCACCCGCCGCGCCACGTAGCGGGCGAAACAGCGGTAGAGCGGGCTCGTCACCACCGGGTTGTCGTGGACCGTCATGACGAGCGGCCTGCAGCCGGCGAAGAGGGCCGCCGCCGCGGCGTACGCGTGGTGCGCGTGGAAGAGGTCGTAGTCGCCTCGCAACGCCTTGAGTTCGCGCCGGGCCCGGCAATAGGCCGACTTGCCCCGGTACCCCTCGATGAAGTGCACGTCCACGGCGACGCCGGCGGCGCGGAGGGACTCCACCTGCTCATAGACGAAGGCCCCGAAGGAGGGGTCCTCCGGCAGGGGGTACATGTTGGTTACGACGAGGAGGCGCATAGGCGTCGGGGACGGCAATAAAAACGACAGACGTCGAGGCCGACGTCCGTCCGGTTCCGACCGGGTAAACGCCTATTATATACACACTTCGGCCTTTTGCAACAAAAAAGAGGCCGCCCGAGGGCGGCCTTCTTATCGCAAACGTATTCAAAAAACCGATCATATAAGACACCTTTAAGAAAAGGATCTGCTCGGCGAGGAGGAAGTGGCCGGTGGAGTCGCGGCGACCGAGCGGTCGTCTTCCCGGGGAACGGCGTAAAAAAGTATAGAAATACCGAAACGGATATTTTATATTACAAAAACGAACGGCAAATGATATAGGAGGCGATTTGAACACTCTCTACTACGGGGACAATCTGGACATCATGTGCGAGTACGTCGCCGACGAGTCGGTCGACCTCATCTATCCCTCCCGGAGGTCGCCCGCACCTATCCCAAGGTCCAGGTCCTCACCGTCGCCGACTACTTCGACGGCCTCCGCCCCGACCTCCCCGACACCAGCGAGACCCTCAAGAAGGCCCCGCAGATAAAACGCGAGAAGGGCAAGAACAGCAGTTGCCGTTGTAAAAATAGAAGGGGAGGACAGAATGCGACTACCCATATCGAAAGACGATTTTCCTAAAGCTATATATTTCGACCAGAACATTTGGTCGAATCTATCAAAGGCATATTATAGTGGTTTTAAGGGTAGTATACAGAAACCGGTTTTTAACGCTATTATAGCTTCCGTTTTTAACGAAAAGGCTATATATCCATTAAGTTTCATACATTTTGAAGAGATACATCAGATATTGTGCCTCGGCAAAAGGTATAAACTTAGTAGGTTTGCTTTAAGTATATCAAGAGGTTTGTCTATCCTTAATACGATTTTCGTTTTTCAATACGAAATCGTAAATGCGATTAGAGAAAAAATTAATTCGGTCCAATTAATAGATCCGCCTTCTCCCGTATTACCTTATCCCATCCGCGAATTATTAATTTTGCCAGGCGTCGCTTTCGTATTAGGGATACCGGAGGTGGAAGGGGCACCAACCGACTTGGTTCAAGATTTCTATCGGGAATTAATGAAGCCCAGAACATCGTTAATGGGTTTGATATTCCCGTTAAAAAATAGCGTCGGGGATTCTTTAGTCGAAGGTGCCGAAAAGGTCGAAGCAGCGGGTAAACGTGCGCTTAAAGACGGTATCTCTACCAAGACTTGGATAAAGTCCGAAGTCTTAGAATTCTTCAAAGCCGAATCGAACGCTCAAGTGATATTGGAAGAATTGAAGAGGTTAGGGATCCCGAAAGAAGTTTTTTTAGGGCTATTCGAAAAACCAAACGACTATGTTGACTTTTTTAATAACGTGCATTCGTACTCGGCAGCGTCTTATTTATTTATCGAGCACCATAAAAACACCGGCGGTAAAACTATAAAAAACGATTTAAATGACGTTTGGTTTTTATCCTCAGCGATTCCTTACTTCAATGGTATTGTAATGGAGAAACATTGGGCCGCTATGGCGAAACAGGCGGGTTTAGATAAACAATACGATACGAAAATAATATCCAAGATTAACGAAATCCCCCATTTATTAACGGACCTCGGTTGTATATAATATCCGGTTACGAGCGTCGGATGGTAACATCCGACGCCACAGGGGGAGAACCACCGGCGGGAATGCCGGCGCGGTGTTTTGGACAGTGGGCTTAAGCCCACTGTCTGCGCGGCCGACGGGAATGTCGGTGCCACTGGCCCGGAGGTCACCGACACGAATGTCGGTGCCATAGGCCCGTACCTTCAGGTGCGGCCTCCGAAAAAAAGAGGCCGCCCGAGGGCGGCCTTCCCCGCATATCCATATTATTAAAAGCCAATCATATACGACACCTTCAGGAATACTATCTGCTCGGCGAGGAGGAAATGGCCGGTGGAGTCGCGGCGCTGTTCGTACGCCAGGTAGGCCGTACTGCCGGGCCGGTAGTCCCATCCCCAGAGCGTGCTGGCCAGGCCCGTCCGCGAGGCCGAGTCGGCCCGCGCCAGCACCCGCCAGTAAAGGTCGTCGGTGAAGCAGTAAGTGGCGTTGACGTTGCCGGCGACCGAGCGGTCTTCGTCCCGGGGGACCGCGACCTCGCCGTCCATCGTGAGTACGAACCCGCCGAACGGCAACAGCGTTACCTCGCCGTAGTAGTCGCGATAATAGTCGCCGTAGTAGTCCCCCTGCCAGTAGGACAGGCTCGCGCTTCCCCACGAGGACGTCTCGCGGCTGAGCGTCACGCCGTACGTCTCGAGCCGGAACTCGGGGTAACCCAGACGTACGTAACGAAGGTCGCGGCCGAGCTGGGAATCGAAAGACAGGCCGAACTTATTCGTGAAATCCACTCCCAATTGGGGGAAGAAATAATTGCGTAGCGTATCGTTATCCAGGTTCCATTCGTGTTCGAAACGGCATCGCGCCGAGAAATCCCGTACGCCTCCGCGGTTAATCTGGAATTCGTTGTGCAGGATCGCACCCATCCGGCGCGTACCCAACGTCTCGGGTTGAAAGAAGCTAACGTCGGCGCGGTAATCTTCGGCCGTTTCGATATAGTACCCGTACGCGAGCCGCGTCGCGCCCGGGCGGCTAATCGTGGCGAAGTATTTATAGCCGTCGCCGCCGTCACCGGCCGTCTCGGCCTTCAAATACCCGGCGTTACAGTCGATCCCGAGCGGCAATCCCACGCTGCCGTCGACGCCGACGACGTTGTTATAGGGCGTAACGTCGGCGCCGGCGTACGCCGGGTCCGCGGCCAGGCCGCCGGCCTCGCGCCGGCCGACGCCGATAGCCCCGATACTCGAGCGGTGGGGCAACTCCGCCCGAACTCGCCCGGCCCACACGTTGTCGCCCGGGAAACGGGGGTCGTCCTTCTTGAGCGCCGTGTCCAGCGCGCCGAAACTCACGTCCCCGACCTTCCCGGTGACTTTAAGACCTCCGCCGATTTCGGTAAGGCGGCGGGTGTAGAGCGGGTTTACGGTCAAGAGAAAGAGCTCCTCGTTCTCGGCGAAGAACGGCCTTTTCTCCGTGAGGTAGATTTCGGTCGGCTCCAGGTTGACCTCCGCCGGGTCGGCCTCGACGTAGGCGTAGTCCGGCAGGAAGGTCGCGAGCACCTGGGCCGCCGCCCCCGCGCGGTAGCGGAAGTCGAAGCCGGCCCGCGGTTCGAACTCCCAGCCGTCGCTCGGCTCGTAGCCGTAGGCCGGCGTGTCGGCGCGGTCCTCGCCCCGGGCCGTGGCGTACGGCGTGAAGCTGAAAGGCCGCGGCCGCGGCAGGTTCTCGAACCCTCCGACCCGGCCGTAGCCGCTCATCCGCGATATAGAGTTGTCGTCCCCCGCCCAGAAGGTGTTCTCGAAATTGGTAATCCGGTAGCGGGAGAGCTGGAGGCCGAAGGAGGGGGCGTTCCGGTCGTACCGGATCGACGCCCACGGGATAGCCATCTCGATGTACCACGCGTCCTCGCCCACCGAGGTCCGCGCCTCCCAGTAGCCGTCCCACCCCGAACTCCACTCCTGGCCGGCGCTGTAGCCGATACCCTCGTACTTGACGCCGCGGTAGTTCACCATGAAGTCGTAACACGTATTGAGGTCGTTGTTGGCGTCGAGGAAGACGTCCACGCAATCGTCGTAGTTGAGGGTCATGTCGTGGACGCCGGCGGTCGCGACCAGGTGTTCCACGTCGGCCTCCCGGCAAATCCAACCCATATACAACGCGTGGTCGTCGTAGAGGACGTAGACCTCGGTGTCGGCTTCCGCGGCGCGGCCGAATTCGGGGCGGAACTGCCGGAACCCCTTCGCGGGTTCGGCCTGGTGCCAGGTTTCTTCCCATACGCCGTCGACGACGGGCGGCGCCTCGACGCGGACGGCCGTAACGGCCCACTCGCCGGCCGCGGTGGCGCAGGCGGCGAGGGTCGCCGCCATTAAATATCTATATGTATATGTCGCTCCCAACATAAAACTCCTTCCCGGGGTTCGCTAACGTCGCGCCCTTGGAACACGGGATATTATAAACATCCCATCCCCCAATAATCAAGCCCAAAATTAATATATGGCATAGGAAAATTAAAATAATTAATACATGGATTATTAATACTGCTCCCGAGCAGCATTATTCGAACGACCCCGCCCGGGGACAGATGGACCTCGATTGGGAACCGGCCGGCGGCAATAGCCCTCGTCCGGCATGGTTACCCGTCAACCAAAGAATAACGCGACGCGTACTTCGCTGTCTTATTATCCATTCCCGTTTGCGCGCGGGGCCCGTTTATGATAGAATGTAGTAATAACCGGCGCGCCGGCCTCCGGAACACCGCGTTATATTTCGCTTACATATCGTTACTTTTTTCACAGCCGTTCTTTTACGGGTCGGGTAGGCGAAGCCCTATCCGCTCGCCGTTCCCCTCAAGGAGGATAAATTGAAGAACGAAAAAGAATTAATCGAAAAAGCGAAAAAGCCGGGCCAGGACGCCATGAAACTCCACCCGTTCTACAAGGGCAAGGTGGAGATCACGCCCAAGTGCCGGGTCGCCTCTTTTGACGACTTCGCCATCTGGTACACGCCGGGCGTGGCCGAGCCGTGCCGGGACATCGAGAAAAACCCGGACAAGGTCTTCGAGTACACCAACAAAGCGAACTTCGTGGCCGTCGTCTCGGACGGAACGCGCGTGCTCGGCCTGGGCGACATCGGCCCCGAGGCCGCCATCCCCGTTATGGAGGGCAAGGCCCTACTCTTCAAGTATCTCGGCGGCGTGGACGCCTTCCCCATCTGCCTCGACACCAAGGACCCCGAGGAAATCATCGACATAACGCTCAAACTCCAGCCCTGCTTCGGCGGCATCAACCTCGAGGACATCGCCCAGCCCAAGTGCTTCCACATCCTCGACACCCTTCGCGAGAAGGCCCACATCCCCGTCTGGCACGACGACCAGCAGGGCACGGCCTCCGTCACCGTGGCCGGCGTCATCAACGCCCTGCGCATCGTCGGCAAGAAGAAGGAGGACGTCAAGGTCGTCATGATCGGCGCCGGCGCCTCCAACATCGCCATCGCCCGCGTCCTCATCAAGTTCGGCATCGACCCCAAGCACATCATCATGTGCGACTCCAAGGACACGCTGCACCAGGGCCGCGACGACCTTAAAAACGACCCGGCCTGGGCGATGAAATGGCACTTCTGCGAAATAACGAACGAGAACAACGTGACCGGCGGCCCGGCGGAAGCGGCCAAGGGCGCCGACGTCATGATCGCGCTGTCCAAGCCCGGCCCCGACACCGTCAAGCCCGAGTGGATATCGAGCATGGCCAAGGATTCGGTCGTCTTCGTCTGCGCCAACCCGGTCCCGGAGATCTGGCCGTGGACGGCCCACGAGGCCGGCGCGCGCATCGTCGCCACCGGCCGCTCCGACTTCCCGAACCAGGTCAACAACTCGCTCGGCTTCCCCGGCATCTTCCGCGGGACGCTCGACGTGCAGGCCACGACCATCACGGACGAGATGGCCATCGCCGCGGCGCAGGAACTCGCCGACGTCGCCAACGACAAGGGCATCCACGAGGAATACCTGATCCCGACGATGGACGAGTGGGAAGTCTACCCGCGCGAGGCCGTGGCCGTGGGCCTCAAGGCCATCGAGCAGGGCATCGCCCGCATCAAGGCCTCCCGGGAAGAGCTGATGAAACGGGCCGAGGACATGATCCGCAAGGCCCGCGACCATACGCAGCTCCTCATGAAAGAGGGCTACATCAAGCTCGAGACCGGCGACCGCGTCCACATGGGCGGGTAACCCCGTAAATAATACCGACGTCAGAAGCCACCCCGCAAGGGGTGGCTTTTTAATCTTGGTTGCCGTATAATTAGTTTAAGGTATTGAGCTGGCCGACAAGGGTAACGTCAAAGGGGAATAGGAAAGCGGAGGTCGTTATGTTCGATTTAAAGAAGTTCTTGAGGATAGAGATCTCGGGATATGTCTGTATATTATACACGGCTCTATTCACTACATGCCTAATTATTATTTATAGACCCGGGATTGGGTACGAACAAGTTTATACGGGATTTTGGTATAAAGGCCCCGTAGCCGCTATTCCCGTCGCGCTAGTGCTAGGTTTTATAATTCACCAAATAAGCATTCGCGTATTAAATCCCTTTTGCGAATACCGGGCTTTTCCCCGGGGGCCTCGGCCGGTTTTAACTGCTATTAAAAAACGATTAGAAGAAAGGCCGGGACTAAATAAATATTTTAAGGATATTTACGATTCGTTAAAAGGACACCTCGACATGAACGGGTTATTCGACTTAGTGGCCGGCCACCCTACAAATAAAAACCCTTCGTATTTAGCTTACTTACGTGACGAGATAAGCCGCCGTTACTCGTACTATTACGCTCGGATGGATACGGGTCTCTTCGCACCGATCCTTGGTTTTTTATTATCTTTACTCATCACTATTCTATGGTTTTCCCTGGGGGAACAGGGCAGTCTACAAATACCCTACTGCAATTGTTTAGCCCGGTGGCTTCCTCTCATCGTTTCGGCTATATTCGTTGTAGTCGTATCGTGTGGTATAGTTTCGTATAGCAAGAAACTAGTCCGAGAAATCGACGTACTAGAATGCGCTTTATTGACCGAGGTTTACGACGCTTCATTTATTAAAGGGGTATTAGCAGAATATAAGGCGGGGACGCTTGAAAAGCGGTAAGGTACTCCCCCCTCTGTGTCGGTGAGTATACCGTCGCGATTGCATAAACGGTTCCGGACAATCTGCAATAAAAAAGGCAACCCGGCCGGGTTGCCTTTTCGTTTCGCGCCACGTCGCCTAGTCGTAGTAGTCGAAGTATTGGAGCGGGCCGGTGACGCCGGTGACGTAGAGCCGCTTCCCGCTATGGTCAAACCGTAATCCCCACGGGTTGCGCATGTCACCCTCTTCCAACCCGTACGACCCGAACTTCCCGACGAACGAGCCCTCCGGCGTGAAGTACTGGACGCGGTGGTTCTCCTTGTCGGCGACGTAAACGTTGCCGTCCAACGGCGACACGGCCACGCCGAAAGGCCCGTCGAATTCGCCGTCGGCCGAGCCGGTCCTGCCCCACTTCCCCAAGAACGACCCCGTTGAGGTAAAGTACTGGATGCGGTCGTTGAAGGTGTCGGCCACGTACACGTTGCCCGTTTGCGGCGCGACGGCGACGCCCCACGCCGAAAAGAATTGACCGTTTTCGGAGCCTTCCGCGCCCCAAGCGCCGAGATAGGAACCGTCCGCGGTGAAGCATTGGATACTATAACCCGTACAGACGTAAACGTCGCCGTTCCTCCGGGATACCGCTATTCGAGCGGGAACGCCGTTAACGCCCCATTCTCCGACGAGTTCGCCGCGCGGCGTGTAACATAAAATTCGGGCGTTCGAACCGTCCGCGACGTAAACCCACCCGCGGGAAGGAGCCGCGGCGACGTCGAAGAAGTAAGCTTTGTCGCCTCCCCACTGGCCGAGGTACCGGTCGTTCTCGTTAAAATAGTAAACGAAGCTTTCCGTAGGCCAGCGGGAATATTCGAAGAAGCCGACTACGTATACGACGCCGTTCGGGAATACGTCCAGACCCAGGGTGTAGCCCATATCTATACGGCCCCCTAACGGGTTATATCCCAACTCTCCGCCGTACACCCAGCCCGATAACTCCTCCGGCCCGTCGCACGTTAGCGCCAACAAGGCCACCGCCGCCGTTACCCAGCCTATCCGTTTCATAGTCCCCCTTTCTTGTCATAACCGACGTTCGCGCCCTTACTCCCACGCCGCCTACTCGTAATAATCGAAATACTGCACGCGGCAGGCGGGGATATCGGAAACGTAGAGCCGGGTACCCGTCCCGTTGAAACAAAGGGCCCACGTGTAGCTGAATAGGCCGTCGCCGTAACCCTCGGACCCGAATTTCCCGACGAACGAACCGTCCGGCGTGAAGTACTGAACGCGATGGTTCTCCTTGTCCGCGACGTAAACGTTGCCGTCAAACGGCGATACCGCCACACCCGCGGGTCTCAAAAATTCGCCGTCCCCGGAACCGGTCGCACCCCACTTTCCCAAAAACGACCCGGTCGCGGTGAAATACTGGATGCGGTCGTTGAAGGCGTCGGCCACGTAGACGTACCCGGTGTCCGGCGCGACGGCGAGGCCGTACGGGCCGTCGAATTCGCCGTTGCCCGTGCCCGGCGAACCCCAGACGCCGAGGTAGGAACCGGTCGCCGTAAAATACTGTATCCGCGAATTCCCCGCGTCGGCGACGTACACATTGCCGTCGGGACGAGACACGGCCAGCCGGTACGGCCCCTGGAATTCCCCGGGGCCGGCGCCCTCGCTACCCCACTCGCCGACGAGTTCGCCATCCCACGTATAGTACCGGATACGGTCCTGCCAGGTTTCGGTTACGTATACCCAACTCCGCGGATGGGAAAAGGCGACGTCCATGTACATCGTTTCGTAGCTCTTAGCGATATAACCGGCGCCCGTACCGTCCTCGTCAAAACGCGTAATAGAAGCGTACATGGCGCCGCGGAACGGCTCGAACCAACTGGCTAAAAAAACCCAACCGGTCTTGGGCGCGACTGCTATCCCGAAGGGTACTCCCATACTGTACCACTTCCCGGACTCGGCGTTATACCCTACGTCGCCCGCGTATACCCAACCCGACAACTCCTCTTCCACCGGGGTTTCGTCGCACGCGAGCGCCAACAAGGCCACGGCCGCTACCCATACTATTCTTCTCATGCCGCCCCCTTTAAATGGTCACCTCGTTCTTATACTTCGCCCATATACGTATATATTATAGCATATATTTACGCGCCGCTATAATAACGGGGATAGCCCGCCGCCGATTAACCTTGACACAAAGGCCCCTTTTACGTATTAAAGAGGGCGACTGATCCGACCGTTAAGCGACAAAGGGGAATCTATGGCCGAGCGATATCATAACTACGTCAACGGCGAGTGGGTGGAAACCCGTTCCGACGAATACCACCAGAACGCCAACCCCGCCGACATCCGCGAACTCGTGAGCGTGCACTCCCGGAGCGGCCGGGCGGACGCCTTCACGGCGATAGACGCGGCCAAGGCCGCCTTCCCGGGCTGGCGCGATACGCCGGCCCCCGCCCGCGGCGAATTACTGGCCCGGGCCGCCGCCCTCATCCGCGAGCGTGCCGACGACATCGCCCGCGACTTCACGGCCGAGGAGGGCAAGACCTTCGGCGAGGCCCGCGGCGAAACGCTACGGGCGGCCCAGATATTCGACTTCTTCGCGGGCGAGGGGCGCCGCGTCGGCGGCCGGACCTTCCCCGCCGACGGCCCGAGCACCTTCCTCTACACGTTGCGGGAGCCGCTCGGCGTCGTCGCGCTCGTCACCCCCTGGAACTTCCCCATCGCCATTCCCGCGTGGAAGCTGGCGCCGGCGCTCGTCGCCGGCAACGCCGCCGTCCTCAAGCCCGCCACCAACACCCCCCTTACGGCCGTGCGCCTCTTCGAGTGCCTGGCGGACGCGGGCCTTCCGGCCGGCGTGGCCAACATGGTCTTCGGCCCGGGCCACGAACTGGGCGACGTCTTTTGCGAATCGGAAGACGTTAAAGCCATCTCGTTCACCGGCTCGAGCGAGGTCGGCAAGGCCCTCGCGGCCAACGCCCACCGGCGGCTGGTCAAGGTCCAGCTCGAACTCGGCGGCAAGAACCCGCTAATCCTGGCCGACGACGGCGACGTCTCCCGGGCGGTGGCCTTCACCGCGGGCGGCGCCTTCAGCTCCACCGGCCAGAAGTGCACGGCCACCAGCCGGGCCATCGTCCCCCGTAAGCTCCACGACCGGTTCGTCGCCGAGCTGGTCGCCGCGGCCGGGGAGATAGTCGTCGGCGACGGCCTCCGCGAGGGAGTCGGCATGGGGCCGCTAATCGACGAGGACTCTCTGGAGCGCGTCCTCGCTTATATCGAGGTCGGGAAAAAAGAGGGGGCGACGCTCGCCTGCGGCGGCGAGCGCCTGACCGGCGAGGGCCGGGAGAACGGCTTCTTCGTCGCGCCCACGGTCTTCACGGCCGTTACGCCCGAGATGACTATCTGGCGCGAGGAGATCTTCGGCCCCGTGGTCGCCGTTACGGCGTACGACGACTTCGACGAGGCTATCGCGCTCGCCAACGATACCGCCTACGGCCTGTCGGCCACGCTCGTCACAAACGACCTCGCCCGGGCGATGAGTTACGTGGGCCGCATCGAGGCCGGCATCGTCCACGTGAACTCGCCCACCGTCGGCGCGGCCTGCCACGTCCCGTTCGGCGGCTACAAGGAATCGTCGTCCGGCTCGCGGGAGCAAGGCCGCGAGGCCCTGGAGTTCTTCACCCAACTCAAGACGGTTTACCTGGATACCTAGCTTCGAGGGCGGCCGCCCCCGGGCATCCGGGTGCCGCCGAATATATTACTTGAATGATAATATATATAATGATACAATACCGGCCAAGCACCCGGCTTGAAAACATGAACGTCTCAGCAACCCGCACGGAGGTTAATAAATGGCCCGTCTAATTAAGATGTTCGTCCTGGTCGCGTTTTTGGCGTTATGGGCCGGCGCGGCGTACGCCGATTGCGGCGAGTGCAGTAGCTGCGAAGGCAAGGACGAGACCTACACTTGCGAGGCTTGTCCCCACAAGGATACCTGCCCCTGCGCCGACGGCTGCCAGTGCGGCGAGGAGTGCGAGTGCGGGGAGAAGTGCGCCTGCGGCAAGGAGTGCGCGTGCGAGGCGGCCGAGGAAGACTAATCCTCCCCCTCGTTAACCGAATAACAAAGCCGCCCTTAAGGGCGGCTTTTTTGCCTGAGGATTGACGGGTTTTAACGGAATATGGATTTCACGAAACCCATGGAGTAGGTTGCGACGCTGCCGGCGTCCTTCCACCGTTGGGAAAGGAAGGGCGTGTAATCCACCTCGCCCACGCTCCGGTTATCGTTGTAATCGTAAAGCCACACGTTTATCCGGCCGGGGTAGGTGGTGCCCCACCAGCAGTTCGTCGCGTCCACGTTACTGGATGAACCGTTGTAGAAGTTATACATCCCGTTCGAGCAGATGTCGGAATAGTTCACCGTAACGGTGGACGTTCCGGCGAGGGCTTTGATGCCGTTTTCGCCGTTGTTCTCTATGCTTACATGGTAGAGATTGACGTGCGACCGGTCGACGAGAACGCCGTTATTCAAACAATTCCGAATGACGGTCCCCTCGAAGGACGAACGGGAAGACCCGTTGACGCCGGTCCTATAAAACCGAACGCCGTTCGTCGCGTACTCGACGACGGCGTTGTTCAGTATAATCTGGTTTTGCGATTCGACGACGATGGCGCCCCAGTCGCCCATCTTCTTGACGGAATTGGCCGAAGTAAACTTAACGGGGAGACCTTCGCTCCCCTCGGCCACCAACGCGCCGTTGCGGACGACTATCTCCGCGCCGTCCTCGTAACCGCCGGTACCTTTGACCTCGTAAAACTTAACCTCGACGCCGGCCTGTATCGTGAGCGTCGCTCCGTTGAGAATGGCGACGTCCCCGTGGACATAATACGGACTACCGCTTCGATTCCAGGTCGTATCGGTTCCGATATTCGACTGCCCGAAGTCAGTATCGCCGAATGATAGTCCTACCAGTAGTGCCAACGCGAGGCATATATATAAAAAACGAAGTTTCATATTGGTCCCGCCTCCTAACCCACACTCAAGCGAATATAAGTCTATCACAAACGACGTTTCGAAGCAACTCCTTTAATATTTATATATTACAAATGTTATCAGGTATTTACGTCGCGCCGGCCTATCCGGAGCGTCCAGAGGCAGTACGGTAGAACGTAAGCCCTCACCCCCGGTGCGCCGATCCGTCGTACGTCTGCGACGTCGAAGTCACGTGCCAACGTCGTCGTCAACCATAATACGTACGGCTCGCGTTCGCCCTCGGCCGCGGGGAGTTCGGTGAGGAAATACACCCGTTCCACCCCCCGGAGGGCCAGTTCCTCCCGGAGGCCCGGGAACTGGTTTTCGTCTGTGATGATAACGAAAGGCCGCTCGGCGTAGAGGGGCGCCGCGTACGGCGGCAGATACCATTTATTAACCAATATCGGGGCGGCCGGGAGCGCCCGAAGCTCGGCCACCAGCTCCTCCCGCGACTCCTTCCCGGCCTTCAGACGCCAAAAGCCGAAGACCTGCATCCCCGCCGACAGGATAAGGAGTAAGCCGATAAGGCCCGCCCGCAGGACCCGGCCCGCTCCCCGGCCCCCTTCCGCCGCCCCCGCCAGCGCTATCGCCGCCGGCGGTATTACCGCCAGGAGGAAGCGCGGCCCCCAGGCGAAACCGCTCGTATCCGGGATTACGACGAAGAGCGTCGCGGCGAAGCCGGCCGCCGCCAGGTAGAAGGCCCTCCGCCGAACGTCCGGCCGCTTGACTACCGTCCTGACGTCCGATACCGCGAGGAACGCCAGGCCGAAGACGGCCGGGAAACTCGCCGCCAAGGGCGTCGCGTGGCCCCCGAAAAAAGCCGCGTAAAGCACGGCCAGGCCGGCGCCCAAGGCTGCGGCGACGTACGCCGCCGGCCGCCACTTGAGAGCGAGTAGCGTAAGCGCGACGAAGGCCGCCACGGCCGCCCCCAAATACCACGGGACGAACGGGACCAGCGAATGGCCCACCGCGAACGCGAACGCCGCCGCCCCCCGCCCGCCCCCGTACGCCAGGTTCGACGCCAGCCTCATAAACGGCGGTTGGCCCCATATTCCCCATAAAAGCAGTTCGACGCCGACGGCCACGAGGGCGAAGGACGCCGCCGGGAGGACAGTTGCCCGCAACCGGCGGCCGGAATAAAAGGCCGCCAGCGCGGCAACGCTCCAGCCGGCGAGCCAGTAAAACTCGGGCCGGAGGGCCCCGGCCAGTCCCCACAGCGCCCCCGCGAGGAGGAAGCGGCCGCCGGTGCCGCGCCGGAGTACGGCCCACCCGCCGAGCCACAGCGCCACCGCCGGCACGTGTTCCCACAAACAAAGGCTGTAGAAGAATATGGGGCTCGCGAACGCGACGGCCCCTGCGGCGAGCCACCGCCGCCGGACGCCGAAGTCCCGGGCGAGTAACGCCGTCAGCGCCACGACGGCGACGCCGGCGAGAAGCGGCAGCACGTAGAGGCCGGGGAAACCGAAGGCGAGCCACCCCGGCGCCGAGGCCGCCGCGAAGAGCGCCGGATGCGGCGAGTACAGAACGCCGTCCCGGAGTTCGAAGAAGCGCTCCGTGTCGGCCCATCGCGCGTCCAGGCCCAACTCCCGCCCCGGCCACGCGATAGCCGTGGACTTGAAGCCGCTGAGCTCGAGCGAGCGGAGCTGGACGAACTTCACGCCCTCGTCCGACGAGAAGAAGCCGTCCGGCGGCAGCGTCGCGAGCAAGGCCGCGGCCACGGTCGCGAACAGGACCACCACGAAGACCGAAGGTCTCGACATAACTTAAACCCCGGCGATACTACCACGCCGCGGCGGGGCCGTCAATCCACGCCGCCCCTTGCCGCCGCGGCGCCGTTATGCTACAACAGTGCCGAGGTGTTGACATGATACGGACGTTAACGACGCTGGCCCTGGCCGCCGCGACTCTCGTGCCGGCCGCCAACGGCTATACGATAGAGCAATATCTGAACATCCACGGCAACTACTACGGCTACTGGCTGCCGGACGACGAAATACTGTATAGCAACAAATTCACGGGCGTAATGCAGGCGTGGCGAACGAACGCCGCCACCGGCGAGCCCGAACAGATAAGCTTCTTCCCCGAGGGCATCGACCTCGCCGTCGCGCACCCGATAACCGGCGACGTCATCGTCTCCGCCGACGCCGGCGGGAACGAGCGCGACCAATTGTACCTATACGACGACGCGGCCGGCGAGTTCAAGCCCATAACCGATAATCCGAAGGTCATCTACAACTTCGGCGACTGGAGCCCCGGCGGCCGCTACGTCGCCGTCGCCGCCAACGAACGTGACGAACGCTACTTCGACGTTTACCTCTACGACCTGGAAACGGGCGAGCGCCGCCTTTTAATGGAGGACGACAATTACAACTACCCCCTCCTGTTCTCGCCCGACGGCTCCCGGCTCCTGGTCTACCGCGCGTACGGCTCCCGGGACGAGGACCTCTTCCTCGTCGACGTCGAGTCCGGCGAAACCCGCCACCTTACGCCCCACGAAGGCCCGCTGAACGTCGGCGCTACGTGCTGGGCGGCCGACGGTTGGGGTTTCTACTACGCGCACGACGAAGGCCGGGACTTTCAGTCGCTCGCCTACTACGACCTGGAACTCGGCGAATACCGCTGGGTCAAAACGCCCCCCGGCGACGTGGAAGAAGTGGTCATGTCGACCGACGGCCGCTACCTTCTCTGGATAGTGAACGAGGACGGATACTCCCGGCCTCACCTCTACGACTTCACCCGGAGAAAGGAACGACCCGTGCCGGAGCTCCCGGCCGAGGGAGTAATATCCTACCCGCGCTTTTCGCCCGACAACGAGCGCATCCTCTTCGGCCTCTCGGCCGCGACGGCGCCCGGTAACCTATACGTCTGGGACATCGCGGGAGACACGATTGAACCGGTCACCGAACCCGACCTCGCCGGCATTCCCGCCGAATCGTTCGTCGACGCCGAACTCGTATACTTCTCCTCCCACGACGGCCTGATGATCCCAGCCTTTCTCTATTTGCCCCCCGGCGTTTCGGACGACGCAACCACCGGCGTTATAGTCTACGCCCACGGCGGCCCCCGCGTCCAGGAGAGGCCGAACTTCGCCTCCCTCTTCCAATACTGGCTCGACGCGGGATACGCCGTCTTCGCGCCCAACTTCCGCGGCTCGAGCGGATACGGCCGGGAGTTCGCGGACGCCGACAACGGCTCCAAACGTATGGACGCCGTACGCGACGTACAGGAGGGATGGTGGTACCTGGCCGGGAGGCCGTGGTGCGACCGCTTCCGCATCGCCATTTACGGCGCGAGTTACGGCGGTTTCATGGTCCTGTCCCAGCTTACCCAGGAGCCTTACTACTGGGCCGCGGGCGTGGACGTCGTCGGCATCGCCAACTTCGTAACCTTCCTGGAGAACACCGGCCCGTGGCGCGTGGCGCTCCGGGAGGACGAGTACGGCTCGCTGGAGACGGACCGGGACCTTTTGGTCGGCATCTCGCCGTTGACGCACATCAACGCCATCCGTTCTCCATTAATGGTCATCCACGGCGCCAACGACCCCCGCGTCCCGGTGAGCGAGGCGGAGCAAGTCGTCGAGAAAGCCCGGTTGATACTCGGCGAGGACAAGGTACTATACTTGCGCTACGAGGACGAGGGCCACGGCCTGGCCAAACTGGAGAACCGCCTCGACGCTTACCCGAAAATGGTCGAGTTCTTAGAGGAGGCGTTTGAAGGCCGGGAGCCCCTGCGGGAGAGGTTGACCGAACAGGTGGAAGAAGAGATGCAGCTGCGCGACGCCGCCCGCGACGAGGCCGGCGCAGACACTTCCCCTCCCGAGGAATAACGCGCGCCACTGACATCCCCGCCGGTGAGTATCGGTGGGGCCGACATTCCTGTCGGCCGTAAATAGAAGCCGTCAGGTGGTAACAACTGACGGCACAGCCTGCGTGCCACCGACATTTCCGTCGGCGAATAACGATACGGCGGCCATAAAGGCCGCCGCTTCGGATTATTTATGTAGGGGCCGACTTTCAGGTCGGCCCGCCGGTTGAAACCGGCGGTTAGACGCTTCGCGGGTGATCCTCCGCCCGCTGAAGCGGCCGGCCTCGATGCGTAGAAGTGCCACCGGCATTCCTGCCGGTGAGTAACGGTGGGGCCGGCATTCCTGTCGGCCGCGCAGACAGTGGGCTTAAGCCCACTGCCCAGAACACCGCGCAGGCATTCCTGCCGGTGAATCAATCTCTTCTTAATAAAAACCTAATGAGGCCGCACCTAAAGGTACGGCCCTACAAGAACTCCTTGCGTGCCACCGACATTCTTGTCGGTGAATAATTATTATTTCTTAAACAGCTTCTTCCACGCGCTCCCGGCCAACTCCACCACCACCTCTTCCCGCAAAACGAACAACAAGAGGAAGTACAGCGCCCCGCCCGCCGCCGCCGAGGCCACCGCCACGACGAACGGCTCCACGCGCGGGTGGCCGCCGATGCCCCATGATAAATTCGACATCCACCACACCAGCGCCGCCATCGGCCCCGCCGCGAGAAGAGAGCGAATAGCGGTCCCGAAGACCTTCCCCCGAACCCGCAGGCCCTCCGCCCGGGCCAGGAACGCGAACACCGCCGCCCCCCACAACAGCGCCACCGCGCCGCGCGCGAGTGCTATCCCCCAGTGGCCCCACAGGCCGGCGAAGGCCCGGTCCAGGCCGTAGGTCGCGGCCACCGCCGCCACGGCGATCAGCGAATAGCCGAGGTAACGCTTGTAGGCGTACGCAACGTAGCGCACCAGGTTCGCGGCCACGAGGAAGAATATCCCCGCGGCGTACGCGGCCACCGCCGGCCGGGCGAGCGCCAGCGACGCCTCGTCGAACTTGCCCCCCATAAAGAGGAAGCGGATGAGCGGCTCGGCCAGGAGTATCAGGCCCACCGAGGCCGGCACGTAGAAGATAACGAGTTGCCGCAGGACGCGGTTGAACCGGGTGTTAATCTCGTCGCGGTCGGCGCGGGCGGCGTCCCGGGAAAAGTAGGTGAAGGTCACCCGGGCCAGCGGCACCGAGAAGAACGCGATGGTAAACGCCGTGAGCGTGAAGCCGTACTTGAGGGCGGATACCGCGCCCGACAGCTCGAGCGTCGCGGCCACCTGGCGGTCGATGAAGGTCTGTATCTGCTCCGCCGCGGCGCCGAACGCCAGCGGCGCGGCCCACCCGAAGAAGAGCCGGACGGCCGGGTCGCGGAAGTCGAGAGTGGGCCGCCAGTGCCGGAAGCCCTTCGTTATAACCCGCGTCGTAAGGATTATTATCTGCGTCGCGGCCGCGGCGACCGCCCCCGCCGCGATGGCGAACGGCCCCACCGCCCCGGCGAAGAGCAGCACCGACGTCACGATAAAGAGCGGCGGCACCAGGTTGGTCAAAGCCGGGAAGACGAAGGACTCCAGCGCGTTGTGGAAGGAGAGGAAATTCCGGAGGACCAGCGAAAGCGCGACCGCCGGCGCGTAGACGCGCAGCAGGTTAGCGGCGTACGAGAGTTCGGCCGGCGACGCGTCCGCCACGAGCCACGCGGCGAGAGGCCGCGCGAGTAGGAATATGGCCGCCGACACGCCTACGTAAAACAGAAAAGAGAGGTTGAAGACGTTCCACAGGCTCCTCCACGCCCCGCGCTCGTCGCCCCCCGCCTGCAGTTTATGGAAGAGCGGCAGGACCAGCGCGGCGAAGAGGTTCTGCGTGAAGACGGTGAGGAGTTCCGGGAGGACGGCGATGAGGAGGAAGAGGTCGTACGCGCGGTCGGTCCCGAAGGCCCGGGCGACGACGATGGCCTGCGCCGCGGCGCCCAGCATCGCGCCCACGTTGATGAGGCTCATGCCGGCGACCGCCCGCTTCACCGATACGGCCACGGTTGGTTTAGTCCTTCCGGGCGATGACGCCTATAATGTCGCGGGGGTTTATGTGAAGGGGGATGTTCGCCACGCCGAAAGTCCGGAATAGTTTTTCGATAAAGCCGAAGCCGTCTCCGTACGCGCGCAGCTTATGAGCCAGGTAGCCGAGAGTCCAGGTCTTGACCGGTTGGTGGAAGTCCACCGGTACGAAACCGGTCTCGGCCAGCATCCGCGTCGTCGTGGCCCGGTTGAAGTAATACGTATGGAAGCGCATGATGTACCACCAGCGCCGCTTCCGCCAGCGGGCGAAGACGCTCGAGACGTCCGGGTACTCGAGGTAGACGTACCCTCCCGGCTTCAGCAGTTCGTACACGTGGCGCAGGTCGCGCTTGGGGTCGGCGACGTGCTCTAGGACGTGGAACATCGTGACGACGTCGTAGTACGACGTGGGGAGTTCGTTCTCGGCGAGGAATGCGGGCCTTATCTCCAAGCCGAGCTGTTCCCGGCCGTAGCGCGCCGCCGCCCGCGTCGGCTCGATGCCCACGCGCTCCCACCGCGCCGGGTCGAGCAGCGACAGGAAGAACCCGTGGCCGCAACCCACGTCCAGGATGCGCCCCTCGGTCACGTAGCGCTCGAGGCGCTTGATGTTCCAGCGGTAGGAGGCGTCCTTGGCCGGCTTCTGCTCCAGGTACTCGTCGTCCTCGACGTCCCGGTAGATCTCGGCCATGAGATCGGTGGACTCGCGGGGGTTGGCGTAGATCAGGCCGCACTGCCGGCACTTGACGATGCGGCAGTTGAGGTTGTTGGGGTCCGACTGGCGGTAGAGATCGACGTCGCCCAGCGTGTACTCGTCTACCGTGGCCGGGTAGACGACGTCGTAGTCATCGGCGCCGCATAGGTTGCATGGTACGTGCTCGAGCATGGGAAAACGCGGCCCTCAGGCCGCGCGTAAATCTAACATAGATTCCCCTATTTGTTAAGGCGTTTTATATTCTAATATTAATATGAAAGAGTGCCACCGGCGTTCCTGCCGGTGCTTTCGATATAGGGGCCGACCGGTAGGGGCGTACAGCTTACGCCCGTATGGCCCGGGAGTACACCGCCGGTTGAAACCGGCGGTTAACGCTTCGCGCGTGATCCTCCGGCCGCTGAAGCGACCGGTTTCGATATGTAGGGGTGGCGCCGGCATTCCTGCCGGCGGGATTGATATGATATTATTGCCGCTTTGGCCGCCGCTACGCGTCGGCCGCCGCGGCCTCCGCGCGCCTCCTCGCCCGCCTCGCTAAGCTCGCCGCCTGCGGGGTCGCCCTCCGGGGAATATATAGGTTTTAATCATTTTAATCTTTCACGGCGGCCTTCTTTTTCGGCGATTTTAGCTTGTAATCTCGTCCTCATATCACTAAGTTTCCCAGGTAAGACGAACGCAAAGTCTAATAAGGCCTCTATAGCGTTTATAGACCATTCTACTTCATCGTCGTACACGTCCATTATTTCGCCCGTATTCGTACTTTTATTTGGATGGGCCGAAAAATTACCTACTATTCTAATAACATCTATAGAACCTAAAACCTCGGTAGGTAAATCCGGTGTTCGAAGAAAGTCGTCTATTTCGGCGCTAAGGTTACTAGGCCCTATATGGAAGTGTTCCCGGAGGAGGCGTTGCAAGAATCTTCGTAATAAGGCCGCGGCCGCCTTAGGACTAAGTTCGGAAACGGATACCGCTTCTTCGAAATCCTTTTTATATTCGACCGGAACCACGGTTGGTAGCGGTCGGCGCTTATATGTAGGATGAATAAGGCGAAACGACCACGACTCCGGTTCGTCATCGAAACCCCAACACCGAAAAACATAATACCCTCGACATTCGGGACACCGAGCTACGGCGAATCCGTCTTCGGCCCCGTACCCTTGCGCTTCCCCTTCGGCGTTATAACACATTTCCTCGTAGGTGGCGAATTTATCCGGTTCAATATTAACTATTCGGCCGCAGTAATAACAATGACCCGTGTACGTACTCATTTGTAACCTCCTCGTGGCTTTATTAACCGATATTCACAAGCGTAGCTTCTGGGCCTTGCCTTTCTCCCCCTTTTATCTGCGGTGCTTTCTTGAGGATCTTGCTGATGTCGGGTAGGTTGGTGCGGAGGCCGTTGAAGTAGTAGGGACCGGTGAGGATCTAAATATCGGGATATG
>JASFLY010000002.1:0-250024 GCA_050117845.1 Candidatus Zixiibacteriota bacterium
AGGATCTAAATATCGGGATATGTGCACGCAACCTCCGGGGAATATAGCTACGCGGTATGACTACTCTTCCCCGATCTCTTCATCGAGCAACACTTTAACTCTTTCAATATTCCTTCTATTTATACCAATTTCCCGGGACGCGCCTACTACTTCCGCCATAGCGAGTGCTTCCGTGAAATATTTTAATGCCGTAGCCGGTTCTCCATTATTAAAATAAGTACTGCCTATATTGCCAATATCTTGGCACTCACCTAAGCGGTTGCCAAGGCGACGGTCAATATCGAGCGCTGCTTGAAATTTCTCTAATGCGTTCTCGGAGTCGCCTTTTCGTAGTAATACGATACCAATATTGCCGAGGGCACGGGCTTCTCCGTTGGGATTGCCTAACGAACGGTTTATTTCAAGCGCCTCTCTGAAGCTTGTCAAAGCGCCATCTGAATCCCCCTTCATTCCTAATGCTATACCTATATTGCTTAGACCCACCGCTTCGCCCAAGGGATCCCCTAGCCCACGGTGTATGTTAATAGCTTCACTATATTGTTCCAATGCGCCATCGAGGTCCCCTTGCATCATAAGCACCGAACCAATATTACCTAGATTCTGAGCCTCGCTATGCCTATTTCCAAGACTCCGGTCCATTAACTGCGCTTCTAGAAGGTACTCAAGTGCGTTACTTAGGTAACCTTTTAATATTAGTACCGATCCTATATTCCCTAGGTCGGCAGCTTCGCCCTGGCGGTTTCCAGAACTCCGGTCTATTTCCAGCGCTTCGCAAAGGTTTTTTTGCGCCCCATCGAGGTCGCCCTTTTCTTGGAGTATCAAACCGAGGGTGGTAAGATCCACAGCTTCGCCGAACAGGTCACTAAGGTGGCGATGGATTGTCAGCGCTTCACGGTTATTTATAAGCGCGGCATCTAGGTTGCCTTTAAACATAAGTACGTTAGCTAAATTACCCTTATTCGCCGCCACTCCTTCCTTATAACCGGTTTTCTCTGCTAAAACGACCCCTTTCTTGTGGCAAGCTTCTGCGGCGGCGTAATTACCAAGCTGCCTTTCTGCCATGCCAAGACCATTTAAAGCTGCCGCCCGCCCTCTATCGTCTTTGGCGTATTCAGATAGCTTCAAAGCATTAATAAATTCCTCCCGGGATAGCGCGAACTCTGATAATCTATCTAATACGTTCCCTAATGCTTGGTGTATCGCGCTTAATTGGGAATAATCCTTTGTCCTCTTTAACGCCTCTTCGAAATTCGCCTTCGCCTCTTCGTACCTAGATTCCGACATAGCCCGAAGTCCCTCGGTGTATGAGTCTCGCACTTTTCTCGGTGCGTCGGGAAGGCCGTCCATGAATAAAGATAACCGGGCCGTTAATTCTTTAATATCTCTAGTTTGTTTTTTACCCTTAACTTTATCTATTATATATAGGGTTAAACCTACTACACTACATCCCCCGGCTAAAACGCCGAACGCTGTAAGTATTAAACCCCAATCTGGAGTATATCCCGCGATTTCCATATGCCGCGATATTAAACTAACATTTACCCCAAAACAACAATAATCCCCCATATTAACCCCAATAAATGTAGGGGCCGACCTTCCTGCCGGCCGCGCAGACAGTGGGCTTAAGCCCACTGCCCAAAACACCGCGCCGACATTCCTACCGGCGGGTTAAATTCTCTCATTGAAAAACCTAACGAGGCCGCACCTGAAGGTACGGCCCTACGAAAACCTACGTGCGTGCCACCGGCATTCCTGCCGGTGAGAAACGGCGGCCGTAAAGGCCGCCGCTCCTATCTAATATTTTATTTCAGCGTTCGAGCCCGGTTCACCAGCCGGCCCAGCGGCCCGGCCTCGATGGCCACCTCGTCGCCGTCTCGCAACGCGAAGCCGGCCGGCGTCATTATCCCCGTCCCCGTCAGCGCCACCGTGCCCGGCGGCACCGGATTGTAGCGCGTCAGGTACTCGTGCAGATACGGGATGGGGTGCCGCAGTTGCGACGTGTTCGTCCACCCCTCGAACGCGACCTCGCCGCCCCGGGTTATCGTCATCGTAATCTCGACGTTCGCGGCGTCGACCTCGTCCGCGGTGACGAGGTAGGGCCCCAGCGCGCAACAGCCGGCGTAGATCTTCGACTGCGGCAGGTAGAGCGGGTTCTCGCGTTCTATGTCCCAGGCCGAGACGTCGTTGCCCAACGTGTACGCGACGACGGCGCCGTCCCGCCCGACGACGTACGCGAACTCGGGCTCGGCCGCGGTGAGGGCCGAGTCGCCCCTGATGCCGATATCGTCCCCCGGCCCGACGCACCGGCTCGCCGTGGCCTTGAAGAAGGTCTCCGGCCGGGGGCCCCGGTGCGCCCGGGCGTAAATGTCGCCGCCATACCCCGCGTCCTCTTCGCGGTCCGTAGCGCTCTTCCTGTATGTCACGCCGAAGCCCCATACCTCCGGCGGCTCGAGCGGGATGAGTTGCCGTCCGTCCCCGGCCCATCTTTTTTTCTCCAGACTCAGGACGTATTCGCGTAACGCCTCCGGCGAGGTCCCACCGGCCCCGATCAACTCGATGGTGCTGTCGGCGTCGGCCACGACGAACCTCTCGCCGTGGCACTCGGCCACGACGACCCGCCGGCCCTCCGTTTCATATTGGAAAAGTTTCATCGATATCCAGCATATGAAAGAGGTCCCGGGCCCGCAACAAAAAATCGCCCCGGCCCGCCGTATCTGATATAATTATAATGTGGGGGTAGTGATCGAATCGTACGAGTTCGGCCGCGCCGTCGTCAACGGCCGGGAGCACCGCGCCGACCTGATAATCCTGCCGGATCGCGTCATCCCGGACTGGTGGCGGCTGGAGGGCCACCACCTCGCACCGGAGGATCTCCGCGACATCGTCACGGCCGCCCCGCGGTATTTAATTGTAGGCGCCGGCGCGTACGGCGCCGTCGACGTACCCGAAGAGACGGTTTTATACCTCGAAAGCCAAGGCGTCATAGTGGAAATATACGACACCGCCCGGGCCGTGAAGCGTTATAACGATCTCGCCGCCGCCGGCGAGGCCGTGGCTGCGGCCTTACACCTCACGTGCTAATCCCCCCCCAATCAAATCGACCGACCGGATAGTTTCTCCAAAGGAGTTGACACCGGACCCGAACCGGCGTAGTATATATTACCTAATGAGAGGGACGGTTCGGACCGACGGATGTAAATAAGCGTAAAGCATATCCAACAGGCTCAAGCGTCAGGAGGACGATTTTTATGGCCGAACGAACCACCCCCCTATGGTTAACGTTTTTCGCGATTCTATTATTAATACCGGCCGCGTCCTTCGCGTGCACCACCATCCTGGCGACCCCCGGCGCCACCCTGGACGGCTCCTGCATGGTAACCCACTCCGACGACAACGAGCTAATGGACGAGCGCATCATCTACGTCCCGGCGGCGGACCACGAGCCGGGGGCCCGGCGGCCCGTTTACTGTTCGGCCTGCGCGCTCGGCGAATACAAACAATACAACGCCGTCATTTACCCCCGGCTGGTAACGGGGGACCGCGGCCCCGGATACGACACGCCCGGCTACCCGGAATACATCCCGATGGGGTACATCCCCCAGGTGGAGCACACCTACGCGTACATCGACGGCTCCTACGGCATCATTAACGAACATCAGCTCATGATAGGCGAGTGCACCAACGGCGCCAAGATCCAGCCCGGCCCGGAGCCCGGCAAGCGCATCTTCTACTCCAGCGAACTCTCCCGCGTCGCCCTCGAGCGGTGCACCAAGGCCCGGGAAGCCGTCGAGCTGATGGGCAGCCTCATCGACACCTACGGCTACTACGGCACCGGCGAGACGCTACTGGTGGGCGACCCGAACGAGGGCTGGGTATTCGAGATGTGCGGCGACGACACCGAGGGCGTCGGCGGCCTGTGGGTCGCGAGGCGCGTCCCCGACGGCGAGCTCTTCGTCGCGGCCAACGAGTTCCGCATCCGCGAGATAGACCCGGACGACCCGGATTTAATCTACTGCGAGAAGCTCTTCGAAGTCGCGGAAGGCCACGGCTGGTGGAAGCCCGAGGAAGGGCCGCTCGACTGGCTGCGGGCCGTGAGCCTCGGCGAATACAACCATCCCTACTATTCCCTGCGGCGCGTGTGGCGCGTCCTCTCGAACGTCGCGCCCTCGGCGGGCCTCGACCCCTGGGTGGAGGACGGCTACACCAAGGCCTACCCGTTCTCGATCAAGCCGGACGCCCCCCTCTCCGTACGCGACGTGATGGAACTCCACCGGGACCACTACGAGGGCACCGAGTTCGACATGACGGAGGGCCTCGCCGCCGGGCCGTTCGGCTTCCCCAACCGCTACTACGGCCCGTACGAAGGCTCGGGCGACGTGGCCGATCCCCGTCGCAAGCTCGAGGGGGCGTGGGAGAGGCCGTTGTCGGTGGCCTATTGCGGCTACGTCTACGTGAACCAGGGCCGGAGTTGGCTGCCCGACCCGGTGGGCGGCATCTGCTGGATGGGGCCGGACAAGCCGACCGAGACCTGCTTCGTCCCCTTCTACTGCGGCGTGACGTCCCTGCCCTCGTCGTACGAGGTGTGCGATACGGCGGTGTACAGCCGCGACAGCGCCTGGTGGGCGTTCAACTTCGTCGCGAACTGGTCCGCGCTCAAGTACGACTATATGCGCAAGGACATCCGCGACATGCAGGATAAGATAGAACTCGCGCAGTTCGACGACGTGAAGGCCGCGGACGCCGAGGCCGAGAAGTTGTATAAACAGTCGCCCGACGCCGCGCGCGAGTACCTCACGAAATACTCGAGCGACAACGCCGGCCGGGTCGTCGGCGAGTGGTGGGCTTTCGCCGACTTACTTATCGCCAAGTACGACGACGGCTACATCAACGAGCCGGGGAAAATGGCCCAGGAGATCGGATACCCGAAATGGTGGCGCGACGCCGTCGGCTACCCCGACGGCCCCACGGGGTACGAGAAACCGTAGCCCGATTAAGCTTAACCGGAACCAAGCCGCCCCTCGGGGCGGCTTTTCCTTTGGCGTTGACAATAAAGGCCGACTGGCCTAATATAACGGCAACGACGTAGGAGGCAAGATGCCCGACTTCCATTTCGACCCCCGCACGCGCCGGGAAACCGACCCGGAAATACCCGAAATTCAAAAGATGATCAACTACGACTTCGACTTCGACGGCGTCGTGGCGGCGGTCTTTAGCCTACTCGAGAAGAAGACCACCCTCCGCGGCTGTCGCCTCTCCGTCGTGGGCCGCGACTTCAAGAAGCGGCCGCTACTGGAATCATCCGCCATGCCGGCCAAGAGCCGGACCCCCCGTTGCCCGCTCCTCTCCTACCCCCTGCCCCTCACCAACGACGAAATCCGGTACACGCTCGACGTCTACTCCTTCGAGACGCCCCAGCTCAACCGGCCCGACTCGGACGTCCTCAACAAATGCCTCGACCTCCTGTACCAGGCCGTGAACAAGGACTACCACGAGCGCGACCACCTGACCGGCCTGTACAACCGCCAGGGCTTCCTGCCCCGCATGGAGCGTACGTTGGAGCAGGGCAAGCAGGAGGACCGGCCGCTGGCCGTCTTTATCCTCGACCTGGATCACTTTAAAAACGTTAACGACACCTACGGCCATCCGGTCGGCGACCTGGTGTTGTTCGAGTTCGCGAGCGTCATCGCGGACGTGGCCGCGGGCAAGGGCCTGGTGGGACGTTACGGCGGCGAGGAATTCGTGGTCGTTCTGCCGGGATACGACCCGGAGACGGCGCCGGCCGTGGCCGAGGAGATGCGCGCCAAAACCGAAAAGATAAAAATCTGGGTGGACAAATCGGCGGGGAAGGCCGTGTCGCCCACCTGCTCGGTCGGCGTGGCGCTCTTCCCGGCGCACGGCGCCGACGTGGAAACGCTGGTCAACTTCGCCGACATGGCGCTGTACGAGGCCAAGAACGGCGGCCGCAATCGCGTCGAGGTGTACCCGCTCGACGCCCCGGACGTTCGCCTAAAAAAGCTGAAGGAGACCGTCGACACCGGGACGCTGGAGCCGCTGCGCGACCTCGAGAGTAAATGTAATATCATTACGCTCCGCGAACGGAACATCGTGACGGGCCTGCCGCTCGCGGTGGCCGTGACCGGCTCCCGGCTCTTCGTCCTCGACGGCCAGGCCAAGAAGGTCCGCGTTTACGACGGCAAGGAAAAGAAATTCAGGCCGGAACTCGGCGGCCCGGTCGACGCCCCCGACGGCCTCGAAGGCCCGGTGGACCTCGCCGTCGGTTCGGACGACCGGGCGTACGTCGTCGACGCTCCGAGCCACGTCGTCAAGGTCTTCGAAGCGAACGGCGCCTACGCCGGGTTTATCGGAGGCCGCGACGCCGACGGCGCCCCCATCTTCGGATACGTCAAGGGCGCCTTCAACGAACCGGTCGCCGTCTCGCTGGACGGCGAGGGCCGGGTCCTCGTCGCCGAGCGCATGAACCGCCGCGCCCAGCGCTTCACCGCCGCGGGGGAGTTCGACGGCCTGGAAGTCCCGCTCGACGCCGGGGAGGTCGAACCGACCTACCAGCCCGATCCCCGCGACGTCGCCGGCGACAAGAACGGAAACATCTACATCCTGGACGCCGGCAACAGCGTCATCCACAAATTCGACGCGGCCGGGAGTTACGTCCGGGCGATAGGCGGCCCGGGCCCCGCCGCGGACGCCGGCCGTTTCAAGGGCGTCACGGCCCTGGCCGTGGACCGTGACGGGAATCTGGCGTCGCGCCTGCGCGACGTGGGCGTGGCCGTTCCGGCCGGAGCGCCGGGGGTCATCGTCACGGCCGAGGCCGGCGACGTCAACCGCCTACAGTTCTTCGACGTGGACGGCACCTACCTGGGCATGGTGGACTTCGCCCGCGTGGCCCAAAAGTTGAATCGAACCGTACGTCCGGGCCGTCTGACCGTCACGGCTCCGGGGAACATCTACCTGGTGGATTCGGAGAACGCCGACGTCGTCCAGCTGAGTTTCGCGGGCGACGTGTACTAGGCGCCGAGGAGCAGACAGAGCGCCCGGGAGGAGAGGTAGAAAACTTTGCGGGCGAGTAGCGGCGGCGGGTAGCAGGCGTCCGTTACGGTACCCTCGAGTCGGGACAGGGCCGCGAGGGCGGCGCCGACCAGACGGGCCCACGGCGTGTCGAAGCGTATCACCCGGCCGTTCTTCTTCTCGAGCGCACGCACGTAGCCCGGGACGTCGGCGGGCCTAACGGGCGGGTCCGGCCGGGGAGACGCGTCGCCCTTGAGGAGAAGGAATCCCCCGCGACGGCCCACGACGCGGTGGATCACGGCCCGACCCCGGGCCGGGGCGGCCACGACGTCGCCGAAGCGAAATCGGCGGCCCGGCGCTTCGATTACGAAAACGTCGCCGGCACGCGCGAGCGGCCCCATCGAACCCGTCGTAACCGTCGAGCGATACGGCCCCGCCAGGAGCGCCCGCCGGAGTATCTCGGCGGCCGCCCAGGCCTGGGCTTCGTCCCGCGATTCAATCCCGACTCGCACCGCAGGATTTTAACACAACGGCAAGGGGAGCGAAACCGCCGGAGATATTTTATATGGCCATAGTACAGGTAACCGTCGTACCACTCGGGACCGGCGGGCCGTCGCTTAGCGGCTACGTCAAGGACGTGCTTCGCGTCCTGGACCGGCACCCGGACGTCGTGGCCCACGTCGGCCCGAACGGCACCGCCCTCGAGGGAGACCTCGACGCCCTCTGGCCCGTCATCCGGGAGATGCACGAAGCCCCGTTCGCCGCCGGCGTCTCCCGCGTCATGACGCTACTCAACGTCGACGACCGGCGCGACAAGCCGGGGACGGTCGAGGGGAAGCTTGCCGCCGTCGGAAGGTAAGGATTCGGAACGCGCGGGCGAGAACGTCTTCACCGGCGACGCCGCGGCCCATTACGACGCGTGGTTCGAAACGCCGGCCGGCCGGCACGCCCGGGAGCTGGAGGACGAATTGCTTAAGAAGGCCGCCGGGAGCGACGCCCCCCGGCTCGTCCTCGACGTCGGCTGCGGGACCGGCATGCACCTCCCGCTCTTTACGGCCGAAGGGGGCCGGGGCGTGGGCCTCGAGCCCTCGCGGGACATGCTGGCCCGGGCAAAGCGAAAAAGGACGGAACGAGGTTTATACTTTATCCAAGGGCGCGCGGAGGCCTTGCCGTTCCGGGACGGAACCTTCGACCTGGTCACGCTTATAACGTCGCTCGAGTTCGTGGCCGACGCCGACCGGGCCCTGGCGGAGGCGCGGCGGGTTTGCCGCGGCCGGGTCGTCGTCGCGGCGCTCAACGCCTGGTCCCTCTCCGCGCTGGTACGCCGGGCGCGGCGAAACGTCAAACGGACGCTTTTCCGGACGGTCCGGTTTTATAATCCGTACGAACTTCGGCGGGCCCTGCGGCGCCACCTCTCGCCGCCGATCGAAACGGCTTCGACGCTGCACTTCCACCCGCTCTTTACACAGCGACTCGCCCCCGCGCTCGCCAGGGCGGACCGACTGCTGACCCGTCTCGGCTGGCTTCTGGGAGCGTTCGTCGTCGCGGCCGGCAACGTTAAACGGGACTTATAATGAAATACGGTTCAATACTTTTACTATTCCTGCCGGCCGCCGCCCTCTCATATTACCTCGGCGGGCCTCCGGTGTTCACGTTCTTCGCGGCGGCGGTGGCGCTTATCTATCTGGCCGCGGCCATGGGTTGGGCGACGGAGGTGTTGGCGGCGCGGGCCGGCCCCACCATCGGCGGCCTGCTCAACGCCACCCTCGGCAACGCCGCCGAATTCATCATCGCGCTTGTGGGCGTACGGGCGGGCCTGTCCGTCGTCGTCAAGGCCTCGCTCACCGGGTCCATCCTCGGCAACTCGCTGCTCGTACTGGGTATGTCGTTTCTCGTGGGCGGCCTGCGCCACAAGCTGCAAACCTTCAACGTCCGCAACGCCACCATGGGCGCCACGTTGATGGTCCTGGCCGTCTCGGCGTTGTTGATGCCCTCGCTGTTGCATTACATAGGCCGGGGCGAGGCGATCTCGGAGCATCGCCTGAGCCTGGCAATATCCATAATCCTCGTCGTGGCCTACGTCGCCAGCATCGTCTTCTCGCTTATTACCCACCGCCACATCTTCCCCCACCATAGGGACAAGGAAGAAGAGGGGAAGAAGAGGCCCATCGCGTGGGCGTCGGTCGTACTGGGCCTGACGACGGTCGGTATAGTCGCCGCCGCCGAGCTCCTCGTCGCGGTGGTCGAGCCGACGGCCCACGCGCTGGGGTGGAGCGACGTCTTCATAGGGATAGTCGTCGTCGCCGTGGCCGGCAACGCCGCCGAGAACTTCGCCGCCATCCTCATGGCCTGGCGCAACCGCATGGACCTGGCCATTACCATCACGCAGGGTTCATCGATGCAGATAGCGCTCCTCGTAGCGCCGCTCATCGTCATCATCAGCTACGTATGGCCGCAGCCGCTGGACCTCATCTTCACGCCGCTGGAGGTGGCCGCCGTAGCCGTCTCCATGCTTATCTGTTCGCTCATAACCGGCGACGGCGAAAGCAACTGGTTCGAGGGCCTCTTAATGCTCGCGCTGTACGCCATCCTCGGCGTTACGTTCTTCTTCGCCGCGTAAAGCGTAGTGGTAAACGAAAAAAAACTCCGGGACTTGGGCGAGGCCGGCATCCTGGCCCGCATTTTCGAACGGCTCGGGCCGACGGGCCCCGGCGTGCTCGTGGGCCCCGGGGACGACGCCGCGGCGCTGGCCGGCAGCGGCGCCGACGCGGTGGTCTTCGCCTCCGACGCCATGGTCGAGAGCGTGCACTTCGACCTGGCGTTTATGACGGCGGCGGACGTGGGCTGGCGTCTGACCTGCGCCAACCTGTCGGACCTAGCGGCGATGGGGGCGGAACCCTGGGCGGCGGTAATATCGGTCGCGGCCCCGGCCTCCACCCCCGCGACCGCAATAGAAAGTTTTTACGACGGCGCGGCCGAACTCTCGCGCCGGGAGGGATTGACGCTCGTCGGCGGCGACGTCGTCGCGAGCCCGGCGGGCCTTTTTTTCGCGATGGCGGTAATAGGCCGGGCTGCCGGCGGTAAATGTCTGACCCGGGGTGGCGCGGCCCCGGGCGACATGCTCCTCCTCACGGGGGAAATAGGATTGGCGCAGGCGGGCCTGCACGTGCTCGGCGGCGAGGGAGAATGCGGGCCGGCGGCGGCCGAGGAAGCGACGAGCCGTTATCGGCGCCCCACCCCCCGGTTGGAAAAGGGCCGACGCCTTCTGCGGGAGAATTACGCCACCGCGGCGATAGACACGTCGGACAGCCTCTCGGCCTCGGCGCACCACCTCGCCCGGGCGTCCGGCGTGACTATAACGCTGGACTCGGCCGCCCTGCCCGTATCCGAGGCGGCCCGGGACGTCGCGGCCTCGCGCGGCGAGGACGCCGTCTCGTACGTATTGGCGGCGGGCGAAGACTTCGAGCTGTTATTCACCTGCCCGGCGGACCGGGCGAACGAAGCGGCCGCGGCGGCGGAAGGCCGCGTTATAGGGGCCGTTTCGGAGGGCGAGCCGAAAGTATTGCTAATTGAAGGACGTGAAGAAAAACCCCTCGCACCGGAGGGCTTCACTCATTTCGGGGCTTTCTCGGGGGGAGGGAGCGACAGGCCGCGGTAGGCCCGTTCGGCCACCTTGTAGAAGTAATCGTTATCGGGGTCGAGGGCGATCGCCGTGTCGGCGTCGGCCTTCGCCGCTTCGTAATCCTTGAAGCGGAGGCGGCACTCGGCCCGGCCTATGAAGGCCCGGGCGCGATACGGACTGTCCTCGACGGCTATTACCTTGTCGAAATATCTCCAGCCGGCGCGGAAATCGCGCGGCTTCTTTTTAATGTAAAAATAGCCCGTCCAGTAATCGACGGCTTCCGGCGGATTTGTGCCCCGGATCTCGCGCAGGTAACGGTTCGCCTCTTCTTCGGGACGTTCGAGTTTGAGGGTCATATCGCGGATACCCCGGAACGCCGCGCCCCGGTTACGGACGTCGCGGCCGGCGATGCGGAAGGCCCGAACGTAGTCGGCGAGCGCCTCGTCGCGCCTGAGAGCGTTGCGGAAATATTCGGCCCGCCCCAAATAGCCGTAGGGGCTTTCCGGGTAATCCTTGATCATCTCGTCGAACTGGTCGAGCGCAACTTCTTCCGGGCCGATATAACGATGGGCGAGGCCGGTTAAATACAGGCCGCGGGGGTTTTCAGGGTCGAGGCGCCGGGCGGCCGCTATTCTCGGGATGGCGGTGTAGGCGGCGCCGGCGTAAATGAGTTCCTCGGCGGCGTCGAATGACAATTCGGCGCGGCACCGGGCGAGGCCCGCGGCGGCGTCTTCAGCCTGAGGAGAACGTTTAAACCCGACGGCGATGAGCTCGTAACGGCGGGCCGCCTTGTCGAATTCGTACCCCGCCTCGTAGCGCCGGGCCTCTTCGTAATAGGTTTCGGCCCGATCGCTGCACCCGGACAGCAGTACCGCCCCGAAGGCCGCGAGCATTAAGGCCCCGGCCGGGGAGATACCCAAGCGATGTTGCTTAAAGCCGACTTTCACATCCACTCCTCGGCCTCGTACGACTCCCGGACGGAGCCGTGGGATATAGTCGCAACCTGTCTTCGGCGCGGCCTGGGAGCTTTCGCCGTCGCCGACCATAACGCCCTCGACGGTTCGCTGGCCGTGGCGGAACTCGTGGCCTCGTACGAGTTCGGCGACTTTATGGAACGCCATTATCCGGGACGGCCCCGGCCACGCGTCGTCGTCGCGCAGGAGGTCAACACCCGGGGGGGCGAGGCCATGGGCATGTACCTATCCCGGCCGCTAACGCGGGGCCTGTCGCTCGCCGAAACCATCGCCGAAATCCACGAACAGGGCGGCCTCGTCAACATCCCGCACCCCTTCGCCCGCGTCGCCCATCGCCGGCCGCGACTCGACTTTATGGAACAATATGCCGACGGCATCGACGCCGTCGAGGTGTACAACGCTCGTAGCGTCTTCGCCGAAGACGACAAAATCGCCCTCGACTTCGCCCGGCGCTACGGCCTCGGCCGCAGCGGCGGTTCCGACGCGCATTTCCGCAACGAAATAGGCCGCGGTTACGTATTATTAAAGGACTTCGACTGTCCCGAATCTTTTTTGGCGTCCTTGAAAAACGCCGTACCCGGCGGCCGCAAAACGCCCCCCTTCGTCCCTCTAATTTCCTGGTTGCGGAACTTCCCCGGGGCGGTGGCGGACATGCGCGAACAATACCGCTTGACGGGTCGCCCGTAACGGCCTACCTTAGCACAACGGCCGAGCGGCGACAAGCCCGAAACCAGGCCTCTCAGAGAGCGAGTACCGTAACTCAATATTAATAAGGGTTTTACGAGGCGTAGCATACGATTTGCCTTGACAAGAAATGGACCATATGTTAATTTCACGACAATATTTGGCCGCCGCGTTCGGCGGTTAAGTGTTATTGCAGTTTGTATTAATAATGTTCCCATACTCAAGGAGGAGTTGAGGAATGCGCAAGGTAATAGTAACGATGGCCTTATTGATGATCGGGGCCGGGTTCGCTTTCGGGTACACGTTCCCCGGTGCCTGGGTCTATGACGGCCTAATCACGTACGACCACGGCGGAACGCCCATCGTTCCGGAAGCCCTGCACTTCAACGTGGGCGCCGGCTACTGGATGGCCAGCGAAGCCTGGGTCTACAACCCTGTTACTGAAGAAGTCGAGGACGTAGACCTCGGCGGCGACATCTCGGTCATTGCCGCCCCCATCGACATCGGATACGCCATTAACGACCGTATCCTCGTCGACCTTACGCTCCAGATCCTGAATATCAGCATGAAGCCCGACATCGGCGACGAAGCCAGCGCCATGGGCCTCGGCGATATGTGGATCAAGGGTCGCTATATCGCCCCGGTCAGCAATATGAACCTCGGTGGCCGCTTGGGCGTTAAAATCCCGGTCGGCAAATACGACCTGGAAGACGAAGACCCCGAATTGGGCGACGACCAGATGGACATCGACGTGGCGCTCGTGGCCGGTATGT
The DNA here is from genome assembly GCA_050117845.1 of Candidatus Zixiibacteriota bacterium. Classification (GTDB taxonomy): domain Bacteria; phylum RBG-13-66-14; class B26-G2; order WVWN01; family WVWN01; genus WVWN01. The sequence continues at coordinate 13,077 of JASFLY010000002.1, forward strand.
GTCCGGACGAAGGTTTCGCGTTTAACGGCCAGGCCGGTTTCCGCTATCGTATGGACCAGACGGTAGAGTTCGAAACGCTCCCGGGCGTAACGGAAGAAATCTCCTACACCCCCGGAATGCTCATCTACCTCGACGTAGCGCCCGGTTATACCATGGGTCCCGAGAATTTCCAGATCTACGTACCCATCGGCTACGAAATGACGATGGCCGAAAAAATGGACGGCGACACTCTCGACGATACCGAAACCAGCGGCCTTTACCTCGGCGTGGCGCCCAAGTACGGCATCGACGCCAACAATATGCTCGGCGTCAAGTTCCTCTACCCCATCATGGGTAAGAACGTCTACAAGAGCATGATGTTCGGCGTTACGTACGAAGGCTACCTCCCGATGTAACGTCTTAATATGTAAAAGAAAGGGCGACCTTCCGGTCGCCCTTTTTTTTGACAAATGTCGTTTATTAGTGTAATATTTATTTGAGGTTGCAAGCGCAAGGGGTTTTAACCGTTTTTATTCTAAAGGAGGCACGGTATGGTGAGGAGATATTGTAGTCTGCTGCTTGTCGCGGCAGCGGGCTTATTACTGACGGCCGGCTTCGCGTTTGGGTATACGTTCCCGGATGCGTGGGTCTACGACGGCCTCATAACGTACGACCACGGCGGCATGCCTATCGTCCCGGAAGCCCTGCACTTCAACGTCGGCGCGGGGTATTGGACGGCGACCGAATTCTACAATGAGGACGGCGACGTCGAGGACTCGAGCTTCGATACGTCGGTCATCGCGGTTCCCATCGATATTGGCTACGCTATTAACGATCGTATCCTCGTCGACGTAACACTCCAAATTCTGAGTATTGACATGACGCCCGACCCCGGCGTTAGCACCTATCCCGACACCAGCGCCATGGGCCTCGGCGACGTGTGGATCAAAGGCCGCTACATCGCGCCGCTCGGGAACGACCTGTATATGGGCGGTCGGTTGGGCGTCAAGATCCCCGTCGGCAAGGTCGAATACGATATGACGCAATGGGAGCCGCCCCTCGGCGACGACCAGATGGATATCGACGTGGCGCTCGTGGCCGCCAAATACCCGGGAGCGGGTTTCGCGATGAACGGCCAGGTCGGCTTCCGTTACCGCATGGACGCTACGGTGGAAGAGATGGGCAACGAGTATAGCTATACGCCGGGCACCCTTATCTACGTCGACGTCGCACCGGGATACAGCATGGGCCCGACGAACTTCCAGGTTTACGTCCCCATCGGTTACGAGATGACTACCGCCAGTAAATTCGAAGGAACGGAGAACGAAGACTCCGAGACCAGCGGCCTTTACGCCGGCGTGGCGCCCAAGTACGGCATAGACGCCAATAATACGGTGGGCTTCAAGTTCCTCTACCCCCTCATGGGTAAAAACGTTAGCAAGAGCATGATGTTCGGCGTTACCTACGAGGGCTATCTGCCGTTGTAACGCTTTCGCTCGTAAAGGAAAAGGGCGGCCCGCGGGCCGCCCTTTTTTATTGACGGGTCCCGGCCGGGAGTAATATATTAAAGGTAAAGGTCTACCTCTTGCAATTCGGTTCACCACCAAATCGGAGGCGCGGGAACATGAGAAACCTTATAACGGCGGCAATGATACTGGCGGCCGGAAGCGTTTACGGCATCGGCGTCGGCCTCGGGGGTTTCGGCGGCGTCTCACTCCCCCTGGGAGATATGGCGGCCGACCGGAACGTATTCTACCAATATACGGGGACCGGAGGCCAGGTCGGCTTCGAGGGCGGCGAAATGAAGGCCGCCGTAAAACTCGGCACCCGGGCGCTCGTCGCCGTACTCCCGTATCTGGAAATCGAGGGCGGCTTCGCCTACCATTTAAATTACCCCCAACAGGATTGGGACGTCCCGTCGTTCGACGAACCGACGTACCGGATTATCCCCATAACCGTCGGGGCCAATTACGTCTACCGCCACGGGCCGACGGCCTTCTACGCCGGCGGGGGCGCCGGCTACTACCTCGCCAAGGGCACGTTGAGCGCGACGTTCAACCTCCCTCCTTACGGCGACGTGGAATTCTCGGGCGACATGACCGCCAACAACCTCGGATTCTACGGGGGCGGCGGCTTCCGTTACCATTTCGGTAACTTCTCGCTCGACGCCGGGCCGCGTTTCCACTACGTCCCCAACGAGGGCACGTACGACGTCGACATGAAATACGGCATAGGCCCCTTCGGCGGCAGCGTACCTTTCGAGGTCGAAAAGGGCTTCAACGACACCTTCGTGGACGTGGTCGTCGGCGTTAACTATTATTTCATATAGGGTTGGCTTTTGCTTCCGGCCCGGGGAGTGAGGTAGGATATTACTACCGACGCCCGGCCGTAAAACTTATCGATGAAGCGGCGGGCTTTACGCCCGCCGCTCCTTGCGAACCAACAAACGCCGCCGAACGGCAACACCGGACGGCATAAGTAACGAGCGGCAAGCTACGGTTCAGTATAAGGCAAAAAAGGAGCTGGGACTATGAAGGCAAGGCGGATTTCGTTCATCCTTGTAGCAGCGGCGCTGGCGGCCGGGGCCGCCGCGTGCGCGAAGGACGAGAAAAAAACGATTACCGTGGACGGCAAGGACCGCGAGTATTACGTTCACGTCCCGCCGGGTTACGACGGCACGACGCCGGTGCCGCTGGTCCTCGGCCTGCACGGCGGCGGCGGAACGGCGGACAAGTTCGACAAACTCTCCCACATGAGCGCGACCGCCGACGCCCACGGCTTCATCGCGGTATACCCGCAAGGCCTCGACAAGGCATGGAACGACGGCCGGTCGATCAATAAAAAGAAAGAGAAGGCCGACGACGTCAAGTTCCTGGGCGAACTGTGCAAGCAGCTCTCGGCCGACTACGCCATAGACGAGACGAGGATATACACCACCGGCATTTCCAACGGCGGCTTCATGTCGATGCGGCTCGCGGCCGAGATGCCGGAAGTCTTCGCCGCGGCGTGCAGCGTCGCCGCCGGCGTTTCGGATTATTTAAACGAAGAACACGACCCGCCGATCGCGCCCATAGCGGTTATGCTTATAAACGGCACCGAGGACCCGCTGGTTCCGTACGAGGGAGGGGACGTCAAGGTCCTCGGGTTCAAGCGCGGCAAGGTCCTCTCGGCCTCCGACGGCGTGGGCTGGTGGGCCAAGTACAACGGCTGCGACGTGCCTCCGGTTAAAACCGACCTCCCGGACGTCGACCCGAACGACGGCATTACCGTATGGCGCGAGGACTACTCCCACGCGGGCGGCGCGGACGCCGTGCTGGTAACGGTGGAGGGCGGCGGCCACACCTGGCCCTCCGGATGGCAGTACCTGGGCGAGGGGTTTATCGGCAAAACGACGAACGACATCGACAACGAGATTATCTGGACGTTCTTCGCGGCCCACCCCCGTAAAACAGACTGAACCGCACGCAGGCAAAAAACAACCGCGGGCCGACCTTCGGGTCGGCCCTTGCTTTTTCCGGCCTGTCCCAAAACCCCCGTCGGCCGCGAAGGCGTGCTAACCCGACTCCCCGTAAAAAAGGATTAAACCCTGGCGACAGGCACAACGTCGAAGTTCCATAAAACCGGGGTACCGCCGCCGTGGACCGGCGGCGCGCTACTACCGTACTCGCTATCTATAATCGTCGATCCTAATAAGGAGGAACTGAGGAATGCGTAAGTCGATCTTCGCGATAGCTTTATTGTTAGTCGGTGCCGGATGCGCATTCGGCATCATAGAGGGCGGGGCCACGTTCCCCAATAGTTGGTTGTACGACGGCCTTATAACGTACGACCATATGGGCGTTCCGCCGACCCCGAACGCGTTCCACGTTAACGCCGGAATCGGTTATATGACCGCCGGCGAGTATTACGACCATGACGGCGAAGCCCGGGATATGGAAGGTGACGGGACTTTCATAACCGTACCGATCGATATCGGCTATGCCATCAACGAGAACATCTTGCTCGACGTTACGCTACAATTCCTGAGCAGCACAATAAGCGACGACTCCGGCTTCGGCGAGGATTACAGCGCCGCGGGCCTGGGCGACGTCTGGGTGAAAGGGCGCTACATCGCGCCGGTCGGCGGTTTCAATCTCGGCGCGCGACTCGGCGTCAAAGTCCCGGTCGGCAAAGTCGATTACGAGGACGACAAGCCGGAACTCGGCGACGGCCAGATGGATATCGACGTCGCCGCGGTAGCCGGTATGTGCCCGGATCGGGGATTCGCGTTCAACGGCCAACTCGGTTACCGGCACCGCATGGCCGAGGAAGTAACGCTGGCGGCTCCGGAAGAGGGAGAATCCTACGACGTAAAATTCACCCCCGGGAACTTAATATACCTCCACCTCGAACCCGGTTACACGATGGGCTCGGATAATTTCTCCGTCTACATGCCCGTAGGCTATATGACCTCGGGCGGGACTAAAGCCGAAGTCGAGGGCGAGACGAACAACATCGACGACTCCGAGACCAGCGGCCTATACCTCGGCCTTGCGCCTAAATACGGCATCGACGCCAACAACACCGTAGGCGTAAAATTCCTATACCCGATCATGGGTACCGGCGGCGGCATCGAGGCCGGCCCCTACCTGCTGAAGACAATGTCGATAGGCGTTACGTACGAGGGCTATCTTCCCATATAAACACTTTCACCCTCCAAATAGAGGGCGGCCTCGGGGCCGCCCTTTTTACGGCGGGGCCGACATTCCTGTCGGCCGTAAAAAATCGAAGTGCGGAACGGCGGGCTTAATGCCCGCCGACCGCCGACCGGGCGCCGCCGGTTGGGCAACACCTGACGACGGCGGACGTAAATAACTACAGTCGGGGCCCAGTTTTTTTTGACTTCGGTCCTCGTTTAATCTATAATGGCGGCGCGATTTTTGAGTATCCTGAACGGACGGGTTCGTACACCTATGCATAAAAATAAAATACTCGTATATGTACTACTCGCGGCCGGGATGGTATGCGCGGCCGCCGCGCCCGCGGGCGCCCTGGTCCGCGTCGGCGCCGGCGCGAGCGGAAGCTTCGTCTTCCCCTCCGCCGCCTTCGACCACGACGCCAAATCTACCCCCGGGGGAAGCCTGCGCCTCTACGTTAACGCCTTCCACTGGCTCACCTTCGACGCCGGCCTCGACGTCCACCTTCCGTTCAGCGCGGAAAGCGACACGGGCAGAGGCGAGACGCGGCTCCGGTGCTACAAGGCCGGCCTTATATACAAGGTCCACATGGGAATATTCAAGCCGTACCTGTCCCTGGGCTACTTGATGATAGACCAACGTATTCGCCGGGACGACGGTTGGGACGACGTGTCCGCCCCCGGTTTCTACGTCGGCCCCGGCCTGGAATACTACTTTACCGAGCGTTTTTCGGCCAACGGCATGATGGGCTACAACCGCGCCTTCGACGGCGCCCGGCGGGACGAAGGCCGCGACACACAGTACATCCGCGTCGACTTCGGCGTGAATTATACGTTCTGGTAACGCGGCCAGGTTGACACGGGCCTCGGTTTATGATATATAACGCCCCGATTCCTCAGTAGCTCAATTGGCAGAGCATCCGGCTGTTAACCGGAGGGTTGCAGGTTCGAGTCCTGCCTGAGGAGAATGAAAGCGCGCCCCGGGGAACCGGGGCGTTTTTTCGAATCCCCGTAGCGGGTTCCGCCCCGTACTAACAAGCCGGAGTTTCGCCGACGAGATTCTTAAATGACCGCGCGTATTAAAGGAGAAACCGGAAGAGCCGTCGTCGCCGGCGCTACCGGATACCTTGGGAAATTCGTCGTCCGGGCGCTTCACCGGCGCGGCTATAACGTACGTGCACTGGCCCGCGACGCCGAACGCCTGGCGGACGCGAAGGACTCCTGCGACGAGGTCTTCGTGGCCCGGGCTACAGAGAGGGAAAGTCTGGAGGGGCTTTTCGACGGCGCCGAATCGGCCTTCTCCTCCATCGGCGTCCGTCATCTCAAAAGGAAACCGACGTACGAACAGGTCGACTTCCGGGCGAACGCCAACCTCGTCGAGGCCGCGGCGGCCGCCGGCGTGAAGAGGTTCGTTTTCGTCTCCGTCCTCGACGGCGCCGACCTTCGACGACAATCGCCGTTGGTGGACGCCCGCGAACGTGTGGTCGACATCCTCAAGAAATCGAGCATGGAAGCGGTAATCCTCCGACCCACCGGGTTTTTCAACGATATGGCGGACGTTTTCCGAATGGCCCGGAAGGGTAAGGTCTGGTTAGTCGGGTCCGGCAAGACGAAGATCAACCCGATCCACGGCGCCGACCTGGCGGAGGTCGCCGCCGACGCGCTTGACGCGGAATCCCCGGATGAAGAAATACCCGCGGGCGGCCCCGACGTGTTCTCCCAAATCGAGATAGCGGACTTGGCCTTCAGTGTCCTCGGCCGACAGCCGCGCTACGGCCGGGTATCGCCGGGGCTAATTAGGTTCCTGGCGGCGGCAATCAGGCCGTTCAATAAAAACGTCTCGGCCCTCGCGATGATGTTCTCCGCGCTCGGCGACCGGGACGGCGTCGCCCCCTGTTTCGGCGAAAACCGCCTCCCGGCGTTTTTCGAAAGCTTGGCCCGAAACGACGCGTAACGGACCGTACGTTTTCCGACTTAACGCCGGTATAAACCCTCCGAGTAAACGCCGTTCTATTCTTCCTTAATGAAATCGCAACAAAAGGCCGGGACCATGAAAAAGTACTTAGTCTTAATCGCCTCTATCCTTATTCAAACCTGCCTGGGCGGCATCTACGCCTGGAGCGTGTTCGCGCCCTCCCTCCACGGCGACTTCGGCCTGTCGATGGGCGCGACCCAGCTCATCTTCGGCATCTGCATCGCCTCGTTCACCATCGCGATGATATTCGCGGGCCGCTGGCAGGAGAAACGTGGTCCCCGCCTCGTCGCCGCCATCGGCGGCGTTCTCTTCGCCGCCGGGTACGTCATCGCCTCCGCCTCCGGCGGTAACCTGTTCCTGCTTATTTTGGGAATCGGCGTCGTCGCGGGCGCGGGCATCGGCTTCGGCTACGTATGCCCCATCGCCACCTGCATCAAGTGGTTCCCCAAGCAGAAGGGCTTCGTCACCGGCCTCGCGGTCGCGGGGTTCGGCGGCGGCGCGGTCCTGCTCTCGTCGCTGGCCTCGGCCCTCTTCGGAGCCGGCCAGGGCGTCCTCGAGATATTTCGTTTCGTCGGCCTGGTGTACGGCGCGGCTATCGTACTCTCGGCCCTGCTGCTCTTCGTCCCCGAAGGCGCCGCGGAGGCGGCGAAGAAGCAGGCCGGCCTCGCGGCCGGGGCACTCTTCCGTGACGGCCGCTATTGGCTGCTCCTGGGCGGCATGTTCGCCGGGACCTTCGCGGGCCTCTTGACCATCGGCAACCTTAAGCCCATCGGCCTGGCGGGCGGCGTGGCCGCCGGCCTGGCGACGACGGCCATAAGCTCGCTGGCCATCGGCAACGCCTGCGGCCGTATCCTGTGGGGCGTCATCTCGGACAAGATTCAGGGCAAGGCCATCCCGCTCTCGCTGGCGTTCCTGACGCTCGCGGTGGTGGCGTTGGTCCCGCTCTCGCATTCCGGATGGGCCTTCGTCGCGACCGCCTTCGCCATCGGCTTCGGCTTCGGCTCCTGCTTCGTACTCTACGCCGCGGCGGTGGCGCACGTCTTCGGCCCGGGCGAGGTGGGCCGGAGTTACCCGCTGGTCTTCCTCGCGTACGGCATATCGGGGACGTTGGGCCCCGCGTTCGGCGGCCGCCTCTTCGACGTCACCGGCGGCTACACCGCGGCGCTGGTGGTGGCGGCGGCGCTGGCCGCGGCGGGCGCTCTGGCGTACGTGCTATTCGGCCGGAAGTTGAACCCCGCTTAGTCCCCCCCTCTATGAATATTAGAAAGCGCCCCGTTCGGGGCGCTTTTTATCTACTACATACCGAAGCGGCCGGAGCAGTGGTGGGGCCGACGTTCCTGTCGGCCACTAACGCCAGGCAGGAATGCCTGGCCCACCATTTAACCGCCGGTTTCAACCGGCGGCTAATCCCGGAGGGCGACCCCGCAGCCGGCGAGCGAAGCGAGCCGCGTGAGGAGGCGCCCGGAGGCCGCGGCGGCCAAGGGATGTTTATCGGTCTGAGTAAAAGTCATAGAGCGTACGCGCCGTTTCCGCTATGGCGCGATCCCGATACTCCGGCTCCGTCGTACTGCCCTTCGTGAAAACGGCGACGATTATGCGCCGGCCGTCCGGCAAGGTGACGTATCCCACGTCGTTGGCGGTGCCGCCGATGGTCCCCGTCTTATGCGCGACCGGCGTCCCCGGGGGAAGCATGCCCTTCAACCGCTCCTTGCCGGTACGGGTGCGCGACATGGAGCCCAGGATAAAGTCCCGGCTCTCCGCGCTGAGCGCCGTCCCGTTATCTATGGCGAGGAGCAGCTCCAACATGGCCATAGGCGTCGAATGGTCGCGGGGGTCGTCCTCGAACGCCGGGTCCCTATCGTCCTCGCCCGACGGTTCGGCGTAATCCCGTATGGCCTCCTCGGTATCCCTATCGATGCGCAGACCTTCTATTCCCATATCGACCAGGTACGCCGTTACGGCCGCCGGCCCCCCCGCGAGTTCGACCAGTATGTCGGCCGCCGTGTTATCGCTTTCGGTGATCATCACTTCAATCATATTGGCCAGCGACAGTTTTAATCCGGGGTGCACGAAATTCCGCGCCAGGATGAAACTCCCGTTCACGTACATGTCGGGCGTGACGTCGATTATCTGATCGAGCCGCAACTCCCCCTTGTCGACGCGGGCGAGGATGGCGGCGGCGACCGCGACTTTGAACGTGCTGGCCAGGGGGAACGACTCGTCGCCGTTCAACGAAATGACGGTATCGTCGCCCGGTATCGTGGCCGCGAAACCGAGTTCGCCAACAAGGCCGTCCGTTATGTATTCGATACGTTCCGCCACCTTGGCGGCTTCGCCGCTGTCCGGCGGCGAGTAGTCCGCGTCCGCGAGCACGGCCGGCGCGGCCGCGACCCAAGAGAGAGCCAAAATTCCCAATAACTTGCCTGATAATTTCATTCCTTCTCCCTGGTTGGCTGGAAGGCGGCCAACACGAGCCGCCGTCAATTCATATTAAAACGCCGGCTACGCCGGCGGCAAGGCGGGTTGACCTGAAGGTCGGTCCCCGCGAAAATGCCGTGTTATCGTCGGCGCCGGTTTTTAAACCGGCGCTGTGCTCCCGCGCCGTGCGATTGCGACCGAGGCCCCGGTGTTTACGCCGGGGTAAATCACCGCCACCCCACCTACAACGCCGCGTTTACGCGGCGCTATTTTCCCCGAAGGGCGACCCCGCAGCCGGCGAGCGAAGCGAGCCGCGTGAGGAGGCGCCCGGAGGCCGCGGCGGCCTACGCGAAGCGGAGGCCAAAGCGGTAAAATAAAAAGCCGTCAGGAATGTCGGTGGCACTTCTATTCGATATCGGCGGCGAACGCGCAAACGTAACTTATATTAATGAAGATCATCGTCGCGAGGAGGAACGACCAGCAGGTATAGAGTATCGTGTCCGCGTCCGTCAGGCCCGGGAAGTAGCCGACGACGGCCATCTCCAGGCCTATCAGCCAACAGACGACGGCGAAGCCCAGCGCCCACGGCCAGAGCGGAGCCAGGACCCTGCGGGCGCCGGGGCCGAGCACCTTCCGCCACCAGGTCAGCGGCTTCGTCAACCTCGTGGCGTAGGCGCAGGTAACCAGGAAGAACGGGATGAAGCCGATGCCCCCTCCCACCAGTACTAACAGAACGAACGATAGCAGTAGAACTAGTACGCCATACTTTTTAACGGGGAAGAACAACGGCCAGACGAAGAAGATGAAGAAGCTCACAGCCATCGCGGCGATGCCGGTAATAAGAAAGTTCGGAATCAGCGTGAACGCGTCCTCGCTGCCGTGCACCCACCACTGCATATCTTCACCGATGGCCTGGATGCCCGCCGGGGCGCCGGTGGGCCGGTTGCCCTGCATCGCCTCGAACAGGCCGTGCTCGAAGCCGGCGAACGCCAGCAAAGCGACGACGGTCAACGTTACTATCAACGTCGCGCGGTTGGCTTTAGGCCGGGACGGGGAGTCGGTTACGGTAGGGTCGGACATTCGCGGCCTCCGGTTTCTATAATACGGGCGGGGTCCTTTTTTAGGGAATCGGTCCGCGCGGATTCTATAATACTCGCGAGCCAGGTGTCCACCCCTTTTACTTAAGCGGCCGGCTTTACGTCGGCCGCACCGCGGCGGGTATAAAACACGCCGCTACGGCTACGATAAAAAGCGCCCCGGCCGTTCGCGGAAAAAAGCCCCGCTTACGCGGGGCTTGGGGGCTTAACGTCGTACCGTATCGTACTATTCCACGACGACGAATTTCTTCGCCGACGCGAAGTCGCCGGCCGTGAGACGGTATATGTATACGCCGGGGGCGAAGTCCGCGGCCGACGCGTATTCGTATTCCCCGGCGGCCAGGTCCTCATCCACGACCGTCGCTACCCGGCGGCCGGCCAGGTCGTAAACGACGAGCTCGGCGCGGCTGGGTTGCGGCAGCGCGAAGCTGAACACGGCCTTGCCCCTCGTAGGATTAGGTGCGACGCCGTAGAGCGCGAAAGCCTTCGGCCGGGAAACGCCGGCCTCGGCCACGGCGGGCCCGAACGTCGTACGGACGCCGGAGAGTTCGACCGCCTCCAACCAGTACTCGAACTCCACACCCGCCGTCGCCGTCACGTCGCGGTATGTGTAGGGGCTCTCGCCGGATATCGGTTCCACGTTCAAAGGTTCCCGACCGGATAGGCCCGCCCGGGCGCCCTCGTCGGCCCGGTACCGATACAGGTTATAAGTCACCGGCTCCGTCTCCGCCACGTCCCAAGTTAGCTCGACGCCCTTGGGCACCGGCCGCGCCGCGAACGTCTTCAAGCGAACGTCCGACGAATTGTTGATAGTGAAGGGCATCGACTCCACGGTCGTGTTCCCGTAGTAATCCTTGGCCTGGACGTAAAGGGTGTACGCGCCGTCGGGAAGCGCCGTGGTGTCGAAATAGTAATCCTGGTCCCCGAACTCCACGATGCCGTCGCCGTCCGTGTTGGTAACGATGAAGTAATATTCGCGCGAGCTATAATTCCCTTGGGTGTACCATATGCCCTCGCGTTTATAACACACGGTCGTCACGGTCGAGTCGGCGGGGCAAGCCCCGGTAAAGGTCACGAATTTCGTCACCGGTACCGTCCCGCCCGTACCGTCTACCCACCACTCGATATCGTACGGCACGACGTCCCAATTGGTATCGACTATCTTGTCGCCGACGTGGGCGATGATGTCCACCTGGCCCTTGACGTCGTTCGGATCCACGCGGACGGTGCTGTTGTTTTCGCAGAACGAGAACATCTGGCCGGTCTCCGCTTCCTCGAACGTCGGCGGCTGGGTGTCGGTCCCGGGAACCATGAACTCGATGGGATTGTCCACGGCGTTATACCAGTTGCCGATTCCCGGGTAGTAACCCCGGGTGAAATGGACGTGGTGGAAATTGGAGGTAGGCCAATCGGCCAGGTTGCCGATGCGGTCGTCCAAATTTACCGGGTCGCCCTCGACGAAAGGTATGGTGCTAAAGGTCAGGTGCCAGTACAACCACCCTTTATCCTGGCCGTTCGTATAGTTGATAACGACGCCGGTGTAGAGCGGTTCGCTTTCGCTTATCAGGACCATGTAGCCGTCGTCGACCGAGTAGCAAGGGTCGCCGGCGAGGCCCAAGCAATCCAGGCCGTCGTGGTAATAGGAGCTGCCGCCGTAATTCTGGAAATTGTAGCAGTTATTGCCGCAAGGTTGGGGAACGTCTCCCGGGCCGAGAGGCCAACGCTCCGCAGAGGCCGCCCCGGCGAGAAGCAACGCGCCCAACGAAAGGGTTATTATTAATTTCTTCATCTTATCATCCCCTATCTCGTGAGCGTCGTGTGCCAGCCCTGGCCCATCACGACTATGCCGTCAGCGCCCCCCGCCGGGAGCGCTACCGCCGGCGAGGACCCGCTCGGCCGGGCCACGTTGCGTTTGACTTCCGTGATTACGCTAAAACCTTCGTCCAGCCAGGCCGCGGCCTCGACGCCGTCGAGCGACCGGTAGGCCACCGCGAACGACGCGAAGTCCGGGGAGGCCGCAAGGTCGGTTAAGGCGAACCCGGCGGGCGCTTCCCACCGGCGTCCCATCCGGCCTTCGGCCAACGATACCAGCACGACCTCGTGATGGCCGCCCACGACGGCCCGCGCACCGTCGGCGCTTACGTAAGCGAGCCGGGGGAAGTAAATGCTATGGTTCACGCGCCATAACTCGGTGGCTCCGCGGTAAAGCGCCATCCACTCGCGGCCGACCAGCAGCACGGTCTCGCCCGGCCCCGGGGCCGCGGTACGCGCGGCCGGAAGGCGATACTCCTCTTCGCCAGTGGCCGGGTCGAACACGATCGTCGCGCCGCCCAATTCGATCAGTGCCAGCTTCTCCTGTCCCGGGAAGAAGGCCGCGTCGAGCGGGGGCCCGACTTCGGCCTCGCCCGCTTTTACGCCCGACGCGGAATAGAACTCGAGAAGCGCCGGGGCCTTCGGGTCTACGTAGAACCGCGTCACGAGCACTGCGGCCCCGGAATCGGCGACGTACGCCGTTGTCGCACCGCTATCGGCAAGCGACCACAGCGTCCGGCCGGTCCCGTCGTACACGGTGACCGAACTCGCGAGCGGCATGACGCCCTCGCGAAGGGCGACGACGGCGAACGCGTCACCGTCGGGTGAAGGAAACGCGTACTCCCTGTCGCCCAACTCCCTGACGACGCCGGCCTCACTCGATACCCGGCCCTCCCATACCGCGAGATAACCGCCGTCGGCGCCGGCGTTCACCGCGGCTGTCGCCGTACCGGCGACTAGTACGGCCGCGGCCCATACAAACCTCAGCTTCATAACCTACTCCTTGTACGTTTTACGCCCCTACCGCCCGTGACCCTCCCCGGCCGGTCGGGTATTATCAGGATAAATATTGTCGATATATTTTATTATATTTCCTGCGCCCCTGTCAATAAACTCTCCCGAGACGAAAAAGCGCCCCGGCGGGGCGCTCGTTACCCGTTAAGCGAAACGTTCAGTCGGCGACGTAAACGACCTCGTACGTGGCGTAGACGTTCACCGTCGTCGTTACCTCGCGCGGGACGATCGTTTGGTTTTCCGTACCCATACCTCCCGTTATGTCGAACGCCGCCAAGCGCGACAATTCCCGAACCGGCGCGGCGCCGTAGTCGTAACTCATGGCCTTGAGGTCCACGATCTCGGCGCCCATCCCGGCGGCCAGGGCCTTGGCCCGACGCCGGCAATCCTCCGCCGCCCCTTCGAGCGCCTCCTCGTACTTCTCGTCGAGGTCCTTGACGATGAACTGGATGTTGCCGATGTCCTCTATCTGCGAATCGATGAGGGCGTCCAGGACGGGGCTTATCTTGTCCATGTCGTCCTGGATAATCTTAATACTGCGGTCGACGACATACTTGTCGACCTTCGACGAATTCTCCTTGTATATCGGATAGATGGACAGCGACTCGGTGGCTATTTTCTCGCGCGGGATGCCCATCGGGAGGAGCTTGTCTATAAGGTATCGCACCTTGAATTGGTTCTCGTCGAAGGCCTCACCGGCCTTCTTACTCTCGGTGTATATACGGGCGGAGATCATTACCTGGTCCGGGACCGTCTTCACGCGGCCGGTCCCCGTGACGTTCAACAGTACCGGCTCCTTAGCCGTTCCGCCATCCTTGAGGTAAACGTCCGGGATAGTGAAGGTAAAGGTTTCGGCGGCGGCCGTCGTGGCCAGCAGCAGCAGGATAACGATAATAGAAAACGATAAAGACTTGTTCATGAAGGCCTCCTAATAATTAAGTACGGTTCGCTTCCCCCGATTGGACGGCGCGACGCCGAGATGGTTTAAGGTGAGTCCAAGCGGAGTTACGCCCACCGCGCGGGTCGGAATAGTAAAGCGCCCCGCGATAGGGGCGCTGGTAATCGGCAGGGAGAACCGCTCAGTCGGCGACGTATACCACCTCGTACGTCGCGTTCACGGTCACCGTAGTTGTGACCTCGCGCGGGACGATGACCTGATTGAATTCGTCCATCGCGCCGCCCCGCATACCGAGGCTAATCTCCGACATTTCCCGCTCCATCCTCCCGTAGTCGCCGCCGCCCATGGAATAACTCATCGACTTCATATCCACTATCTTCGCGCCCATCCCGGCGGCCAGGACCTTGGCTCGGCGGCGGCAATCGTTGGCCGCCTCCTCCAGCGCCTCCTCGTACTTCTGGTCGAGGTCCTTGACGATGAACTGGATGTTGCCGATATCCTCAATCTGGGAATCAATGAGGGCGTCCAGGATGGGGCTTATCCTATCCATGTCGTCCTGGAAAATCTTGATGCTGCGGTCCACGACGTACTTGTCGACCTTGGACGAGTTCTCCTTGTAAATCGGATAGATGGACAGCGACTCGGTCGCGATTTTCTCGCGGGGCACGCCCGTGGGGACGAGCTTGTCTATCAGGTATCGGACTTTGAACTGATTCTCGTCGAAGGCCTCGCCGGCCTTTTTGTTTTCCGTGTATATGCGGGCGGAAATCAGGACCTGGTCGGGAACCGTCTTGACGCGGCCGGTACCGGTCACGTTCAATAGAACCGGCTCCTTCGCCGCGCCGCCTTCTTTAAGGTATACGTCCGGGATGGTGAACGAGAACGTTTCGGCCGCGGCCGGAAGCGACGCCGCCAGCGTCGCGATGAGGGCGATTGTAAAAACCAGCTTATTCACGATTGCCTCCTCTGGTAGCGAATTGCGTTCGGTACGTTGAATTCGACAACGCCCGCCGGCGATGGTTTAACCCCGGCCTACGAACGACGCTCGTCTACCGGCGTTAGTAATTCTGAAGGCTCAGGCCGACGGTGGTCGTCAGGTCGAGTTCCTCGAACCCCTCCGAGGGCACGTTGTCCCAGGCTACCTTCTCGGTAGCCGTGAAGGCCAGCCAGTCCGCGACCGAAATTCGCAGCGTAACGTCGGCCGCCAGAAGCTGGTCCTCGGTGTCGTCCAGATTCATGTCCCAGACGACGCCCGCGTCGAGTTCGGTCCTGTCGCCCGGCAACAAACGGTAATCGACGCCGGCGTGCGCCGCCGCGAAGGAGGCCGAGTCCTTTTCTCCGCCCTCGGGGTACCACTCGTTAATGTAGTTCGGGCCGACCTCGGCGCTCAACTCCTGCGCTTCGGCCCGTATCACGTACACGCCCACGCCGGCGAAATTGGAGGCGCGGTGCTCGAAGCCGGCGAAGACGTTCCGCCGCCATTCCCCCTTGTACCGGCCGTACAGCCTCTCGGCGGCCGTAAGGAAATATTTCGCGCCGCCGCCGGCGCCCCCGTTCTCCCCCGTTTTCACCCCGTCCGTGGAAGTGACGGCGTAATCACCATGGCCGTCGAGTATCAGCCGACCGCGGGTATACTCCACCTTCCCCGCCGCGGCCCCGCCGTGATTTCGCGTGTTCCCGCCGGTCCCCTGGTACGATAGCGTCGCCCGGGCCTTGAGCGCCTTCCCGTCGTCCTCGGCCGCCGTCCCCGCCGCACCCACCGCCGTCAACAGTAAGATAATAAATACTCTGCGCATGTCGTCTCCCCTTCGTATTGTTCCGTTCCCTTTTTCCGTGAAACGCCTTCCCTTCGAGGGATTACTATAATGGAAAAGCCCGCCCGCTATCCGGGGGGCTTGTGTTTTCCGTCGTTACTACCCGGAGCCGTTTCCCCCGTCCTGACCGACACCACGGGCGCCGCGAAGAGAGCGAGCACTGGTTCGCTAAACGGTTCCGGCAAAACTCCCGGCACCCAGGCCCCCGTTCCGAAAGATTCTACCACAAGCGGCGATTATATTCTGGCAAATAACGCCCTTTTACGTATAATTATAAACTGGGAAGCGCCCGCGGCCTTCGGCCGCTTCAACCGGAGAGCTTGATGACGCAACTACAAATCGGGAAATTGGAGAAGTTCGACCCGGAGGAACTCCGTCGTATCGGCCCGGGCTACGCCGCCCGGGAAAAGTACGTCGTTAAAAAAGTGGAAACGCGGGAACGCTTCGTCGTGGAACTCACGCGCGAGAAATTGGCCCGACCTTACCTTCGGACCTGGGAACCCATCGACGGGGAAGGCCGGCGCCTTTACGAGGCCGCCGTCGCCCGCGGCCACTCGCTCGCCGGCTACGACGGCGACGCCATGGTCGCCGTCGCCATCGCCGAGCCGCAGGATTGGAACCAGAGCCTCTGGGTCTGGGAGTTCCACACCGAGAAGCACTACCACCGCCAGGGCATAGGCCGGCGCATGATGGACGAACTCGTCAGGGGCGCCGCGGCCGCCGGCCTACGCGTCATCGTCTGCGAAACGCAAAACACCAACGTCCCGGCCATCGACTTCTATCGTGCCGTCGGCTTCGAGCTCGAGGGCGTTGATCTATCTTATTACTCCAACATCGATAAACTCGAGGGAGAGGTAGCCGTCTTCATGAAACGCAAAATCCAGCCCGACCCGGAATAACTTTTGGACGGAACCTTCCCCTATTTCGGCGAGATACTCGCCCTGTTCACCGCGTTGGCCTGGGCCTTCGCCGTCATCCTCTTCAAAAAGAGCGGCGAGACCGTTCACCCCATCGGCCTCAACCTCTTCAAGGACCTCTTCGCGATGGTCCTGTTCCTGATAACGATGGCGGTGTGGGGCCAGGAATTAATCCGCGACGTCCCCGCGTGGGAGTACGGCGTACTGCTTCTCAGCGGCGCGCTGGGCATAGGCCTGGGCGACACCCTTTTCTTCGCGTGCCTGAATCGGCTCGGCGCGGGCCTTACGGCCATCGTGGACTGCCTGTACAGCCCTTTCATTATCGCGATGTCGATGTTGGTCCTGGGGGAGCGGTTGAGCGTGTTACAGGGGTTGGGCGTTGTACTCGTCGTGGCGGCCGTCCTCGCGGCCTCGCTGGAATGGCGACCCGGCCTTGTCGACCGGCGGCGGCTGTTGGGCGGCGTTCTCTACGGCGTCGGCGGCCTGGCGGCCATGGCTCTGGGTATCGTCCCCATCAAGCCGATACTCGAACGTTCGCCCCTGCTCTGGACGACGGAGATCCGCGTGATGGGGGGCGCCGCGGTGCTGGCCGCCGTACTCGTCGCCCACCGGCGCCGCCGCGAAATAGTGCGGTCGGTGCTCAAAACCCGCGGCTGGCACTACATGCTCATCGGATCTTTCACCGGCGCGTACTTGGCGATGGTCCTGTGGCTCGGCGGAATGAAATACGCCTCGGCCTCCGTGGCTTCGGCGTTGAACCAGACGTCCAACGTATTCATTTTCATCTTCGCCGCGCTCCTCTTGCGCGAACCCATTACGGCCCGTCGGACCGTCGGGATAATCCTCGGCGTCGTCGGCGCGTTTCTCGTGTCTTTCGGGTAACAGGAGGGAAGTTTATGAACGTTCGCCGAAAGCTGATACTCTTGGCGTTAATCTCAATCGCGGCCTACGCTGTGGCGTCGGCCGCCGGAGGAGGCACCGTGGGCGAAAACGCCGGGTCCGTGATCGACGTACGCTTCGTGTACAATTACTGCAACGACCTCGCGGCGATGAAGCACTTCTATACGGACCTGCTCGGCCTGAACGAGGTCGGATACAACGAGGATTACCGCTACCTCTGCTACCAGTGCGAGGGCTTCCGCTTGATGTTCTTCCGGCCCGACGCCGAGGTGGACCCGCTCCAGGGGTGGGCCGACCAGCCGGGCTACCAGGGAGGAACGACGTTCGATACGTCGTGGGGAATCCGGGTCCCGGAGGCCGAGTTCGCGGGAATAGTCGAACGCCTCAAGGCCGAGGGCGTCGAGGCCCGTTACCCGGACCCGGAGTGGTGCGTCGACAGCTATTGGGGCTTCTACGTAAAAGACCCCATGGGCCGCACCGTCGAGGTGTTCGCCATGCCGAAAGAGCGGCCGGCCTCGACCACGTGGCCCGGCGAATGAGAGTTAATCGGAATCTTTGTATAGGAAAATGAAGGAGGCAATACGATGAGCGAAAAAGCCGCTCCCAAGATCAACGTCCGTTTCGTCTACAACTTCTGCAACGACGTCTCCCCGGTGCGTGACTTTTACTCCAACCTTCTCGGTATGGAGGAGAGTAACTACAGCGAGGAGATGGGCTGGCTCGTTTATAGGAGCGAGGGCTTCGACTTGATGTTCTTCCGCCGCGAGAACGGCGCCGTCGCCGTCGAGGATTGGGCCATGCAGCCGGGCGGCGGGACCGGGAACGCCGAGTTTACGTCCTGGTCCGTCAACGTGCCGGAGGCCGAGTTCGCGGCGACGGTTAAGCGCCTTCTGGATGCCGGCGTCCCGGTGCAGGGGGACGACAAGGTCCCCGATTGGCGCCAGGGCTGTTACTGGGGATTCACCGTAATGGACCCCGCCGGGAACACCATCGAAGTTTACACTTCACCGAAAGAGAAGCCGGCCAACACCACCTGGCCGGGCGAATGAGGTACGTCATTTCGTGAATGAAATAGCTTTCGGCCCCATACCCTCGCGGCGTCTGGGCTCGAGCCTCGGCGTCGACAACATCCCTCCGAAGGTGTGTACGTACTCCTGCGTCTACTGCCAGGTGGGCCGGACGACCGAGCTGACGACCGGGCGGCGGGCCTTTTTCGACCCGGCCAAAATCGAGGCCGCCGTCCGGGCCAAGGTCGAGGACGCCCGGCGGCAGGGCGAGGATATCGACTACCTGGCGTTCGTGGCCTGCGGCGAGCCCACGCTCGACGTGAACCTGGGCCGGGAGATAGAGCTGCTCCGGCCCCTCGGCATCCCCATAGCCGTCATCACGAACTCGACGCTGCTCGGCCGCGAGGACGTCCGGGCGGACCTGCGCCGGGCCGACTGGGTTTCGGTGAAGGTCGACGCCGTGGAGGAGGAGGCGTGGCGCCGGGTGGACCGGCCCCACGGCCGCCTGCGCCTGGACGACATGTTGGACGGAATTCGAGAATTCGCGAAAACCTTCGACGGAACGCTCGCCACGGAGACCATGCTCGTCGCCGGCCTCAACGACGCGCCGGAACACGTCGGGGGCGTGGCCTCGTTCCTGGCCGAAATCGGCCCCGCGGTCGCGTACCTCTCGGTCCCCACGCGCCCCCCGGCGGAGGGGACCGCCCTGCCGCCGTCGGAGGAGACGCTGGCCCGGGCGTACGACGCCTTCGCGTCCCGCGGCTTGCGTACGGAGTTACTACTGGGCTACCCGGGCGACGCCTTCGCCTTCACGGGCAACGTAGAGGAGGACATCCTGAGCATCACCGCGGTCCACCCCATGCGCCGGGAGGCCGTGGCCGAGCTGCTGGCTAAGGCCGGCGCGGCGTGGGACGTCGTGGACGAGCTAATCGGCCGGGACGAACTGGCGTCGGTCGAGTTCGGCGGCCGGGAGTTCTACGTCCGGAAATTTCGGAAAGGTTAATAGTATGGGAGACAAGGAAATCGACCCGGGTGAATTCGTTCTGTGTCTCAACGTAAAGGACCTGGGCAGGTCGCTCGAATTCTACCGGCGGCTCGGCCTCGAGCAAATCGGCGGCGTACCCGACGAGGGATGGGCCATCCTGGGCCGCCGGAACCTCAAGCTGGGCCTGTTCGAGGGACACATCGAAAAGAACCTGCTTAATTTCCGGGGCGGCGACGTCTTCGCCCTCGCCCGGGAGCTGGAAAGCCGGGGCCTGACGATACTCCGCGGCCCGGAACGGGAGAGCGACGGCAGCGCCGGCGCCTGGCTCGCCGACCCCGACGATAACCTTATTTATTTCAACACTTGCCCCGACGAAGAGGCCGGCGGCGCGTAAAGGCCCCGGACCCGGGGAGGTCACAATGCAAATACGTAAAATAAACGACGACGAGCGGGCGGAATTCGTCAGGATTTCCCGCTACGCCTTTGGGGATTGGTCCGACGAGGAAGTAAAGGAAGCCGAACTCGAATGGGCCGACCCGCGCTTCATCATCGGCGTCTTCGAGGACGGCCGTATGGCCGCGGCCCTCAAGTGCTTCACCGCGGACCAATCGGTGCGAGGCGTCGTGAAACGGATGGGCGGCGTCTCCTGCGTCGTGACCACCCCACCCTACCGCAATCGCGGCTTCGCCCGGGAGGTGATGCAGGCCGCGTTCGAGGACATGCGGGAGCGGGGCCTGGACGTCAGCATGCTCCGGCCTTTCCGCGAAACGTTCTACGGTAAACTCGGCTACGCCAGTACTTCCTCCCACATGACCGTATCCATCCCGGCCGTCGCGCTGGGCCGTTGGCTCCGGTACGAACCCGGCCCCGGCTGGAGCCTCGACGTAGCGCCGACGCGCGACGTCCTGGACGAAGTTCAGGCCTTCTGGCGGGACGAGGTGATGCCCCGGCACCACGGCATGGTCCGCATCACCGAAGCCTCCGCCGGCGAGTGGGGATTCTGGACAAAGGACAAGCTTGTCGCCCGGGCGGTGCAGGACGGCAAGACGCGCGGCCTCATCCGCTATAAGAAAACGGCCTTCGGCGCCGAGGGGAAACTCGACGCGGCCGAGTTCTTCTGGACCGACGACGCCAGCCGCGAACTGCTGCTCCACTACCTCGCCCGGCACCGCGACCAGGTGGCCGAGGTCAAACTACGCCTCCCGTACGGGATAAACTTCCAATCCTGGCTCGAGGACGTGCCGCGGCGCATCGACGCCGAAGTGTTCCACCTGCCGTGGATGGTCCGGCTGATGGACATCACCTCCGCGCTGACGGGCCTCCCGGCCGCCGAGGCCGGCGAGATTAAGTTCGCCGTGGCCGACGACCAGTGCCCCTGGAACGCCCGCGCCTATCGCCTATGGTGCGACGGCGAGACGCTCCAGGTTAAACCCCACGAAGATGAACCCGCTTTGAGTTTGCATATCCGCGGGATATCGGCGCTGGCGTACGGCGCGCTGGATACGGCGGAACTCGCGCGGCGGGGCTGGCTTTCCGGCGCTAGCGAGGCCGAGGCGGCCCTCCTCGACACGTGGTTCCCCCCGCTGGTCCTCTACAACCCGGTGGACTTCTAGCGTAACTTACCCGGCAGGAATGCCGGCCCCACCTATATAATTGTAATAAGAAGCGGCGGGCTTCATGCCCGCCGTATCGCCGACAGGGAAAGACAGCGGGGACGCCGACCCCGGCCGATTAATAATACGGAACGGCGGCCGTAAAGGCCGCCGCTTTGGCCGCATGGTAAACAATTAACCTTGAAGCGCCCTATTCCAAATGTTAAAATTAAACAATATAACCCCGCCGATAAATGACGCAAAGCCTCCCTATATTCTGGGGCTGTACCATCGCTCATCGCCTCCCCTTTATCGAGAACGCCACGCGGCGCGCGCTGGCCGCCCTCGGCGTCGAACTCGTTGACGTCGACGGCTTTAGCTGCTGCCCGGATCCGCTGTACACCCGTCTCTTCGGCGAGGACACCGCCCGGGCTCTCGCCGGCCGCAACCTCGCGCTGGCCGCCGCGGCGGGCCCCGAACTCCTCGTCGAGTGCAACGGCTGTTTCCAGTCGCTCGGCGCCGCCGTCCGGGAACTGCGCGACCCGGAAGCGCGGGCCGAAGTCAACGCCCGCCTCGCCGAGGCCGGCCGAACGTACGAGGGGGGCGTTACGCCCGTCCACTTCATCGACTACCTGCGGCGTATCGGCGTCGATAACATCAAGGCCCGGGTAACGCGGCCCCTCGCCGGCCTCAAGCTCGCCGTCCACTACGGCTGCCACGCCCTCTCGCCTCCCCCCTTCGCCGTCGACGACGCCGAAAACCCGACGATACTGGAGAACGTATTAAAAGCTCTGGGCGCCGAGGCCGGCCCGTACGACGAGCGGCTGAGTTGCTGCGGCGGGCCGCTCTCGGCCTTCGACGAGGGCGCCTCCGCCCAACTATTGCGGCGCAAGATGCGGGGCGTCGCCGCGGCCGGCGCCGACGCCGTCGTCGTCACTTGCCCCAGCTGTTTCCTGCAATTCGACCTCCGCGCCAAGCTCGTGGCCGAGGAACTCCGCCGGCCGGTCTTCCATATCGCCGAGTTGATGTCCCTCGCGTTCGGCGTCCCGGCGAAGGAACTGCGCTTCAAGGGGTGGCACGTCGTCCGCGTAAACGACGTACTAAAAAAAATCGGCGTCGAAGAATCGGAGGAGGACCTCCGGGCCCACTTCGACATAGAGAGCCTCAAGAAGTGCTGCGGGTCCTGCGCCTACGAGTGCACGGTCGTGCGGGGCCAGGCCGACGTCGCCAAGCGCAACCTCTACGACCCCATGGCCATCGTGGACAAAATCGTAGCCGGGGAGATAGAGCCGCTCCTCGAGAGCGAAGAGATATGGTACTGTCTGGCATGCCACGAGTGCGCGAGCCGCTGCCCGCACGGCCGGGGACTGGCGGAGGTATTCGAGACGCTCCGGCGCCTCGCGCTTGCCCGGGGGGTCAAACCGCCGCCCGTGGAGGCGCGGCTGGCGGCCGTGCGCAAGAGCGGCCTGGGCCTCCAGAAGCAGGACTGGGCCCGGGAGGAGTTCGGCCTGGGGGCAGCCTCGGAGCCCGCGGCTGAAGAGATAGCCAAGATACTCAGAGAACGGGATGACGACGAATGACCGAATCGGCCTTTAATCGGAAGATAGAGAAGCCGGCCTCGCCGCCCCGCCACGTCGAGCGCATCGGCGAGGCGTGCGGCATCGCCGCGCTGGTGAACGTCGACGGCACGCGGGAGAGCGGCGCGCGGGTGGGGAAGATGATAAGAACGATGGTCGACCGCGAGAACGGCCTGGGCGCAGGCTACGCCGCCTACGGCCTCTTCCCGGACAAGGCCGACCTCTACTGCCTGCAGATGCTCTTCGACGACAAGGCCGCGCTGGACGCCGGCCGCGAGTTCGTCAAGGCCAACTTCCTCCTCGACGCCGAGGAGGAAATCCCGACGCATCCCGTGGCCTCGATGGCCGGCGCGATACCCATCTGCCGGCGCTTCTTCGTAGCCGTACCGCCGGAGGTACCCGCCGGCGAGGACGATTACGTTACGCGGCAGGTCTTCCGCATCAACGGCGACCTTCCCGGGGCGTTCGTGATGTCGTCGGGCCGGGACATGGCGGTCTTCAAGGGCAACGGCTGGTCCTACGAGATAGCCGAGTTCTACGGCATTGACGACTACGAGGCCTGTCTGTGGCTCGCCCACTCCCGTTTCCCGACCAACAGTCCGGGATGGTGGGGCGGCGCGCACCCCTTCAACGTCCTGGATCTGTCCATCGTTCACAACGGCGAAATAACGTCGTACGGGACGAACCGGCGCTACGTCGAGATGGCCGGCTACCGCTGCACGCTCCTGACCGACAGCGAGGTCATCGCGTACGCGATCGACCTGCTGCTGCGGCGCCAGCGTCTCCCGGAACTCGTCGCGTTCGCCGCCCTGGCGCCGCCATACCACTTCATCATCGAAGAAGTGGCGGACGAGAACACCCGGGAGCTGTTGCGCGAGATCCGCAAGAACTACCGGCCCGCCATGCTCAACGGGCCGTTCAGCATCGCCGTGGCGGCGCGGAGCCCCGAGCTCACCCTTTACGGCCTTACGGACCGCAAGAAACTCCGGCCCATGGTCGCCGCGACCTCGGCCGACGGGAACACCGTATTCCTCTCCTCGGAAGAGTGCGCCATTGCGATACTCGGCGACGAGGGCGCCGCGGCCTGGGCGCCGCACGCCGGCCAGCCGGTCATCGCGGGCGTGGGCCGGGGCCTCGTCTGGCGCGGCACCGAGGACTACTTCGAGGGCCTCGAGATAGCGTTCGAGAACGCGTAATCTTTAAATAAAATAGGGAATAGGTTTAAAGGAGGAGGAGATGAAGAAAGCGTTAGCAATATTAATGACGGGGGTTTTCCTTATAGCGGGTTGTACGGGGTCAACCCCGGAAAAAGATGCAATAAAAATAGTGCAAGATAAAGGCGCGGATTGGCCCGCTCATAAGTTCGAAGCGAAGCCGAATCCTAAAGGCGAAGGTATTATAGTATACCAACCGGGCATGAAAGCGGCATGGTTAGTAGTTAACGATAAAGTTTATGCCATAAATGGATCCGCGAAAAATATAACGCCTACCGCGAGTTATCAACGCGGCGACGGAGTACTTGATATAGACGACGTTGAAGAGATTTTCTAACCCAAGTTGAACTCTTAGGCCCCGATAAATGGATATTTACCACGAGATCCCGCCGCGCTTCCAGGTCCGGATAGACCGGGAGGCCTGCCGCCTGTGCGAACGGTGCACCATCAACTGCACCTACGACGTGCTCTCCTTCAACGGCGAGCGCATCGTCGCCAAGGCCGAGAACTGCGTCTCCTGCCAGCGCTGCGCCACGATGTGCCCCCAGCGCGCGATTTCCATAACGCCCGGGCAGATAGGCTTCGCGCCCCACGGCACTTATTCCGAGCGCATCCGGCGCATCCTCTACGAGCAGGCCAGCACCGGCGGCGTTATGCTCGCCGGCTCGGGGACGGACCTTCCCTACCGCGTCATCTTCGACGACATCCTCCTGGACGCGGCGCAGGTGACCAACCCCTCCATCGACCCCCTGCGGGAGCCGGTCGAGACGGTCACCTATCTCGGCCGCAAGCCGGACCACATGGTAGCGAGCCAGGACGACGGCCGGCTGACGGTCGACCGCGGCGCCGACTACCCCAACGTTCGCCTCTCGACGCCTCTCGCCGTGGGCCACATGTCGCTCGGGTCCATATCCTACAACGCCTGCATCGCCATATTCCGGGCCGCCACGGAGTTCGGGATAATGGTGGGCACCGGCGAGGGCGGCCTGCACCCCGACTTCTACGAGTACGCCCGGGTCATCAACAGCGAAGTGGCGTCCGGCCGCTTCGGCATCGAGCCGCGCTACCTCAAGGACGTCGCGGCGCTTGAAATAAAAATAGGCCAGGGGGCCAAACCCGGCCACGGCGGCCACCTCCCCGGCGAGAAGGTGGATTCGCTCATCTCCGAGACGCGGATGATACCGGTGGGGACGGACGCCCTCTCGCCCTACCCGCACCACGACATCTACAGCATCGAGGACCTGGCCCAGCTCATCGGCGCCCTGAAAGAGGCCAGCCGCTACCGCATCCCAGTGGGCGTCAAGATAGCGGCGGTGCACAACAGCGCCCCCATCGCCTCCGGCATCGCCCGGGCGGGCGCGGACTTTATTACGCTCGACGGCCTGCGCGGCGGCACCGGCGCCGCCCCCCGCATCATCCGGGACCACGCCGGCATCCCCATCGAACTGGCCGTGGCGTCGGTGGATCGGCGCCTGCGCGAGGAGGGCATCCGCCACCGCGTCTCCATCGTCGCAGGCGGCAGCGTCCGGTACGGCGCGGACCTGGTCAAGATACTCGCGCTCGGCGCGGACGTGGCCATGATAGGCCAACCGGCGCTCATCGCGATGGGCTGCCGCTCGTGCCAGATGTGCCACCTGGGGAACTGCTCCTGGGGCATCGCGACCCAACGGAACGACCTCGTGCGGCGCCTCGACGTCGACATCGCCGCCGAGCGCCTGGTAAACCTGTTCCACGCCTGGACGGAAGAGCTGCGCGAAATACTCGGGGCGCTGGGGATAGACGCCGTGGAGTCTCTCGTGGGAAACCGCGACCGCCTCCGCTACATCGGCCCCAACCCCCGCATTGCGGAAGTGCTCGGCGTCAAACACGCCGGCGAACCCTGGTCGGATTAAACCAGAACGGTAAAGCTATGGTCGAAGTAAAGAACGACGTAGAGACGGCGACGCAGGCGCGCGAGATCTCGGCCCTGGACGGCCGGGGCGAACCCAAGCTGTACAAACCGTTGAACGAGGAAATACACCGGGCCGCGGCCGAAGGTTACGACGTAATCCGCGTGACCGACGTCCACGGCCAGCGCTTCATCGGCGCGGGCCTGCAGGGCGACATCCGCCTGGAGATTCACGGGACGCCGGGCAACGACCTCGGCGTCTTCATGGACGGCCCGACGATAGAGGTCTTCGGCTCGGCGGAGGACCAGGCCGGCAACACGATGAACAGCGGCCGCATAATTATCCACGGCAACGCCTGGGACGTCACGGGCCTCGCCGCCCGCGGCGGCAGCATCTTCGTCAAGGGCGACGGCGGCTACCGCATCGGCATCCACATGAAGGAGTTTCGCCGGCACAGGCCGGTGGTCGTCTACGGCGGCCGGGTGCGGGAGTTCTTCGGGGAGTACATGGCCGGCGGCGTGCTCGTGGCCCTGGGCATGGACCTCCACGAGGGTAACGCACTCCACAGCGCCGACCGCGAAATAGCCGGCCCCAGCCTGGGAACGGGCATCCACGGCGGCGTCATCTACCTCCGCGGCGACGTGCCCGACTACTACCTGGGCGTGGGCGCACTCCGCCGCGAGTTCGACGAAGGGGACCGCAAGATCCTCGAGCCGCTCTTGCGCGAGTTCGGCGAACACTTCGACGTATCAGAAGAGGAGCTGTGGGCGGTGCCGTTCACCAAGATCGTCCCGGCGTCCGGAAGGCCCTTTGCGGCGTATTATTGTGGTAAACTAATATAACCCGTGCCAAACATACCGCGACCAACGCGGGAGGCCACTATGTACCGCTATGTCGTAATAACCATAACCCTTATCGCATTACTCGTCACCTCCGGGTGCTGGTACGGGACCTTCATGGCCCCCCGGGCCACCGGCACCGGTAAGATCCGCCTCCGCGCCATCGGGAACTTCCCGGCGTACGTCAACTCCCACGACCGGGACAAGGACAACACCGGCCAGGGCGACGACGAACTCACCCCCGGCTTCGGCGACGGCTACGCCAAGGCGATGATCACGTACGGCGCCGGGCCGCGCTTCGACATCGGCATCCAGGGCCACATGTACTCCGCCGGCATCCACGCCAAGTGGTGGGCGGCCATGAGGCCCGAGGGCTCGCACCGGGGGATGGACTTCTCGCCGATCCTCTTTTTGGACTACATCTTCGAGACCCAGCGCATCGCCCCCAAGCTCTCGCTGGTGGGCGGCATTCCGGTCAGCCGCATCTCCCAGGCCTACATCGGCTACGAGTTCTTCTACGGCCCGGACATGACGCTCATCGACGACCTCTACAACGACCGCCTCCCCAAAGAGAAATTCCGCGAACTCGGCGGCGAGCATTACCAGGACAACATCTTCCTCGGCTTCGACTTCAACTATAAAGATATCGGCCTCACGGCCGAGATAGGTTACCCGCTGAAGCGCAACGATATCGACCGCTCGAGCACTATCTGGTTCGGCATCGGCCTGTATTACGGCGCTTTGTTGGAAGGCATGCTGTAAATACCCGGTACGCCGGACGCCCGCGCGACTATAAGAAATAACCCCGCCTCGTCGGCGGGGTTTTTTCTGCGATTATCTACGTAAGTTTATTTATATACGTCCCCTCGAAACCCGATTGAAAATACGGTAATACTTTCCTCAGTTAAAACGTAAATAACCCTTATAGGCCCGACCCTCAACCTGAAAGAATTGTCTAATCCCCCACGTAACGGTTTAACATCAAGGATTCCCGTACGCGGATCGTTAGCGAGTTTCTCAAGCCGCGATTTAACCGCATTACGAAGGTACGAAGGAAGACGATGGTAATTCTTGGCGGCGGTCTTGGTAAAAAGTATTTTCACTCTTTACCGGCCCCGCCTTCTACTTCCTCCAACGTGTACGTCTCGCCGCGGCCGACGTCGCCACGACTCCCGGCGAGTTGGCGCTCCTCATCGTCCAATTCGTCGCCCGGCGCGACCTTATCCGCAAGGTAAAGTATTTCCAAGATCGCGTCCTCGTCCAAGGTTACGGCCTTTTCGATAAGCCGCCCCAATAATTCCTGTTTAGTCATGGCTATCACCGTATACATTATAGCATTTTTCGTTTATTAGGATACCCGTAAACCGCCCCCCTCCGCCAAAACGAAGCTTGACGCGCGGGCCGCTATCTGTTAAAGGTTAGACTCTACCTCGGCCGGCTTTACAGCAATTTCCCTCTTATGAAGCCCAAAGGCCACCACATAATACTCCTCCTTATCATGGTCGGCATGCTCGCCGGCGGCATCTGCGGATGGGCGTTCGGCGAGCGGATGCTGGCCGTCAAGTTCCTCGGCGACCTCTTCCTCAACGCGCTGAAGATGATGATCGTGCCGCTCATCGTGGCCTCGATGATCTCGGGCGTGGCGTCGCTGGGGGACGTGCGCCGGCTGGGCCGGACGGGCCTCGTGACCATCGGCTACTACTTCCTGACCACCGGCGTCGCCGTCGCCATCGGCATCATCCTGGCGAATTTGATACAACCCGGCGCCGGCGTCACGCCCACCGCGCACGAGCTGCCGTCGATGGTGGGCGAGAAGACATACACCGTCGTCGACGTCATCGTGAACATGATCCCGGAGAACGTCTTCGCCGCCGCGGCCGAGACCAACGTCCTGCCCCTCATCGTCGTGGCGCTCGTCTTCGGCGGCATCCTGACGACGCTGGGCGAGAAGGGCAAGCCGGTCATCCGCTTCTTCGAGGGCGTCAACGCCGCCGTCCTCAAGCTCGTGTATCTCGTGATGATGTTCGCGCCGGTGGGCGTGTTCGCACTGGTGTCGACGAAGCTCGGCGCGGCGGGGGGCGGCGAGGCCTTCTGGGGCGAGTTGTACAAGCTGGGCAAGTACGCGTTTACCGTTATCGCGGGCCTGGCGATACACGGCCTGATCGTCCTGCCGCTACTGCTCTTCCTACTGGGCAGGCGCAACCCGTTCAAGTACGCATTCAATATGCTCACGGCCTTCGCGACGGCCTTCTCCACCTCCTCCTCCGCAGCCACGCTACCGGTGACGATGCGGCTGGTCGAGACGCGCAACAAGGTCTCGAACGAGGCCGCGTCCTTCGTCCTGCCACTGGGCGCCACCGTCAACATGGACGGGACGGCCCTCTACGAGGCGGTGGCGGCCATCTTCATCGCGCAGGCGTACGGCATCGACCTGACGGCCGCCCAGCAGGTGGTCATCTTTTTCACGGCGACGCTGGCGGCGGTGGGGGCGGCGGCCATCCCGGAGGCCGGCCTGGTAACGATGGTGATGGTCCTCACGGCGGTGGGCCTGCCGGTGGAGGGGATAGGCGCCATCCTGGCCATAGACTGGTTCCTGGACCGCTGCCGCACGACGGTTAACGTATGGGGCGACACGGTGGGCGCGGCGGCGGTGGACCGGCTGGAGATAAGCCGCCGGGCCACCCGCGACGAGGTGGAGGAGTATTAGGGGACTTTAGGGATATAGTACAATGGGAAACGCGGACCCCGCCCGGAGGCGGGGATTTTTTTATTTCTACACGTCTTACTCGGCCCAGGCCTCGCGGGGGTCGAGGGTGAACGTTATCCTCTCGCCGTCGCCGCCGACGGCGAACGTAATGGACGTGACGGCCTCGCGTTTCACCGGCCGGGGCAACGCCGCCTCGTAATCCGCCTGGGCGGTTTCGTGGAAGCCGTAATCCCTCACGTTGGTCGGCGTGATAACGAACTTACCCTCGGCCGTGGTTATCGTCAGCCGCGGGTCCTCGGCCTCGACGTACGCCCACATAAAATACGACCGGAACGTGTAGAGCATGCCGTCGATTACGTCCCCGTCGGGAACGTAAAAACAGAATATCTGGTCCTCTTGCGGCTCCCACACGGCGACCAGGTATTCCACGGTCATACCCGGCGCATCGGCCGGCAACCAGGCGCCGCCCCAGTCGTCGCCGATGCAGTACCAATCGCCGCATCGGGCCAACAGGCTATAA
Source organism: Candidatus Zixiibacteriota bacterium (assembly GCA_050117845.1). GTDB lineage: Bacteria > RBG-13-66-14 > B26-G2 > WVWN01 > WVWN01 > WVWN01. The sequence continues at coordinate 42,906 of JASFLY010000002.1, forward strand.
TGCCGGCCGGGTTCCGTACCGCGGCCCCACTCGTCCCGCACCACCGGATACGAGGCGCCCGGGCCGGTATACAGCGGCTCGTACGGTTCCGCGAAGGTTACGCGCGCCAGGTCCACCACGTCGCCCCAACCGGCCCGTTTGCCGCCGACGAACTCCCGGCGCACCGGCAGCTGGTCCACCCAGCCCTCCAGGCCGCCGGCCTGCACCTTTAACCACACGACGTAATCGTCCACGGATATTATCGTATCCAACGTCGTCCAAACCGAAACGCCGCCCACGACCGTTACCCTCGTATCTTCCGTGAGTTCGCCGACGACGTCGGCGTCTTCCCGCGGCGCGGCGCGCAACGGTATCCTTCCGTTGTATCCCTTATAGCCGTAATAGTTATCGGGCGTAAGGACGGGGCGCCACGGCTCGCCGCTTCCCCCGCGCAAACGCGTCGGGTCCCACCGGGCCGCAAGGGCGACGTACGACATATCAATGTCGACCTCGCCCGGGTCGTCGGCCGATACCCGCCACTCGCCGCCGTTCCACGCCGCGTACTCGACTTGCTTGGCTCCCCAATCGTAGTAGGCGATACGGGGCCGGTCCTCCGCGTCAAGCGCGACGGCGGTAGACAATTCCCGGGGCCAACGGTCCTCGGGCACGGTAGCGAGGGTCCGGACGTACCAACCCTTCCCCGTCCGGTGGGCGAACTTCAATCGGTGCCGGGTATAATAGGCTACGTGGGGTTGCCCCTCGCGGTCCAACGCGAGCGAGCTGCCGTCGCCGGCGAACCTTCCCTCGTCGAAGGTTTCGACGTCCCAACCGGCGTCCGTCCGGCGGGCGCATTTCAAGGACCTCTTCGGTATCCCGGATTCCTTGCGGGCGCAGTAATAAATTATAAAAGGCGTTCCGTCGGCGTCCAGGGCCAACGTGTGTTCCGGCCGGACGTCCGGGTCGGCGTCCACCTCCCGCACCTGAAAACCGCTCCCCGACCGCCGGGCGTATTTCAACGTCCGTTCGGCCGCGCCCGCCCCGCCCCAGTACGAGATATGGGGACGGCCGTCCCGGTCGACGGCTATAGCGGTCCGGCCTTCCACATACGGCTCGTCGGCCACGGTTTCGGTTATTAACTTGCCGCCCACCCAACGCACGTACGTCACTTCGTCGTGCGCCTCGTCGAAATATACGACGTGCGGACGGTCCTGGCCGTCCTGCGTGAACGATACGTTGTCGAACCGTACGCCGGCGTCGAACGTGGTTACTGCCCAATCGCCGCCGGTCCAGCGCACGTATTTAAACGCCCGCTTCGCACGGCTGTAACACAAAATACACGGCCGGCCTTTTCGGTCCAGGACCATCCCGGCGATCGACTCTACGTCTCCCACGTCGACGTCGCTGACGTCCCACCGGCCACCGCTTCGCACGGCGTACTTCAGGCCGTAGCCCTTCCCCGTCGTGACGTACGCAATGTGCGGCTGGCCGCCGTCGTCGACGGCGATCGAGGGCGAATCGTCGCCGTTCAATTCGGCCGCGGCCACCGCCTCGACCTCCCATTCCGCCCGGGCCCCGGCGCAGGCCGCGAGCGCGACTCCTATCCCTATTATTATTGTACGCATAATTCCTCCGCTCGCATATCGCATCATTGTCCCTCGCCGTGCTCGGCCCAGGCCTCGCGGGGGTCGAAGGTGGCCTTTACCCTGTGCGGCTCGGCCCCCACCGTGAAGGTGACGGATTCTATGTCGTCACGCTTGAGGGGCTGGGGCAGGACGGCCTCGAAGTAACGCCGGTTGATAATCGGGTTGTTGAAGACCTCCAGGGAGTCGATGGCCAAGTCGTACTCCCGGCCCCCCGCCGATACGGTCATTACCTGGTTTTTGTCGGGAAGAGAGGACACCCGGTTTAAGTCGTGGAGGTCAAACCAGTAAATAATCCGGTCAACGTCGCCCTCGACGGGGAGGTAGAAATAGGCCTCTTCCTCGCCGCCGTAAGGCCGCCAGGCGTAAGTCAAATAGTGGAAGGAAAGGCCGGGGGTGTCGGCCGGGAGCCACCCGTGCGAGATACAAAGCCAATCCCCGAACCTCGCGACCACTTCGTCAACTTCGCCCTCGTCGGCGTATTCCCTGGCTCGGAAAATTCCCTTTGTACGCGGGAATGTCGCCGCGGGACCCTCGCGCAAGGGTGAGAAGCGTTTATCGAAACGGACCAGCGCCACGGGCGGATAATCCGGGTGCAAGTACGGGTAAGGGTCCGAGCCCGAACGTAAACCGTACGGGTCTACGAAGTCCGGCTGTACGCCGCGGAGGGTGGCCCACCCCTCCTTTCCCTGCGCCCTTATCTTCAACCACGTGTAATAACCCCAACGGGGGCCGATAGGGTCCTCGTCGGCCGCTAAAACCAGCGTGTAAACGGATCGCGCGGCCGTTATCTCCACCTCCGCCGGGTTATCCACCCTACCTATTATCGTTACGTCGCTCCTATCGACCTCCATCTCAAGCGTCCTTCTCATATCGCCCCACGCCTCCGAGCCTAAATCGTCGGTAAACGGCTCTTTATAAAGCAGGCCGTGGTTATAAAGGACCACGACGGGGCGCCACGGCCCGCCGGGCTCCAACAGCGAAAGCCCCGGATGCCATCTCACCACCGCCCCAGACGCGGAGTTGTCCCGGGCCTCGCCCTCTCCGGGCGCGGGTTGGGCCTCCGATTCCTCGACGCCGGCAAGGGCCGTTTCCATGGCCATCTCCGTATTCGGTTCGTTCTTGCGGCACGTAGCCACCAGCGCGGCCACGAACGCCGCCGAGAGGATCATCGCTTTGGCTAACCACCGCATCCAGGCACCTCCTCGCCCAACGGTTAAGCTTTAACGCCCATTACGCGAAGGCCGGTTAGGGGGAGGGGGCAGGCCATTCCCCGCCGACCAGCCGGGCGGTCTTAACGTACGCCGTCGGCCCCGTCTGCTCCAGGTACGCCACGCTCGGCCGGCCCCGCGAGCCGAAGGTTATAGCGATCCTTTCGTCCGGCGTGACTAGGTCGAATAGGTCCATCTCCTCCACCGTTACCACCGACCACTCCGGGCCGGAGCGCCGAGCCAACTTGAGGCGGTACAGCTCACGTTCTTCGTCCGACCGGTCCAACTCGTAATAAGCGATATAAGGGACGCCGTCGCCGTCGAGCGCGAGCGAAGAACGCGTACTGAAATCCGCGGTACCGTCGACGCGTTCCAACGTCCACGGCGCTCCTTCGCTCTCGGCGTAGTAGACGCCGGGCGACGGCCCTTCGAGAGAGGACCCGCAAGCAAAGGAGACGTGGACTTTCCCCTGACGCCCTACCTCGAGGGACGCGTATTCGAGGTGGTCTCCGCCGGCGACGACTTCGGTTTTCCATCCTTTGTTGGTCCGTACGCCGTACTTAAACACCCCGTCCCATTCGGCCAGCGCGCAATAACAGACGTGGGGCACGTCGCCTTCCGCCATCGCGATTTCCGCCCAGCCGCCCTCGCTATTGGAACACCCGAATTTATTGGGCCACGAATCGACGGCCTCGAAGGCCCAGCCGGCGCCTTCTCGCCGGACGTACGTAAGTTCGGCTTGCAATCCTCCGCGCCGGCCCGTGGGGTCCGTCGCCTCCCTGAATAAAATGAGGTGCGGCCGCGACCGGCTGTCCAACGCCAGCGATAAATAAGGCATACCGTCACCGTAGTCGTAAGACTCGCCGTAGGTTAAAACGTCGACGCGCGTCCACTTATCCCCGTCCCAAAACGCGTATTTTATTTTTTTCCTTCCGAAGTCCGCGAAAGCCACGTGGGGCCGGCCTTCCCGGTCCGGGACCAATGCGACGGAATCCGGCACGTAAACGATGTCCGGGTCTACGACCTGATGCTCGGTCTCTACCCCCTCCCTTGACCACCGGCCGAACTCCAGGCCGCGATCGTGGTAAATGACGCATACGCCGCCTTCGCCGTCCGGGACCGCGGCCAATATCTCCCGGCCCCCGCCGGATTTACCGGCGAAGTGGTTGGAGCCCACTAAATCCTCGAAGGAAACAATCTCCCACGAGCCGGGGCCGCTTTCGCGGCACGACGCCGCCAGCGCTAGCCCCAGGACTACAAGCAAGCCGGTTATTACGTTACGCATACCTCGTCCTCCGCTCGCGTTCCGCATCATCGCCCCTCGTCGTACTCGGCCCAGGCTTCGCGGGGGTCGAACGTCGCCTTCACCCTGTGGGGTTCGGTCCCGACGGTGAAGGTTACGGCTTCGATTTCTTCGCGCTTGGCGGCCTCGGGCAGCACGGCCTCGAAATACTGCTGGTCGAAGGTCGGGTTGTTGAAAACGTCCAAGGAGTCGATGGCCAAGTCGTACTCCCGGCCGCCGGCCGATACGGTCATCACCGGGTCTTCTTGCGGAAGCAGGGATTCACGGTATAACGAGTTGAGGTCAAACGAATAAATAACGCGGTCGACATCGCCCTCGACGGGGAGGTAGAAATAGGCCTCTTCCTCGCCGCGGTAAGGCCGCCACGCGTAAGTCATATAGTAGAAGGCGAGGCCGGGGGTGTCGGCCCGCAACCACCCGTGCGATATAGAAAGCCAATCGCCGAACCTCGCCACTACCGCGTCGACTTCGCCCGCGTTCGCGTATTCCCTGGCTCGACAAACGTCTTTCACACGCGGGAACGACGCGGCGGGGCCCTCTCGCAAGGGCGAGAAGCGTTCCTCGAAACTGACCAGCGCGAGGGGCGGGAAATCCGGATACATGGAAACATCCGGGAACGAACCTGTGCGTGCGCCGTACGGCCCTACGAAGTCCGGTTGGACGCCGCGGAGGGTGGCCCACCCCTCCTTGCCCTGCGCCCTTACCTTTAACCACGTATAATAACCCCAACGGGGGCCGATGGGGTCCTCGTCGGCGGCCACGAGTAGGGTGTAAACGGACCGCGCGGCCGTTATCTCCACCTCCGTCGGCTTCTCCAAACGACCTACAACCGTTACTCCCGGTTTATTCGTCTCGATCTCCAGTACCCTTAGATCACGTACCTCGGAGCCTGAGTCGTCCGTAAAAGGTTTGTCGTAAAGCAGGCCGTGGTTATAAAGGACGACGACGGGGCGCCACGGCTTCCCCGGTTCCAACAGCGAAAGCCCCGGATGCCATCTCACCAGGGCCCCGGCCGCGGGTTGGACCTCCGACTCCTTAACGTCGGCAAAGACCGTTTCCGTATTCGGTTCCCCTTTTTGGCAAGATATAGCTAGCGCGGATGCGAGCACCACAAGTAAGCCTATTACAACATCACGCATACCTCTTCCTCCGCTCGCGTTTCGCATCATTGTCCCTCGTCGTACTCCCCCCAGGCTTCGCGGGGGTCGATGGTCGTTTTGAAACGTCGCGCCGGGGCGCCGGTCTCGAACGTTACGGCCTTAATCTCGTCGCGGCGAACGGCGCGCGGCAGCCGCGCCACGAAGCGAACCTCCACGTTCTCGTACCAACTCATGCTACTCGCGAACTCGGGGTACAAAACGAATTCGTCGTCCGCGGTCGTTATCTTTATTACGGGGTCGTCGTGGCAAAGGCGCTCCCCGTACAAGAAGATCCCGGCAGTCATGATAACGCGGTCCACGGGGCCGCGGAGGGGGAAATAAAAACAGAAATACTCCCCGTAGCTTTCCGGCTCGAGGTACCAGCTAAAGACTTTGCGGTACGCCGTAACGCCCGGGGCGTCGGCGGGCACCCACGCGCCGTCCGAGTCGATGCCCACGCAATACCAGCCGCCGTAGGCCGAGTTCAAATCGTAGATGGAGCCGGCCGGCACCGCGGCCTTAAGGGCCTTGTATTGTTCTCTCGGGGACTCGTAATACTCGTCTCTTATGGCCGGCGCCTCGGCAGACGGCCCCTCCCTAAGAGGCGCATAGGGCTGGCGGAACTCGGCGAGGAAATAGCCGTGCGTGAGCAAGTCGTCGCTCCAACCGACCTTGCCTTCCCGCCGCACTTTGGACCACAAGTTATACCTTTCCATTTTCCCCGGAAGTAGGCCGGCCGACTCATTTTCCGAGGGATCGAAGCTAGTTAGTATCGACACCGTCTCGAGGACCTCAAACCGCGGGTCCTCCTCGTACTCGAAGGTCGCGACTACGGCGGATTCTTCGTCGGGCTCGGCGTACAGCGTATCGGGCCGGGAGAGAGGTATTCCGCGCCCGGCCTTCCATTTCTCGATTTCGGGCGGTTCAACGGTCTGGGCGAAACATATTTTCTTCGGCGGGTCGGCGGGAGGCCACGCGTTGCCCACCCACTTTGCCGATTTGAGATAACCTTCACGTTTCTCGGTAAACTCGCCGTAAATTACGTGGGGGCGGCCGCGGACGTTTATCGCGGTCCCCGGGACCAAATGCGGCCTGTGGGGGTAATCGCGCAACTTTTCCACCGTCGTTACTTCCCATCTTCGCCCCGCGCGCCGTCCTACTTTAAGGTGGAAATGCCCCGCGTACTTCGGCCCGTACTCGTAATAAGAGAGGCATGGAACGTCGTCGGCGTCGAAGGTGAGGGCCACGCGGGCGCCGACCCACCCCATATCCTCTACCGTCTCTATCTCCCACCGGCCCCCCTCGCGGCTCGCGTATTTGAGATCGCCCCGGCTCTCGTCGAAATAGGCGACGTGCGGCCGGCCGGCGGCGTCGAAGGCCAGGGACGGAGAGGAGAAGTGCCACCCGGATGTGATAAGCTCCGCCCTCCAGGCGCCGCCCGTCTTACGGAGATATTTCAGCTCCTCCCCGTCGCTACTTTCCCAGCAATAGCAAACGTGCGCACGGCCGTCGCGGTCCAGCGCGAGGGAGGCGTGCGGCGTGGCGAAATAGAGCGTGGTGATCGTATCCACGCGTTCCGCGCGCCAGCGGCCTTCCCGTCGGTTCGCGTATACCAAAAAACCGTCCTCCCATTCCGAGGACTCGCCGATTCCCTGGCCGCCGCCTATTAATACGTGGGGCTCGTTCCGGCCGTCAACGGCCAGGCACACTTCCCGAGGAGACTCTATGCCCCCCGTCGGAACCGCGCTCCTCGACCACGACACGCCGTTGTAGAACGCGTACGTTACGCCGTCCCACGACCAATAGACGACGTGGGGTAGGCCGTCGGGGCCGGCGGCCAAGACGACGCCGTAAAGGTCGGCGATATCGGCGTCGATCAGAGAATATTCGAACGCCGTCCCCTCTCCCGACCACCGGCCGAATTTCAGGCCGTCGTGGCGGTAAACGAAGGACACGCCGCCGCCGGCGTCGGGGATCGCGGCCCGTACCTCCGTGCCGGCCCTCAGTTCCGGCGAGGCGGCCGCCAGGTCCTCGGAGGAAACGATTTCCCACTCCCCGCGGGCCCCGGCGCAGGCCGCTACGAGTATGCATAGACATAGCGTAATACAAATAACCCTCATCTCGGTTCCTCCTGCTCCTCATTTCTATACTATTGCCTGGAGTTAGTCAAGAGAAATAATAACGGGTCGTCGGAAAAGGACGGTTTATTCCGGCGCGGTTTCGGCGTATAATGGAAAAATAAACAAAAAGGAAGGGGTTATTATGCGGGTCAGATTGATCGTAATGCTAGCGGCGTTGGCCGCCGTCCCGGCTTTATCCACGTACCTCTACCAACCGGACCACGAGTACACCGACGAGGAGGTGGCCGGCCTCAACTGGTTCGAGCTTAAGCTCCTGGCCACCGAGCCCTACGCCCGGCAGGGCCAGGTCTTCGACTCGGATTGGTTAATGGCGTACTACCTCCTCGCCGTCGACTGGTACGCCCCTATCCACGGCTCGAGCGAACACATCGCCGCCGCCATGGAGTTCACGGCGGGGGAGGAGGCCGACGTGGCCCGCTTCGACGAGGCCGCCGCCGGCCTGGAGGCCACGTACGACGGCTGTTGGCCCCTCGAGGACCTGAGCGGCATGGAGGTCCGGCACTACCGCGCGATGACCTCGGCTCAACACGTCAACCTCGACCTGCCGGCCTCATTCTACGAACTGGGCGAGGGCGACGGCGTTTCGATATGGTCCTCGCCGGCGTTCGCGGCCGAGGACTTGATAACGACGGGCCGCACCGACGCCGATCCATATTACCGCGTTCACGTCAGGCCTGGCGGGACGATAGCCGCCGTCGAGGCGCTGGCCCGGGGCTACGCGGGCGACTACGTCCTGTGGGAGGCGCGCTTCGACCAGGCCGGCGCGCTGCGCCTCTTCCACCCGGTACGTAGACACGGCGGCTGTTCGAGCCGCGTCGCGATTGCGGCGTTCGCTGGCGGCCCGGAGGATACGAGGCCGCGCTGCCTGATATCCGGCGGCTTATGGGGTATCGAGATGGAGGTCCGGGGCGGCCCGTACGCCGAGTTGCCCTTCCGGGTAACGCTGTACGACCGGGAACACGACGGCCCGGAGGTCTACGGGAAACTGGTCGGCGATTAATCCCCGGTGCTGATATCCGATAAAGAAAACCCCGCCTCCGAAGAGGCGGGGATTATTTTGCGCTTCGAACCCGGAGCCGGGGCCGTTAATACTCGTAGACGATGATGCCCTCCTCGTCCGGCTGATACCAAACGAACGGCGCGGAGGCACCCCAGGGAGTGGCGCCGTCAAAACCAAGTACGATCAAAACGGTGCCGTCCCACGGCGGGACCACGTACGGGACTCTTCCACATTCGTAGTAGCCGTCGCCGAGTACACGGTCCTCATGAGAAACGTCCGAATAGAAACTATAGCTGGGGTCTTCTTCTCCGTATACGTAGACTTTACAGGTTATGCCGTTTACTTCGTCGCTGGACGAGTCCACGCAGAAACCCGATACGTGGCCGTAAAGGCTGGCCCCCGACGCCGTCGGCTTCGGGCTGACCGTTCCTTCCTCGGAAGAGCAAGCGCAAAGGAGCAACGCCGCCGCCGACAACGCGATTGTTAGTACTATTACCCTTCTCACCTTCTGCCTCCTTCTGCCTTTAAGATTGGTTAAATACCCTCGAAACGTTATTACCTTCCGCCCTTGGGCCGGAGCCGCTAATTCTCGTATACGATGATACCCTCCTCATCCGGTTGGTACCATGCGAACGGCGCGGAGGCGCCCCACTCGTCTTCGCCGTCGAACCCTTTTACGACTAAATAGGTGCCGTCCCACGGCGGGACCACGTACGGTATCCTCCCGCATTCGTAAGAACCTGCGCCGTATACGGGATCCGTATCGGATTTACAGTCGTAGAAACTGAAGCTGGGGTTACCGGTTGAGTAAACGTAGACTTCGCAGTTAATGCCGTCCACTTTCGCGTTGGACGAGTCCACGCAGAAACCCGATACGTGGCCGTAAAGGCTGGCCCCCGATCCCGTCGGCTTCGGGCTAACCGTACCCTCCTCTGACGAGCAAGCGCAAAGGAGCAACGCCGCGGCCGATACCATGAAAATAAGGAACGTTACGCGTTTCATTCTCTACCTCCTTGTGAAATTTAAAAAGGTTAATACCCTCGCAACGGCCCACCCGCCGAAACTCGGCGACTCGGCCGCTAATACTCGTTGACGACGATATTTGTCTCGTTCGGTTGAGTCCACGCGAACAGAGAAGATATCCCCCAGGCACCTTCGGCGGTATACCCGTATACGTATAATATCGTACCGTCCATCGGCGGAGCTAACTCCGGACATCTCTCGCACGCGTAATATCCGGTTCCGTAAGTACCGTCGGTATAGGAAACGCAGGGTTCGAAAGATAAACAGGGCATGCCGGTGGCGTATACGTAGACCTCGCACGTTATACGGTTCGTCCCCTCGTTAATATTATTCAGGCAATTACCCGACACGCCTTCGGCGATATCGTCCTTCGACCCCGTAGGTTCGGGACTCAACGTCCCTTCCTCGGACGAGCAGGCGCAGAGGAGCAACGCCGCCGCCGACAGCACGGTAATAAGGAACGTTACGCGTTTCATTCTCTACCTCCTTGTGAAATTTAAAAAGGTTAATACCCTCGCAACGGCCCACCCGCCGAAACTCAGCGGCTAGGCCGCTAATACTCGTTGACTATTACGTTCGTCACGCTCGGGCTGTACCACTGGAACGCCGCGGACGAACCCCAGGTTGCGGTGTCCGGGTTCGACCCCTTCACAACGACCCACGTGCCGTCCGGCGGCGGCGCCATTTCCGGACTCAGCGGACACTCGTAATACCCGCCGCCGTAAACCGGGTGCGTATAAGAGACGCCGCTCAGGAAATTAGGCATGGGAAGGCCCGTGAGCGGATTGCAGACCTTGCACGTTACGCCGTTGACGCTCCCGTCCTCGTTCATACAATACCCGGAGACGCCCGAGAACCGGTCATTTTCCGATGCCATAACCTTCGGGCTTACCGGCCCCTCGTCGGACGAGCAGGCGCATAAAAATAGCGCAACCATCGACAGCCCGATGACAAGCAATGTTAGCCTTTTCATGCTTTACCCCCTGTTGATATGAATTATAGGTTAATTATTACGAGGCATTGCGCTTATAACATAGCGCTAATATCACGTCAACAGTTATTTCATGCTAGTCTATAAAGATTAATAATTAATTATAGCGGCATTAGTGTCTTATATGTTTGATATTACTGTACATATAGTCAATGTTTCCGTCAACGTATCTCCGTCGATATAAATAAATAAAAGAAACCCCCGCCTGGCTAAGGCGGGGGTCCGCGTACGGATTACGTCGTTTATCCGTTGGGTTTGTCGGCGACTACTCCTTCTTATCGCTGGTGCGGCCGAACAAACGGGCACCTACTTCCCGACGCCGCGCCCACAAGTACCCGCGACGGCCGGCCAGAACGACCAGGAAGGCGGTCAGCGCCAGCGGGACCGCGACGATCGCTACTTGTACGAGGAAAAGGACGATGCCGAATAGCGCACCCACGGCCTCGGCCAACGCGGCGAAAACCTGCTGGAAGATGGAGGGTTTATCTTCCTTCCCGGCCGGCGCCTTCTCCGTCGGCTTATGGAGCGTGATGTATATCGTGCTGTATGCCGCGCGGTTTTGAAGATAGAGGATCTTCCCGGCCAATCTCTCCATCTCTTCCGTCGTATTATTTATCTCCCGCTGGAGTGCAACGACGTCTTCGAGTTTTCCGGTCCGCGTGTTCAATATCTCGATAAAGCGATCGCGTGCCTCCAACTGGTTGTCGAGCCGCATCTGCAGGTCAACGTATTCCTCGGTTACGTCCTCGGCCTCAACCAGCAATTCCACGACGTCGCCGATTTCCTGAGCCGAACTCATTGCGGCGTCGAAGCGGCCCGCCGGTACTCGAACGGCTACCGTGCAATTATCTTCGTCCTCGTACTTGCGCCGCTCGACCTTGACGAGCTCGCCGTCGTAGGCCGCGACTACCTCGTGTACTCTTTCCAAACCATCGTCAACGTCGTCCACGTGAATTAGCAGCGTGCCGGTCTTAATGATGGCGCGCTTCTTTAACAGGTCTCCCGTACTACGGCTGTCGGCTATCTCGTCCGCCAGCGAGTCGAGGTCGCTGCCGGGGCTCCCTATGTCCGCGACGACGCCTCTACCGCCGCCGAGGCCCGGGCCACGTAGGCCGGCGATACCGCCGACGCCACCGCCCAGGCCCATACCGCCGCCACCACGGGCGTAATAACCTTTCGAACCGTCCCGACTGGACGGCGCCCTGCTAACATCGCCGCCGCGCTCCTCTTCCAGGCCTAATTCGTCCATCACTTTCTCTTCGGCCGTCTTTTCCTTCCCGCCACAACCCCCAAGTGCACCGAAAAGGAAAAAACCGGCCAGGAGCGCGCGGGGCCATAGCCGCGGCCGCAGCCGGAATTGCCGTACGGGTGATGCCGTACAATATATCGGGCTCATACCTCCTCCTTTCTTTATCGTTTAACCCGTACGCATTTAAATTTTACCCGATTGCACCGCCCGGGTTAAATGGCGGCCCGCCGGCAGGACCCGGTCCCCGGCCTCGACGAATATTAAAACCCCGCCTCGGCCGAAGCGGGGTTGTTCTCGTTTCGGGACGGGACCCGATTACTGGTAAAGACGGAACTCGGCCACCCGGCCGTCGCGCACGCGCGTGGTCCAGACGCAGGTGCTGCGCCGTTCCGCGGCCGGGTCGTTGCACGAACCCTGGGTCGTTCCGACGATGGCCACGCCGTCACCCGACACCGCCATCGCTTCCACCAGTATTTTGAAGTCCGGCCTTTCGCGGAAGTATTCGGCGTACGCTTCCCGGGCCACGTCGCGGCCGGCGAGTTCGGCGCCGACGGCGTTTACGAACGTATGGTCGTCGGTCATGAGAGCGGCGAGGCCGTCGGCGTCGCCGGCGTTGATGCGCTCGAGAAACATCTGCGTAACTTCTTTCGATTTGCCGTCGTCCATATTTAATACCTCCGGCCGGGATATCGAAGTTTCGGTAGTTAATTAATGCGTTAACGGGGCGGCCGCGACCCGGGGCCGTGCCGCGCGCCTACGCGGCCTTGCCGGCGTCCAGGTCGACCTTCTCGTCCACCCGGTTCTCGATGATCTTGCGGCCCAGCTCCTCGCCGAGTTCGGTGAGTACCGGGATGCTCGAGGCGTCGTCCATGGGGATGGCGTACGGCAGATCCATCTGGAAGCGGCGGAAGTCGAGCCCCGGGAAGAAGTCCCGCACCAACCGCACCTGCTGGTCGCTGGCGTCGGAGATGAAGGTGTCGATGGTGAAGGGGGCCCAGTCGAGCGCGTTGAACTTGTCGGCCTCGTGGGGCTTGAGGCCCTCGGGGTAGCGGCCGGTGCCGATGCTTATGAGCGTCGTCTCCTCGGCGGACCATTCCAGGCACCTCGTCGCCTCGTACGCGGCGAGGTAGCACGGGTTGCAGTAGGACCCGACGCCGCCGTCTACGTAGCGGCCGTCCACCACGGGCATATAGGTCGGCGCCGACGAACTGCAGAGTACGGCGTACCAGACCGGCCAATCCCGGTAATTTTCCTTCCAGGGTTTCACGAAGCGCGTTTTATTCAATACCAGGTCATGCGTCGTTATCACGACGTCGGTCCGCGGGTCCCGGTCCCAGAGGTCCCCCATCGTGGCCTCGCCGACGTACTTCCGCAGGGCCTTGCGGAAGAAATCGTTCGGGTACATATAGTGGACGAAGTACTTGAAGGGGAAGAAACAGCGCCAGCTTTTCTTGAAGATATTGTACCCCAGTTCCTCGTAGACGCCGTGGATACTCTCGGCCGTCATACCGGCCGCCATGGCCCCGGCTATGATGCTGCCGGTAGACGTGCCCGCCGTCAGGCGGACCCGCTCGTGCAGCGGCGCCGGCAACGTTTCCTCCACGACAGCCAGCGCCTTCGCGACCATCGTCCCCCTGATGCCGCCGCCGTCGATGGCGAGCGCGACGTTCTTACGAAACGGCTCTTTCATAACCCGCCTCCAATACGGTTAATTTTAACCCTTTGTCCCGTCCGTTAAAGCCAATTACGACAACCGCCGGCAATGTTATTACAAGGTGCCCGTCGGGTCAACGTTAATCGAAATAAATCTTTAATAAATAAAACCCGCCTCGGAGCGGCGGGATGGGGTTATTAATAACGCGGGCGTACTACTTATATTTATCAAGGAACAGGCGAACCGAGCCGTACCCGACCAGCGCCAGCGCGGCCGTGACGAACCCCGAGGGCGCGGCTATGCATATTTGCGCCATGCCCGCCGCGGCGAGGGCGGCGCGGGCCAGCGGCGAAGCCCGGCCGCCGGCGAGGAAGGTGCCGACGCCGATGAACGAACCGCCCAAAGCGACGACCCACCCCAGCGCCGCGACGGCGAATACCGCGATCGTCCAGCCCTGCATAGCCCGGCCGTTCGGCCGGCTCCGCCCCACCGCAAGCGCCAGCACGAAACCCGCCAGCACGACGAGTACGGCGAGTACGAAGGAGGCGACGGCCACCGTTCCCACCGGCCCGGCCAACTTCACCAATTGGGGATACAGGCCCATACCGCCGCAACCGTAACATACGGCCGCGGCGGCGACAAGGGCCGGGGCCCGGAAATTCCCCCTTGCGCAATGACGCCGGCAACCGTATTATACTGCAATCCGCACGTCAGCCAGGAGGCCCCGATGGTTATCGAAATAACGATATATAAGGTGAAACCCGGCCGGGAGGCCCAGGCGCTCGCGCTCCTCGAAGACCAGGCCGTTCTCAAGCGGCGCCAGGAGGGTTGCCGCGACGCCCGCGTCCTTTCGGCCTCGCGTTCCGTCGCCAGCCCCTCCACCGACCCGGAACTCATCCTCAGCCTCGCCGAGTTCGACGGCGCCGCGAGTTACGCCGCCTACCGCGAGGTCGCGGACGAGGAGGAGAAGCAGGCCGGGAAGTCCACCCTCGCCGACGTCCAGGCCGCCCCTCCGACCGTCGGCATCTTCGAGTAGGGCCGCGCTTAAGCCCTCGGCTTTCCGCCCGGGCTCACGTCCGCGACGGCGGGCCGTGATTCCTACCCCTAACAAAAAGCCCGCCTATACGGCGGGTTCTTTCATTTACGGAAACGTATTTAAACACGGCTAGCGGCCCGGTAGAACTCCTTCTTCGTTATACCGGATTGCCGTAATATCGCCTTTAGTACTTCCCCTCGCGGGCTGAACTCATCGTAGAAAGGAACGGTGACCAACCGTCTCCGGCCGCGGAAATTGGGGTGTCCGTATTGGGCGTGGTCGCCTTTTTCACGGTCGAATCTAAAACCGTAGTTTTCCGGGACCTTAATTACCACTCTCCTCTTAAGAGGATGATACCTCGGCAAAAAGTGGTTCCCTCCTGTATCCCTCGGGATCGAACTTTATATCGAACAATAACCCTCTAACCAGCTTGCGCGTTTTAATAGAAGTATATATTAACCAATACTTGACGGGCGCCTTCCGAGGGAACATCTCATCCTCCGCACCATTTTCGACCATGTAAGACATATAGGACATCACTTGGGATTCTATTTGAGCGCGGGCCTCGTCGGCCAAATCGGCCTCGGCGAACAAAGATAAATCGAGGCAAACGCCCACGAAGCGTTTGCCCTTCGGATAAACGATACACCTTAGGTTATATTTCCCGCTTGCCACAAGGCCTCCTCATTAATTCTAGTTTATTGTACCCGAAAAAGCAAGGGGATTACCCATACTACTAACCCACACTAGTAATTCGTAACGAAAAGCTCCCGCCGGGCCGAGGGCTCCCGCTTGCCCCCGGCCTCGACCTTGGCCGCGCAGTACGTCGGTTCCACTTCCTCGATATTATAATCCGAATATAACTCCCGCACTTCCGGGCGGTCGTTGTAGGAAACGAGCCACCGGCCTGAAAGGCCCGCCAGCGTGTCGCGCAGACGGCCGTGGTCGGCCGGCGTGAAGTCGCGGCCGTAGTAGCGCTCCGTCCCGACGTACGGCGGGTCGAGGTAAAAGACGGTATCCGGGCCGTCGTAACGGCGGAGGCAATCGGCGAAGTCCAGATTCTCCACCGTGACCCTGTTCAGCCGGCCCGCCCACGCCCGGAAGTCGTTTCGCATGGAGTACCGGCCCGCGTACTTCCGGCCGGCGCTGAACCCGCAACCCAACTGCCCCGAAAACGCGTTCTTCACAAGGTAGTAGTACACGGCCGCGGCCTCCACCGGGTCCTTAGGAAACGGCGCCCGCGAAAACTCGCGGTACAACTCCCGGGATTTCGGGAGGTACTCGAGCGCCCGGGCCAACTTGTCGGGGGTGTCGCGGACGACGCGGTAGAGGTTCACCAGCCGGCCGTCGAGGTCATTCAATATCTCCACGGGCGCGGCGTTGCGCGCGAAGAGGACCCACGCCGCGCCGGCGAAGACCTCCACATAGCAGTTCGCGGCGGGCAAGCGGCCGTCTATAGCCCGCGCCAGCCGCGACTTCCCTCCCATATAATTCAGAAAAGACCGCATCCTAGAAAACGACGTAGGCCGAGTACAGCGCGGTCTCGCCGTGGTTGCGCCGGGCCCCGACGGGCCGGACGGTATAATCGTGCCGCGCGGCCAGCCGGGTGACGAAGCCCTCCTGCACTTCCTCGAGCCGGCCCGCCAGGTCGGCGGGCGGGACCTTCACTTCGTCGTCGCCGAGGAGGTAATAACGGTAAAGGTTGATGGGCGTTCGGCGCCGTAGCGCGAGCAGGCCGCCGTCGGTCAGAAGAAGGAGAAAAGGGCGCGGCCCCCGGTCGCCGACGGCCTCGAAGAATCGCGTTACCGTTTCGCCCGGCGCGCCGAAAGCGTCGCAGTCCACGGCGGAGAAGTCCATGTGGCCGAGCAGGTCATCCTCGATGAACTCGGCGTCGGCCTTGTTGTAGAAGCGCACGTTGGAGAACCGGCCGGCGCGCTTCAACAAGCGCCGGAAGTGCGCCGGGTCCTTCTCGACGGCGACGACCTCCTGATAAGCCCGGGCGTAAATCCGCGACGTAAGGTAGCCCACGCCCGCGCGCAATTCTATTACTTTGCGGCGGCGCCGGTCCTGCGTCATAGCCTCCCGGCGGAAGGCGAACTTCTCCGGGTTGACGGCGTCGACGTCCCCCTCCAACGCAAAGCCTTCTTGATATTCGGGCTCCCCTGACATACACTACCTCCTGAACTCGGCACAACGTAAAGGATACTATGGTCGAAATCGTAACCCGGCCCCGCAAGTCGAAATTCATCCGCTACTTCGACAAGACGCCCCCCGGCATCGTCTGTCCCCACTTCTACATCCTGGCCCACGGGAACGGCTGCATCTACGAGTGCGCATACTGCTACCTACAGCTTACGTTCCGCGGCCAGGTCCGCCAGACCATTTTCAGCAATACGGACGACCTCCTGCGCGAGGTGGACGAGTTCCTGGCCCGGCCGGAACCGGCGGTGCTCAACGCCGGCGAGCTCTGCGACTCGCTGGCCGTGGACGACCGCACCGGCCTCACGCGGGAACTGGTTCCGCGTTTCGCCGACCAGGACCGCCACCTCCTCCTGCTCCTCACAAAATCGGCCAACGTGGATAACCTGTTGGACCTCGAGCACAAAGGCCGGACGGTGGTCTCCTTCTCGGTGAACGCCGCCGACGTCGCCCGGAAGTACGAGCTCGCCTCGCCGCCTCCCGCCAAGCGGCTGGCCGCGGCGCGCCGCGCGTCCGAGGCCGGGTACCGCGTCCGCTTCCGCGTCGACCCCATAATCCCCGTGGCCGGGTGGGAGGACTCGTACGGCGAACTCATGGAGGACATACTATCGACGGCGCCGCCGGAGCGTTTCACTTTGGGTTCCCTCCGTTACTTCCCGAACGTCCGAACCTACGCCCGCAAGTTGGGCCGCGACGTTTCGGTCTTCGATTACGCCGGCGAGCGCACGCCCGAGGACGGCCGGCGCCGCGTCCCGGCGGGCCGCCGCGTTAAAATTTACCAACATATGATGGGATTGGTCCCGCCGGGCATCGAGGTCGGCCTGTGCAAAGAGACCGAGACCTGCCACCGGGCGCTGGGGATCAATAATATTGTCTGCAACTGTACCCTCTGAACTCCTTACGGGAAATGCAGGACGACGTCTCCCGCCACCCTGTTCTCCGCCACGAACGAAAAGCCGAACGAACCGAACTCGCCGGGCCGCGACCCGGCCAAAAGCGGTCCCACCCGGCGACAGCGCCCCGCCGACAGCACCATCTCCCGGTCGAACCGCGTACCATCCACGTCACCCAGCTTTAGCGCCGCGAGGAGTCTGAATTCGCCGGGCGTATCGAACGGGTCCAGGACGAGCGTCCGTCCCCCGGCGTCGGCGTAGAAATAATCCACGTATACGTACGACCCGGCCCGGCCGGCCGAAAACGAGAGCCGGGTACCGTCTATGCAGTAACTGTCGGACGCCGGGGCCGCGGCGACGCGGCGGAGAGGCCGGTTGTCGTCGCCCACCACCAGCTCGGACAGGGGGACGACGCCCTCGTGGGCCAGCCGAACCTCGAACGGCTCCCGGGCCGGGACCTCGTACGGCTCGGCCTCGGCCCTAAGCAACGTCCCGACCGCAGCCCTGTCCCCGGTAGCAGCCGTCAAAAGGTCCGCCGTAAGGTCGTACCAGACGAGCCGGCCACGCAACGGCGTACGGCTCCCCCCCGTCCCCCCCCAATACGTCGTCGTATCGTTCGAAACGTTGAAGCCGAACTCGACTTCCACGTCAGCGTATTCGGGAAAACGTACGCCGTGGTCGGCGTCGATAACGAGTCCTCTTCCCATTAGCTTCATGAAGAACTCCCCGGCCGGGTGAAGCCCACACGCCATTCGGTACACGCCGCCCCCACGGCTCGCCGCCGGAACGCCCGGCCTTTATCCCGTGTCATATAAACCGTACGTACGTATTCGACCCGGGGGCGCGCCGCCAAGAGGACTTCTTCCAAATGCTGGGCCCGCCGACGGACGGTTTCCACCGCGCGAACGTCGTCGGCGTAAGTCCAAATTCTCACGGCGGCGACGCGGCGGGGCCCTTCGGGGTCGGCGACAAAGGCCGAATTCGCCGCTTCCACCGCGAACGCCCCTCCCTCCCCGACGCGGGGCAGGGCGGCCGGGTCGCCCCGGTACAGCGCCGCCCCGGGGAACTCCCTGAGAATAAGGCCCCGGGCCGTCTCCTCCAACTCTCCCAGATAATCCCGGACTTCGGCCATTTCGCCCCTCCCTCCCTAATGAGCCGCGTTCCGTATAAGAACGCGTACGACGCCGGCGGCCGGGATCTCCACTATGGTCCCGGCCAGGACGCCGTTCACGCTCGCGAGCGCCACCTCGTCGTCTTCCAGAACGAAGGCGGCCGAGCCCAGGTCCGCGAGGCGGGGATACGCCATCGCGACGCGAAAGGACCCGTCCTTCCATACCCGAATCGACATGTCGCCGTCGGCGCCGTCGCCGTTGTCCGCCCGCTCGTAAGCGAAGCCCACGAACGTAAGGCCCTCCTCGTCGCGCGCGGGCACCGCATATCCGGCTTCGTTAAGGCAAACCATCGCTCCCTTGAAGATAACCGCTCCGCTGGCCAACCGGTAACCTACCAGGATGCCGTCCTTCCGCTCCGTATCGCAATCCGCCGTCAACGTCATGCCTCGACCTCCTTTTAACGCCATCGAGCCCAATCTTCCTCCTTCGTGAAAACGGATACCCCTCGCTAAAAATATAAAGGCCCGGTTGTAAACCGGGCCCGATTATCTCGGTGCTTAAGTTGTCGGGAGGCCTTTACGGCAGGAAACGGAGTGAGGCGACCAGGGCCTCGAAATCCTCCTCCACTCGCGGCCATTCGCGCTCCAGGCTTTCAGCGGAGCAGAAGTACACTATCGTGTCGTTGGCTATGGCGTACACGACCGTACGATGGTAGCCGAGTTCGTCGTAGGTGCTGAACTCCAGGCGGGCCGCCCGGCCGAAGCTGAATTTCTTGTCGCCGAGCGAAATCCGGTCGTAATTCGGCTTCGTTAACTTAAAATTATTTTTTTCGTTTTTCTCCAATTTATCCTTGATGAAGCCGTAATCGACGTCGAAGCCGTAAATATCGTAATCGGCATAAGTGATGGTAATCGTGGCGTTCAGGTCGTCGTTCACCAGGCTCGCCGCGACCGGGGCGGTTAACTTCGTATTGACCCGCCACCCCCCGTCGGGCGTCTGGAAAGCCATGCCGGCGTCACGGCAGATTACCTCTTCCTGCGACCACACGACGGCGGCAGTAGCGAGAAGCGCGAGGGATAGCATCACTATCGTAGTCTTCATGGTGCCTTCTCCTTCCGACCACCCTCGCTTATCACTATACTTTATTCAGTCGAATCCGTCAACTTTTATTCGCATTGGTGAAAAGGCCGGCCCTTTCGGAAACGGCTCCGTACAGATATTAGCATAAAGAAGGCCGCTGTCAAGACGTCCGGCCGGTTCGGCCGCCAACCCCGCACGTAAGTTATTAAATATCAATCGCTTACGTAAGTCGGCTCGGCGGCGAAAAGGACAAAAGGCCCCTGGTAGGGGGCCCCCTATCTGCGAACGTCGCAATATTATTAAAACCGTTACTTAACGGAATCTTTGAGGCCTTTACCGGCTTTGAACTTGACGGACTTCTTCTCGGGAATGTAGATAGTCTCGCCCGTCTTGGGATTCCGGCCCATCCGGCCCTTGTTGGTGCGGACCTCAAACGTGCCGAAAGAAACGATGGATACCTTCTCGCCCTTCTGGAGGCTTTCCTGGATGGTATCGAAGACCATTCCTACGACGCTATCGGCCTTGCTCTTGGGAAGGCTCGCTTTTTGCGCCACCACGTCCGCTATATCCGATTTGCTTACTGCCACCTCACCGACCTCCTTTCGTAGTTAGGCTATTCGACGCTAACACACAATGTCTTGTGTGTCAACGAAAAAACGCATACCAGATATAGCGTTTCCGACTCCGAATGGGCGGGCTTACGGTTTCCCCTCCGGCTCCGCCGCCAGCCGCTCCTCCGCCATCTCGCGCCACTCCGCCGGGGCGTCGCGGGCGTCGCGCACCATAATCCACTCGTCCCGAGCCCGCGCCGCGTCCACTTCGTCGAGCGTCAGCGCCAGGTTCAAATGGGCGAGCGTGTTGTCCGGTTCGATAACGAGCGCCCGGGCCAACGCCGCCGCGGCGTCCGCGTATTCGCCCGCGCTCCGTAGGGCCGAACCCAAGTAAACGTAAGCCTCCGCTTTGTTCGGCGCGAGCGCCGCGGCCCGCCTTAACTCTTCCGCCGCTTCCGAAAACTTTTCCGACCGGGCCAGCGTTACGCCCAGGTTAAATTGGTAACTGTAATTCCGGGGGTCGAGGTCCGTCGCCCGGCGATACGCCTCGGCCGCCTCTTCGTAGCGCTCCAGTTTATTGAGGTTATTGCCCAGGCCCATATACGCCTCGGCCAGGTCGGGGGCGAGTTCAATGACGGCGCGATACTCGTCCACCGCCCCCTCGTAATTACCGGCCAGCTCGTGGATCTCGGCCATATTCGTATGCTTGGAAATGCTTTGTTTGCGTTTATGCTCGTCGCCGCCGATGATCCAGACGCAGCCGGCCGAGGCGAGCAGAAGGCCGCCCGCGCACGCCCGAATAATCCATATTCTAATATTCACGGCAGTACCACCTTCTACGGTTTAGTCAGCCGCTCCAACCGTTCCCGGGCTTCGCTGACGCGCCGCTTCTCTCCCGGCACGCCGTCCGCCAACTCGATGTACCGTTCCCACTGGCCGGCGGCCCGCCCCGGTTCCGAAAACTCCCGCGCCACCGCCAGATTGTAATTGTAGTCGGGGTTACCCGGTTCCAGCGCCACGGCCTTCTCGAACGCCTCCGCGGCCCACGTCGCCATCTCTTCCTCGAGGTATAACTCTCCTATCTGGTTCTGGATATCGCCGTTATCGGGCAATCTCGCGGCCGCCTCGAAGAAATAGGCCAGCGCCCGGCCCGGCCGCCTCATCTCCCGCTCGATGCGGCCCAACGCCGCGTAGGCCGGCCCGGCCCCCTCGCCCTTGAGGCTCGCCGCTTTTTCCAGAAGCGGCGTGGCTTTATCGTAACGGCGCCAACCCTCGTACGTAAGGCCCATGCCCTCGGCGACGTCGCCCTCGTCGTAGCCCAGTTCGGCCGCGCGCTGATAGAACTCCATCGAGAGTTCGTATTCCCGCAATTCGAAGTAGGTCCGGCCCGCCTGGTAGAAGAACCGGCCTTGCATCGGCGCCCGCAGGGCCCCGGCGTTGAAGGCCTGGGCCGCGGCGGCAAAATCGCCGGCATAATAAGTCGAAAGGCCGAGGCCGTAATATCCCTCGACGTTATCGGGCGCTACCTCCAGCAGGCGCCGCCAGAAAAAGGCCGCCCGGTCGTAATCGCCCCGCCGGTGGTACAAAACGGCCAGGTTGTGCACCGCCGCTAGACGCCGCGGGTCCTCCGTCAGGGCGCGCAAATACGCCTCTTCGGCGTCTTCCGACCTGCCGGCCGCGTCGTACGTTACGCCCAGGTTGAACCAAGCCGCCGCGTCGTCGTCGTAAAATTCGAGGTAGGTGGAATACGCCGTAGCGGCGTCGTCGTAGCGCTCCTCTTCGTGGTACACCCGGCCCAGGAAAAAGTAGGTTTCCGGGAAATCGGGGCCCGCGGCCGCCTCGTAATGGCCGGCGGCCCGCCCCGGAAGGCCCCGCTCCTGGTATACCCGGCCTAAATAGTAATGCGCCCGGCGGTCATCCGGACGCGTCAATAATACCTCGTAAAAGGCGATTTCGGCGCTTACCAGGTCCCCCGCCAGAAACGCCGCCTCCCCTATAATTAGATTCGCGTCCGCGGCCTCGGCCGACGCATCGGCCGCGCCTTCCGCGGTCGCCCCCGCCGCCGCGCCCCCGCCGGCTAGTATCAGGGCCAACGCCCAGCCGATAGCGCGTTTACCCGTGATAACCCTCCCTTCGAAGCTCAAGGTGGCGCTTCTGCGCGTCTTTCAGCTTGGAGGGCTTTATGCCGGTATGGGTGGCGGACATATTGAGTAGTTCTTCGTATAGCGCCACGGCCTTGTTTTTATCCGTATTCTCGTAGACCTGCGCCAGGTCGTACCGGATATTCATGGAATAAGGCGCGACCTCTAGCGCGGCCTCGTAATACCCGATCGCCGCCTCGTAATCCCCGGCCGCGGCCTCGTTCTCCGCCGCCCCCCTGAGAATATCCAGGTCCTCGGGCGTGTATTTCAACGCGGCCGAGTATTCCTTCCGGGCCCCTTCGTAATTTTCGGCCTCGGATAACTCCGCGGCCCGGGCGAAATGGGGCCTCGCTCGGAGGCGGCCGCGATGAGCCTCGGCCTCACCGACCCACTCGTCCTGGGACGGGTCGGCGGCGGCCACCTTCAAGTACTCCTCCCAAGCCGCCAGCGCCTTTTCGTCGTCGACGAATTCGTACGCCAGCGCCAGGTTGAAGTACGCCGTCAGGAGGGTCGGGTCCTTTTCGACGGCGACGCGGTAGAAGGCTATCGCCTGGTCGTACTCCTGGGCCTCCATCGCCTGGTCGCCCCATATCAAGCGGGTCCGGGCAATTTCCTCCGGCGAACGACGCCGGGCGATAATGATGGCGGCGGCGATGCCCACCGCGACCAGTATCGACCAGTACATCCACCGGCCTTTGCCGAATACCGTAACCATCTAGCCCTTCTCCCCGACGTTGTGCCGCGCGATGAGGTCGGGCAACTCGCCCAGGTTGTCGATAACGTAATCCGCCTGAGCCGCGGCGAATTGTTTGACCGACGGCCGGCGGTTGGCCCATCCCTGACGCACGCGGACCGATACCATCCCGGCGAGGTTGGCGCCGATTACGTCCTTGTTGCGGTCGCCGACGTACATGACGGCGGCCGGGGGCCGGGCCGCCGCGGCCAGCGCGTCCCGGAACATCATCTGGCCCGGCTTGTGTTTGAATACGGGATAATCCTCCGAGATGAAGGTGGGGCCGAAAAACGCGGCCAGGCCCGCCCGTTCCAGCTTCATCCGCTGTTCGGCGACGCGGCCGTCGGTGATAACGCCCAGGCCGAAACCTTCCGCGGCCAGCCGTTCCAACACCGGCCCCGCCTCCGGGAAGGCCGGGATGCCACCGATCCCCTCATTAAATAAAGCCGCGCCCCGGGCCGCGAGTTCGTCCCGCAGGCCGTCCGTAACGCCCGCCTCGTAGAGCCACGCCCGGATGTACTCCTCCGGCATCGTCGAGCCGAACGTGCCCGTCATCTCGGCCTCGAGTTCGGGGGGCGGGACGGCGCCGCCGGCCGCGGCGACCGCCGGCCTCAGCTCCGCCAGCGCGGCCTCGTAGGCCTCCGCCACCGTAGCCGTGGTTTCGACGAGCGTGTCGTCCAGGTCGAAATATACGAATTCTATTTTCAATTTTAACTCGTTCCTCGGTTAATTTATATCACACCAGGCCGCCGGCCTACAACTTTTTCGCCCGCCGCAGGGCCGTCAGTACCGCCTCGCCGCGCGGCGTTATCCCGCCGCCGGCCATAAGGCCCTCGACGAGGGTGACGACGCGTTTCAACTCGTCGCCCGCGGGCGCGGGGCCCCCGGCGAGCCAGGCCAGTTCCGCCCGGGCCCGGCGGTCGTCGGTATCTTTAATCGCGGCGTAGAACGTCGGGTAAAGCCGTTCGGCCATCGCCGCCGCCAACTCAGCCCAGGGGCGCTCCGCCCGCACGTAGAGGGCGCTCTTGTCCTCGGTCCCCGAGTTGCGGACGAATAGGCCCATGACCTGCCGCTCGCCCTCGTACCCCGCCCAGTAAAGCAATTCCGGTTCCTCTTCGAAGTGTAGTTTCCGCCACGAGAGAGCCGGCGCGTCCCGACGGGCCGCGGCCTCGATTTCTCCGTCCATCAACTCGAATACGGCCTTCCCCGGCAGCAAAGCCTCCTTGCGGGTATAGAATACGTAATTATTACTCTTGTAGCCGCGCTCGAAAGGGGCCCGCAGGCGGTTATATAAATCTCCGGGCGAGAGTTCCTTTTTTAAGGCAACTATTGCGGCCAGCGTATTAAGGGCCGACTTCAGGCCGTTCCCCGCGGCGAAGGGCACCGACGCCCCGCTCGCCGTCGTCAGATCGCCGAAGGTTATGGCGTGGCCCGTCTCCTCGCAGCCGACGCCGTAGGAGACCTCCGCCGCTTTGGGCAATTCCCCCGCCCGGAAGGCCGGCGCGAGCCGCGCCGAGAGGGCCGCGCCGCTCTCGTCCGGCGAGGCCGGGATTCCCGCCGCCCGCCGCCACGCCTCGGTAAGTATCCACTTGTCGCCCACGGGCTTGAGCTGAGGTTCGTAGCCGAGGGCCGCCGCGGCGCCCGCCACCGCCAGGTCGCTCTCCACGGTGTTGAGGAAGGCCCGCCCTTCCACCTTGCCGCCCAGCCGCCGGGCCATCTCCGCCGCCTGGAGCGTGGCCACCTCGTCGCCCGAGAGGACGACGAACTCCCCATCCTGTCCCGTGGGACTATGCCTCGCATCGTATACGACCAGGAAGAAACGGTCGCCGTCGGCGTCGAAGACCGTCCCGGCGAGAACACGGCCTTCGTCGGTTTCTTCGGCCAAAGCCGCCAGCTTCGCGAGCGCCGGGTAGTCGGCGAAGCGGCCGCCGGCGCGGAGGTCCTCGGCCGTTATGGCCGCGACGCCCTCCAGGTCGGCGACGCCCGAGCGCCAGTTGACGCGGCCTTCGCCGTCGTCGGCGTTGGCCTCGTATACGTCGGCCCCAAAAGCCGCCAGGAGTTCCGCCGCCACGGCCGAGTACGACCCTCGGGCCGGGTCCACCACCAGCGCGAAGTCGGCCAGCGGCTTCTCGGCCGGCTCGAGCCAGGCGTTGTCGGGCGCCTTGTGGAAGGCGTCGAAGACGCGGCGCCAGTCCCCCCGGGCGTCCACCTCGTCGCCCGACAGCGGCGCGGCCTTAACGGCTTCCCAGTCGAGCGCCCGCACGGCCGCGGTCAACTCGCGGTCGTCGGCCGGCAATAGTTTTAGACCGGCCGGCGCCAGGAATATTTTAACGCCGTTCTGGCCCGCCGGGTTATGGGACGCGGTTATCATGAGGCCCGCGGCGGCGCCGCGATACGCCATGAACATCGGGACCGCCGGCGTCGGCGCCACGGCCATCACGACCGCCGTCGCGCCGCCCTTCCGCAGGCCCCGCACGACGGCGCCGGTGAAGTCGCCCTTCGGGTCGCGCGGGTCCCAACCGACGACTATCTCCCGGGAGGGCGGCTCCCCGGCGAGACACAGCCGGGCGAAGGCGTACGCGTAACCCTCCAGGAAGGCGTCGGTGATGACCGCTTTCTCGTTGAACGCCTCGGCCGGCGAGAGGCCGGCGAGTGAGGGGTCGTCCTGCCTACGCACGTCGCGCCGGATGCCGTCCGTTCCCTGAATCCGGTCCATAATTAAACCCCAAGCCGCGGCGGGGCCGCGGCCTATCGAGAATTAGGTGTGATACGGATTTAAACGCGCCGGCGCGGTATTATCTCCTGGCGCTGGCGCAACTTTACCACCGAGTTCGCAGGGACGAAGCCGCGCACGTTGCTGTTGGCGTATATTATCGTCCGGGGGCCGACGACGGTCCCGGGGTTCGTGACCGAGTTGCAGCCTATCTCCACGTCGTCGCCGAGGATGGCGCCGAACTTGTTCAGGCCGGTGTCGACGACCTCGCCGCCGATGACGAGCTTCACGCCCTTGGCCGCGGCCACCTTCCAGTTGGACAGTTTGACCCCCGCGCCGAGGTTGGTCCGCAGGCCCAGGACGCTGTCGCCGACGTAGTTGAAGTGCGGCGCGTGCGAGCCCTCGAGCATAAGCGCGTTCTTGACCTCGCTCGAGTTGCCGACGATGCAGCCGTCCGCGATGACGGCGTCGCCGCGGATATACGCTCCCGCGCGGATCTCGCAGCCCGCGCCGATGACCGTGGGACCCTTGATGACCGCGCCCGGCTCCACTACCGTGCCCGGGCCGACGTCGACGTCGTCCCCCAACACGTGCGCGCCCGGCATAATCTCGCCCTCGCGCACGCCGCGCAGGAGTTCGCGGGCCAGTTTCCCTATCTCGTGCAACGGGCCCCAGGGCCACTCGAACCGGCCTAGGAACTCGCCGTACGCCGTGGCCGTCAGGTCGAAAAAAGTCCCCGGCTTCAAGTCGTCGCTCATGCGCTACCTCCTGTCGGGCTAGGTCTGGGTGGCCTTTAGTACCTCTATCAACGCCGACGTGAGTTTGGCCGGGTCGTGTCGCAGGACCGTCTTGGTTTGAACGTCGCCCGCGCCGTCCTCCTGCCGGATGGACTGCTCCTGGACTTCCGTTATAACGTCGGTGGCGTGGATGATGCTGCCCTCGACGACGAGGAGTTCCCGCCCCTCGCCGAACGACACCGTCGAGACCTCGTCCGATTCGCCGGGATCGAAGAGGATCTGCCCCGCGCCTTCCCGCTCGTACTTCTCGCGAATGGCCGGCGACACCTCGCGGTCGTTGACCAGCACGTAGTCGATGGGGAAGCCGCCGTACTTCTTGATTTCGCGGATGTGGTCGGAGAGCGAGTACGTGTCCGTCTTGCCCGGCTGCGTCATGACGTTGGCGATGTATATGGTCCGGCAGTTGGCCTTCTTGATGGCGTCCGCGATGCCGCTGACCAGGAGGTTGGGGATGATGGAGGTGTAGAGGCCGCCGGGCCCCAGGATAACGACGTCGGCGTCGAGGATGGCCTCGACCACGCCGGGCATGGGGTCGCACGCCACCTCCTCGGGATGGCCGTTGCCGTTTCCCGACCCGTTGGTCCGCCGGGCCAAAAAGACCCGGGAAATCCGGCCCGCGCCGTTGTGGTTCAGCTCGTCCTCGCCCACCAGCGTCCGGCCGTCGTCGGTCTCGGCGCAGAGGCGCACGCGCTCGAGCGTCGCCGGGAGGATAGTCCCCTCGGCTCTTAATACTCGGCTCGCGTCCTTGATGGCGTTGAGGTAGTTGTTGTCGTTCATCTGGATGAGGGCCGTGAGGAAGAGGTTCCCGAAGGCCTGGCCGCCGAAGTCGCCGCCGCCCACGAATTTGTGGAGGAATAGTTTGGACAGCAATTCCTCCTCGTCGGCCAGCGCAGCGAGGCAGGCGCGTACGTCGCCCGGCGGCAGGATGCCGAACTCGTCGATGAGTTTGCCCGTGGCGCCGGCGTCGTCCGACACCGTCACGACCGCCGTCAGGCTCGAGAGATCAAGGGGAGCTTCCTCGTCCTCCTCGTGCCGGCGGACGTAGGTCTTGATGCCCCGCAGAAGCGTCGCCAGGCCGGTCCCGCCGCCGACGGCCACGAGCCGAAGTTTATTCAAAGATAGTGCCATCTCGATTCTCCTGTATTATACCGAGTCTTACTCGACGGTAACGCTCTTGGCCAGGTTGCGCGGCTGGTCCACGTCGCGGCCCAGCGCCACCGCGGCCTCGTACGCGATGAGCTGCGCGGGGACCGCGGCCAGCACCGGCGCGAATATCTCCGGCACCGCCGGCAGCGTGATAACGTCCTCCACCAGGCCCTCCAGGCCGACGCCCCCCTCGCCCACCACGGCGAAGTTGCGCGCGCCCCGAGCCCGGACCTCGTGGATGTTGGAAACCATCTTGTCCCAGACGCCCTCCTGCGTCATGAACGACACGACCGGCGTCCCCTCGTCGATGAGGGCGATGGTCCCGTGTTTTATCTCGCCGGCGGCGTATGCCTCCGCGTGGACGTAGGATATTTCTTTGAGTTTAAGCGCGGCCTCCCGGGCCAGCGGTTCGTCCATGTTGCGGCCCAGGAAGTAGCAATCGCGTTCGGCGGAGATTATCTCGCCCCAGCGCCGCGCCGATTCCGCCGTCTCCGCGATGGCCCGCTCGAGGTTGGACGGAAGGGCGGCGATGTGCTCCAGCATCTCCGGCCGGCCGCAGGGCCACTGGACCCGCCGCCGGTCGGCCAGGAAACAGCCGAGCAGCATCAGCGCCACCAGTTGGGAAGTGAAGGCCTTGGTCGAGGCCACCGCTATCTCCGGGCCGGCCCGGGTATACATCACGGCGTCGGCGTCGCGGGCGAGGGTGCTCCCCCGCACGTTGACGATGGCCAGCGTCTTGGCGCCCCGCGCCTTCGCCTCCTCCATCGAGGCGATGGTGTCCGCGGTCTCGCCGGACTGGCTTATGAGGATGACGAGCGACTTATCGTCCAGGATGGGGTCGCGGTAGCGGAACTCGGAAGCCACGTCCACCGCCACCGGCACGCGGAGGACGCGCTCGAAGAGGTACTTGCCGTAGAGGCCGGCGTGGTAGGCCGTACCGCACGCGACTATGTGGAAATTGTTGACGCGGCGGATCTGCTCGTGCGCGAGGTCCATTTCCCGTAGGACTATCTCGCCGTCCTTGATGCGCCCCTGCAGCGTGTTCTCTATCGCCCGGGGCTGTTCCGCTATTTCCTTGAGCATGTAATGGGGATAGTCGTTTTTGGAAACGTCCTCGGCCCGCCAGTCCACGATGGTGAGCTGGCGCCGGGCCGGCCGGCCCGCACGCTCGGGCAGGAACGTGTCGACTTCGATGCGGTGCGGCTCGACCGAGACGACGTCGCCGTTCTCGAGGACGTACACTTTATTCGTATCTTGAAGCACCGCCGTGATGTCGGAGGCGATGAAGTTCTCCCCGCCGCCCACGCCCACGATGAGCGGCGCGTGGTAACGGACTCCCACCAGCCTGTTCTCGCCCGCGGCCATGAAGACCAGCGCGAAGGAGCCCTGCAGCCGGGCGGCGGTCTTCTTGGCCGCATCGAGAAGGTCGCCCTCGTAGTACTCCTCGAGCAGGTGGACGACGACCTCGGTGTCGGTCTCGGATTGGAACTTGTGGCCCCGCGCGAGCAGCTCCTGCTTGAGCGAGGGGAAGTTCTCGATGATGCCGTTCTGGATGACGAAGAGGCGGCCCGAGCAATCGACGTGGGGGTGGGCGTTGACCTTGTTGGGGGCGCCGTGGGTGGCCCAACGGGTGTGGCCTATGCCCACGGTCCCGGGGGGCTCGTTCCCGTTCAGCGCGTTGCGAAGGTTCTCTATCTTGCCGGGCATCTTCTCGACGGCGATGACGCCGTCGCTCGCCACCGCGATGCCGGCCGAATCGTACCCCCGGTACGACAGATCGTCGAGGCGGTCGACCAGAATCGCCGCCGCCGGCCTCTTACCGATGTATCCCACGATACCGCACATATAGTCCTCGCTCTCGAAAACGCGCCGCGGGCCGCTAGCGACCCCGCCCGAAATACTGTTCCAGCTTCGGTTCCGCGGCTACCTGCTCCTCGAAGAAACGCCCGGCCCGACGGCCGTCGCCGGCCTCCAGGGCCTCCTTAACGGCCGAGGCCACCTCGGCCAACGAATCGTCGTTATGGTTGCGGGCAGCGCCCAGCGCCTCCGCAAAATAGGACAACTGCTCGCCGCCCTCGGACAACAGGCCCAACTCCACCAGGACCATCGCCATGTGGTACCGGCTGCCCATCTGCTGGAAGATGGCGAGGCTGTTTTTGAAGTTGATAATGGCGTCGTGGACCAGGCCCTGCTGGGCCGCGGCCACGCCCAGGTCCGCCAGGACCTGCGCCACGCGGTACTGGTCACCCAGGTCCTCGAAGACGGCCAGCGCGCGTTTGTGCCGCCGCGTCGCTTCCGCGAGAAGGTCCGCGGCCTCCTCCGCCGCGCCGGCGTCGCCGGTCCAGCGGCTCTCGGCGAAGAGGCACAGGCCGAAGCGGTTCTCGGCCACCGCGGTCTCCGCGGCATCGTCGCTCGCTTCCAGCGCCTGCTGGCACAGCGTCTTGGCCTGGGCCAACGCCCGGCGCGCCGACGTTTCTTCCCCGGCGCGCATCAGCTCCTCGGCCTCGAGGCGCCGCGTGATGGCGTGATTGGAAAGCGTGCTAGCAAGCCAGGGGCGGGCGGCCGGGCCGGCGGCCCGGCGGTCGGCCAGAGCCCCCAGTACGGCCGCGGCCTGTTTGTATTCCTGCTTCGCCCGGGTGAACTCGCGCCGGAGTCGGAAGGTCGTCCCCAGGCTGGAATGGGCGACGCCGGCGCCCAGCTCCTCGCCGTGGGCCGCGAACTCCTCGTTGGCCAGGACGTAATAATCCACCGCCCGGTCCCAGCGGCCCTGATGCCGGCATACGTGGCCCAAATCCAGGTACAGGTAACCGAGGTCGGCGGACCCGCCCTCGGCCTCCTCCTCCGCTAAAACGACGGCGGAGCCATAGTAATCCGCGGCTTCGGCCAGCCGGCCTTGCAGGCGGGTGAGGTGGCCCAACAACCGCCGGACGTAGATGCGGAGGCGCGTGCCGCCGGGCAAAGAGGTCCCGGCCGCGAACGGCGTCAACTCCCCGTCGAGGCGACGGAGCGCCTCTTCCGCCCGGCCGAGGCGGTTGCGGCCGTAATCGGCCGCCGCTTCGAAATAGTCCGCCCAGAACGATATCGCCCGGACGTCGCCTTCGAGGGATTTTACTATCTCCCAGTCGGCGTCGGCCAGGTCCAGGTCCCGGGCGTGGAAGTACTCCTCCACCTCGCCGGGGGAAAAGGGCCCGAGCCCGAGCGTCTTCACTTTCGTGGCGGCGGGAAGGGAGGGGGGCCGGCCGGGCCGGACCGTCAACACCAGCATCAACTTCCGCCCCTGGGACGCGGCCTCGTGCAAACGTTCGATGAAAGCGCCGATCCAGTAGCCGACCGTGGCGCCGACGTCGTGGAAATCGTCCAGGAAGACGACGTTTCGCCGGCCGTCCTTGGAACCGGCGGCCCGCCAGCCGGCCAGGAACTCCTCCGTAAGGAGTTTCTCGGCCTCGCGGTACATATATTTTTCGGCGTAGGTGAGTTCGGCGCGGCCGGGCCCGGCGGCCTCGGCGCCGGCGCCGGCGACGTGCAGGCTGAACGGGTCCTGAAAACGGCCTCGCAGGCGGCCCTCTATCGCCTCGCACTGCTCGTATATCTCGTCGAACGAGCGGTACCCGCCGCGGCGGGACGCGAACGCGTCGCGTAGGTCCTTGAGGAACGCGCGGTAGGAGGTCAACCGGCGGCTGTCGAAATAAATATAGGGGACGCGGCCTTCGCGGCAGGCCGGGACGAATTTCTCGTTGATGAGCGCCGTCTTGCCCGAGCCGGGGGTCCCGGTGACGACCAGCACGTCGACGTCGCTCGAAAGGGACTCCTCGAAGGCGGCGGCCTCGCGTTCCCGGCCCACGAATACGGCCGGCGCCTTGGCCTCGGGCCCCGGGAAGTACATCGCGAGCAGCTCCGCGACCTCGACCCCCAACGCCTGGGCCAGGCTCTCTATGGTCCGGGCCGACGGAAATTTGTAGTCCCGCTCGAGTTGGGATATATAGGAGTCGTCGACCCGGGCGAGCTCGGCCAGTTCCTTTTGGGTAAGGCCCCGGGCCATCCTCTTTTCCCGAAGGACTTTACCGAAGGTTATTTTTTTACCTTCCATCCGGTTCCGTGTCGAAATGGCGAGTAATCAAAGGCCGGTTTCCAATTAATAGTTGATTAAATCGTATAAATGTGATAGCATTCGCGTTACAATACGATTCTAGCAGCCGGAGATATTTACTAACGCGACCGCGTTGTTTACTGATAGTAAGATAGCAGAATATTTACTCCAAGTCAAATATTTTTTGATAACAAATAATCGTTTGAAGTTAAAGGCCTTACTGGCCGAGGTCCCGCACGAGGGAATACGGGGCGAGGCCGACCCGGAAATTAGCGCCGTTACGTACGATTCCCGGCAGGTAACGCCGGGGTCCTTGTTCGTAGCCGTGCGCGGCCTGCGAGCCGACGGCCACGCGTATCTGGACGAGGCCGAAGCCGCCGGCGCCGCCGCCGCCCTGGTGGAGGAGTATTCCCCGGCGGAATTGGCGTTGGCGCAGGTTTTGGTCGCCGACTCCCGGCGTGCGATGGCCCAGGCTGCCGCCGTTTTCTACGGCCACCCGGGCCGCGAAATCCCGGTGATAGGCGTTACCGGGACCAACGGCAAGACCACCGTCTCCTTCCTGCTCGAGGCGATATTCCACGCCGCCGGCAAGAAGACGGCGCTAATGACAACCGTAAAAAACGCCCTCGGCGGCGAGGACCGGCCGGCCCGTTTGACCACCGGCGAAGCCCCCGAAGTCCAGGCGCTATTGCGCGAGGCCGCGGACGCCGGGGCCGCCGTCGCGGTGGTGGAAGTATCGTCGCACGCGCTGACCCTCTCCCGCGTCGCCGGGATGCCGTTCGCCGCGGCCGTGTTCACCAACCTGAGTCACGACCACCTCGACCTGCACGGCGACATGGACTCGTACTTCGCGGCCAAGGCGAGCCTGTTCGAGGAACTCGCGCCGGCCTCGCCGGCGATAATCAACGCGGACGACCCGTACGGCCGGAAGCTGGCCGCCCGTTCTTCGGGCCGCGTCGTTACGTACGGCGTGGACGCGAAGGACGCGGATTACCGGGCGGAGGGCGTTTCGGCCGGGTGGTCGGGGTCGACGTTTACCGTTGCGGCCCCGGACGGTTCGGCCACGGCGATAACGTCGCCGCTGGCGGGTTCCTTCAACGTCGGCAATTGCCTAGCGGCCTTCGCCGCGGCCCGGGAGCTGGGCGTCCCGGCCGAAGCGGCCGCGAAGGGCCTTGCGGAGACGGCGGCGGTGCCCGGCCGCCTCGAGGCCGTCGCGGTCAACGACGACCTTCGGGTGGTAATCGATTACGCCCACTCGCCCGATAGTATGGAGAAGGTGCTGGGCGAGATTCGGCGCCTCCCGGAGCATCGGCTGGTCGTGGTCTTCGGCTGCACCGGCGACCGCGACGTCGAGAAAAGGCCGACTATGGGCGAGATCGCCGGCCGCTACGGCGATTACGTCGTCGTGACCACCGACGACCCGTACTACGAGGACCCGGCGGCCATCGCCCGGGGCGTCGAAGAGGGCCTGCGGGCGGCGGGAGCGGCGGACGAGTACACGGTCATCCTGGACCGGAGCGAGGCGGTACGCCACGCCCTCGCCTCCGCCCGGCCCGGCGAGCCCACGGTAATAGCGCTCCTGGGGAAAGGGCACGAGGATATTCAGAAGGTCCGGGGGCGAAACGTTCCGTACAACGACCGCAAGACCGTGGAGCGGCTGGCGGAAGAGCTGGGCCTTACGGACCGCGGGAGGGTCGAATAGGATTATGGCTCCCAACGGCGAAAACGGCTACGATAAAATAGTCGCCACCGACGTCTTCAAGTCGTTCGGCGCCAAGAAGGTGCTTACCGGCCTCAACCTGACGGTTCAGGACGGCGACACGCTCGTTATCATAGGCCGGTCGGGGTGCGGCAAGTCGGTCTTCTTGAAACACATTATCGGCCTCGTTCGGCCCGACTCGGGCACCATCGAGGTCGACGACTGCGAGGTATCGACGGCGAAGGGCCGGACGCTGAACGAGCTGCGGCGCAAGTTCGGCATGGTCTTCCAGGGGGCCGCGCTCTTCGATTCGCTGTCGGTGGGCCGCAACGTCGGCTTCTATCTTTACGAGTATTCGGACCTCTCCGACGCCGACATCGCGGACGTAGTGGAGGACAAGCTTCGCCTGGTGGGCCTTGAGAACGTGTCCCACCTCAAACCGGCGGAGCTTTCGGGCGGCATGAAAAAACGCGTGAGCCTGGCCCGGGCCATCGCC
This sequence comes from Candidatus Zixiibacteriota bacterium, assembly GCA_050117845.1. Classification (GTDB taxonomy): domain Bacteria; phylum RBG-13-66-14; class B26-G2; order WVWN01; family WVWN01; genus WVWN01. The sequence continues at coordinate 76,919 of JASFLY010000002.1, forward strand.
CACGACCCGGAGATAGTGCTGTACGACGAGCCCACCACCGGCCTCGACCCCATCATGTCCGACGTCATCAACGACCTGATAATAAAACTCGACGAACAGCTCGACGTCACGAGCGTGGCCGTGACGCACGACATGGCGAGCGCCTACAAAATCGCGGATAAAATCGCCATGATGTACGGCGGAAAAATCATCGCCTCCGGCAAGCCGGAGGAAATAAAGAACTCGGACGACGAATTCGTCCGGCAATTCATCGAGGGTAGCGCGGAAGGCCCCATCGACGTGATAGGCGGTGCCTAAATGGAAAAGATATCCAACGAAATAAAAGTCGGGATTCTGGTCTTTGCGGCACTTATCCTCTTGTCCATTCTCGTATTCGGCGTGGGCGAGATCCGTATTTTCGAACGAGGCCACCGTTATAACGTAATCTTCGATTCCTCGGCGGGCCTCAATCCCGGGGCCCACGTCCGTATGGGCGGCGTCAAGGTCGGCTCGGTCGACGACGTCGACTTCATCGACCACAAAGGCAAGCGCCGCGTCGTCGTTACGCTGCTCGTCCGCAAGGACCTCGTCGTCCACGAGGAAGACCGGTTCAAGATAACGATGATCGGCCTTTTGGGCGACAACTACGTCGAAATCGAACCCGGCCCCTCCAAGGCCCGCGTCATCGAACCCGGCTCCACCATCGAGGGAGCCGAGGTCATCGGCATGGACGAGATGTTCAAGCAGGTCCAGGACGGCCTGGGCGCCATCAACGAGATGCTGGACGAACCGACGGTCGCGTCCTTTAAGGAAACGGTGCACAACACCGAGGAGATGTCCGAGGACCTGGCCTTCATCCTCGACACGAGCCGCGAGGACGTCACCATTACCCTCTCCAACCTGCGTTCGATGAGTTACCGCCTCGACTACATGATCGCCCGCAACGAGGACAACTTCGACGTAACCATGGACAACCTCTCGGTCATGTCCGACGACCTCAAGTACACGGCGACGTCGCTACGGGGAGTCGCGGAGGGCCTGGAGGCCGGCGAGGGCACGGCCGGCAAATTGCTCAAGGACGATAAATTATACACCGACCTGGTCGACACCACGGCCGAAGCCAAGGGCTTGATAGAGGACGTTAAGGAACGCCCCGGCCGTTACATACACTTATCCATCTTTTAATTATCGAGGGCCACGAGCCCTCCCAAGGTAGGAAAACAATATGACCACAGGATTCGACATAGAGACGGGCGGGAGAAACGTCCGTTACGAAACCGGAAAAGTAGCCAAACTGGCCGACGGGGCCTGCACCGTTACGTGCGGCGGCTCCGTCGTACTCGCAACCTTCTGCAACACCGAAGAACCCAGACCCGGCATCGACTGGCTCCCGCTGATGGTCGAATACCGCGAGAAAACGTACGCCGCCGGGAAAATACCCGGCGGGTTCTTCAAACGAGAGGGGCGCCCCTCCGAAAAGGAGACCGTGACGGCGCGCCTCATCGACCGGCCCATCAGGCCGCTGTTCGACGCCTATATCCGCAACGACCTACAAATCATCACCACCGCCCTGTCCGCGGACCAGGAAAACGACACCGACGTACTAGCCCTCAACGGCGCCTCGCTCGCCGTCTCGCTGTCGGCGATGCCGTGGTACGGCCCCGTCGGCGCCGTGCGCGTGGGCCTGGACAACGGAAATTACGTCATCAACCCGTCCGTCCCCGATATGGAGACGAGCCGCCTCGACCTCATCGTCGTCAGCACCACGGATAAAATCGTGATGATGGCCGGCTCCGGGGCCGAGTTGACGGAGGACGAGATGATGGGCGCCGTGGAAGCCGGGTTCGCCGAGGCCAGCAAGACGGCCCAGGCCATCGCCGACTTCACGCGGCACGTAAACAAGATGACCATACCCCCGCCCGAGCGCGACGCGGCGTTCGAAGCCGATGTCAAGGGCTTCATGGAAGGCCACGTTCGCCCCATTATCGACATCCAGGAAAAGATCCCCCGGCGACACGCCCGGACCGAACTGGTGGAGAAAACGTACGCGAAATTCGACGCCGAGGACGAGGACGCGGCCGACAAGCAGAAAGCCATCAACACCTTCCTCGAGGAACTCGAGGAGGCCGAAATACGGCGTATGGCCTTCGAGGACGGCACCCGCCAGGACGGCCGGGGCTTCGACGAACTCAGGCCCATCGACATCGAGGTTTCGGTTCTGCCCCGGGCCCACGGCTCGGCCATATTCACGCGGGGCCAGACCCAGGCGTTGGTGGCGACGACGCTCGGAACGGTCTCCGACGAACAGCGCATAGACGACCTGTTGGGCGACCGGACCAAAGCCTTCATGCTTCACTACAACTTTCCCCCGTTCTCGGTGGGAGAGGTCAAACCGATTCGCGGAGCCGGGCGGCGGGAGATAGGCCACGGCCAACTCGCCGAGACTTCGCTCCAACGCATCCTCCCGGGCGAAGACGACTTCCCGTACACCGTGCGCGTGGTTTCCGACATATTGGAGTCGAACGGCTCCTCGTCCATGGCCTCGGTATGCGGCGCGAGCCTCTCGCTCATGGACGCCGGCGTCCCGGTCAAGAACGCCGTGGCCGGCATATCCATCGGCCTTATCTCGGGCGACGAGCGCAACATCCTTCTCACCGACATCCAGGGCCTCGAGGACCACTACGGCGACATGGACTTCAAAGTCGCCGGCACGCGCGACGGCGTCACCGCGGTCCAGCTCGACATGAAGGTCCGCGGCCTGACGCTCGACGTCATCCGGGAAACCTTCGCCCAGGCGAGGGAAGCCCGTTTCGCCATCCTCGACCGTATGGACAGCGTCATCGCCAAACCGCGGCCCGAGCTCTCGCCTTACGCGCCCCGGATACTTATAACCTTCATCGACGTCGAAAAAATCGGAACCGTCATCGGCCCGGGCGGCAAGATGGTCCGCCGCATCATCGCCGAGACCGGCGCTTCCATCGACATCGAGGACGACGGCAAGGTCACCATCGCCTCGCCCGACGAGGAAGCCGCCCGCAAGGCCCTCGAGATGGTCAAAACGCTGGTCACCGACCCCGAGGTCGGCGCGGTCTTCAAGGGGAAAGTCGTCCGGATTATGAAGTTCGGCGCCTTCGTCGAAATCCTCCCCGGCGTCGACGGCATGATACACATCTCCGACCTGGAACACCATCGCGTTAATAAGGTCGAGGACGTCGTGAATATCGGCGACGAGGTCGAGGTTAAGGTTATAGAAATTGACGATATGGGTCGTGTCAACCTGAGCCGCAAGGCCTTGCTGCCGGGAGGCCCCCCGGAAGGATCCGAGCGTTCGGAACGCTCCTCCCGCGACGGCCGCCCGCCCCGGAGACGAAATGACCGACGCTCCTCAGGCGAACGCCGTAATAAAAAAGACCGCCGCTAACGGCATACGCGTCGTCTGCGAATACATACCCACCGTCCGCTCCGTCGCGGCCGGTGTCTGGTGCGCCGCCGGCGTCGTTGACGAGCCTCCGGGCCTCAACGGCATCTCCCACCTGATAGAACACATGTTCTTCAAGGGAACCGAGCGGCGCACCGCCGCCGAAATCGCCGCCGAGGTGGACAGCATCGGCGGCGCGCTCGACGCTTTCACCGAGAAGGAGAACATCTCCTTTTTCGCCCACGTCCTGTACGAGCATCTCCCGCTCGCGCTGGACGTTCTTTCCGATATCGTCCTTAAATCCACGTTCCCCCCGGACGAATTCAACAAAGAGAAAAAGGTCCTCGCCGAGGAAATCCGTCTCTACGAGGACTCTCCGGACGAGAAAATCCACGACCTGGTGATGGGCATAATCCAGCCGGGCGAGGCCATCGGTATGCCCATCCTCGGGTCCTTCGACACTATCAAAGCCATAAGCCGCGACGACGCGATGGCCTACCGCCGTCGGACCTTCACTACCGACCGTATCGTCATCGGCGCCGCCGGGTACGTGGACCCGGAGGAGTTCACGGCGATGGTCGAGGAGTACTTCGACGAACTACCGACCGACGGCGACGCGGCCGACGGACCCGCGGGGACTTCGCCCGCTCCCCCGGCGGCTTACGTCAAGGATACCGAACAGACGCACCTGTGCCTTGCCGTCCCCGGTCTCCCCTACGGCCACGCCGACCGCTACGGCCTCGCGGCCTTAACGACCATCCTGGGCGGCAACGCCTCCAGTCGGCTCTTCCAGAAGGTACGCGAAGACCGCGGCCTGGCCTACTCCGTTTACGCGTACGGCCGGGGTTTCCACCACGCCGGCGCCCTGGTTGCGTACGCCGGCACGAGCCCCGGCTCGGCCGTCGAGACGCGCGACATTATCCTGGAGCAAATGCGGGACCTCGCCACGAATAAGGTCGCGGAAGACGAGCTTAACCGCACCCGCGATTACCTCAAGGGCACGCTGATGCTGGCGATAGAGTCGACCGCGGCCCGGATGGGCCGCAACGTTCGGCACGAAATCTACATGGGCCGACACGTATCGCTGGAGGAGACGCTGGCCGGCGTCGACGCCGTCTCGGCCGAGGACGTCCTTCGCCTCGCCGCCCGGTTCTTTTCGCAACCCCCGGCGGTCGTGGCCATCGGCCCCAACGCGGATACCGTTACTAATATTTAGCGTGGATTTCCGGCACTCCCCATCCCGCGGCCCGCGCCGGGGCCCCCGCGTCCTCCGGCCATCGGGCCGGGCGGCCGCGTTGCGTGGCGCGGCCTGCGCGTTCGCCCTCGCGGCGGCGGCCCGGCCGGGCCCCGGCCTTGCCGAAAACGACGCTCCTCCCACAATCGTCGTCAAGGAAATTCGCACCCACGGCAACTTCAAAACGTCCCGCGGCGTCATCCTTCACTACTGCGAATTCGAGCCGGGCGACGTTATGACCCAGGAAGAACTCGACGTTAAACTCCGGCGAACCCGGCGCAACCTCGAGAATACGCAGTTCTTCTCCCGTCTCAACGTCTTCGACCTGCCACGCAGCAACCCCGACGAGGCCGTCATCATGATCGACATGGCGGAAGGCACGGACTGGCACTTCAGCGCCTCGACCTGGCAGGCCGAACTCAGCAAGGAGAACATCGGCGGCGACGCCGTTACCGCCGGCGTCGAGTTCGGCCTCGACCGCCAACGCCTGTTCTACGAACAGCCCTGGATTTTCGATTCCCGTTTCTTCGTCGCCGCGGCGGGATTCTTCGAAAACGGCCACCGAACGCCTTTGGAAAACGACACCGGGTACGGCGGCGAATGGTTCTTCCACGAGGCCGCGGGCGGCGAGGGCGAACTGGCGTACCTGATAACACTCCGCACCAAGACCGGCATCGGCGTTCTGGGAGAATACGCGAACTATTACGACGTCCGAATCAAGTCAGACCCCGAAGGCCGGTACGGCATAAAGGACGAAGCCACCCTCATCGCGGCGCGGCCCTACGTCGAATGGGACGCCCGGGACAACGACCGCTACCCGACGAAGGGCGGGTTCTTCCTCGTGAAGAGTGAACTCTCGTCGCCGAAGGTGGGCGACTACGACTACGCCCTAGTCGAAGGGGACGTTCGGGGTTACGTGTCGCCTTGGGGCGAGTTCGTAATCGCGGAGCGGGTGCGCGGCGGCGTGGCCACGGAGTATACGCCGTACATCCGACGCATATCCATCCGTGGCGCCGACGGCCTGCGCAACGTCGCCTCCACCCGTACCATCGGAACGCGGGCCCTACTCTTCACCACGGAGTTCCGGCGCCGCCTCTTCAAGTCGCCTATATTCGACGCCTGGTTCGAGGGGGTCGTGTTCTGCGACGCGGGCCGCGCCTGGGACCCCGGCCAGCCCGTCCGCATGGAGGGATTCGATTACGCCTTCGGCCCGGGTATCCGCATCCATATGCGGAGCCCTTTCTTCTTCGACTGGCGCGCGGAACTAAACGTCAACGAAGAATTATCTTTCTACGCCACGGCCCGCCGGGCGTTTTAACCGGATAATGCGTACCAAGGCCACAACGCTGTTGCTACTGCTGCCGCTCGCGGCCGGGGCCGCCGTCTCGACGTACGCCGAGGTCGCGGCCCTAGTCGCCGCGGCGGAGGAGGGAGACGTGGCCCCCGGCGACGCCATGGCCGAGCTGGACGCCTCCCCGGACGTCCCTCTAGCCGGCGCGGCCCGCGGCCGCCTGTACATACTCAGCACACGCAACGCGCCGTTCTCGCTCGTGAAATACGCCAATATATACCGCGGCTTCGAGGCCCTGAACGACTACGTCTCCACCCACGACGGAGACCCCCTTCCCAGAGTCTGGCGCGCGACGTCGGCGGTCGAGACCGACTACGTCCTGTGGAGCATGTCCCGCACCCGCGACGACCTCCGTGCCGCCGGAGCAATGTGCCAGGCCGACCCGGACCTCCCCAACCAAACGCCCCGGTGCAAACTGCTGCTCGGGACGATGGCCAAGGACGAAGGGGACCTGGAGGAGGCGCTGCGGCTCTGGGCCGAAGCCTTCGAAGCCGACCCGAGCGGCCCCGCCGGCCGGGAGGCCGCCCGGCTCCTGGACCTCTTCACCGGATAACCGGTCAGCGACCATGGCCCGCATCGTTATCGCGAAGCACCGCCTGCCGTACCCGACGTTCACGGGCACGGACGTCGTAACGTTCAACTTCCTCCGGGCCCTGGCGGAACGCCACGAGGTGACGTTCGTCTCGCTCGTGACGGCCGAAGTCGACGCCGAATGCGGCCGGGCATTCGAGGAGATAGGCGTCCGGCTGGTCCCGGTCCTGATGCCCAACAAGAGAAGCACGGCGGCGCGGGCCTTCTATAAACTCTTCTACGGTGTCGCGGCCTGGCTCTCCGGCTCTCCGATGGACCTCTGGTATTACAATCCGCCCGTCTTCCGGCGGGCCGTGAAGCAGGAATGCGCCGACGCGGACATACTGCAATGCGAATACTGGTACCTCTATCCCACGGCCCGGGCCGTCAAAGGCCCCGTTAAAGTACTCCTGAAACACGACGCCGAATTCGAACTCAACCGCCGTATCCTCCGCATCACGCGCAACCCGATATCCAAGGTCGGCCGGGCGTGGCGTTTCCTGCACCGCCGGGCGTACGAACGGGCGGCGAACCGCCACTTCGACCACGTCCTGTGCCTCAGCCAGGTGGACGCCGGACTCGTAGCGCCGTACACGGCGAGGCCGCCCCGCGTCCTCTTCCCCATAGTCGACGTCCCGTCTTCGACCCCCCCGGCCCCTTCGGCTCTGACATCCCGGCTGGTCTACTTCGGCGGCACGCGCCGCGACGTCAACCGCCACGGCCTGGAGTTCTTCCTTCGCGACGTCTACCCGGCAGTCCGCCAACGCGTGCCGGCCGTGCGTTTCACCATAAGGGGAGAGGCCCCGCCGCGGAGCCTGCGCCGTCTCGCCGGCGACGCCGTCTCGTTCGAAGCTCAGACCCGGGACCTGGGGGACGAGCTTTCCTCCGCCGCGGCGTCGGTCGCGCCGCTCTGGGCCGGATCGGGCGTCAAGATAAAGATTCTGACGTCGCTGGCCCACGGCCTGCCCGTCGTGACGACGCCCATCGGGGCCGAGGGCATCCCGGCCGAGGACGGCGAAGGAATCCTCGTCGCCGACACGGCCGAAGCCTTCGCCGCGGCCGCAACGCGGCTCCTCACCGAACCCGACTATCAACGCGCGCTCGCGGAAGGGGCACGGCGTTTCGCCGCGCGCGAACTGGACCCCGCCGTCCGCAACGGCCGGGTGGCCGAACTATATGCCGAACTCGCGTCCTCATCTTAGGGTAGCCGTACTGGCCTCGACGCTGAACGTCGGCGGCGCGGAACGGCAGCTCGCGGTACTCGGCCGCGAACTCCGGGAGCGCGGCCACGACGTGGCGTTCTATATGCTGAAGGAGGCGGGGCCGGTGGGCCTCGAGCTCCGCGAGGACGGCTTCGCCGGAGAGGACCAAATACTGGGCCGGCCCGGCCGCTGGCGCCGCACGCTGGCCGAACTCCGTACTTTCGACGCCCTCGCGGCGCTGGACCACAACAACCTCCTGCGGCTCATGCCCGCCGTGGCCTCGGCCTTGCCGCCGTACGTCGTCCTGTTTCACGTCGCCGTGCCCGCCACCCGTCCCGCCGGGTGGCTGCGGGCGATGCGCCGGGCGTACGCCGTCGTCGCCGTCGCCGAGGCGCAAATCGCCGCGCTCGACCTGCCGCCGGAGTGCCGGATAGTGGTAATCCCGAACGGCATCCCCCTTCCGGAAGTCCCCTCGGCCGGGGACAAAGCCGGCGCGAGGGAGGCGCTGGGTTTGCCGCCGGACGCAACGGTAGCGGCCACGGCCTGCCGCCTAACCACGGTCAAGGGCGTGGACGTCCTGATAGAGGCGCTGGCGACGCTGGCCGAGGCCGAGCGGCCTTTCCTCGCGGTCGCGGGCGAGGGGCCGGAGGAAGGCCGGCTGGAAGCGCTGGCCCGCGAGAAACTCGGCGCGAATTATAAATTCACGGGAGTCCTGGCGGACGTGAGGCCGCTGTACCGGGCCGCGGACTTCTTCGTCCTGTCCTCGTACCGGGAAGCGATGCCGATGGCGATCATAGAAGCAATGTCCCACGGCCTTCCCGTCATCGCCGGGGACGTCGGCGACGTCGGCGTAATACTCGACGGCGGCGGCGGTACGGCCGTCACCCCCGGGGACGCGGCGGAACTGACGGCGGCGATTAGGAAGATAAGCTCGTCCCCCGCGCGGCGGCTGGAGCAGGGCGCCCTGGCCCGGGCTACCGTCGCGGGCCGCTACACCGTCCGGCACATGGTCGACCGCTACGAGGCGCTGTTCCGCGAAATGGCGGCCGGAGGGGTTTCCGATGGCGCGCCGTAACGCGGGACCCGTGGACGCCGTCGTGGCGCTCAGCTACCGCTGCAATCTGCGCTGCGCGACGTGCGACCTGGCCGACCACGCCGGCGAGGAACGGCTAACGCCGGACACGTTGCGCAAACTCCCGCCGTCGCTGGGCTACGTAAACGTCACCGGCGGCGAGCCCCTCCTGGTCAAGGATATTGTTCCGGCCGTCCGGGCGATATACGAGGCCACGTCGGCCCGGATAACCATTTCGACGAACGGAACGCTCCCGGACCGGGCGGAGGAAACGGTGCGCGACTTGCGCCGCGACGTCCCCGGCCTGCACGTCTCCGTATCGCTGGACGGCCTGGAGGAAACGCACGACCGCATCCGCCGGTCCCCGGGGTCCTTTCGCCGGGCCCTGGACACCGTGGATCGGTTGGCCCCGCTCCTGGGGCGGGACCTCCACCTCGCGTTTACGATATCCGCGGGCAACGCCGGCGAGTTCGACGGCGTCGCCGCCCTCGCCGCCGAACACGGCCTGCCCCTCAGCCTCGCGCTGACCCACACGTCGGAACACTACTTCCGGCCCGACGACGACGCGGTCCCGGACGAGGAAGCGGCCCTCCGCGCCGTGGACGCCGCCGCCCGGTACTACCTGCGCCAGCCGCCGCCGGGCGGGGCCGGCCGGGCCTACTTCGCCGCGGGCCTGCGCTGCCTCGTAACCACCGGCCGGAGGCCACTGGCCTGTCGTGCGGCCGACCGCTTCTTCTACCTCGACCCGGCGGGGGACGTCTTCGGCTGCAACATGCGCGCGGAGATACTGGGGAACCTGGCCGACGCCGGCTTCGACGAGATATGGGAGGGCCTACCCCGGGCGGAGTTCCTGCCCACCGCGGGCTCGGCGTGCCCGGCGCAATGCTGGATGGTCTGCACGGCCAGGACTTCCATCCTGAACCATCCGATAAAGGTAGGGTGCTGGGGCCTGCGGGCGTACGGCCGCCGGCTCCTGGGCCTATCCCCGCCGCCCTTAAAACCCGACTGCGGGTAAAGGCGGGGCCGCCCGCTCTTTTTAGAAAACACTTGCGAAAAAAACGCGCCTTCTTATAATCAAATAAAATGATCTTCGAATAACCCCTTGGAAACCAACATCGGAAAACGTGGCCCGCTATGCAGGAGCAGAAGACAGATCCTAAAAAGGGGTACTACCACTCGGTCCGCTTGGCCGAGGACCGCTGCATCGGTTGCATCCACTGCGTCAGGGTTTGCCCGACGGAAGCGATCCGCGTCCACTTCGGCAAGGCCCGCATCAACCCGCTCCGTTGCGTCGATTGCGGCGAGTGTATCCGCCTCTGCCCCACCAACGCCAAGTACGCGCAAACGGACACCCTCGACATCCTGGACAAGTTCAAATACAAGGTCGCTATTCCGGCGTCCGCTTTCTCGGGCCAGTTCAAAACGTTGATACCGCTGGACAAGGTTTTCTCGGCCTTAATAGGGCTCGGCTTCGACGAGGTGTACGAGGGCGCGCTGGGGGGCGAGATAGTGACGCTCGCCGTCCGGGAATTCCTCAAGGACAACAAGCGCCCCCGGCCCGCTATTTCCTCGCTCTGTCCCGCGGTCGTGCGGCTGGTGCAGGTACGCTTCCCCGCGCTCGTGGGCCACATCATCCCCATCGAAGCGCCGATGGACGCGGCGGCCCGCGTCGTCAAGATCAGCCGGAGCCGGTACCTGGGAATACCGCCCGAGGAAATAGGCGCCTTCTTCATCTCGCCCTGCCCGGCCAAGGTGACCGCGATTAAACAGCCGGTGGCCGTCCGCGACAACTTCCTCGACGGCGCCTTCGCCATTTCGGACATTTATAACCTGGTAATGAGCCGGCTCGAACAGGTGGAGGTCATCCCGGGGATAGCCCGGGCGTCGGGCCTCGGCATCGGGTGGGGCGCCTCCGGCGGGGAGAACCGACTCCTCGGCCAGGGCCGGCGGCTCACCGTGGACGGCGTGGGCAACGTCGTGCGCGTCCTCGAACTCATCGAAAGCGACGAGTACCACCACGGGTACGACTACCTCGAGATGCGGGCGTGTATCGGCGGTTGCGTCGGCGGGCCGCTGACGACGCAGGAGCCCTTCGTCGCCAAAAACCGCATCGACGAATTGTGTAAATTGCAGGGCGATAATTTCGGCATCGAGGCGGGCCTGCCGCAGGACCTCCCGTTCGACGAGATAATGGAAATGGTCAAGGCCGAAGCTTTCCACCTGAAGGGCCCCGTCGAACCCCGGTCCTCCCTCGGCCTCGGCACCAACATAAGCGAGACCATCTCCCGGATGAAGGAACTCGAGGAGGTCCTGGCCTCGCTGCCCGGCATCGACTGCGGTTCGTGCGGCGCGCCCACCTGCCGCGCCTTCGCCGAGGACGTGGTCCTGCACAAAGCGAAACTTACCGATTGCACTTTCAAGCTTCGCGAACGCTTGCAGAGATTGGCTAACGAGATGAGTAGCCTTTCCGAGGAGCTGCCTCCGACCCTTAAAACGAGGGACAATAGGAGTAATAAGAATGAAACTGACGAAAGTAGCTAAAAAACTCGACCTCGAAATCGTTTCCGGCGGAGACGCCATGGAAACGGAAATTACCGGCTGCTATATTTCCGATCTTCTCTCGGACGTTATGGCGAACGCCGGGGACGGCGCCCTCTGGATAACCATCCAGACCCACACCAACATCGTGGCCGTATCGTCCCTGAACAACCTCGCCGGCGTCCTTATAGCCCGCGGCAAACGGCCCAGCGACGAGACCATCGCCGAGGCCCAGAAGCAGGGCGTCGCCATTCTCGTTTCCCAGGAGAGCACCTTCGACGTGGCGGGCAGGCTTTACGAGATGGGCGTCAGGGGGACCGAACGCTGACGCTCCAGCCTTTCCGTGCCGACTTCCACGTCCATACCGTTCTCTCCCCTTGCGGCGACCTGACTCAATCCCCCCGGAAAATCATCGAAGCGGCCCGTAACCGCGGCCTGAGCATCGTCGGCATAGCCGACCACAACGCCACCGAGAACGCGCGACCCGCGATGCGTCTGGGCGAGAAGGCCGGCCTGGCGGTCTTCCCCGGCATGGAGGTCACCTCCGCCGAGGAGGTCCATGTCCTCGCCCTCTTCGGCGACCTGGCCGACGCGGGCGAGATGCAGGGCAAGGTCTACCAGCGCCTGCAGGAGGGCGAGAACGACCCGGAACGCTTCGGCTATCAGGTTATCGTCGACGAGAACGAGAACGTCCTGGGCATGAACAAACGCCTGCTGCTCGGCGCGACCGACATGGACGTGGAGACCGTCGTGGACTACGTTCACCAGTACGGCGGCCTGGCCGTCGCCGCCCACGTCGACCGTCCTGCCTTCAGCTGCACCAGCCAGTTGGGCTTCGTCCCGCCGGGTATCTTCGACGCCATCGAGCTCTCGCCCTTCGGCGACGCCGCGGACTACGAGGCCCTGGGCTACCCTATCGTCCGCTGCTCGGACGCCCACCGGCCCGAAGAGGTGGGAAAGGGATATACCATATTCGAATTGGCCGAGCCGACCTTCGGCGAGGTTAAAATGGCCCTGCGGGGCGAAGAAGGCCGACGCATCGCCGGCCACAGCGGGACGCCAAGCTAAATGGAAGAACTGTCCCTTCATATCCTCGATATCACGATGAACTCGATTCGCGCGGGCGCGACGGAGATAACCATCGAATTGACCGAGGACCGCGCCCAGAACCTCCTGTCCTTCGTCATCCGGGACAACGGCTCCGGCATGACCGAGGACCAGCTCTGCCGCCTCCACGACCCCTTCTTCACCACGCGCACGACGCGGCGCGTGGGCCTGGGGATCCCGCTGCTCAAGCAGACGGCGGAGCAGGCCGGCGGGGGCCTGACGGTGACGTCGGCGCCGGGCGAGGGGACGACGGTCGAGGCTTGCTACGAATACGACAACATCGACCGGCCTCCGCTGGGCGACGTCGCGGCGACCATCTGGACGATAATCGTCACGAACCCGCGCGTCGAATTCACCTACGTGCACACGCGCGACGAAGGCCGGTTCGAGATAAGCACCACCGAACTCAAGAACACGCTGCGCCGGCGCAACCTCAGCACGCCCCGGGTGGCCCAGGCGCTCCGCCAATACATAAACGACAACGAGGCCCGGCTGGCCGCGGCCGCAAGCGCGTAAGGCCGCCCTCCGGCCCGAGGTGATAAAAATGAAACTCGAAGACCTTCAGAAGATGGTGGAGAAGACGGCCGGCGCCGACCTCGACGAGGGTTCGGCCCGCTACACCGTCACGGTGGGGATGGGAACGTGCGGCATCGCCGCGGGCGCCCGGGAGGTCCTGGCCGCCATCATCGACGAACTCGAGGCCCGCAACATAAGCGACGTCATCGTCACGCAGTGCGGCTGCCGGGGCGTTTGCGACCGCGAGCCGCTGGTCATCGTGGCCGCGCCGGACGGCGGCGAGACCGTCTACGCCGACATGACGCCCGCCCGGGCGTGCGAGGTGGTCGCGTCCCACGTCGCCGGCGACGTGCCGGTCGCGGCGTACGTCCTGGACGCCGGCGCGGCCTGAGCGGCGGCGGTTGACAGCGGCCCCGCGAGAGGATATAATATCGGCGGATGGAGAGGTTAAGGGTTGGCGCGGGCGCTTAGCTCAGCTGGTAGAGCGCTGCTTTCACAGAGCAGAAGTCACAGGTTCGAGTCCTGTAGCGCCCAAATTAAAGAGCCGCGACTCGCGCGAGCGGGTTGCGGTTTTTTTCTTTCCGCTTTTACCTTACGCGGTTGTATCAGAGCCTAATATCCTCTATAATATCTAAGAGATATGGTCGCTAAAAATCTATATACAATCGGATACGAGGGCCTTTCGCCCGAAGCCTTTTTAAGCAAGCTAAGAGCGAACAACGTCGACGTCGTTATCGACGTGCGCGAGGTTCCCCATAGCCGCAAGCGCGGCTTCTCCAAATCACATTTGGACACACAACTAACCGGAGCCGGGATTTCGTATCTAAACTTCAGGGAGTTAGGGAGCCCGGCGCCCGCCCGCAAACAATACAAAGAAGACGGCGACTTCGTAGCGTTCTCCCTTTCGTACGCGGAGGTCTTACGGGCTGAACGGGCCACGCTGGAAGGGCTTTATTCGCTCGCGGCCGAACGGGATTGCTGCCTCCTTTGCTACGAGGCCGACGCCGAAACCTGCCATCGGTCGCTAGTGGGCGCCGCCGTCGCCGGCCTGAACGGAGGAGGATTTACGGTAATACATCTATGACGCCGATAAGGAGGGAGTGGGTATTTTTAAGGACCCCTTGCCCCCGAACTCGTAAAAAGTTATACTCCGGCCTGTGGCCGGAGTTTCGTTTACGTAAATTCAGGGCCGGCGAGCCGTTATTATGCCCCGTATAAGACCGGACGATATGACCTTCCTCGAGCACCTGGAGGAGCTGCGCAAGCGGATCCTCTGGATCCTCGGCGCCGCCGTCGTCGGGACCGGCGTCGCCTTCTTCTACTCCGAACGGCTGGTCGGTTTCCTGCTCGCGCCGGGCGGCGGTAAGTTCCAGTACATCAAGCCGGCGGAGGCCTTCGTCGTCCACCTCGCCGTCTCCTTCATCGCCGGCGTCGTCGTCATGTCGCCGTTCATCTTCTATCAGGTGTGGCGCTTCGTCGCCCCGGGCCTGATGCCCAAGGAGCGGTTTTACGCCCTGCCCTTCGTCGCCGCCACGTCGGCCTGCTTCGCCTCCGGCGTCGCCTTCGGCTACTACATGCTTTTCCCGGCGATGCGCTTCTTCCGCTCCTTCGAAACCGAACAGCTTACGGCCGACTGGACGTTGGGCAGTTACGCGTCGTTGGCGCTCCGGCTAATGCTCGCGACCGGCCTTATCTTCGAGGCGCCGGTGGTGGTCTTCTTCCTGGCGCGGCTTCGCATCGTCTCGCCCAAACTCCTGACGTCGAAGTGGAAGTACGTCATCATCGGCGTATTCATCGTCGCCGCGGCGCTCACGCCGGGCCCCGACGTCTTCACGCAATCCATCCTCGCGCTGCCGCTCCTCGGCCTGTACGTCATATCCATCGGCGTGGCCTGGTTGGCCTACCCGCGGAAGAAGCCGGAAGAGGACGAGGAACCGGATAACGACGACGAGGAAGACGCGGACGACGACGGCGAAGGCCGCAAACCCTCCCCCTACGCCGGATAACCGACCTATGGACTACGCCGAGGCCACCGCCTTCCTGAACTCCCTCATCAACTACGAACGCGTCGCCCCCCGGCAGTACGACACGCGGGCGTTCGACCTCGAGCAGTTCGCCGCCCTGCTCGGCCGGCTGGGCTCGCCCCATGACGCGTATCCCATAATCCACGTCGCCGGGACCAAGGGAAAGGGCAGCGTCGTCGCGATGCTGGCCGCCGCCTTCGGCGCCGCCGGGTTCCGCGCCGGGACCTTCACCTCTCCCCACCTCCGCTCGCCGCGGGAGCGCGTCGCCCTCGGCGACGAGATGATCACGCCCGAGGACTTCGGCCGGTTCGTCGCCGCCGCCCGGGCCGCGATGACCGGCGGCGAGGCCGCCAACTACCGGACCTACTTCGAGACGCTCCTCGCCGCGGCGCTGTTGTACTTCCGCGAGCGGAACGCGGACGTCGCCATACTGGAGGCGGGCCTCGGCGGCCGCCTCGACGCCACGAACGTCGTAACGCCCGCGGTGGCCGTCCTCACGACGGTGGACCTGGACCACACGGACATCCTGGGCGAAACGCTGGAGAAGATAGCGGCCGAGAAGGCCGGCGTCATCAAGGCGGCCGTCCCGGCCGTTAGCACGCCCCAGGACCCGGCCGCCGAGGAAGTTATACGGCGTTTCGCGGCCAAGGCCCGCGCGCCGCTCGCGTTCGTCGGCTCGGATATATACTTCCACGAGAACAGCGACGGGACCTTCGACTACCGCGGCCCTCGCTACAACCTCGTCGCCGTGAAGCCGGCGACGCCGGGCCACGGGGCCCGCGTCAACGCCGCCGCCGCGCTGGCGGCGCTGGAATGCTTTACGCCGTTTGACGTCCCGGCCGAAAGCGCGCGCCGGGGCGTCGAGGCCGCCCGGCCCCGGGGCCGCGTGGAATTCCTGGCCGGGTCGCCGCCGGTCCTGCTGGACACGTCGCATACGCCGGCCTCGGGCCGGGAACTGGCGAACGTCGCTGGGGCGACGCCGGGCGACGTTAAGGTTCTGGTATGGGGGATGTCGGCCGACAAGGACGCGGCCGCGTATATACGCGAGTTGGCCGGAGCCGTGGACGTTGTGATAGCTACCGCGGCCTCGCTGCCGCGCGCCCGGCCGGCGGAGGAGTTGGCAACCGTGGCCCGGGGCTCGTTCGGCCGCGTCGAGGCGGTAACGCCCCCGGCGGCCGCGCTGGCCCGGGCGAGGGAGCTCGCCGGCCCCGCGGGGCTGGTCGTCGTCGCCGGCTCTTTCTACCTGGCCGGGGAAATCCTAACCGAAATTGAAGGACCTTTGGAGTGACATGACGATACTCGCCGGAGAAGAGCTGCGCGCCTACGTATTCGACCGGGACCCGCCGCTGGTAACGCCCTGCGGGCCCGAGCAGCTCCAGCCCAACGGCGTCGAGCTGACGCTGGAGGACGTGGGCGTGTGGAAGGAAGCCGGCCGGCTCGGCTTCGATAACGCCGACCGGGTCATCCCGGACGTGGAACCCGTCCCGTTCGACGAGGCCGGCGAAGTGCGCCTCGGGCCCGGCGGCTACGCCATTTCGTTCCGGGAAACGGTGAACGTCCCGGACGACATGTGCGCCATCGCGCGGCCGCGCTCCAGCCTACTCCGAATGGGAGCCACCGTCGCGACCGCCCTTTGGGACACCGGCTACCGCGGCCGCAGCCGCGCGCTCCTCCTCGTCTCGGCCCCCGCGGGCATTCGGCTCCGGCGCGGCGCCCGCCTTATCCAGCTCGTATTCCTTCGCCTCCCGGCCCCCCTCGGCCGGGGGTACGACGGCGCCTTCCAGGGCGAGGTCTGACGTCGCCGCACCGGCCTTCGGCAAGCGGGCCCGCCGGGCCACGAGTTCGGGCGGCTCGATTGCGCCGTGGATTAGTTCCGCCGCCGTCCTCTCCGCCAGTCGGGCCGCCCGTTCTATGGACGCGCCGCGCACGACGGCCGCCGGCTCGAGCACGAACATCCCGCACCAATCGCCCTCCCGAATCAAGGCCGCGGCCACGGCCGCCCGGACGGCGTCCTCCCCGACTTCGTACGTCGCGAGGTAGGCCCCGAAGAGGTTCCGCTCTCGGCAGAAATCGGCGAAGGTATCGGTGAGAGAGAGCAGGGGCCTCACCCGCCCCGGCATTTTACGCCGGTCCACCTTAAAGGTTCCAGCCTCGACGATACTCCCCGCTCGCCACAACGCGAACGCCGGCCGGTAAGGCCCTCCCACGTCCACTCCCAACACCCGCGGAACGAACCCGAACCATGGCGGTTCGAAACGTCGGGCCCGGTCGAAATCGGGGTTACCGTCGTCGTCGCCGAATAACTCCGACCACAAAATATCAACGTTTTCCATCCGTGCCCTCCTAATAGAATGGCCCCGTCGGGATTACTCCCGCGGGGCCTGGTTGTCCCAGCAACAAATTGGACTGAAATATACCACAACGCGGAACGCCGGTCAAGGGGTAAAAAGTCCTTTAAGCACAAGGACATTTACCTTGACGCTCTTGTTGTATTCTGTTAGAATTCGCCGTAGTGGTGAGGTTCTGTTCCTTAAAAGCGGCCTTATTGGCGGTAGCGCTGTTCGCGGGCGCGGCCGCCGCGAGTAATATAGGAGTACAAAGGAACCTCGCCCAGGCCGCCCTCCTCGTAGGCGACTACGAGCGGGCCATCACGATATCGAACGAGATCTTCGCCGAGTGGCCCGGCGACGCCGGAACGCACCTCATCCGGGGTTTGGCGTACGTGGGGACGGGGGAGTTCGAGAAAGCGGAAGCCGACCTGCTAATCGCCCGGGAGGAGTTTCCCGAAGATTATTCGGTGTCTTATAATCTGGCGATTATCGCCGAAAGGCGGGGGGACAACAAAGAAGCGCTCCTTTACCTCGACGAAGCGCTCGCCCACGGCCTGAGGAAGACCGACGCCCACCTCCTGAAAGCCAAGCTGCTCGACCGGCTGGGCCGGCGGGCGGAGGCGCGCGAAATCCTCGAATTCTATTTAACCCAGCGCCCGGGGACGAGGGATATTTACTTAACGCTCGCGCAATGGGCCCGGGCGGACGGGGATAACGCCAAAGCCATCGGTTATTACGAGGAGGCTTTAAAGCGGAAGCGGGACGGCCCGACCCTGGCGGAGTTGGCGACCACTTACGAGGCCGCCGGTGACCGGACGCAGGCGATTAACTACTACTTCGAGGCGATAACGTACGGCGCCGCCGACGCCGATATCCTGGCGGAATACGCGGCGGATTATTCAGCGGGCGGGGAGTTCGACAAAGCTCTCGAGATATACGAACGGCTCGTCGAGGAGTTCCCGAGTAACGCTTACTATTTGTTCGGCCTCTCTTTCGTGAGACAACAAATCGGCGAGGTAGACGAAGCACGCGCCGGTTATTTGAAAGTCGTAAAACTTAAACCCGATTTCGCGGAACCCTATTATAACCTCGCCGCGCTCGCGGATGCCGGCGAGGAAGCCGACAAAGCGGCCTCGTATTACAGAAAATTCCTAAGTTACTCGGCAGGCCGGGACGACCTGGCCGAAAGCAGGGCCAGGGCGCAAGAAAGGCTGGATCTCCTGGAAGGTCCGTAGACCGTTTATGGCTACACCAAACACGATATATAAAATACGCCTCGTCACACTGGCCGTGCTCGCGTTCGCGGCCGCGGCGTTCGGCGCGGCGGATGAGCTGAAAATACAGCGCGAAGCCAACGAACTCTTTCTGGAAGGCGTCGCCGAATACGAGAAGGACGACGTCGAGGCCGCCATCGAGAAGTTCGAAAAATGCCTCGCCAAGGATCCGACCAACGCCCACGCCCAATTCAACATAGGCGTCTGTTACAACGACCTGGGCGAGACCGACAAGGCCCTCGAGGCGTACAAGAAAACCATCGCCATCGACCCGAACTACCCGGACGCGGATTTCAACATCGGCCGGGTTTACCATCTGCGCAAGGACTTCGTCGAGGCGACCTCCTACTACGAAAAGGCCCTCGCCGCCGACCCCTACGCCCCGGACGTGCTGTACAATCACGCCCACGCGCTGATGGAAAGCGGCCGCGTCGAAGAGGCGCGGGAGGCCTGGAACCGCTACCTAACCATCGCCGAATCCCTCCCCGAAGAGTCGAAATGGGTCGAGCGGGCCCGGGAATACCTCGATACGCTTAAAGAGATAGAGGGCGGGACCCCCGGGGACAGTAATGACTGATTCGGCGATACGCCGCGCTCCTCGTATCCCCGCCGGCCGCGCCGTCATCCTGGTGACGGCTTCGTTTATTTTCGCGGCCGGTGCGAGCGCGGCTCCGCCCGTCGAGGCCGAAACGCCGGGGCTGGAGGAACTAATCCGAACGGGACGCTACGAGGAGGCCATTGCGGTCCTCCTGGAAATTTGCGCCCCCGACGGCGACCTCGACTCCCGTTTCCGCCTGGCCTACTGCTACGAACGGTCCGGCCGCCTGGAAGAGGCCCGGGCCGAATACGAATACTGCGCCCGTCTCGACCCGGACCGCCCGGAGATATACTATAACCTCGGCGTGGTCCTGAGCGAACTCGGCCGGCACGACGACGCCGCCCGGGCGTTCGAAGAAGCGCTGTTGCTCAACCCGGGCCACGTCGACGCGAACTTCAACTGCGGCCTCGCCCACTATTACGGCCGCGAGCCGGTTCAGGCCATCCGGTTTTTCCGGGAAGCCCGGGCCCTCGCCCCCGACGACCTCGCAATCCTCTGCGGCCTCGCCCTCGCCTACGAGGAAATCGACCGGCGCGTCGCGCTTTCCATCTGGGAGGACTACGTCTCCCAGGCGTTGGACGACGCCGGCGAACAACCCTATCTCAAAACCGCCCGCGACCATATCTCCACCTTGCGTGCCGGTAAGAAACCTTAAACCCCGGGGACTCGTTGCGGTCCCGCTAGCGCTCGCCGCGGCCCTGGCCGCGGCGGATACGCCTCCCCCGGCCGGCGAACTCGTGGCCGCGGGGGACGAACTCCGCCGGAACGGGGCGCACGAAGCCGCGCTCACGTATTACGAACGGGCCATCCTCGACGACCCCACCTCCGACCGCGCCTGGGTCGGAGCGGCCGCATCGCTCGAGGCGCTGGACGAAGAGCGCGCCGTGGACGTTCTGGCGGAAGCCGCGACCGACCCCAAAACCTCCTTGCCCCCGGGGGCGGTGGCGGTACTGGCGGGGGCGTGGGCCAGGCGGGGCCTGACCGATCGGGCGAAACAGATTCTCGGCCCCGAGCCGGCCGAACCGTTGGGCCGGCGTTCGCTCCTCCTCGGCCGGATGTACTTCGCCCGGGGCGACCTTCCCGCGGCCATTCGCGAATTCAAGAACGCCCGCGCCGCGGGGGAGGTCTGCGCGCCGTACTACGTCGGCGAGGCCATGCTGGCGGCCGGCCACTACGAGGAGGCCGGCGTTTATCTGGACGAGTTTTTGGAAACGTTCCCGTACGTGGCGACGGCCCGTTGCGCCCGGGCGGAGGTATGCTACCTCCGCGGCGAATACAACCGGGCTAATAGCGAGTTGGCCGAGGCGCTTACGTACGACCCCGAGTGCACGCGGGCGCTCTTCGACCTTGCGGCGCTCGCGGCCCGCAACGGCGACTACGGCACCGCCATCCGCCTCTACGGCGAAGTCACGACGCTGGACCCCGGCGACGCCCGGGCCTTCTGGCGCATCGCCCGGGCGTATCGCCACGTCGATCCGCTTATCGCGGCCCGCAAACTCGAGGAATATCATCGGCGTTTCCCCTGAACCCGGCCTCCGGGCCCGGTTTATCAGGGAAGCGCCCCGGCCCGGCCGGGGCTTTCGTTACGGCCGCCCCGTCGGCGCCGTTGACTTGGCCGGGGCCGTGTGATATTTTGAAGGCCGGAGGCGCCGGACGATGGTACTCAAAGTACTGGTAGCGATGTCGGGCGGCGTCGATAGCGCCGCGGCGGCCTTGCTCCTCCGCCGGGAGGGGCACGACGTCGCCGGCGCCACGATGCGCCTCTACGACCCGCCGGCGGACTTCGCCCGGGCGGGCGGTTCGGCCGACACTATCGCCAGGGCCGAGGATCTGGCCGCCTCCATCGGCATCCCCCACTACGTCCTGGATTTTCGGGAACAGTTCCGGGCCGAAATAGTGGACGACTTCGTGGCCGAATACGCCCGGGGCCGGACACCCAACCCTTGCGTCCGCTGCAACGGGGCCATTAAGTTCGGCCTTTTCCGAAGGCGCGCCCGCGAACTCGGTTTCGACGCCATGGCCACCGGCCACTACGCCCGCCGCGAATTCGACGAGGGACGAGGCCGCTACGTCCTCAAAACCGCCTTGGACGCGGCCAAGGACCAGACTTATTTCTTGTGGATGACGCCGGCCGAACATCTGCCGGAGATATTGTTCCCGGTCGGCCTTCTTCGTAAAGACGACGTTCGGGCGCTCGTCGGCGAACTCAAAGCCGAAGCGGCCGACCGGCCGGAAAGCCAGGACATCTGCTTTATAAGCGAGGATTCGTACGCCGAATTCGTCGGGGCCGCGGTCGGCCCCGGCGAGGCGGGACCCATCGTGGACGAGGAGGGCCGGGTCCTGGGGCGCCACGCCGGCCTGGAACGCTACACCGTGGGCCAGCGCCGCGGCCTGGGCGTCGCCGGCGGCGTTCGGATGTACGTGAAGCGGATAGACGTGGAGGCGAACGCGATAGTGCTTGCCGAGGACGAGGCCCTCTCGGCCTCGAGGTTCGCGGCGAGCGGCGCCAACTGGTTAATCGACCCGCCCGGCGGCGAGTTTCGGGCCGGGGTCAAAGTGCGCTATAGGAACCCCGCGGCCCCGGCCTCGATCCGGCCGGAGGGCGAGGGTAGATTAATAATAAGTTTCGACGAACCCCGCCGGGCCATCGCGCCCGGCCAATCGGCCGTCTTCTACGACGGCGACGTCCTCCTCGGCGGAGGCGTTATCGACGAGGTAGTATAGGTGAGAAAGAGCCCGGCGGAACGCAAGTACGACAAACTCCTAACCCGGCTGGCCGGCCTGCCGTCGCTCCTCGTCGCCTTTTCGGGCGGGGCGGATTCCACGTTCCTTCTCGCGGCGGCGAAGAAGGCGGTGTCGGGCCGCCTCCTGGCCGTGACCGTCCGGTCCCCCGCCTTCCCCACCCGCGACGCCGAACACGCCGACGCCACCGCCCGCCTCCTTGAGGTCGAACATAAGTTCATGAACTCCCGCATGGTGGAGAACGAATCTTTTCGTGCGAACCCGACCGACCGATGTTATTATTGCAAATACACCATCGGCACGGAGCTGTTGCGGCTGGCGAGAAAAGAGGGCCTGGCCGCCGTGGCGGAAGGTACGACGGCCGACGAACTCCTGGGCCACCGGCCCGGGGCGATGGCGGTGCAGGAGTTGGAGTTGCTATCGCCGCTGGCCGAGATGGGCCTGACCAAGGAAGAGGTCCGGGAACTCGCCCGGCGCGAGGACGTCCCCAACTTCGACCGGCCTCCGGGGACCTGCCTCGCAACCCGTTTCCCGTACGGCTCGGAGATTACGGAGGGGAAGCTACGCGACGTCGAGGCGGTCGAACAGACCATCTATGACCTGGGTTTCAGGGACGTGCGATGTCGGCACCACGGCGAATTCGCCCGCATCGAACTCGACCCCAAGGAGATTCCCCGGTCGACGATTGCGTCCATCCGAAAACGCATCGCCTCTAAGATACACGAACTCGGTTTCAAATTCGCGACCCTCGACCTCGACGGCTACCGCACCGGTAGTATGGGCGATGATACCGAGAAGAAAGGCCGATAGGATTATTGGGGTGAACGGCACGATCGCGGCATAAACAATGCGAGGTGGGAAATGGCGACGAAAAAACGTAAAACGAAAAGCCCGGCCAAACCGAAATCGCACACCGGTGATTCGAAGATCTCGGCCGTAACGGTATACGGCGACCGGGCCATGGTTACCCGTATCATCCATCTCGCCCTCGACGTCGGCGAAGGCAACATCGTCGCGAAGGGCCTCCCCGCCGGCCTCGACGAATATTCCCTCCGCGTCGCGGGCCTGGGCCCCGCCAAGGTGCGCGTGCTGGGCATCAAAATAAACCGCGGCTTTACCGGCAAGCCGGCCGCCTCCGAGATAGAGAAACTCCGGGCCGCGCTCGAAAAAGCCGAGGACGAGCGCCGCGTCCTGGAGGACAAACGGACCGTCGTCGCCGAACGCGTGCGGGGCATGAAGGCGCTGAGCGAAGCGGCGGTCGTTGACCTCGCCCGCACCATTGCCCGCCGGAAAATGGACCTGCCGGAGGCCGAGGGCGTGGTCTCGTTCTTCTACGACGACCTCAATAAATCCAACACCCAACTCGTCAAACTGGACAAGGCCCTGCGGGACAAGGGCCGCGAAATCGACAAGTTGCGCTTCGATTACGAGAAGCACCAGAGCCCCCGGCCGCGGGAAGAGAAGAACGTCGAGATAACGTACGAGTGCTCCATGGGCGGCGAGTTCGACCTCGCCCTCACGTACGTGATGCCCGGCGCCGGTTGGGAGCCGACCTACGACCTCTACTACGACGAAAAGGCCGCGACCACGGAGATATTCTACCGGGCCGCCGTCTACCAGAGTACCGGCGAGGATTGGAACGGCGTCACACTCAAACTCTCCACCGCCCGGCCGCAGGCGGGCGCCGCGCCCCCGGCCCTCGCGCCGCGCTACGTCGACTTCTACGAGGCCTATCGGGCCGCCCCCGCCCCGACGACCGGAATGGGAGCCCCCCGAGCCGCCAAAGCTATGGCGGTGGCCGACGAAGGCGAGGCCGAATTCGACATGGCCTTCGAGGAGGTAAGCGAGGACATGCTGCCGCCAGAAATCGCGGAGGCCACGGTCGAGGGCGCGGGCCCGGCGGTCACGTACGTCGTCGCCGGCCTCCCCACCGTCCCGGCCGACGGCGAGCCCCACCTCGTCGGCGTCAGCAGCCACAAGTTCGGCGGCGAACTCTCCCATGTCGTCGTACCCGAGCACGCCGCGGCCGCGTTCCTGCAGGCGAAGTCGACCAACGAGACCGACCTGACCTTCCTGCCCGGCGTTTCCAACATCTTCCGCGGCGACGAATACGTGGGCCGCGCCGCGCTGGAACTCACGGTGCCCGGCGCCGAATTCGTGTACCACCTCGGCGCCGACGACCGCATCAAGGTCGATTACGACTGCCAGCAAATCGCCGACGATGCCGTGGGCATCACCGGCGCCAACCGCAAGATAACGGTGCGGGCCGCGACCGAGGTCGAGAACCAGAGTTCGGCCGACGCGGGCGTCGTCGTCAAGCAGCGTCAGGCCGTGGCCCTCAATAAAGATATTAAAATAAAGCAGACGGAGGCCAAGCCCAAACCCACCGAAAAGGACGACGACGGCCTCCTGGAGTGGCACTTCTCCCTGAAGCCGGGCGAGAAGAAAAAAATAACTTTCCACTACGACGTCGAATTCCCCAAGGACCGGGCCATCGAAGGAATCTAAGTGAAACCACAACTCGTAGTCCTCGACTTCGGCAGCCAATACACCCAACTCATCGCCCGGAAGGTCCGCGAACAGCGCGTCTACGCGACGATAGAACCGTTCGACGTGGCGCCCGCCGCCCTCGCCGACATGGCGCCCGGGGCCCTCATCCTATCCGGCGGCCCCGCGTCCATCTACGCCGACGGCGCCCCCCACGCCGACCCCGCGATATTCGACCTCGGCGTCCCGGTCCTGGGCATCTGCTACGGCCTGCAATACGTGACCGTGACGCTGGGGGGCAAGGTCGCCCGGGCGGCCGCCCGCGAGTACGGCCCGGCCACGCTCACCGTCAAGGAGGCCGAGCCGCTCTTCGCCGGCGTCCCGGAGAAGTCGCGGGTGTGGATGAGCCACGGCGACCGGGTGGAGGAACTCGCGGCCGGCTTCGTCCCGCTGGCCACCTCCGAGAACTCGCCGTACGCCGCCATCGGCGACGAAGGCCGGCGCATCTACGGCCTCCAGTTCCACCCGGAGGTCAGCCACACCGAATACGGCGCCGAAGTACTGTCGAACTTCCTCTTCCGCGTCGCGGGCCTCGAGCCCTCCTGGACCGCGGCGTCGTTCGTGGCCGAGAAGGCCGCGGAGATAGCCGATCGCGTCGGCGGCGAGCACGTCGTCCTCGGCATGTCGGGCGGCGTGGACTCCTGCGTGTTGGCGGCGCTCTTGCACCGGGCCATCGGCGACCGGGTTCACCCCATCCTGGTGGACAACGGCCTGATGCGCGAGGGGGAGATCGAGGAAGTGGAGCGCGTCTTCGCGGACGACCTCGGCATACCGCTGACGGTGGCGCGGGCGGGCGAGCAATTCCTGGAGAAACTCGCCGGCGAGCCGGACCCGGAGAAGAAGCGCCGCATCATAGGCCACACCTTCATCGACGTCTTTCGGGACGAGGCGGCGAAACTCGGGTCGATTAAATTCCTGGCCCAGGGGACGCTCTACCCGGACCGCATCGAGTCCCGGGCCATCAAAGGCCCCTCGGACACCATCAAGACGCACCACAACGTCGGCGGCCTGCCGGACGACCTGCCCTTCGAGCTAATCGAGCCGCTGGGCGAACTCTTCAAGGACGAGGTGCGCGAGGTGGGCCGGGAACTCGGCCTGCCCGAGAGGATAGTAGGGCGGCATCCGTTCCCGGGGCCGGGCCTGGCGGTCCGCTGCCTGGGCGAGGTGACGCCCGAGCGGCTGGCGATGCTGCGCCGCGCGGACGCCATCATGCGCGAGGAGATTGAGGCCGGCGGCGTCTACGACGACATCGCGCAGGCGCTCACGGTCCTCCTGCCCGTGAAGTCGGTGGGCGTCATGGGCGACGAGCGGACCTACGAGAACGCGTGCGCGGTGCGCTGCGTCACGACCCGCGACTTCATGACGGCAGACTGGTACCGGATGGACCACGAGTTGATGGCGCGCATCGCCGCCCGCATCGCCAACGAGGTCGCCGGCATCAACCGCGTCGTCTACGACATAACGTCAAAGCCGCCCGCCACGGTGGAGTGGGAGTAGCATGGCGGAGACGACCCGCGCCGAGCAGTTTCGCATCGAGGCGCTGCGGCGGATGTCGCCCGGGCGGAAACTGAGGGTGATATTCGATATGTGGGAGTACGGCTTCGCGCTACGCGTCGCCGGCGTCAAGCTCCGCTTCCCGGAATTTAACGATGACGAGGCCCGGCTTCGGGCCGTCGCCGAGATGGTGGAATGTCACAAGAAGAACTCCTCGCGAAAGTCGCCGCTGTCCTGAACGACGCCGGCGTTAACTACGTCGTGACGGGGTCGGTAGTGACGAGCCTCTACGGCGAGCCGCGCTACACCCAAGACGCGGACGTACTCGTCGTCGTATCGCCGGGTTTGGGCGACAACCTGAGCGCGGCCTTCCCCCCGCCGCGCTATTACGCGCCGGCGGACGACATAGACGAATCATTGAAGCGTAGGATTATAGCCAATATAATAGACAGCGAGACCGGCGCCAAGGTCGATCTGCACGCCAAGACGGGTGACGCTTTCGCCGATTCATTCTTCGCCCGGCGCCGCCTCGTCGAGGTTGCCGGCGTCGAGCTGTGGTTCCCCTCGCCCGAGGACGCCATATTGTCGAAATTGGTATGGGCCCGGGCGACCGGCAACGGCGAGCGCCACCTCCGTGACGCCCGGGGCGTATTCCTGACGCAGCGGCCGGCGCTGGACGAGGGGTACCTGCGGAATTGGGCCGAACGCCTATCCGTCACCGACCTCCTGGAGCGCGTGGAGGCCGGAGGCTTCGAGTAGAGAACAGTAAGGGAATGAGTAGCAAGAAAACCAAACTGAACGACGTCGCGAACGAGCGGCCCGAGGCCCAGATTCCCATCGACCGGGTGGGCGTCAAGGGCGTCCGCTTGCCGGTCCACGTGCTGGACCGCGAGAACGAGTACCAGGACACCATCGCCACGGTTGACATGTTCGTCGACCTCCCGGCCCACTTCCGCGGCACCCACATGAGCCGCTTCGTCGAAATCCTCTACCGCTATCGCGACAACATAAACTACCGGACGATGGCCTATATCCTCAAGATGATGATCGAGCGCTTCGACGCCGCCCGCGCCCACATCGACATCGGCTTCCCCTACTTCGTCGAGAAGGCCGCGCCCGCGTCCGGCGAGAAGTCCTTTCTGGAGGTCCGGGCCCGCTTCATCGGCGAGTTCGTCCGGGAGTACAAATTCTCGCTCGGCGTCACGGTGCCCGTGGCCAACCTCTGCCCCTGCTCCAAGGACATCTCCGACGCCGGAGCGCACAACCAGCGCGGCGACGTTTACGTCGAGATAGAGTCCCGCCACATGATATGGATAGAGGAGATAGTGGCCTGGGCCGAGGAGGCCGCGTCCGCGCCGCTCTTCGCGCTCCTCAAACGGGAGGACGAGAAGGCCGTGACGGAACTCGCCTACGGCAGGCCGCGCTTCGTCGAGGACGTCGTTCGCAACCTCGCCGACCGCCTCGAACGCGACGGCCGCGTCCGGTCGTACCGCACCGAGTGTACCAACTTCGAATCGATTCACCAGCACGACGCTTACGCGACCATCGCCCGCGACAAACGAGAATAAGGGGCCCGCTCGGAAAACGCGCCCCTACGGAGGAATTAAAATATGCGGAAATACTTGCTACCGGCCGCCCTCGTCTTAGTACTCACGCTCGCGGCCTGCACCAAAGAAGAAGCCGACAACCCGTACGCCACGCCCGAAGACACCGTTCGTACCTTCGCCACGTCGATGAAGGACGGCAACTTCGACGCGGCGCTGGACTGTTACGCCGACACCGCCCTCTCCAGCGCGACCGCCGGCGTCGAGGGCCTCACCGAGGCCGAGATTCGCAACCTCTTCCTCAAGAGCCTGGAGGCCAACCAGGAACCGTACGCCAGCGACGAAGTCACCAACCTGGATAGCCGGCTTTTGACCGCCGAGGTTACGTACGATCTGGGCGGCGTCAAACACACCCACACGCTCGTGAATCAGGACGGCGAGTGGAAAATCGCGACGGACCTCGCCAAGTAAATCTTGCGCCTCCTGTTGACCATCGCGCTCGCGGCGGCCGTCGTCGCGCCCGCCTCGGCCTATGCCGCCGACGTTCCGGCCGGGGATAAGGCCCCGGCCGATAAACCCCTCGGCGACTGGCTCACCGGATACGCCGACCCAACGGACGGCAAGCTGGTCCTCCCGGACACGCGCACCGGCCGCATGCTCGCCACCCGGCCCGCCTACCGCGGGATAAGCTTCATCTTCCCCGTGGCAAACGGCCGCTTCCACGCCATCGAGTACACCGAACTCACCGGCCTCACCGACTTCCGCAACCGTTGGCGCCGCAACCACATGGGCACGGATATCTTCGGCCCCGTGGGCAGGCCGATATTCGCCGCGGCGCCCGGCGTCGTGACCGTCGCGACGTTCACGCCCAAGAAGGGCCCCGGCGCCAAGGTCGCTATTTACCACGGCCGCGGCGTCTACACCTATTACCTCCACATGTCGGCGGTGTATTGCGAGGAGGGCCAGGAGGTTGAGGCGGGCGATGTAATCGCCGCCGTGGGAGCCAGCGGCAACGCCCGGGGTACGCCGCCCCACCTCCACTTCGAGATAGACGTCGCCGTCGAGACCCAGGACAAACCGGCCTGGTTCGTGAACTACGTCAACGACCCGCGGCCCGGCGTCTCGGCGCTCAGGAGCGTCGAGCCCCTGGCTTACGTCTGCAAGCACGCCCCGCGCCTCCGCGACCGGCGGCCCCTCGCCCGACCATGAAACGTTTCCTATATTTGTTATTATTTTGCGCCCTAGCCGCAACGGCGGCGGCCGAAGCCGACACCGCCCGCTGGCACAACGTCGTCCCCCGCACCCGCGTCTCGGATATTCTGATAGACGGAGACGCGATATGGCTTACGTACCTCGGCGGCGGCGCGGCCCGATACGAACCGGAGACCGGCCGCGCCGCGTATTACACCGCCGCGGACGGCCTGGTCCACAACTACGCTACCGCCGTTACGGCCGTTGAGGATGAGGTCTATTTCGGCACCCGCAACGGCCTCTCGACCCTCACGCGGACCTCGGGGACGTTCACCTCGACCATCCGGATGTGGGGCTTCGCCCACAACGACATAACCGACGTCGCCGGCGCCGACGAATACCTGTACGTCGCGACCATCGAGGGCGCCCGCTGCTATGATAAAAGCTTCGGGAATAAGGAGTTTACGCCGGTACCGAAGGAGCAGGGGCCGGCGAGCCGGCTGAGCCCCCAGGTCGAGGACGGGTGGAAAGTATTCGCCTCCGCCGACGGCGTCGTCCTCGACGACCTGTACTCGGTTACGGTAGACGGAGGCACGGTTTACTGGGGAGGCCGGGGCCGCGTACTGGCCTCGGGTCCCGGCGCCGTCGATTGGCGCGAGGTCCCCGTCGAACTCCCGGAGATGGCGGTCGTGCGGCGCGTCCTCCCGCGTGACGGGAAGCTCATACTCGCGACCGACGCCGGCGCGTTCGAGTTCGACGGCACGGCCACGAGGCCGGTAGATGGTCCCCCCGGCCGGGCCGACACGCGCGACGCGCTGGCTTTCGCCGGCCTGGAGTACTTCGCCACCGCCGAGGGCCTTTTCGTACGGCGGTCGGACGGCGAGCCTTTCAAGTTCGCCGCGGGCGCGGGGGCGGCCTGGACCAAGCTGAAAGACGCCCGCAAGAAGGAATCCCCGTGGTGGCGATTGGGCCCCGGGGACGGCCTGCCCTCGCCGGCGTGCACCGCCCTGGCGAGCCGTGGCGAATCGCTCGTCGTCGGGACCGAGAACGGCGCGTGCCTGCTCGAGCCGGCGTCCGGGGAAGTCCGCGTTCTGCCGCTGGGCCGCGGCCTGCCCGCCGGCGGCGTCTACGGCCTGGCGTACGGCGACGGCGCCATTTACGTCGGGACGGCCGGCGGCCTGGCCGAGCTGGACGCGGCGGACTACACCGCCCGGCGCTACTCCCTGCCGGTCGGATGGAACGACGTCCGGGACGTTCGGTACGACGGCGGCGAACTGCTCGTGACGACGCGGGCGGGCTTCGCGGCGGCCGGACGCGTGGGCGACGGAGTAAGGTATTTCGAACGCCCGAAGGGAACCCCCGCGGACGTGGAGGGGACGTGCGCGACTAAACTCGGCGGCCGGTATTTTATAGGGACGACCACGGGTCTACTGGAATTAGACGCGGACCTCCGGCCAGTGGGATTTTACGGAAAGGGACAGGGCTTCCCCTCCTACCCCATCCGAGCGCTCCTGCCCCACGGCCCGGGGATACTCGTCGCGACGGCGGGCGGCGGCCTAATAAATTATAATGAAACCGGCGGCGCGGAGGCCGTAACGGAAGGGATATCTTCCGACATAATATTCTCGCTCGCGGCGGACGAGGGCCACGTCTACGTCGGGACCTTCGACAAGGGCGTGGATATCCTCGACGAGGAACTCGCGTTCGAGCGCAACATAACCTGGGGCGACGGCCTGAGCCACACCGACATCTGGGCCGAGGCCGTGGTCGGGCCCTGGCTCTGGCTCTCCATCCGCGGCGTGGGTATCAACGCCTTCAATCTGGAGACGGGGGACGTCCGGCGCTACTACGCCCGCTACGGCCTCGGCGACGAGTACTGCAAATCCATAATCGTCCTCCCCACGGAAGGCCCCGGCGTCAAGCTCGCGTTTGGCACGGCCTCCGGCGTCGCGATCCTCGAATACGAGGGCGAGCCGCCCGACTACGCGGCGGACGATTACGACGGCAGTTATCCCTAACCTTACCTAACCTTAGAAGGAGCGGGTTAGGCCTATCACCGGCGACGAGAAAAGGATAATCCTGGGGACCGGCGTGGCCCACGGCCTGGTGCACATGGCCATGGTCACCTTCGCCGCGGTCCTGACGCCCATGCGCGAGAGCGTGGGCGCGGGCCTCTTCGCCATCTCGTTGGTGGGCAACATCTCCTATTTCTCCTTCGGCCTGACGGCGCCGGCGAGCGGCTTTCTGGCGGATCGAATCGGCTCGCGCCGGGTCCTCGTGATGTGCTGCCTGGGGATGGCGGCCGGCTGCGTCGGCGTCGCGCTTTCCTGGAACATATACGCGCTGGGGGCATCGCTCGGCGTCCTGGGCCTCGCGGCGGCGCTCTACCACCCGGCGGGCCTCTCGCTCATCGCGCGGCGCGTGGGCGGCGTCGAGAAGGCCATGTCGTACCACGGCATCCTGGGAACGGTGGGGTTGTCGCTGGGGCCGGTGGTGGCCGGGGCCATCACGGCGGGCGTGGGGTGGCGCTGGTCGTACGTCGTGCTGGCGGCGGCGCTCGCGGCCCTGGGTATTACCTTCGCGGTGCTGGCCCGCGGCGGAAACAAACAACTCGAGCGCACGGCATCCAAGGCCGTGAACCTGCCGCAAAAGACCCTCCTCGGCGGCCTCCTCCTCTTCTACGTCATCGCCGTCATGAACGGCTTTATTTTCCACGGCGCCACGACCTTCCTCCCGACGCGGCTCGCCACCGTCAAGAACCTTTTCGTGGGAAACGCCCTCACGACGGCCACGCTGATGCTCGGCATCGCGGGCCAGTACGTCGGCGGCTTGCTGGCCTCCCGCTGGCGCTACGAGTTCGTCCTCGCCGGCTCCTTCCTCCTCTCCGGCGTGGCGCTGGTACTGCTCGGCACGACGTCGGGAGCGGTCCTCTTCGCCCCCGCGCTCGCGTACGGCTTCGCCCACTTCTCGACCCAACCGGTTACCAACACGCTGGTGTCGCGGCTGGCCTCGGCGAAGCGCCAGGGCGTCGCGTTCGGCGTGAACTTCTTCTTGGCCTTCGGCCTGGGCTCCCTCGGCACCGGCTTCGTCGGCTACGTCGGCGAGAGGTTCGAACTCGGCGAGGCCTTCACGGTCCTCGGCGTGGTGGGCTTCCTAGCCGTGCCGCTCTCGTTTCTATTATGGGTAATACGCCGGCGGGCGCTGGTCGCCACCGGCGTCCGGGACAAATTCACCGACATGCCCCGGTGACGGCGGGCCGCCGTAAGGTTGGGTAATTATATTGGCGGGGGGTTATTTGCGGCCGACAATGCAGGTCAGCCAGGCGAGGCGGCCCAGGAGCGGGACGCGGCGGAGCAGCGAGTGTTCAACCTTGACGATGCGCCTCAGCCAGGACCGGGGGACCGGCACGACGTGGAACGCCGGCGTGGCAAGGTGGTACTCGGCGTGGTCGTACGCCGAGAACAACGGCGCGTACGAGGCGATTTCGGCCGGCGTCAAATAGCCCACGCGCTCGATCCACTTCTGGCCCTGGAGCCGCCGCACGATGCGCGTCAGTACGGCGAACGGGTTGTATTTCATATTCTCGACCAGCCACACGTAACCGCCCGGCTTCAGGACCCGCAACATCTCCCGCAGCGCCGCCTTCCGATTGAAAAAGACGAATACGGACTTCGTGAAAACGACGTCAAAACTGCCGTCGCGGAAGGGCAGGGTTTCGCCGTTCAACTGAACGAGCGAGAAGGCCGGGGGGCCGTTTTTGCTTGACTCCGCCGCCGCGTCCGTTAAATAATTGAGGTACAGGTCGCCGCCGACGACGCGGGCGCCCCTCTCGGCGAACCAGGAGCACATCCGGCCGCGCCGGGGGCCGATCTCGAGGACGCGCTTGTCGCGCAAGTCGTCCCCGACGACGGAAAGGCCGAACAGGAAAGGGGCTTCCCAAAAACGGGGGTTCCACTCCAAATAATAGTCGAGTTCGTTTTTCATATAAATAAATTTAGGAGGGCTGGCCGAACGCACACCGTACGACGTACTTTATTACATCGACGCGCCGGCCGCAATATATAATTTATCCCCTCCGTAACGCGCGAGGAGGAACCTATGTCCGGAATCGCGAAATACTTGGCCCCCCTGTGCGCCCTGTTAATATTAACCGGGTGGGCGCTCGCCGACGAAGGCCGCTACGGCGGCTACACCCTCGAGTTCGGCATGCGCGATAGCGACTTCGCCGCCGATTACGTCTCCATGCTGCAATCGGACCTCTCGAAACTGGGTTACGACGCCTACCTGTTGAAATCGGGCAAGTTGGAAGGTTCGTTCGGGCCGATGACCGAGGACGCGGTCGAGGCGTTCCAGCGGGACTACGGCCTCACGGCCGACGGCGTCGTCGGCGCCGAAACGGCGGCCGCCATCACCCGGGCCCTGGCCGGCGAGAAACCGACCACCGCCGAACCGTTCGACCTCTCCCTCGTCGAGTCGGGCCAGGTTACCGTGGAGGCCGGGAAGAAGGGTAAATACGAGCTCAAACCCGAGCCCGGCAAGACGTACGTCCTCTCCTGCGAGGGCGACGTCTACGAGTGCGCCGTCGTCAACCCATACGACGCGTACGCCTCGACCACGCCCGCCCCCGCCGACGTCCGCTTCGCCCTCAAGGACGCGGGGGACAACGGCGAGGCCGTAATCTTCGACGACATCCCGTTCGCCGGCAAGTATTACGTCGAGATAGAGGCCATAAACGACCTCAAGGACACGCCGGTGCTGGTTCGAATCTACGAGTTGACGCGGCAATAATATTATGCGCGAACTATTTAAGATGTGGGGTCACACCCGGATGGTCGTGCTCGCCGCGGCCACCGCGGCCCTCTACGCGGCGCTGCTCATTCCCTTCAAACCGCTGGTCCTCGTACCCGGCCTGACGGAGATGCGGCCCGCCGCCGCTATTCCGCTTGTGGCGGGCCTTTTGTTCGGGCCGGCCGGCGCGGCGGGAGCGGCGCTGGGGAACCTCCTGGGGGACTTCTTCGGGACGCTGGGCTGGGGCAGCCTCTTCGGCCTGGGGGGCAACTTCCTGTTGGCCTATATCCCCTACCGCGTCGTCAAGGCGTCCGACCGGGAGTACCTCGCGTCGTGGCGGGGCTTCCTGCTCATCGAGGCGACGGTGTTGCTGGCCGCGGCGGCCTGCGGCCTCTTCATCGGCTGGGGCGGCGACCTCATGGGCATCGCGCCCTTCGCGGCGCTCGGCAACATCATCGTCGCCAACGATATAATCTACCCGGCCATTCTCGGGCCGCTCCTCCTGAAGGCCCTCGACAAGCGCGTCCGGCGGCTGGGCCTTTTCTACCCCGACGTGATGGACCTCACGCCCCGGCGCCCCCGGACCTTCGTAGTCGGCCTTATTTTGATAATCGTCGCGTGCGTGGGCGGCATGGTGGCCGGGAACTACATCTCGCTGGGCGTGGAAGGCCAGGGGATGTTCGCCTCCGGCTTCGGCCCCGACTTCCAGCCGGGGACGGTGGGCGCGGGCGTGGCGCCGTTTATCGCCC
Source organism: Candidatus Zixiibacteriota bacterium (assembly GCA_050117845.1). Taxonomy (GTDB): domain Bacteria; phylum RBG-13-66-14; class B26-G2; order WVWN01; family WVWN01; genus WVWN01. The sequence goes on from JASFLY010000002.1 coordinate 111,187, forward strand.
TGCTAATAATAGGGGTTTTAATGATTTAGGAAAATGTTGCGGCGTCGTTCACCGGCCTGTGGGTATGAAACGTCCACATGATTTAGGAAAATGTTGGGGCGCCGTTCAGGGGCTTGTGGGTACGGAACGTCCACATGATTTAGGAAAATGTTGGGGCGGCCTTCGTCGGTCTGTTGCTATTAGGGGTGCTATTGATTTCGGAAAATGTTATAATGGTATTAGAATATGGTGGACCATGAAAAAACGGTATTATATTGCGGCCTTGCGGCGTTAGCCGGGGCCGCGTTTTTCGCGGGGGGCGCCCTCGCCGTCACCCCCACCTCCCTGGGCCGCGTGAAGGCGCTGTTTAAATAGGAGGGATAAACCTTTATGCTGCGTAAAACCCTCGTTTGGATCGCAGCCTTAGCGGCATTGGCCGTAAGCGCGTCGGGAATCGGTTTTATTTATGATAAACAGTGGGGATCGTACGGGACCGGCGACGGCCAATTCCGGTACCCGTATGACGTGGCCTCCGACAACGGCGTTAACGTGTACGTAATTGACACCAATAATCACCGCATACAATATTTCGACTGGGACGGCTCTTTCCGCGGCAAATGGGGTTCGTACGGTAGTGGGGACGGTCAGTTCGATACGCCGGAAGGGATAGAGTACGGCTTTGGGGGTGTCGTTTACGTCGCCGATACTGGTAACCATCGGATTCAATCTTTCACCTTTGCCGGATCTTTCCGCGGCAAATGGGGCTCCCCAGGTTCCGGCAACGGCCAATTCCAAAACCCCCGGGAACTCGCCGAAGGCCCGACCGGCAACGTGTATGTCGCCGACACCGGAAACCACCGTGTCCAATATTTTAATCATCATGGTTCCTATCTCGGTAAGTGGGGCACGTATGGAGTTGGGAACGGCCAATTCAACTCCCCCTCTGGTATAGTAGTCGTCCCGGAAACCGGACGCGTATTCGTAGCGGATACGGGCAACGACCGGGTGCAGGTATTTACTTCTGCCGGTTCTTTTTTAGGAAAATGGGGAAGCTCCGGGTCCAGTAGCGGCCAGTTTAATAGCCCTACGGGCGTCGGCCTCGTAAACGGTCGGTACGAGGATTACATTTTAGTCGCGGACCGCGGCAACCACCGCGTCCAGGTATTTACCGCGGACGGCGCATTCCAAGGGCTTTTCGGGGGCCTAGGTTCCGGTAACGGCCAATTCAATACGCCGCGAGGGGTTGCGGGACACAGTCAAACGACCTTTATCGCCGATACGAACAACCACCGCATTCAATTCTTCCATGATGACACCTCCCGAGTAACCCCCGCCTCCCTCGGCCGGGTGAAGGCGTTGTTCAGGTGACGGCGGCGACCGAAGGATTTTAAGTGGAGGCCCCGGCCCTCGGCCCGGCGCTTTTCGACCTTCCCCGTTAACCTCCCGAAGCTTCAAGGAGGCACCCGAGATGAGACGCACTTTAATTATCGTTCTGGGCGTACTGACGCTCGCCGCGGCGGCCGCCGCCACGGACTGGACTTACGCGGGGAAGTGGGGTTTGCCCGGAACCGGCAACGGCCGGTTCAACCAACCCGACGGCGTCGCCGTGGCCTCGGGCGGCGACGTTTACGTCGCCGACGAGTGGAACCACCGCATCCAATATTTCACCGCGACCGGCTCGTTTCTCGGGAAGTGGGGCTCGTCGGGCACCGGCGACGGCCAATTCCAATACCCCAGCGGCGTGGCCGTGGCCCCGAACGGCGACGTCTACGTTACGGACCGGATGAACGAGCGCGTACAATACTTCACGTCGGCCGGTTCGTTTATCGGCAAGTGGGGTTCGTTGGGCCCCGGCGACGGCCAATTTTACCTCCCGCGGGGCGTGGCCGTGGCCCCGAACGGCAACGTCTACGTCGCCGATTGGGGTAACGACCGCATCCAGTACTTCAACTCCGCCGGCTCGTTTCTGGGCAAGTGGGGCGGCCACGGTACGGCCAACGGCCGGTTCGACGGCCCGGCCGGCGTGGCCCTGGCCCCGGGCGGCGACGTCTACGTCGCCGACGGCGACAACAACCGCATCCAATATTTCACCGCGACCGGCTCGTTCCTCGGCAAGTGGGGTTCGCACGGCGCGGGCGACGGCCAATTCAACGACCCGTACGGCGTGGCCGTCTCGGCCGGGAACTACGTTTTCGTAACCGAAAGGCAAAACGACCGCGTCCAGTATTTCACCGTCGCCGGGTCCTTCCTGGGCAAGTGGGGTTCGTTGGGAACCGCCAACGGCCGATTCGACGAGCCGGAGGGCATCGGCGTCAACGCCGGGGGCGACAGGATTTACGTGGCCGACAACCAGAACGACCGCGTCCAATACTTCCGCCCCTCCGACCCCGCGGTGGAGCCCGCGTCCCTCGGCCGGGTGAGGGCGCTGTTCAGGTAATAACACCCGCTCGGCGCAGCGTACCGGACCGGCCGCCGAGTATAATCGGGGGTAAGAATCGTGGGCGACGCCGGAATCGTCATCACGGAAGCCGAAGAGGGAGACCTCCCGTTCCTCCTCGGGATGTGGAATGACGTTGCCGTAATGCGTTATTGCGGTTATCCCGAGGGCAAAGGCTGGACCGGCGAGGACATCGCCAAATGGTGGCGGTATTACCTGAACAACCGCGCCGAGTACGGCGCCGAGGAGACGCAATTCGTCCTCCGAATTCCGGACGGGACGCCCGTAGGCGAATCCTGCGTAGGGCGCGTGCCCGAAGGTTTCGCCGAGGGCGATTGGCGCAAACCGCCGGGCGTCCGATGTCTCATGGCGGACGTTAAACTCACGCCGCCGTGGTGGGGCCGGGGCCTGGGAACGGTCGGTATGCGCCTGGTAACGGCGTTCGTATTCGAACAAACGTCGTGTGAATTGTTCGTCGTACCGCCGCACCACGATAATCCCGCCGCCGTCCGCGTTTACGAAAAAGCCCGTTTCGAACACACCGGCGTATACGCTTGGCCCGGCCATGAGATTATGGAAATGAGCCGTGACGCCTACGCTTCTCCCCACCTCGGGCAAAGTGAAGGCGCTGTTCAAATAGACCGCGGACGGTGACGTACGTACTGTTGATTCGAGGGTACAGCGCGTGTTATACTAACTACACGAGGAAGGAGTGGCCTTATGGGGAAAAACGTATTGTATTGCGGCCTGCTGGCGTTAGCCGGGGCCGCGTTTCTCGTGGGCGAGGCGGCCGGGGCCTGGGAACTCGTGGCCTCCTACGCCACGCCGACGTCGAATCCCCGCGGCTACTACGCCCACCCCGACGGCGGCTGGCTCGTGGACGATTCGGAGCCGGCGCGCGTCTTGCATGTATATTGGCCTTCGGGTTCCGTAGCCGCCAGTTTCACGGCGCCGGGGGGCGGCGGGGCGTTCGGCGTTTGCCGCGGCCCGGGCGGCCATCTGCTGGTCTCGAACGCCACGTCGTCCATGATTTACGAGACGTCGACCGCGGGCTCGGTCTACAACTCGTTCACCTGCCCCGTCGCGGGGCCGGCGGACATGACCTCCGGGTATTCCGGCAACTACGCCTGCATCGCTATTCCCGACGCCAACGTCCTGGCCCGGGTGGACATGACGACCGGCTCGCTCGTGTCCACGGCGGCGGGGCCGGGCGCTCGCCCCACGTCGTGCTGCGGCCACGACGTGGGTTTCGTCGCCGACGAGGCCACCCACACCATCTACCTTAACGGTTCGCCCATTATTACCGGCGTCCAGACGCCCGTGGGCGTGGACGAGTTGTCCACCACCGACGGCACGTTCCTCTACGTCGTCGACGACGCCACGGATTATTGTTACATGTACCGGAGCGACGTGGCGGTGGCGCCGGCGTCCATGGGCCGAGTGAAAGCGCTGTTCCGGTAGGGGTAAGCCGGGTGAGGGTACCGGCGAGGATATTTAATACTTAATCCACATTGAGGTCAGCTTTGGCGGGACAAAACGGAATCCTGTAGGCGGTCCGGCCCCGGGCGATGCGGGGCACGGACCGTATTTATGTTAATATAGCTCGCGAGCCGGCGGGGGTTCCGCCGCGGCCGTATTAACCGGGGGCGTTTGGGAACAAGGGGGCAACAATGAAAGTGGCGGTACCGGTCGCTACGGCGCTGGCGATTGCGGGGGCGGCGTTCGCGTACGACGCGAGCGACGGCGCATATCCCGAGATTCACTGCAAACACTTCTTCTACGGTTACCCGACCGGCGCGCCGTTAACCAACGACATGATTATCCGCGACATCTACGCGTTGTCGTCGAACGACGAGACCAAGTTCGCCGATTGGGTGGCGTATCGCCTGGACGAAGAAACCGTTACCGGCCCGTCCATCGATTACGATTACTGGAAGACGGAACCATGGCTCGACGCCGCCGAAACGCTGGAAGCCAAACCGCCGGCCGACGACGACTACCGGGGCGCCCGCGCCGAACTCGGGACCGACCGCGGCCACCAGGCCCCGCTGGCGGCGTTCAAGGGCACCGATTGTTGGAAGGAAACCTTTTTTTATTCCAACGCGACGCCCCAGAAAAAAGAGCTGAACCAGGGCCCGTGGAAAAACCTCGAGGAGCGGGTCCGAGGTTTGGTTTACGCCGGCCACGTAGTCTACGTAATGACCGGGCCGCTGTACGAATACGGGACGGAGGGCGAGATACCGAAACTCCCGCACGCCGACGAGCCCCACCTCATACCCTCGGCCTATTGGAAGATAGTCGCAATCCGACCGACGACCGATCCCGACTCCATCCGCGCCGCCGCGTTTATCTTCGAACAGGACACGCCCCGAAACGACGCCGTACTCGGCCACTTGGCCACCGTGGCGGCCGTCGAGGACAGGAGCGGCCTTATCTTTTTCCGCGAACTCCCGGCCGGGGACCAGACTCGAATAAAGAACGACAACCACGCCACGTGGGCGGCGGAGTATTTCGGCCCCTGAGACGCTTCCAACGAAAGGAGGACCACCGCGTTTTAAATTCTACCGGAAACCGGAGTATGTTTTACGGTTCGATATCGTGAGGGTCGATATGCCGGGCCCCGGTAAATTTCCGGTCACCGGGGGCGGGGTTGTACCCGCTCCAAGCGGCGCAATCCACCGTAGCCGCGGGTAACGGGTACTACCGCGAAAAGGTCGTTAACACCCGCTCTTTGTGAGTTAACAACCAGGCGGAACGCAAGTCGTATAGGAGGAGGTGCGCGGGCGAGATGAAAAATCCCCTTCGTCCAAGCTTTGACTTTATTTCCCGTCAAATGCGCAGGTTTTACGAATACGCGAACCGGGCTCCGGCCGAGGTCGCGGCCATCGTCATATTCTGCGGGGCGGCGTTCATCCGACTTCTCTTCGTCGAATACGGCCTCCCTTACACGTACTTCTGGGACGAGACGGCCGTCGTAACGGCCGCCCGGGATATGATAATTAGAGGGCAGCTGTGGCCCGAAGATTTTTATAATTACCCTTCCGCGGTAATTAACCTCCAGGCGGTGACCTCGGTCATCTCCTATCTGTACGCGCTCGGGAAGTCTCCGGTTTTCCTGACCTTCGAACAGATACCGATAAGGCGCTTCTACGTACTGGGTCGGACCATGATGGTGGCTTTCTCCGTGGCCAGTATCGTTTTCACGTATCGTTTCGCCGCCGACGTCTGGAAGAAGCCGTGGTGGGGAGTCGCGGCCGCCGCCCTTCTGGCCGTAAGCCACCACTATATAACGATAAGTCGCCAAATAGGCGTGGACGTGCCGATGGTGGCTCTGGTGATGGGGGGGACGTACTTCCTTTTCCGTTTCGGCCTGACGTCATCCCGCCGCGACTTTATAGTCAGCGCGATTTTATGGGGCGCCGCGGCCGGCACCAAATACACCGCCGTCCTCTTCGCTCTCCCCATAATCGTAACGTTGATGGCCTGGCGCCAACCGTTCCGGCGGTTCGCGGCCTTCGGCGCAATCGCGGCCGGGACTTTCTTGGTACTCACTCCGGGCGTCGTCTTTAAAATGAACGAGTTTCTCCGCGATTTCGCCTTCGAATACCACCATTACAAAGTACTCGGCCACAACTTCTTGACGTCGGACCAACCGCTCCCCAAACTTACGGAATTCCTGTTGGAGTATAACTTCACGCTCCTGCCGGTCGTATTCCTCGTCGTCGGGATCGGCGTTTTAGCGGCTTCCCGGCGCAAGGACTGGTTGTTATTTCTGCTTTTCCCGGTCACGTTCGTAATTGCGATAGCCAATCTCCGCATCCCTTCCCGTCGGTTCGTAATCGACATCCTGCCCTTCCTGGCGTTGCTTTTCTGTGCGGGCCTGGGTACCGTCGTGGAATTCCTGTGGCGGTTGAAGCGTAAACCGTTGAAAACGGCCGCGGCCGTGGCCCTCGTGGCCGTCGTCTTTTTCGGGCCCGCCCGCCTCGCCTACGAGGGAATGGTGGCGTGGTCCCATACCGACCAGCGTACGTTGGCGGCGGAATGGATACAAGAGAACGTGCCGTGGCCGGCCGTCGTCGTCAAAGAGGTTTGGAACGGCCTGGAGAGAGAGAAGGGGGGAGAAACGGACGCGGCGCCCATAGACCCCGGGAAGTACGAAATCGTAACCGTCGACTGGCTCACCCGCAAATCGGCCAAACATTGGTTGAAGGGAGGGGCCGTATATTACTCGTGCCACATGAGAGCGTCGAGGTATCCCGGCCGCGCCTGTTTCGACCGCGGGGCGTTGAAGGGAACCCACGGCGATAACGCCGCGTTCTGGGGCAACTTCAAGTTGGTGAAATCGTTCCCGCCCCCGCGCCTGGCCCCCTACTGCGAACCGATGTGCATCTATCGGCTCAGGGACAATAAGCTCAAAAAGCGCCACCCGTACCGGCGCGTACTGCCGCTGAAAGAATGCCTCGTTAAGAAGGCGACCTGCCCCCACGAAGTGATAAAACGGGAGAAGGGGAGTTTCTGTTTGCCGGAAAACTCCCGCCTCGGCGTCTATTTCACCGCTCCCGCGCGCCCTTACAGGATAGGTCTACGTTGCGACGGCGCGCCGGTTAAAGGCGTAGGGCCGCACCTGCGCGTATCCGTGGACGGCGAAGAGGCGGCGGATATCCACGTTACCGGCCCCGGCGTTTACTATACCCCCGAACTCGCCGCGCCGCCGCCCTTCTACCGGCACCTGTTGGTCGAATACTACAACGACGATACCCAGGAAGGAGACCGTAACGTAACGATCTCCGGCATTTTCGTGGAAAAAGCGGGCAAGCCGGCCGCCGGTTCCTAGGGGCAAAGAAAGCCGCCCCCCGGGGTGCGGCGTTCTTTTGCCTAAAACCCGTTACGTACTAATCCACCCCGCTATAACAAGCGGCGCCGGCTGTCGCCAACCGGCGCCGTTTCTACATCAACTCGAAAGCCGTCGCCTATGCCGTTACCACTCCAACCCGAGGCCGCCGTAAAAGAAGCGCCCCGGTTCGTTAACTATCGCCGGGTTCGCGCCCGAACCGCCTATCACGTCCCACTCGTACGAATTGGCCACGGCGTACTCGCGGTCCAGGAGGTTGTCGGCGCCGGCGTTCAGCTTGAACCATCTGAAGCGGTAGCCGAGCCGGGCGTTCAATACGTCCCACGCCGGCAAGCGCTGTTCGCCCACGTACTCGTCCACGTCGTCGGCCGCGGCGGAGCGTACCCATTCCAGCGTCGCGAAAAGGCCGGCGTCGTCCTGGCCGAAGGGCGCCGGGTTATCGTAACCCAGCGACACCCGGGTCTTGAGCGGGGCTATCTGGCCGAGGTCCCCGTCGGCGTTGTTGTCGGGATAGCCGTCCTTAACGCCGCGCTGGTACGCGGCGCCGACGTCACAGGAAATACCGGCCACCAGATCGACACCCGCGTTCACGTCGCCGCCGTAGATATGGGCGTCAATGTTGGTGTAGCTTCTATATCCGGCGGCGTTATTCTCCTGGTAAATGTAATCGGCGAGGTCGGCGTAGAATCCCTTGGACCCGAACGTCCACCGGCCCCGCTCGACCTTCAGCCCCGCGTCGCATTCCGTGTTCGACGCCGGCTCCAGCTCCGGGTTGCCGAAGAAGGCGGGGTTCCCCTGGATGTAGCGCTCCGTCGACTCCGGCGTCCGGTAGCTCCGGCCCACGCCGCCGAAGGCCGTAAGGCCGGCCGCCGGATAAAACTTCACGGATCCGTACCCGCCGACGAGGTGGTTCACCCGCCGGTTCGCGTCCGTAACGGTACTCGTGAACACGAGGTCCTCTTCCGCCTCCTGTTCGAAACGGTCGTACCGCACGCCCGCGCTTAAGGACCACTTTCTAATATCCTTATTTATTTTAAGGTACGCGCCGGCGTCCGTCGTCCGAACCGAAGGGATAAGGTAATCGTTCGCCAGAGCCCCCGTTAGGGTGTCGAAGACGTCACCCCGCCACGTCCGGCGGTACACGTCGACGCCGTAGGTAAAGGTCGCCCCGGCCGCGTCGGCCACGTTCCTTATGCCGCCGCCGTTGATGACCGACTCGACGTCGTTGTTCTTGGGCGCGGCCACTTCCCGCAGGCCCTGATACGGGTAATGTTCCACGGCGTTGCGGTAGGCCGAGAACGTCAGGTCGTCCGAAGCGCGGCCCAGGTCCGTTATATCCCAGCTGAACTTGCTAAGGTGCGTTATCTCCTTCTCGGTATCGAAGACGACGCGGGGCGTTACTATATCGTTCGCCCGGCCGTAGGTATGCTCGAGCAGGAGCTTGTGCCGCTCGCCGGGCGTGAAGCTTATCTTGCTCCAGGCGTCGTGCTTGCGGAACGACCTCGCGTCCCGCCCCCGGGCGTTGTAGGGCGCGGCGAGGCCCTCGCGCGCTTCCCACAACGCGCGGCCGGCGCCGTCCCGGTACTGGCCGGCCTCGGAGAAATTGTAGCCGAGCAGGCCCTGCACCACGTCGCCGCCGCCGGTCGCCGCAAGGCCGCCGCTGTGGAAGTCGTAGCTCCCGGCCTTGGCGAGGAACTCCCCGTCGAAGCCGGCCCGGGGCTTCTTGGTGACGACGTCCACGTAGCCGCCGAGACAACCCGGCTTCGTAACGTCGAACGGCCCCTCCTCGACCACCATGCTCTGGACTGTTAACATGTTTATGTGAGACAGGGACGGGTCCTTGCGGCTGCCGCACGCGCCTTCCACCATGCCGCCGTCGAGCAGGACCCGCATATTCGCCTGGCCGAAGCCGCGGATCGATACCTCGTTGCCGTAGCCGCCCTTGCGGACGATTTGCACTTCAACCAGCTCGTCCGAAAGGATCTCGGCCAGATCGACTATTTTACGGGACTCGAGCGCCCGGCGCTCGATCCACCGTTTCTCCTCCGACTCCGCCGTGCTCATGATGAACAGCGGCTTCATTTCCCGGTACCTCCGCACCAGCAGTTCCGTTCCGTCTCCGGCCGCGATCAGCGTGCCTTCCACTTCGACGACCCGCTGGTTAAAATCCTCCAGTCCCGTGCAGTTCTCGGCCGGGATGAGTTTGTATACGGTATCGCGTTGGCACCGAAGCGTTATCGTCGGCGCGTCCGCCCCGTCCCGGGTAACGCTAATCACGCCCCGGACGGTGGTGAGTTCCCCGGCCGCGCCCACGGCGCCGGCCGACGCCGACGCCAACAGCGCCGTCGCCGCGAGCGCCATTCGCAAGCATCGCATTGCTTTCCTCCTGTATCCTGGAAGCGTTGAATTGGGCCGCGGCGGCGTTTCCTCCGGTAATACGGAGAACGTCAACGCCGTCCGGCGGCTTTAACCTGGTAAAGGACGACCAAGATAGGAGGAGGGTGGAGCGCGGGGATAACCGTCTGTCGCTAGAAATGTTTGCGGAGAGAAGCTATCCGTAGAGGTTACGGATAGAGTTATTATACGCAGGCCGAAAGGGACGTCGGCCTGAGTCAGTTGGTCACACTGGGCGAATTGGGCGAAGGCCCGGCAAATGGGGCAGGTGGCCGGGTCGTGCTCGTGAGCCGGCCCGCGGCCGTGTGGGTGGGGGTCGGCCGCCTCGCCCGCGCCGACCGAACACGGACAGGCCGCGCCCTCTATAGAGCCGCGGCCGAAGCCGTGCTCGCCACCCTCCCGGGCGAAGTGGCAAACGTACAGAACGGGGAGGAGCGCGATAGCCAGCGCCGCCCATAACGGGAGAACTCGTTTTAAATACGTACGCACGAGGCCGGGCGATTCTACGTCGGCCTTCACGCGGCTGTCAAGACAAAACGGCCCGGACGCGAAGTAGGGGCGTAATACGTTAAGCCCGCGCGGGCGCAAATCCTAACGCCCCTCCGCCCCCGCCTTTTCTTTTGCCTTGAACCCCCCGCCTATGTTAACTTAACGCCGTGCGGGTGGCGCTGGTATACCCCGATTACGCCCCCTCCAAGACGCTGGCGGCGCCGGCGTCGTACGGCTTTTACGCCGAGGGGATATCCTCCGTGGCCGCGGTCCTTCAGGACGCAGGCCACGACGTATCGTTGATTCACCTCATAGGCCGGCCCGAACGGGACGAGTTCGAGGCCCGCGTGCGCGAGGCCGCCCCCGACGTCGTCGGCTTCTCCTCCCGCACGACCATATGGCCCGAAGTGAGGCGGCTGGCCGGCATCGTCCGGGAGGTCTCGGACGCCCCGGTCGTCGCCGGCGGCGTCCACGTCACGCTGGACCCGGAAGAGGTCGCGGCCTCGCCCGAGGTCGACGTCGCCGTCATCGGCGAGGGCGAATACCCGCTGCTGGAGATGTGCGAGGCCCTGGAGGCCGGCCGCGATTACCGCGACGTCGACAACCTCTGGGTGCGCGAGAACGGCGGCGTCCGGCGAAACGCCACCCGGCCCCTTCTCGCCGACCTCGACGAACTCCCCCTCCCCGCCTACGACATCTACGACCGCGAGATCCTCTACGACGTCGCCATCGACACCGGGCCGGTCATGCTCTCGCGCGGCTGCCCCTACATGTGCACCTACTGCTGCAACCACCAGCTCAAACAGGCCTATCCCAACCGCAAGCACTACGCGCGCTTCCGCTCGCCCCGGCGCTCCATCGAGTACATCGAGAACCTCCGGGCCACGTTTCCCAATATTAAATATCTGAACATCACCGACAACATCCTCCCGCTCGAGCGCGAGTGGTTCTTCGAGTTCATAGAGCTGTATAAGGAGCGCGTAAAACTCCCGTTCGTCTGCCGCTACCGCCACAACCTGGTGACCCGCGACGTGCTGGAGGCGCTGGTGGAGGCGGGCTGCTATCTCGTGCACTTCGGCCTCGAGTCCGGCAACGACGAGATTCGCCGGACCATCATCAATCGCCAAATGAGCGACGCCCAGATAGAGGAAGCGCACCGCCTCTGCCGCGAGGTCGGCCTGCCCACGCTCACGTATAACATGGTCGGCCTGCCCCACGAAAACAAGGCCAAGTTCCTGGACACGGTGAAGATTAACGCCCGCGTCCGCCCCAACCGCATCGTCCTCTCCGTCTTCTACCCCTACCCCCACACCGTCCTCCACGACCTCTGCGAACGCGAGGAACTGCTGGCCCCGGAGTTCGACTACGAGAGCGAATCGTACCTGGTGCAGGAGGGCTTCCCGGTGTCCCACGTCCGCTTCTGCCAGGCGTACTTCGTCCCCGCGATCCGGTATTACCAGATCCTCTCGCGGCTCGGGGCGGTAGGCCGGCTCCTCGCTCGGGTCAGCGACGCGTTCTACAAATCACCCCTCCTGCCCCACCGCCTGCTGGTAGCGTTGGCCCGGGCCGGCAGGGCCGTATTCGACGGGACCAAACTCTTCATCCGGCGACGCCTGCCGGGCCTTTACGTCAAACTCCGCGACTGGAGGGTACGCCGGGCTTAGGCCGGCGGTGTAACCATGGGAGGCAACTCGCTACTCATCTATCGGCGCTGGCTCCTGCAGGGGAACCGCGACCTGAAGGCGGCCGAGGTCCTGCACAAAATCGGCGCGCACGAATGGGCGGCGTTCCTGGCGAAGCAAGCCGCCGAGAGAGTCCTCAAGGCTTACCTCTACTACAACGGCGAGGACGCCGTGGTGGACCACTCCATCCGGTCGCTCCTCCATAAATGCAACCCCTACTCGCCGGCGTTCGAGGAAATCCACGACGTCGGCAAGATGGACCAGTTTTACGCCGGCCCGCGCTTCCCGGACAGCTTCGACGAGGCCGTGCCGGCCGACGCCGTCACGCCCGACCAGGCGGCGATGGCGGTCGAACTCGCCCGCAAGGCCGTGGCTCTCGTGGACTCCTTACCCGTTGGGAATGACTGAATAATGCCCGGGGGGAAGCACCCCGCCTCGATAAAAGTCGGGCCGGTCGAAATACCGGGCCGGGCGGCCCTGGCGCCGCTCGCCGGCTATACCGAATACCCGTACCGGGCCGTGGTCGCGGCCTTCGGCTGCCCGTACGCCGTGACGCCGCTTATATCGGCGGAAGGTTTGGTACGGGGAAACGTTAACACCCGGCGGCTTCTAATAAGCGGCAAAGGCGACGTCCCCGTCGTCGCGGGCCAGATATTCGGGTCGCGGCCGGCCGCGATGGCCGAGGCCGCGAAGGTCGTGGCCGACGCCGGTTTCCCGCTAGTGGACATCAACCTCGGCTGCCCGGTGCCCAAGGTACGCAAGCAACTCGCCGGCGCGGCCCTGCCCGGCGATCCGGCGGCATTGCTTCGCGTCGTCCGGGCCGTGGTGGCCGCGTCCCCCGTTCCCGTCACGGCGAAGATACGGCTGGGGCGCGACGGCGAGGCCGACGAGCCCCTCGCGACGGCGAAACTGCTGCACGAGGAAGGCGTGGCGGCCCTGACGGTGCACGGCCGGACCGTCGAGCAGAGGTTCTCGGGGCCGGTCAACGTACCTGTCTTGCACGACATAGTGGCCGCGCTGACGGTGCCGGTCTGGGTCAACGGCGGCGTCGAAACCGTCGAAGAGGCGGCCGACCTGTTGGACGCGACCGGCGCGGCCGGCGTCATGGTGGGCCGGGCCGCCGTCCGCAAGCCGTACCTCATAGGCCACATCGAGGCGTACCTGGCGGAAGGTCGGGCCCCCGCGGAACCCGGGCCGGCCGAACTGGCCGAGGCGATACTCGACCATTTCGACCGGGCGGAAACGCTCGACGGAGAGGAACGCGTCGCCCGGCAATTCCGTAAACATCTGTTAGCGTATTTGAAACCCTATCCGGAAACGCGGGCCCTCCGGGCCCGGGCGTCGCACGTCGAGAGCCGCGATGACGTCGTCGCCGTCCTGGAAGATTTCGTCGCGGCGTCCACCGATGGAACGTAAAAAAATAGAAGAACTGTTGCGCGCCGTCGCGGCCGGGGAGATGGACGTAGACGAGGCGCTTACGCGGCTGCGCCACCTCCCGTTCGAGGACCTCGGCTTCGCCCGCATAGATACCCACCGTGCCCTCCGAACCGGCTTCCCGGAGGTCATCTTCGCCGCCGGAAAAACGCCGTCCCAGGTGGCGGCCATCGCGAGCCGCATCGCCGAGACCGGCGCCCCGGTCCTCGCCACCCGCGCCGGGCCGGAGGTTTTCGAGGCCGTACAGCGGGAATGCCCCGCCGCCCACTACCACCCCGAGGCGCGGGCGATAGTGGTGCCGGCCGCGGAGGCCGAACCGCCGCGGGGCCTCGTCCTCGTTCTCTCCGCCGGCACGGCGGACATGCCCGTGGCCGAGGAGGCCGCGGTCACCGCCGAGGCGATAGGGTGCAAGGTCGAACGGGTGTACGACGTCGGCGTCGCCGGCCTGCACCGCCTCCTCGACAACCTGGAAGCCATCCATAAGGCCGACGCGATCGTCGTCGTCGCGGGAATGGAGGGGGCGCTCGCGAGCGTCGTCGCCGGCCTGGGCGGCGGCCCCGTCGTCGCGGTCCCGACGAGCGTCGGCTACGGCGCGAGTTTTAAGGGTGTCGCGCCGCTCCTAACGATGTTAAACTCCTGTGCCGGAGGAGTGGTCGTGGTCAACATCGACAACGGCTTCGGCGCGGGGTACGCGGCGGCCTTAATCGCCCGAAAGATAAACCCGGGTAAATGAAAACTCTTTTCATAGACGGCAACGCGGGCGCGAGCGGCGACATGCTCCTCGGCGCCCTGCTCGACCTTACCGGCGGCCGGAAGTGGCTCGAGGAGAGCCTGGGGCGCTTGAAACTCCCCGGCGTGCGGCTGGTCTACCCGCCGCGGCGCCGCGGCGGCGTCGAGGCCATCGGCCTGGAGGTCGTCGTCTCGCAGACGGCCCCCCATTTCGACGACGTCGGCGACGTCGAGGTCCTCCTGGCGGGCGCGGAACTCCCGAGCAACGTGAAGGAGAAGGCCGCGGAGGCCTTCCGCCACCTGGCGGAAGCGGAACAGCGGGCCCATCGCGTCGCCTTCGGCCACGCCGGCTTCCACGAGGTGGGCGCCGCGGACGCCATCGTCGACATCGTCGGCACCTGCATCCTGCTTGACCTGGCGAACGCCGACCGCGTCGTCGTGTCGCCGTTGCGCCTGGGTTCCGGCTACGTGGACGCGGCCCACGGCCGCCTGCCGGTCCCGGCTCCGGCCACGGCCGAACTCCTGCGGGGAGTCCCCACGTTCAGCGGCGACGTTCCCGGCGAGTTCACGACCCCCACCGGCGCCGCCCTCATCGTCACGCTCGCGGACGAATACGGTCCCATGCCCACGATGACCGTCACCGGCGTCGGCTACGGCCCGGGCGTCGCCAACCCGCCCCACTTCCCGAACGTCCTACGAGCCGTGCTCGGCGAAAGCCCGCGGCGGGAAGTGCCGCGCTCGGAGAGCCACGTCACCGTAATAGAGGCCAACGTGGACGACATGACGCCGGAGGAACTCTCCTACGCCGTGCAAGCCCTGCTCGACGCCGGGGCCCTCGACGTGGTCGTTTTATCGGCGCTTATGAAAAAGGGGCGGCCCGGCCACATCCTGAAAATCATCGCGCGGCCGGAGGCGGGTGACCGCCTGGGCGACCTCGTCCTGCGTTACACGACGACGCTGGGCGTCCGCTTCTACGAGGCTCGGCGGAAGGCGCTGGAGCGCCGCATCGTAACGGCCGTCTGCCAATACGGCACCGGCAAGGTGAAGCTTTCTTACGGCGCGAACGGCACGCCCCACGCCCACGCCGAATACGACACCGCGGCCGAACTCGCCGCCCGGGCCGGCGTCCCCGTTCGGGAGGTATCCCGGGCGCTGGAGGACGCGGCCCTTGCCCCGCTGAAAGCAGAGGGCGAGGAAACGGGGAAAAGCGCCGGAGCTGAAACGAAAGATAGACAGACGGAGGAACCGCCGCGCGGGGATTACGACTAACCCCGCGGCTACGCGGCCGGACGGCCAGCGATGGACCTCGGGATCATTAAGAGAGTGATTATCCTCTCGGCCGCGGCGGCAGTCGCGGCCGCGCCCGCATTAGGAGGCGACTTGAAGATAACCGTCGTCTACGACAACAACGAGTGCGACGAGCGCCTCGAAACGGCCTGGGGTTTCGCCTGCGTCGTGGAGGGCTTCGAGAAACGCATCCTCTTCGATACGGGGGGCGACGGCGACGTCCTGCTGGCGAACATGAGGGCCCTCGGCTACGACGCCGGGGACTTGGACGCGATATTCCTATCCCACGATCACTACGACCACGTCGGCGGCCTGGCGCGCGTGCTGGAAGCGAACGCCGACCTGACCGTCTTTATGCCGGCCTCTTTCCCGGCGGATTTTAAGGAAGACGTTAAGGGGACGGGCGCGGCCGTGGTCGAGGTCACGGCCGGCCGCAGTATCTGCCCCGGCGTATACTCCACCGGCGAGATGGGGACGTCCATCGTCGAGCAGGCGCTGGTCGCCCGGACGCCGCGGGGTCTGGTGGTGATAACGGGGTGCGCTCACCCCGGCATCGTGGACGTCGTCGCGCGCGTCCGGGAAGCTTCCGGCGATGACGTGCACCTGGTGATGGGCGGGTTCCACTTGCGCGACGCGGCCGACGCGGCGCTGCGAAGCGTCGCGGCCTCGTTCCGTGAGATGGGGGTCCGTCACATCGGGCCGTGCCACTGCTCGGGCGACCGGGCCCGGGAAGTCTTCGCCCGGGAATTCGGCGCGCGCTACGTCGAGGTCGGCGCCGGAACGATGCTCGTGCCGGCCGATCTGGAATGATACCGACCGCTATCGGCGGACAAACATAAAGCCGGGCTTTCGCCCGGCCTTAATTTTACTCTTTCCCGCGCGGCCGACCAGGGCCGGAGGCTACGTCCCCAGCGATTCCCGCAGGTTCGGGAAAACCTGGGCCTTTTCGTTTGCGACCCGGCCTTCCAGCCGCAACTCCTCGTCGTCGGCCGTCCCGGCCTTCCCGTCCGCGCCGACGGCGACGAGAACGTGTTCCCCCTCGCGGGCCCGGTACGACAGCGGCCTCCCGGCCACGTCCACCGCCACGCCGTCGACGAGGTACGCATCCCCCAGGTAGGGGCCGAACCACTCCGCGCCGTCCTCGGGTTCCTCCACCAGGGCCCGTAGGCCCTCCTCCTGCGTCGGGTAGCGGCCCATGTCATCCTTGAAGTCGTCCGCGGCGTCCGCCACTTCGGCCAGCCGCGCCCGCGTCAGCTCCTCCTGATAGTACGTCGCCGCCCACTCCGCCGCCGGCCGCAAGAGGACCATGGCGCCCCACGACCCGCCGATGACCACGGCCAGGATTACGAGCAGCGCCGGCCGCCAGCGGCCGGTCTTGCGGAGGACTTGCCGGACCTCGGCCTCCGGCCCCGGAACGTGCTCCGGGCAATAGAACTTGCCGTCCGAGGGCCGGGCGCATTCCGCGCACAGCGGTTCGGCACACTGGACGCACCGGGCGACGGCCGGGCGGTCCGGATGCCGGCTACACTTCAATATTTCCCTGTCACTCATAAACGGCCTACCAGAAGTAGTTCAGGCCCACCTTGAAGTCCACAATATCCGCAGAGTAGCCGTCGGCGTCGAGGGCGCCGCGCCGGCCGTACCCCAGGCCGACGTCGAACCGGCCGTGCCGCGACCACACCGGCCACCCGCCGCCGATGCCGTAGAACAGCGCGTCCACCGAGCCGGGACGGCCGGAACTCACGTACCACGGCCGGTAGCTGACGCCCGTCCGGGCCACGGCGCCCGAGTCCAGCACGTACTCCGCGCCGGCGTACGCCCAGCCGACGTCACGAACGTAGGGCGTCGGGTCGTATCCGTTCGAGAACTCCATGTCTTCGTAGAACGTGTACAGGTAGTCCAGGTGGACGTTGATGCTAAGCGCCTGCAGCGAGAGCGCGCCGCCCACCGTGGGCGCGAACTGCACTTCGTAATCGGACCCGTCACGGAAGCGAACGTCGCCGCCTTTCTTCCCCACGGCCGCGACCGCGAGCCGCCAGCCGGGGCCGAGGTCAAAATCCCGCCAGAGCGACGCCCGCAAGTCGTAGCCGGTTCCGCGGACGTCCACGTCGTCGTAGCGGCTGTTGGACAGGGTAACCGTCTCCCGGGCCCAGAGGAAATCCGCCGCGACGCCCAACGAAACGCCCGGCAGCCGGAAGGCCGCCGCCGGCCCCAGGGCCCGCATCGAGCCGCGGCTCTTCACCTCGCCGCCGGTCCCGTCGCCTCCTATCTCGTAGGTGTAATCGGAGGGCGTCCACAGCGCGCCGCCCAGCGCCACCCGGCCGGGGACCGCCGACCACGCCCCGGCCGCGTACGCCCCGGCGAAGGACCCGAAGAAAGACTGCGCGTTAGTCCCGGCCTGCGACGGCTGAACCGAGTAACCCCAGTTGCGATATCCTACGCCGCCGCTCGCCGCCGACCCGGTAAGGGACGCCAGCGCCGCCGGGTTGGATATCGCGGCGCCGGCCCCGTAGGTCGAGGCCCGGCCGGCCCCCGCCATGCCCACGGCCCGGGCGTCCACCTCGTGCGATACCTCGCCCAGGTGCATGAGTTCGTGGCGGTAGCTCGGGGGCCAGTCCCGGTAGTATAGATCCGCGCATCCGCCGGCGACGAGGCAGGCCGCCGCGACGAGCGTCGCCGTGGTCGTCCACTTTAAACAATCCCGACTCATGAATCCCCCCCGGAAGACGGGACCGAGTTCCTCGCGAAGAAGGCGTCCGCCTCCGCTATCTCGTATTGGTATCCCTGCTCCGTCAAAAACAGCTCGCGCTTCAGCGCGTAGTCCTGCTCGATGGTGTCGCGCGAGACCAGCGTGTAGAAGTAGGCCACATTCTCGCCCGACTTGGGGCGGAGGATGCGGCCCAGCCGTTGGGCCTCCTCCTGCCGGGAGCCGAAGGTCCCCGAGACCTGAATGGCGACGTTGGCGTCCGGCAAGTCGAGCGCGAAATTGGCCACCTTCGACACGACCAGCACCGGGACGGTCCCCTGTCGGAACTTCTCGTACAGGACGTCGCGCTCGCCCTGGGGCGTCTTGCCGGTGATGAGCGGCGCCTTTACGGCCTCGGCGATTATCTCGAGCTGGTTCAGGTAGTGGCCTATGACCAGGATGCTGTGGCCGCGGTGGACCTCCAGCAGGCGCTCGACCGCCGGGATCTTGCCGGGGTTCTCGGCGGCGACGCGGAAGCGCCGGTGGTTCGACGCCACGGCGTAGCGCAGCCGGTCCTCGGTAACCATGGGAACGCGCAGCTCCCGGCATATCGCCCGGGCGATCCAATTCTTGCGCTCCAGTTCCTTCCACGGCGTGTCGTAGCGCTTCGGCCCGATGAGCGAGAAGACCTCGTCCTCCTTGCCGTCCTCGCGCACCAGCGTGGCCGTGAGGCCCAGGCGACGCCGCGTCTGGATCTCGGCCGTGATGCGGAAGACGGGGGCCGGCAGCAGGTGCACCTCGTCGTATACTATAAGGCCCCAGTCGCGCTCGTTGAAAAGCTTGAAGTGGGGGAAGGGGCCCTTCTTGGTGGGCCGCCAGACGAGGACCTGGTACGTCGCTATCGTAACGGGCCGCGGTTCCTTGACCAGGCCGGTGTACTCGCCGATGTCCTCGCTCGTCAGCGTCGTCTTGTCCAGGAGTTCGTCCTTCCACTGATGCACGGCCGTGATGTTGGTCACGAGGATGAGCGTCTGCGCTCCGACCTCCGCCATCGCGGCCATCCCGACTATGGTCTTGCCGGCGCCGCAGGGCAGCACCACCACGCCCGAACCGCCGGCGGCCGACCCGGCCCGGTAGAACGAATCCGCGGCGGCCCGCTGGTAATCGCGGATGGCGAACTCGTCGCCGGTGGAGAGCCGGGTCTCCCGCAGGGCTATATCGAACGGCGCCCCGGCGATGTAACCCGCCAGGTCCTCCACCGGGATGCCGTAGCGGATGAGGGCGCTCTTGACGTGGCCCCGGGCGTAATCCTTGAGCCGCACCTTCCGCTCGTCGAAGACGCCCCCCTCGAAGAAAGACGCCACCTTCCGGTTGTTCATTACCTGGGCCAGGAGGATGTCGTCGCCGACGTCGAGGTAGTAGCCGGCGTCGTCGCGCAGGAGCTTGACGCGGCCGTAGCGGCCTATCTGGTCGCGGATGAGGTGTTCGATGATGGCCGGGACGTCGTAGCGGCTGTACTGCCGAAGGACGCCTATTATCGCGTCCTCCTTCAGGCCGGCGGCGGCGGCGTTCCACAAGGATATCGGCGTTATCCTATACGTGTGGACGTGTTCCGGGCTTTTGACGAGTTCGGCGAAAGGCAGGAGGCGGTCGCGGACCTCTTCGTGCCGGGGATGGTCGACCTCCAGGAAGAGGGTCCGGTCCGATTGCACTATCAGCGGTTTGCGGTCCGTCGAGGCCATATTATTCCTACATTTTACCATATTTCGCAAATATAACAAACCCGTATAACGCGGGGCCGCGGCTTCCATCAAACATCATTCATCATTGTAGCGGCGGGCTTTACGCCCGCCGCCGTGTGAATGGGTGACAGGAATGCCGGCCGCACCCCTAGTATCGAGGCCGGCCGCTTCAGCGGCCGGAGCCTCACCCGCGAAGCGTCTAACCGCCGGTTTCAACCGGCGGGTGACGTGTAGAAATGTGCCGTCAGGTGTTACCACCTGACGGCGCCCCGGCGGCCGACAGGAATGTCGGCCCCACCACAATTTGCGGAGGGCGACCCCGCAGCGGGCGAGGAGGCGCCCGGAGCCCGCGGCGGCCGACGCAAAGCGGCGGCCGGAGCGGTAATTATTTCACCGACAGGAATGTCGGTGGCACTCCTACGTATCGAAAGCGGCGGCCAGAGCGGCAACTAAATCACCGAAAGGAACGCCGGCGGCACGGGTTCACCGGCAGGAATGTCGGTGGCACGCCTTCGAATTGGAACCGGCTGCGCTTGACAAACGTCGCGCTTATATATATTATTTACAGATAAGTATACGGGCCGGCCCCCGCCGGCCGCAACGAAACCGTAGGAGAAACGACATGAGAATAGCAATGCCCACCGACGACCGTAAAACCCTCGCCGGCCACTTCGGCCGGGCGGCGGAATTCGCCATATACGAGGCCGACAAAGGCGAAGCTCGACTTGTCGAGTATCGCCCCAACCACCACGTCCACGCCGGCCACGGCGAGGGCCAGGGCGCCGGCGCGGGTCAGGGCGCCGGAGGCCGCGGCTCCGGCTTCGAGGAGGGGCTGGCGGGCGTCGAGGTCCTTATATGTCGCGGGATGGGCCGCCGGGCCCAGGAAGTCTGCGCCTCGATGGGGATCCGCGTTATGTACGCCCAGGACGACGGCCTGGACGACGTCGCCTCCCGCTTCGCCCGGGGCGAGTTGGCCGGGGGCGAGCCGTCCTGTGACTGCGGCTCCGGCCACCAACATTAAGGCCGGCGTACCCTTCCCCGAAAAACGCGCAAAAAAATAACCCGGCTCCGGGCCGGGTTATTGCGTCGTACGCGTCGTCGTTATTTCCGCTTGGTGAAGTAGTAAATAGCGGCCGCGACGGCCGGTATTATTAATATCAGGCCGCCGACCACTATGAAGATTATCATGTAGACGGCCGCGAACTCCGGGTCGTCCGAAAGCTCGCCCACGCCGCCCAAAAGGCCGCAGCACACGCAGGTTAGGCCCACGAGCAGGCCGCCGATGGCGATGCCGATGAGGGTCTTGAGCACCTTCGTTGAACCGCGGAACACCTTCCGGCCGTCGCCCCCGACCGCCGCCATACGCTCCATCTGTTTATGGGCCTCGACCGCGACGTCCGATTCGGGCGCGAGTTCCACGGCCCGCGCCAGGAAATTCTCCGCCCGGCCCATGTCGCCGTCGTTCACGAAGGTGAGGCCCAACCGGTAGAGGAGTTCCTGGTTAGACGGCTCCAGCTTGAACGCGGCGCGGTACATCTTGGCCGCCTGGCCCCAGTTGCACCGGTAGAAATAATAATCGCCCAAAAGCATCCAGCCGTAGACCAGCATGCTCGAGGCCTGATACTTGGGCTCGCCGTCCTCGATTAACGCCGCCGCCTGGAATTGTCGCGCGATGTTGCGCAGGCGTTCGACCGCCGCGTTGAGGTCCTGGTACACCGGCGTGGCGGCCTCGTCGAGCCACTGGCGATACTCGTTCTTGGTCCCGACGTCGAGCGGCGGTTTCTCCCGTTCGCCCGCCGGCGGGGCGCCGAAGAATCCCCCGTAATTGAAAGTCGTCGTAACCGGCACCGGGTCCCGGTATATCCGACGGGCGAGGCTGAACATCACGTCGGCCTTGACGTGAAGTTTCGCCTCCGCCTCGACCAGAAACGACTTCGCGATTTTAAGCTCGGTTTGAATGGATACGTTTTCCTGTGCCATAAAGCCACCTCGGCGTGGACGGGGTCATAGTAGCGTCCCCTCCGGCGTATGTCAAGCCCGCTTTTATGTATAACGTTGACCGGCCCCGGCCTCTCTGCTACTATGAGCCCGCGTCGGCGCGCGAACGGCGCCCGACGGGACGGCCATGGGACTGCTCAAACGCATAATACGCCACCGCTATACCCCGGTGGCCGCGCTCGTTCTGGCCGCGGCGGCCGGCGGCGTTTACCGCTACGCGGCCATGGACGCCATCTCGCCCCGCGAGTTCTCGTACATGATCGAGTCCTGCATACGTTTCCGCTACGCCGAGATGCGGATGATGGGCGGGGAGCCGCCGGCGCTCGACCTCGAGGCCCAGTGGCCGGAGGGCTTCGCCGTCGACCGGATGATCCTCTCGCTGCCGGACCGGACGGCCGCGCTGTTCTACAAGGTCCACGGGGGCGACACCTTCCTCGCCACCCGGACGCTTATAAACATCCTCTCCGCCGTGGGCGTCGGGGCCTTCGCGCTTTTGGCCCTCGCGGCCCTGCGAAGGCCGGCGTACGCCGCCGGCGCCACGCTTGTCTACGCCGTCACCTTCGGCGCCTTCTCCCGCAGCTGGAGCAACTACCTCCGGGAGGACTTCGCCATGCCCGGCCTCCTCGCGGCCACGGCGGGGACGCTGTACCTCCTGACATCGGACGGCCGCAAAGGCCGGTGGTTCGCGGCGGCGGGCGTCGCCCTCGCGACGTGCTGGGCCGGGTCCTGCTGGCACATGAGCCAGTTTTACGTCGCCCTCCTGGGGTTGGCGGTGGTTGCGTACGCCGTCGCTGACCGCCGGGGAATTGGGGCGGGGCGGGCGGCGCTGGCCGGCGTTTCCCTCTGGCTCGGCCTGGCCCTAGCCGCGGCCCTCAACAAACCGCTCTGGGTCAAGGGGGCCTTCTGGAACGTTAGCGCGGCGCTGGCCTTCGCGCCGGCCCTGGCGTGGGCCGCGGCGCGGATTCTGCGCCGGCCCGAACGAGGCCGCTGGTTTGCGCTCGGCGCGGCGGCCTTGCTGGTCGGCCTCTCGCTCGCCTTCGGCCGGTCCGCCGGCTACGGCCACGTCTACGAACTCGTGTGGGCGAAGATAATCCACCTGGGCAAGTACCCCGGCCCCGAAGCCCTCTCGGCCGACGCGCGCATGTTCTGGGTGGGGCCTTACGAGTCGCCCGGGGGCTTCCGGGCCTTCATCGAATACGGCCCGCTGGCCCTGGCCGCCGGCGCGGGCTTCGTCCTGTGGGTGCGGGACGCCGCGCGGCGGCGCCCGGCCACCGGCGTTTTCGTCGCCGCGGCCGCGGCGGCGACGGCCGTCCTCTACCTCCTCATGTCACGGCTCACGATATTTCTGGCGCCGTGGGTCGCCGTCCTCGCGTTTTACGCCGTGGTCGCTTTCGGCCGGGCGCGGTGGCGTGCGGTGGCGGCCGTCGTCCTGGCCGGCCTCGCCTTCTTCCATTCCTACGTGGCGGTTTCGCACGGCGCGCCGCGTTGGCTGCAGGCGCCGCTTAAAACCGTTACCGGGTTCAAGGCCGATGCCCCCTGGTACTACGGCAGCGAGCGCGTGGACCTCCTCCTCTGGCTGAGCGTAACCAAGGGCCCGCCCGAGCCGCAGGGGCCGGTTCTGGCCGACTTCGCGCTGAGCCCGGCCTTCCTCTACCTGGCCGGCCGGTCCATCGTCCTCAACCCCATGTTCGAGGTCCCCGAGGTCCGGCGCAAGGCGCTGGCCTACGCCGAGGCCGCCGTGTCGGACGAGGACACGTTCTACCGCCAGTGCGGGGACTGGGGCGTCAACCACGTCGTGCACTTCGCCCCCCAGGTCCTGTCGACCGGCGCCGGCTCGTTCTACAATACGGCGGCCCGAATGCCCGAACCGGCCTCCGCCGCGTACGAGATGCAGTTCCACCCCGAAAAGCTGCGGCGCTTCCGGCTGGTTTTCGAAACCTACAACGCCCGCGTCTTCGAGGTCGGGAAGCCGTACGACGGCTACGCCGCGACGGCCTACCACCCCCTCTACGACCCGAACCGCTTCCCGGACGTCCCGACGGCCGAAGACCTCGACGCCTTCTACCGGGACCAGCGCCGGGCGGAGGAATACTACACGCTGGCGTGCGCCGCTCAGGACGCCGGCGACTTCGTGGCCGCGGCCGCGGCCCTGGGCAGCGTCCTCCGCCTGCACCCCGACTACGAGGACGCCAATCTCCGGCTGGGCTTCTGTAATTTAAAATTGAACCAGACCGAGGACGCCCGGCGCGCGCTGGAGCGCGCCGCCGCCTCCCGGCCCCACGACCCCCGGGCCCGGCGGTATCTGGACCTGCTGGGCGGCTCCGGCGGCCGGACGAACTAAACCCCTACCGCGGGAAAGAACCCCCTATGGAGAATTTCACGATATCGCCGATAGGCGTCATCCGCACGCCGTTCGCCGCCGCGGCCGACGCCCCCATCCAGGGACGGCTCGCGGCCCAAAACGAAGGGGAGGTCGAGGTCTTCGAGGCGTACGCCCCGGCCCTGGCCGGCGTCGAAGGCTTCTCCCACCTCACCTTGCTATATTATTTCCACCAGGCCGCCCCGACCGAACTCGTCGTCAAACCGTTTTTGGACGACGCCCGGCACGGCGTCTTCGCGACGCGCCACCCCCGGCGGCCCAACCACCTGGGCCTTACGACCGTTCGCCTTATCGAGCGCCGCGGAAACGTACTCGTGGTATCGGGAGTGGACATGCTCGACGGAACGCCGCTGGTCGATATTAAGCCGTACGTCCCCGCTTTCGACCGCGCGCCGGAGGACGTAAGGTACGGATGGCTCGAAGGGAAAATCGGCCCCGCGTAGGGCCAAACGCGGGGTTCAAGGCTTTCGGGTCGGCGCGGCCGCGGAAATTTTCCACAATAAATATCTTTATAACTCAAGCAATATCAAGCTGTTACGATAGCTACCCCGCACATTCTATTTGCATCGCGGCGGCCTAAATGCTATAATGCCCAACTTTCGTTACACGCATTCAAATTAGTTCTTTTCAATATTAAGGAGGCAACCTAAAAGATGGCTGGAAAGATAACCCTCAGCGTCATCAAGGCCGACATCGGCGGCCTGGTGGGCCATTCCGCGATGCACCCCGAAGTCCAGGCCAAGGCCGTGGAAGAACTTGAGAAGGCAAAGAAGGCCGGCCTGCTCATCGACTTCCACGTTTTCGCCTGTGGCGACGACCTCGAACTCATCATGACCCACACCGAAGGCACCGACAGCGAGAAGATCCACAAACTCGCCTGGGATACCTTCCTCGCCGGCACCGAAGTGGCTAAGAAACTGCACCTCTACGGCGCGGGTCAGGACCTTTTGGCCGACGCGTTCTCCGGCAACGTCAAGGGCATGGGCCCGGGCGTCGCGGAGATGGAGTTCGAAGAGCGGAAGAGTGAGCCGGTCCTCGTCTTCGCCGGCGACAAGTGCGCCCCCGGCGCCTGGAACATGCCGCTCTACAAGATGTTCGCCGACCCGTTCAACACCGCGGGCCTCGTCATCGACCCCAACATGCACGACGGCTTCAACTTCGACGTCTACGACATCCACAACAGCAAGCGCATCCTCTTCTCCTGCCCGGAAGAGCTTTACGACATGCTCGTCTTCATCGGCTCGCCGGACCACTTCCTCGTCCGCGGCGTATTCCGTAAGGACAACGGCGACCCCGCCGCGGTCTCCTCGACGCAGAAGCTCGCGCTCATCGCGGGCCGCTACGTCGGCAAGGACGACCCGGTTTGCATCGTGCGCTGCCAGTCCGGCCTCCCGGCCGTGGGCGAAGCCCTCGAGCCGTTCGCGTTCCCGCACACCATCTCCGGTTGGATGCGCGGTTCGCACATGGGCCCGCTGATGCCGACCTCCATCGCCCAGGCGCACCCGACCCGTTTCGACGGGCCGCCGCGCGTCGTGTGCGTAGGTTACCAAATAGCGGACGGCGGCCTGGCCAGCCACCGCGACATGTTCGACGACCCGAGCTACGACGAGACGCGCAAGACCGCCAACATCGTCGGCGAGTACCTGCGCCGTCACGGCCCCTTCGAGCCGCACCGCCTCCCCTACGCCGAAATGGAATACACCACCATGCCGGCCGTTCTGGAGAAGCTGCAGGAACGTTGGGAAGACCTCTAGGTCGAGTCACGATAGATACGTATACAAAGCCCCCGCCCCCCGGCGGGGGTTTTTATTTCCCAGGGTGCCACAGACATTCTTGTCTGTGATTCCGTTACCGCTTTGGCCGCCGCTGCGCGTCGGCCGCCGCGGCCTCCGGGCGCCTCCTCGCGCGGCTCGCTCCGCTCGCCGCCTGCGGGGTCGCCCTCCGCAAATTGTGGTGGGGCCGGCATTCCTGCCGGCCAAACAAGCGCCGTCAGGTGGTAACACCTGACGGCACCCTAATTAAATAAAAAAGGCGCTCCCAAAGAGCGTCTTTTTCGTTTTATTTCTCCTTCTTTGGAGGGGATTCCGGCGGTTTATTAATGTTCACCGGTTTTTGGGGAGGTTGTTGGGCTTTTTCCGAATTGCCTGCTGGACCTCCGGGGGTTTTCGAAGGAGTGGCTATTAACAGCGTAGGTTTTCTAGGCGGGGTTTGGGCTTCCCGGAGTGGCCTTTTGTCGGGTTTAGGTTCGTTGTTTTCTTGATCCATTTAAATTCACCTCTTTCCTTATTATACTTCTAGCTAAATACGTTTCTTTTTACGCCGACCACGTTTCTTATTCTTAGAATTACCCTTTTTGTTTTTGTCGAAAAACCAATCCAAAACGACAGGCTTTTTGGGGGGCTTCAAAGGGCACTGCACTATACCCCCGGCCGAACGCCGTCTCTTCCCCGTTTCCCAATTACCGTGATCCTCCTTCTTCCTTTTATAGTAAACCATAAACCTCCCAAATTAACCTACGCAAGGTAGATTAATGTACGTAAACACCGCGAGGGATATTACGCCGAATATGAAACCGAGTAAGGAAAGGAAGTTCGATACCGAAGCTAGATTACCCCAACAACGGTAACTTTCGTTTTCTTCGCCTTTTTGTTCGGCATCGAGGCTATCGATATATTTCCGAAAAGCATGTTGACTTATAAGGAAACCGGTTAAAATCACGAGTAAAGAAAACGCGAATGAACACCAAGCCAATAATAGTACCCATTTATGTTCTGGGTTAGGGGAGATGTCCTTCACGAAACCAATCGATAAACCTAAAGCACCAGCGGCTAAATAGGTTATCGTTTTTTCGAAACCCGATATCGAATTACGTTCAGCTTCTAGCGCCGATTCGCGTTCTTTTCTGTAATACTCGTACTCCAGTATTCGTAGCTTTTCTTCTTTCTCTTCTTCCGACCGGTTTTCGTTTTCTATATTATTACGCACCATTCGCTTTAATAATGCCATAGATAGAATAGCAAAGCAAAGATAATAAATTAGCATACGCTTATTCCTAACGTTCCGAAGGCAAACGTTAATTATAAGCCTCTCCAGATATTCAATCGGGGCTTTTAAAACGGTTCGCCTTTATCTAGGCTCGAACCGTAGCCTTCGAATTAAATACCCTGCGATGGCTATTCGGCCGCCTAACGAATATATAATAACATCCTTATTATTACAATACTATTTCCTATTTTAAATATCGGTGATGTTTCGTCCGGTTATATTACAATAATTAAATTGACTTCTGGTTATTAACGGACTTATAATAGATACTGTAAAATAACTACAGTGGTAATAGGAGGATAGCAATGACGAGCCGAGAACCTATTAAAATAACCATGACGACGTTTATTGATTATGTAATATCAATCGGTACAGCAAAAATAACGAAAGTCCGGGCTGCACAAAAACAATATGGGCCGGAATACGATCCCCGTTTTGATTTCTGGAGAGGTATACGAAAAAGAATCGAAGATTTGCATAAGAATAACGAACCGAAATCAGTCTTAGATTCTTTCCTCAACACCGTAGACGATACAAAAAAACAAAAGCTTTACGAGGATAATATCCGCGGATATAAACGCTTCCTAGGAAAGAAAAAGGTGTACTGGATTGGTCCGCGCCGGGGGACGTGGACCTACGGAGATCTACAGATTAGGGTTAACCCCGAACTAGGACTCAATATAAACGGGACTGATACAATTATTAAGCTTTGGTTCAAAACCGAGAAGTTATCCAAAAATCGAATTGATTTAATACTCTATCTCTTAGGAAAGAAATCGAGGCCGAACAAAAAAACGGTAGTCGGCGTTTTGGATGTCCAAAGGGGTCGTTTAATAACGCCTACTAGGACTATACCCGATATTGAAGCGCTCCTAAGAGCGGAAGCACTCTCGTTATTAGAAATTTGGAGAAACTTAGAATGATAAAGGGGGTGAACACATGGCAACACGAAGAGGGTCGGGCAAGGTGACCAGCCGCAAAGCAGCTTCGGCGGCCTCGAAAGTCCTCCGAGATGGGCGGACGTCTAAAACTAGTAAAACGGCGGCCGGTAGTGCGTTATCGCAAAGGCCTTCGAAAAAGAAGTAAACGGGTATTCGGATTACTTTTCCGGGACGACCGCGGTTATTCCATTGTAAATATAAACAGATTACTACCCCTACAATAAGGTTTGACGGAAACGGCGGCCCTTATGGCCGCCGCCGATTATCCCCAAGCCGGCATTCCTGCCCGTGAATAGGGATGTTATCGGTGGGGCCGACATTCCTGTCGGCCACATAAGCGCCTTCAGGTGGTAACACCTGACGGTACGTCCCCTGGGCGGCGGCCGCCGATTGAAACCGGCGGTTAGACGCTTCGCGGGTGACCCTCCGGCCGCTGAAGCGGCCGGTTTCAATACCCAACGCGGCACCGGCATTCCTGCCGTTGATTGCGGTGGGGCCGACATTCCTGTCGGCCGTTAACGCGGCGGCGGCCGTAAAGCCCGCCGCTGCGGCAATATTCATTCCCCCTTTTCACCATTGACGGCCGGGGCGGGGGCAGTTAACATATGTCCATGCAGAAAGGGCCGACCCGGTATTTCTATTACGGCGGCGCGGCGCTCGCCTTCCTCGCGCCGTTCGTCGTATACCTGATAACGCTTCCGCCCGGCCTCACCTTCGAGGACCCGCTGGAGTTCGCGCTCGGCGCCGCGACCCTCGGCGTCGACCATCCCTCGGGTTATCCGCTGGAAACCCTCGTCGGCCACCTCCTGACCTACCTCCCCGTCGGCGAAATTGCCTGGCGCATCAACGTCTCGTCGGCGCTCGCCGGCGCGCTGGCCTCGGCCTTTATCTTCCTCTTCACGTGGGAATTCCTCGCCCCCGCGGTGGAGGACGTTCGCCTGCGCGCCGCCGCGGCCTGGGCGGCGGCGGGGTGCTTCGCCCTCTCCCGGGTCTTCTGGCCCCAGGCCATAATAACGGAAGTGTACGCGCTGAACGCCGCGCTCTTCGGCGCGACGCTCTGGTGCGGCATCCGCTGTCGGGGGCGGCGCGACGTGCGATGGTTCTACGCCACGGCCTTCCTGGCGGCCCTGGCCGCGACCAACCACCCGATATCGATGGCGGCCACGGGCCCCCTGCTCGCCTACCTGTGGTTCGGCCTGCGGCGCGAGGCCGGCGGCGTGGCGCTCCTGGTCCGGGGCGCGGCGCTTTTCATACTCGGCGTATCCGTCTACCTCTACCTCCCCATCCGGTCCTTCGGCGAACCGCCCATCAACTGGGGAACGCCGGCCGACCTGCCGCGCTTCATGGAACACGTGGGCCGGAAGGAGTTCGGCACAATATACTGGCCCCGTTACCGGCACCTGGGCTCCCACGCGCTCGAGCTGGGGAGCCTCCTGCTCGCCCAGTACGGCCCGGGCGTAGGGCTGTTGGCGCTGGTCGGCATCGGGTGGCACCTTCGGAAGAAAACCCGCTTTGCCGGGATACTGACGCTGCTCGCGGCCATAACCGGCCCCGCGATGCTCTTTCCGTTGGTGGGCCTCCTGACGCCCATCCAGGTGTTCGAAATCGGCGTCTGGTACCTCGCGTTCTTTTTGGTATGCGCGCCGCTGATCGCCGGAGCCGCCGCCGCCCTGATAGGCAAGATCCGCCCCCGAGCCGTCCGGGCCGCGGCCACCGCGGCCGTCGCTTTACTGCCGGTTTACCCCGCCGCGTTCTTCTGGGCCGAAACGGGCCTGGCGGATTTCAGTTTCCCACAGGAGCACGGCCGCAACCGCCTCCGCAACTTCGACTACCGCGCCGTCCTGCTGTTCCCGTACTACGGCCGCCAGGGCCTGTGGGGGGACGCCTATTACCGCTTCGTGGAGGGCCGCCGGCGGGACGTCGCCCTCGCCGACCCGCGCAACGCCGTCCCGAGCGAGTTCGCCGCGATACGGTCCGGGCCGATATTCATCCGCGACCCCGACGCCGCCGAGAAATGGTGGTTCGGTTTCCAGGCCAACCTTATCGCGTCCCATTCCGACCGAACGTTCTTCTTCAACGTCGGCACGGACTCCGCGCGGAATATGGGCGTTACGCTCGAGCCGTACGCGCTCCTGTACCGGGCCCGGCGACCCGGCGCGGGCGAGGTAAGCCCCGCGGCCCCATGGGATCGCTTTGAATACGCCGGCCTGCGAGCCGTCACGCCCCGCTCGGCCGCCGGGGCCAAGACCTACGACCCCACCACCTATCGCATATGGGCCCTGTACTTCGTTACGGCGGCCGAATACTGTTTCGACCGGGGCCGGGATGACGCCGCGCTACGGAACCTGGCCGCCGCATCCCGGGCCGTCGATAAAGATCCCCGCGTAGGGCTTTTCGTCGCCTCGGTATACGCCCGCAACGGGTACCCCGAAGAAGCCATCCCGCTTTACGAAATGGGCCTCCCCGCCGTGGAACGTTATCGCAACGACGCGGAGATGTTCCGCCGCGATTACACCTCCTATATGGCGGAAATAACGATGGCGTACCTGAGGGCCGGCGACGTGGAGGGCGCCCGACCCTATTTCGACGAAGCGGCCGCGCTGTTCCCCGATAAGTACGGCCCCGAAGCCGGCGTGACGCTGGAAAAATTGGCCGCTATGGTGGAGGAACGCCGGGTAATCGAGGGCGAATAAAGGCTCGGCCTCCGCCCGGAGGGCAAAAGCCCGGCTCCCCCCAACCCCTTGACTCCGGTAACAAGCCGAGATATACTAATACCGGTCAAAGCCCACGGGAGATCGACGAGGGTAGGGGTTTATGGGTAGTATCTCCAAACTAGCTATCACAGCCGTGATGCTTTATGGAACGGCCGTCATCGCCGCAACGCCGGGCGACGGCCGTTCGGCGTTTACGGCGGGCGACGGCCGGTCGGCGTTTACGGCGGGGCCGGACGCCGCGGCGCAATTCCGCATATGCGCGTGGGGGGATTCGCGCTACGGCGGTTTCCCCGTCTATAACTTCGATACCGCTTCCGGGAACTTCCGTATCTGGTACGTCCTCGACGGCCAAAACGCCATCGAGGATCAAAACGATACGAACAGCAACGGCGTTCCCGACGTCATCGAGCGGATAGGGGCGGATTGGGAATACACCTATAAGCAATCTTACGACCACAAATGGTTCTACCACCCCGACCCGAACGAAAGCCGGTACCTGCCCGTCCGCGACTATTACGCGGGGCTGGGGTGGCCGGCCGAGAACGAGGATTACGGCGGCGACAACCGTTGGGACGTATACCTCGGCAACATCGCCAGCGGCATACTGGGCGTTTCGTACGCCGTCGGCCCTTTCCCGGAGTCCGAACGGGTTTGTTACTCCGCTTATTTCAACATGGATAACGAATACGTCGAAGGCGAAACGGTCAAAGCCGTCGTCGACTTATGGGGAATCGCGTTGACTTATATGTTCGACGCCGCGGAGACCAGCGATACGCCGCGGCCCCGGTGGATGGTTACGGCCACCGGGGGATGGATATCCGAAAACTTCGTCCCCCAGGGAGCGCCCGGCGAAGCCTATTTCGCCACTCTGCTACGAGACACGCTAACGCCCCTGACCGAGGCCGGTACGCCCTTCGTATTTTTCCTTGAAGATTGGGTCGACCGGTACTGGGAGCCGCCGGCGTGGAAGGTCGTTAACGACGACCCCGTGGTCAAGCTCTTCTGGCGGGCTACGTCCCGCGGGGACGGGTGGTATTCCGCCGAACCGGGGACGACCCGCTCGTCGGAGGAAGCCCTCTCGTACCTGATGGAGTATTACAACCAGGCCGACGCGTATATCCCGGACCGGGGCTTCCCCGAATCCTTCGAACTCTTCACCGTCTGGAACTGGTTCACCGGCGGCCGCGACGACGGCTTTCATTACGGAAGCGGCTCAAACTATCTGGAACTGACCCCCCAGAATACCTGGATCGATTATCCCGTGACCTCCTACCGCCCCTCGGAGACGATGAATTACCTCGGCGCCGGTTACTACCGTTTCGACTCGCCGCCCGCCTGGGAGGCCGCGGCCTTCTCGTTTCGGGCGGACGAGGCCAATCCCGCGGCCTCGAAAGACTGGGGCGGTCAAATACTCGTCAGCAAGGACAGTACGACCTGGACCGACCTGACGGGAGAACCGGGCCTCGCGTCGGCGATATTCACGCCGCAGGACAAGGGTATCGTACGCATACCGGACCCGTCACACTACGAATCCATCGTGGCCGTCGTCAGTTGCACGGCGTACGACGGAGCGGAACTCGGCTTCGAATACAGCTTCGTCGAGGCCGATGACGCCCGGCCGCCGAACGTGTCGACGGCCCTGGTCCGGCCTCAGGCGTACCCCTGCGCCCTCGAAATCCTCCTGGGAGGAGACGAGGAACTGTTCGGGGCCGAAGCCGAGGTCTATTTCCTCGACGAGCGCGAAGAGGCCGGGACCCGCGTCCGCCTCGGATTGGACGGCACCCCCACGGCGTTCACCTTCACCGGGACTTACACCCTGGCCCCCGGCAGTCGGGGCGACGGCACCGTCTCCTGGCGGGCGGCGGATCTGGCGGGAAACGTCTCCTCCGGCGAAAAGGCCTTCAGCGCCGGCTACGTCTCCGCCGCCGGCGGTTCCGTGGGCGGGAAAGACGCTTCCCTCAAGCTCCCGGCGGGCGCCGTGGCCGACGCGACGCTGTTCGTCGTCGCGGCATCCGGAAACGAACCCGCCCCAACCGTGGCCGGCCCCGTGAACGGCGGCTCTCCGCCAACCGTCGTCGGGCCGACCTATTCGTTCGGACCCGCGTGGACACGGTTCAGCCGGCCGGCCGAAATCGCTCTCTCGTACGACGGCCTGAACGTAACGCGGGAAGGCCACCTTTCGGTCTACCGCTGGAACGGGACCGAGTGGGAAGACCTCGGCGGCGTAATCGACAAGCGGGGCCGCCGGGTCGTCGCGACGACCGATCGTCTGGGCGCCTTCGCCGTCGGTTACGGCGACGCCAAGGTTTCCGCCCACCCGGCCGGCTTGCCCGTGGCCTTTACGCTGTATCAAAATTACCCCAACCCGGCCCGAGGCCGTACTACCGTAAAATACTCGCTTCCGGCGGCCGCCGAAGTAGAACTCGCGCTGTACGACGTCAGCGGCCGGCGCGTGGCGACGCCCCTTCGCGGCCCGCGAAACTGCGGCGTTTACGAGGTCGACTTCGAGCTGGTGGACGAATCCGGGCGGCCCCTCCCGGCCGGAGTATTCCTCTACCGCCTGCGCGCCGGGGCCGACGCCGCCGTGCGGAAGCTCGTCGTGACGTATTGATCCCCGGGAAACCCCGACGAAAACCGCCCCCCCAGGGCGGTATTTTTCTCGCCGGCGCAGGCTGGAATATCGGGATAAATATTGATACGCCCTTTCTTTTGTGGTAATTTAATATAGAGAGAAAGTGTACAAATATAGTTTTTATAAGCACCTGCGGACTCTGGCAATCCTGGCGGGCGGCTTGGCCGTCGCCGCCGCCTCGGCCGAGGACCTCGAATTCCACGCATATCCCAATCCGTTCACGGCCGGATACGAAGAAGCGAATATATTTTACCGCCTTCCGGCCAAGGGGACCGTTTCGATATACGTCTATGACGTCGAAGGGGACCACGTCCTCACCGTGGCCGACCGCATCGAAAGGATAAGGGGAAGGCATAACGGCCAGGACACGTGGGACGGCCGCGACGAAAGCGGGGAATTCGTGCCGTCGGGGCCGTACCTCCTGATCATAGAGGTACTCATCGAAGACGAGCGTTTTAGAGAATCATTCATTCTGGTAGCCGAGAGGTAAGCGTCGGCCGGTTCGGCCGCCGGCCGCAAGATGTCCTTGAAAGTCAAATTCCCATTGCTGGCGTTCATACTACCCTGTTACCTCGCGGCGGCCAGCGGGGCGCACGCCGGCCGTGTAGAACTTGCGGACGCCCGAACCGCGGCGCTGGGCGGCGGCCCGGCCATAGATTCGGGGTTTTACGCCCTGGGGACCAATCCCGCCGTCCTGTACGGCCTGACGCACATGCAATTCACTTTCGACCATCGCATCTACCCGACGCCCAACGCCGCCCGGGAAACCGTCGGGGCCGCCTTTCCCCTGGGCTCGTACGGCACCGTCGCCGGGGGTTTCGGGACCGTCCGCGTCGGCGGCATCGAACGCTACTCCCCGGGCAACGAGCCCCTCGGCGAGTACGTCTACCACGACGACCTGATAACCGCCGGGTACGGCGTCGGCGTGACCCGGTGGCTGGCCGTGGGCGGCGCCTTCAACTACGGCCGCTCGCTGACGTCGCCCGACAACGTATTCACGTCGGTGGGCGCGGACGCGGGCGCGTATTTCCGGCCCCTCGGCGCCGAATCCTCGCTCGAAAACACGGTGGGGACGGTGGCGCTGGCGCTGAACGTCAAGAACATCTTCGCCACCCAGCGGGAGGTATACACCGGCGACTATCGCGAACCCGCGCGGCTTTCGCTCGGGGCGCTCTGGGGCCGGGAGTTGGGACGCTACCGGCTGGGCCTGACGCTGGGCGTCCCGACCTACGAGCCAGAGCTGACGGGCCTGGGTTGCGAATTCGTATTGGCCGAAACGGTGGCCGGCAGGGTGGGCGTATCCGGGTCGCACCCGTCCGCCGGCGTCGGCGTCAGCACCAACCTCTTCTCTTTCGACTACTGCTACGCGACGCGTGAAAACGGCGCCTCCCACTACTTCACGGTTTCGGTCAATCCCGGGCGGGACATTCACGGCCGGGGGGAACGACGCCGCCAGACAGAGAAGTGGCTGGCCGAGGGGCGGAGTTACTTCGAGGCCGGCAACTACGAGTTGGCCGCCGAACGCTTCGCCAACGCGCTGGAGTGGGACCCGCGCAACGACATCGCCCGCCAATACTGGATCCGGGCGAAGTACCACATGTACATGGCCGAGGGCGAGGCCTACGTTTCCCAGGGGAAATGGGACGAGGCGCGGCGCGCCTACCGCGGCGCGTTGGTGGTCGTCCCCGACGATTTCCTGGCCCAGGAATCGCTGGGCCGGGTGGACCAGCTCGAGGAGCAGGAGAAAGCCCGGCTCGCCGAAGAGCAACGCATAGCGGACCTAATGGCCCAGGCCGAGGATTACCGCCGGCGCGGCGCCTACCGTCAGGCCATCAACGTATGCGAACAAATCCTGGCCGACCACCCCGACCACGCCGAGGCCCGCAAACTCGCCAACCAGGCCCGCGCCCTGCTCGCGGCGGCGACGTCCAAAACCGTCGAACCGGTAAAGGCGCCCGAAATCACGCCCGAGGCCATCGAGCAGTACCGCGAGGCCAGCCGCGCCTTCAGCCGGGGCGCCGTGGGCGAGGCCGTGCGCTCGCTCGAAGACGTCGTAATGCGCTATCCGGACTACGCGCCCGCCCGCGCGAAGCTTGTCGAGGCCTACCTGTATCAGGGCCTGGATTTCTACTCCAAGGGGTCCCTCGCGGCGGCCGTACGCGTTTGGGGTCGCGGCCTGGCGCTCGACCCCGGGAACGAGAAGCTAACCCGGTACATACGCAAGGCGGAAGTCGAAATCGACCAAATCCGGTAAGGGGCGGCGCCGTTCCCGCGCCCCGGGCCGGTATTAAAGGTGGTCTTGTCCTAATACGATGCAGAAATTAAAGAACGTACTCTTCTCGGTGCGGACCATGGCGGCCGGCGTGGCGGTGCTTTTCGTCGTAACGCTCGTCGGCGTTACCGGGTTTATAGTAATCCGGCACGAGAGGCTGGCCCTGACCCGGGAGGTGGAGCTCCGCGTCCTTTCGCAGGCCCGGAGCATCGCGGCCTCCTCGGAACGGACCATGCTCGAGCCCGACCCGGAACTCACCTTCCAGAAGCTCTTGCGGGAAATGATGTCCCGCGACCCGGACATAGAAAGCATCATCGTCGTCGACGCCGATGACGTAATCCTCGCCCACCCGGAAGTAATCAAAATCGGCACGGCCTACGTCGGGCCCACGGGCCTCGTCTACGTTGCCGACCTCGACTACCTAGACCCGGACGAAACCGTGGCCGAGGGCGAGGACGTCTTCCTGGTGCAGGCGCCCATCAAGCGGACCTACGAGGGAGAAGTCTCCACCATAGGCCGCGTCTACATCCGCTCGTCCAAGGGTAAAATCGAAAAGGCCATCGTCTCGGCCCGCGTCCAGATAATCGCCATCGGCGCGATCGTAAGCGTCCTGGGCAGCGTGGTCGCGGTCCTGCTTTCGGGGTTCATCACCACGCCCATAAAGAAGCTGGCCGTCGGCGCCCGGCGCATCGGCGAGGGGGACCTCACGGTCCGCGTGAAAGGGGGAGGCCACGGCGAAATAGGCCAACTCGCCGCCACCCTCAACGAGATGACCGAACGTCTCTCCACCGCCCGCGAACAGATAGTCGAGAAGGAGCGGATGTCGAAGGAGCTCGAAATCGCCCGCGGCATCCAACAGAGTCTGTTGCCCACGACATTCCCGGACGTGCCGTCGGTGGAAGTGGCCGCGGCCTGCGAGAGCGCCACCGAGGTCGGCGGCGACTACTTCGACCTTATAACCATCGACAACCGCCGCATAGGCGTCGTCATCGCAGACGTATCGGGCAAGGGCGTCCCCGGCCTACTCGTCATGGGCGTCGCCCGCAACGTCATCCGCGCCCAGGCCCGCCAGCACCTCTCGCCGCGTGAGGTCCTCATCCGGGCCAACGACATCATCGCGCCCGACATCCACCGCGGCATGTTCGTCACCGTGCTCTACGGCGTTCTCGACGTCGAGCGCCGGGCGTTCAACTTCGCCAACGCCGGCCATAACCCGCTCATAATCCTCAAGCGCAGCGGGCCGGTGCCGTACGAGATAATAAAAACCCAGGGCCGGCCGGTCGGCTTCATGGCCGGGTCGTTCTTCGACGACCGCCTCGAGGAGACCTCCATCGCCGTCGAGGAGGGCGACACCATCTTCGCCTACACCGACGGCATCATGGACGCCATGAATCAGAACGACGACGAGTTCGGCATGGACCGGGTTATAGAAACGCTAACCGAGAAGCGCGCCGCGCCGGTGCAGGAGATAGCCGACACCCTGCTCGCCCGCATCAACGATTTCGCGGGCGACCGGGCCCAGACCGACGACATGACGCTGCTCGCCATCGCTCTCAAATCGACCGAGGCGCCGACCGAAATCCCCCCGCCCACCGGCGAGGGCGCCGTGGTTTCCGGCCGGCCGGACGCCTAAGCGCACGCCCGACGATATGGCCGAAAGGGAATACCAATTCCGCATTAGAAGCCAGGTCTCCCAGCTGGAGAAGGTCCGGAAGTGGGCCGCCTACATCGCCCGGGCCCTCGGCTTCGCGGAGCGCGCCGTCTTCGAAATCGAACTCTCGATCTACGAGGCCTGCGCCAACGTCATCGAACACGCGTACTCGAACGACCCCGGCAACTACATCGACGTCAAGATAGCGGTGGAGTTGGACCGTCTTATAGTAACCATTCGGGACGAGGGAGGCGCTTTCCAGACGTCGGAGTTAAAAGAAAAAGATATCGCCAGGATTATCGAAACCGAACAGGACGGCGGCCTCGGCATGCACATTATCGAGGCCTGCATGGACGAGATACTTTACCGGCGTCAGGGCCGGACCAACATTCTCGAGCTCGTAAAGTACCTGCCGCGCGTGGCGCACGCGCCTTAAAGCAATAAGACCATGGCGAAAGAACTCTCCATCCGGCTAGCAGAGAAGACGCCCGACGGCGTCCACATCTTCCGCGTTTCCGGGGCCCTCGGCGTCGAGGGATCCGCCGGCATCCAGGGCCTCTTGGACGCCTGCATGAAGGAGGGCGTAAACAAGATAGTCCTCGACCTCCACGAGGTCGGTTTCATCTCGAGCGCGGGGATGGGGGCGTTCCTGTCGGCCGTGGGGGAACTGCGCAAGAAGACCGGCGACATCATCTTCGCGCGGATGCAGGACAAGATACTTTCGGTATTCAAGAACCTAGACGTGCTCGACTACTTCATCGTGGCCGACGACGTGGAACAGGCCGTCGAGCGCTTCCGCGGCGGCCAGCTGCCCCAGCCGCCCAGCATCGAGGAATTGACCGCCGGCTCCGGCCACGCGGGCCGGGAGGAGGTAGGGGCGTCGGCCGCTCTCTTCTCGCTCCTGGCCGCTTACGCCGACATCCTCGGTACGGACGCCGACGCCAGCGTTCAGCTGTCCCAGATAGTCGACGTAACCGCCAATTACCTCGCCATAGAGCAATGCGCCTTCGTCCCGCTCACCGAGGCGCTGGGCCTCGCGACCGCCGCGGCGCGCGGCGCCCCCCCGGCCCCCACCGCCGAAGTGAAATCCGTCCTCGCCGGTTCGCTCGCCGGCAAGGAGATAGTCGCCGTCGACCAGCTACCGACCATAAACAAGGAACTCGCCGCCTGGGCCGCCGAAAGCCGCGCGCATTTCATAATGCCCCTGGCCGTCGGCGGGAAACCCGTCGCCCTTCTGGCCGTGGGCGACAAGAAGGACGGGAAATCAATCTCGACCGAGGAGAAGCGCATCCTCCGTTACCTGCGCACGTCCCTCAACCTGGCGCTCGAAGGCCGGATGCTGGCGCGCCAGCTGGCCGGCGAATCCCCCGGCGATAAAAAAGTAATCAGCCGCCGGACGATGGAAATGGAAACCCTTTTCTCGGTCTCCCAATCCCTGGCGGGGGCCATGGAAACCGAGAAAATGCTGCCGACCTTCCTCATGATGATAACCGGCCAGTACGGGACCGACCGGGCGGCCGTTCTCCTTCCCGGGGCCGGCGGCGAATTCGTGGTCCGCTCTTCCCGCGGCGTCGACGAATCCGCCCTTTCGGAAATGGTCCTCCCGAAGAAAGGCCTCGCCGAAATCGTCGGCGCCCAAATCGGCCCCGCGGTCCTCGCCGTCATTTCGCTTACGCTTGACGAGGAGTACCGGCCGCAGATAAAACCCTTCGTCAACCAGGGCCTCGCCGTCCTGGCGCCGATGCGCTACAAAAACCGGCTCATCGGCATCGTGGCGCTGGGGGCGAAGATCTCGGGCCGCGACTTCGACCCGGACGAACTCCGCCTCCTCGACGCCCTGGTCAACCTGGCCGCCGTAAGCATCGAGACCGCGCTTCTGCTCGAGAAGACCAAGAAGAACTACGGCGGCCTCGTGCGCGCGCTAATCTCGGCCATCGAGGCCAAGGACAAATTCACGCGCGGCCACACCGAACGCGTCACGCTGTACGCCGCCGCCCTCGCCGACGAGATTGGCCTGCCCGAGGAGGAGCGCCAGAACCTCCTCTTCGGCGCGGTCCTCCACGACGTCGGGTACCTCGGCGTGCCGGAGGAGATCCTCCGCATGCCGGACGGCATCACGGAACAGCAGCTGGAAGAGCTGCGCCAGCACCCCCTCATCGGCTGCAACATCCTCAAGGACATCCCGCTCCTAAGCAAGGCGCTGGACGCCGTCCGGTCCCACCACGAGAGTTACGACGGCTCGGGGTACCCCGACGGCCTGGCCGGCGAGGACATCCCCATCATCGCCCGCATCGTCGCCGTCGCCGACACCTTCGACGCCATAACCACCGACCGCCGCTACCGCAAAGCGAAGTCCAAAGAGGAAGCCCTGGAAGAAATAAAAAAGAACCGCGGCACGCAATTCGACCCGGCCATCGCCGACCGCTTCGTGGAACTCGTCGAGTCCGGCCGCCTGGACACCATCAAGAAAGGCCGTAAAAAACAAGAGGGATAGATATGCCGAAAAAAATCGCCGCCGCCATCTTCGTGATGGCCGTCCTCGTTCTTATAACCTTCGCCCTTCCCGGCCAACCGGCCGCGGGCGGCGACAAGGAGAAAATCGAAGGCTACCTGGAACGCGGCAACGAACTCGCCGCCGAGGGCGACTACGACGGCGCCATGGCCGAATACAATAAGGTCATAAAAATAGACGAGAATAACGCGCTGGCCCACAATAACTTGGGCATCATTTACAAGCGCAAGGGCCTCTACATCTCCGCGGTCGAGGAGTTCAAGGCCGCGCTGGAGGGCCTGCCCAATTATTTCAAAGCCTACAACAACCTCGCCAACGTTTACTTCGAACGCGAGTATTACGACGAGGCGGCGAAGTACTACAATAAGTGCCTCGCCATAAAGCCCAACTTCGCCGACGCCCACTGGAACCTCGCGCTCACCTACGAAAAACAGGGAGAGAAGTCCCGGGCCGTACGGCATTTTAAAAAGTTTATCGAGCTCTCGGACGCGTCAACGTACGTCGCGCTCGCCCAACAGCACATCGACGAACTTTCCGCTAAGCCCGACGAAACCGAAACCCCGGCCGGCATGACGACGTACGGAGAAGACGCCCTTGAACCCGTCGAAGAAACTCCCTCATATTAAAGCCTCGGCCGCCCGGCGCTTCGCGGCGACGTTGATTCTGGCCCTGGCCTTCGGGGCCGGCGGCGCGGCCTCGGCCGACGCCCCCGTCGACTCCTTCGCGGGCCCGGAGGACTTCGCGCCCGCTCCGGCCGAGCTGGAATTCCTGACCCTCGACAGCTTCGCGGCCGGCTCCGAATACCTCCCCTTCCCCCTGGCGGAAGTCCCCTTCGATTCCTGGGCAATGCCCGGCGACCGTTCGCAGTTCCTTCCCCTCCCGCCGAAGGACGAGGCCGGGACCTTCGACGCGTTGGCGGTCCGCGGCGACGAGCTGGAACGCTACGAGCGGGCCAGCACCTTCGCCGGCGGTTACGGCTCCGGCGAGAAGCGCTGCGTAATACTTATGTACCACCGCTTCCGGGCCGTCCCCGCCAATAAATACGAAGTGTCCCACTACGACTTCCGGCAACAGATGGACTACATCGAACGGAACGGCTACGAGGTAATATCCATCGACCAACTGGTCGAGGCCCTCCAGACAAACGAACCCGACCTCCTGCCGCCCCGCTCCGTCGTCATAACCGTGGACGACGGCTACCGCTGCGTCTACGATTACGCCTGGCCCGTCCTCGCGGAGTACGGCTTCCCCTTCTCGATTTACATTTACACCCGCTACGTCGAATGCGGCGGGAACTCCATGACATGGAACGAAGTCCGCGACATCTCCGCCGACGACCTCGTGACCATAGGCGCCCACTCCATAAGCCACCCCAACCTCGCCAACCCGCGCAAGGCCGTGGGCCGCTACGAGTCCTGGGTCTCCCGGGAGATTAACTACCCCAAACAACGGCTGGAGGCCGAACTCGGCAAGCCGGTGCGGACCTTCTGCTGGCCCTACGGTTCCTACAACTCGTACTGCGTGAGCGTGGCCATCAACGCCGGCTACGAGGGCCTGTTGACCGTCAACGCCGGCGCCAACTCCATGGACTCCTCGCCCTACCACCTCCGCCGCTACGGCGTCTACTGGCACACGCCGCTCTCGCTCTTCGCCCGGATGCTGGAGGGGAAATCGGTGACCGACGACATGTGGGACTACGAACTCGCCACCACCGACAAGGAGACCGAGTTCCTGATCCCCTGATACTCCTAAGCCGTATTTACGTAAAATAATAACGGGAGCCCGAGGGCTCCCTGTTTGTTTTGGTTAATGTGAACCTTCCCTGCCGGACGGCTTACCTCCCAATCAAATCCTCGTACGCCGCCGCCAGCGCCCGGGCCGCCGCCGCCGCCGAGTAATTCTCGCGCACGTAGCGGGCCCCGTCGTCGTTGCGGGGGCATTCCGCGGCGAGCCGCCCGACGGCCGCCGCGAACTCCGCGGGCGCACCGGCGAGTACGCAATGCGGGAAGTCCCGCGTCCAGACCACCTGCCTCCCCCGCAGCAGCGCCTCCAACACCATCTGAGACAGGCCGTCGTGGGCCGTGGGCCGGATGAGAACCGACGCCTCCCGGTACAATCGGTCCATCTCCTCGCCGTCCACCAGGCCGGTGAAGCGGACGTTCGGCGGGGCCCCGGCCTCCGCCTGCCCTCCCACGGCGATGAATTCCACGGCCGGGAACTCGCCGGCGACGTGCCTGACCGTGGGCCAGCCGTAGAAGTCTCGCCGGCGGTCCGGGACGTACGCCATGACGCGGAAACTCTCCGGCATGGCCTCCAGCTCGCCGTGCATCTTCTCCGATATGGTGGGGACGAGGTAGGCCTTCACGCCCGCCGCGGCGAGTTCGTCGACGAGCCAGGGGGCGTCCGCGATGTGCAGGTCCACGCCGCCGCGGCCCGCCCGGAAGAGCGCCCGGCGCGTAAGGTTGCCGCCCAGTTCGTACCAGTCCGAACCTATCCAGTGGAAGACGACCGCCTTGCCCATGGCCTTGAGCGCCGGGACCCACTTTAAATAGTATACCGGGTAGACGGCGTGGAAGACGTCGAACGGCTTCACCGCCCGCAGGAGGCCGAAGCCCCGCACGCCCTCCAGCGCCCGGGCGCCGGCGTACCCCGCCTGCCGCAGGCGGAGCGCCGTCAGCGCCGGCAACTCCTCCATGCCGACGAGAGCTATCTTGAGTTCGGCCGCTTCTTTCATAATCATTCGGGTTTGGGGATAAGGCCGTCCCCGGAGGCCGCGTCGGCCCGCCTACCGCCGCCCGTCCGCACAAGGTCCCACAGGCCGAGCAAGTTCCCCAAAAACAAGCGCGGCTTCAAGCGCAAGGCCGCCACCGTCGCGGCGCCGAGGACGCTGTAATAATATGAGGCCACGTTGAGGACGTTCTGCGGAAGGTGCCGCCGGTGAAGGAGGCGCTGCTCGAGAACGCGCCGGCGGGTTTTGTTCATCGGGGCAGGCCGCGCCCCCGCGGCGACGCGGTGCTCCAGCCGCGCCTCCGGCACCTGGACCAGCCGCCACTCCCGGGCCACGGTTAGCGAAATGTCGTCGTCGTCGAAGTAGTTAATCCGCCCGTCGAAGCGGCCTACGGCCTCGCGCCGAAACGCCATGTTACAGCCGGTCAGTATCTTTACGTCCGTGCGCTCCGTCGGCTGGAACAGGAAGGTGGGGAGGCCGGAGCGCTGGAGGAAAGAACGCCGCGCGTACCGCACCTGCAAAAAGAGCCGCTGGCCGAAACGTACCCACGCCGGCGGCAGCAATTGATTGGTAATTACGCCCGTCGCGCCGCCTATCTCGGGGTCGTCGAAGGCCGACAGAAGGACCGCCAGAAAACCGTCCTCGAGCGCAACGTCGTCGTCGAGGAAGAGGACGACGTCGCCGGTGGCGGCGTCGATGCCGGCGTTGCGCTGGCCCGGCAGGCCCGGCGTCGCGCGCCGGTAGACGAAGGCCACGCCGGTAGCCGAGGCGGACAGCCGCGCCACCTCGGCCTCGGTCCGGCCGTCGGCGCTGGCGTCTACGACGACGAACTCGTCCGGCCGCCGCGTCCCGGCCAATACCGACGCCGCCGTCGCGGCGAACTCGTCGGGCCGCGACATCGTGACGACGATTACCGATACGCGCCCGGCGCCGGTCATCCCAGTATCGCCTCCGCCATCCTGCGAACGTCCTCGGCGTCGATGTCCCCGTGGAGTGGCAGGTTGAGGACCGCCGC
Source organism: Candidatus Zixiibacteriota bacterium (assembly GCA_050117845.1). Classification (GTDB taxonomy): domain Bacteria; phylum RBG-13-66-14; class B26-G2; order WVWN01; family WVWN01; genus WVWN01. Next base: position 154,786 of record JASFLY010000002.1, read on the forward strand.
CGCGGCGCGCCACGCCCCCCGCAGGTAGCGGCCCGTGTGCCGGGATAATTTATAATAGGGGAACTGGCCCGACAACGGCCGGGGGTAGATGAAGGGGCCGGCCTCGTACCCTGCCGCGGCCAGGCGCCGAATGATATCCGGCCGGCGCTCCCAGTCCCGAATGAACGCGGGATAGCGGATGGGCCACGGCTCGTCCCCGGCCTCGCCCCAGACGGGGGCCCGCACGCCTTCCTCCTCCGCGAACAGATCGTCGAACGCCCGGGCGAGGCCCCGTCGCCGTTCGCCCTCGGCCGCCATCGCCTCCAGGTGACTCGCGCCGAGCGCGGCCAGCGCGGGCGCGAGACGGCCGCCGCCGGCCGCCGCCGGGACCGCGGAACTCGGGAAGAACCAGCGCACGAGGCGCCGAATGAAGGGGGGCTTGCGGTCCGGCATGAGCCGGGGCAGGGCGGCACGGGCGTGGCCGGCCGCTACGGCCGCGCCGTCCTCCACCAGCGTCCGGAGGTCGTACGCGTCCCCCTCCGCCGCGGCGTACAGATATCCGAGTTCAATGGACGTGAAGGGTTCGTAGAAGTCGCTCCGGAAGAGGTGGTCGGAGATGACCAGGCCCTTCAAGACCCGTTCGGCCTCGGCCGCCGTCTGCCCCTTCATTCGGCCGGCCAGCCTCTCGGCCTCGTCGGCCAGCGCGGGGTCGTTGACCACCAAAGCGCCGCCCCGGCCCGTCGTGTACGGCTTGTCGAAGTTGGTCGAGATGACCGCCAGCGGCGCCGCCGCCCCGACGGGCCGGCCTCCCTGCCGGCCGCCGAACGACTGGGCCACGTCGGCGATCCACGGGACCTCGTGCTCAGCCAAAAGCCGCTCGACGTCGCCGGAGGGGGGCACCCCGCCGAAGAGCGGCGCCACGACCGCCGCCCGCGTCCGACCCCGGGCGAGGACCCGGCCGAGGCTCCGGGCCTCCAGGCCGAAGTGCCGCGGGGAAACGTCTACCAGATGGGGAATGCCGCCGAAGGAGAGAACCGCGTCGGCCACCGCGGGACAGGTGAACGCCGGAATAGCGACGTCGTCGCCGCGGCCCAGGCCCAGGACCCGCAGGCCCAGCGCCAGCGCCGCCCGGCCGGAGGAGAGCGCGAAGACCCGCGCCGCGCCGTAGTACCCCCGCAGGGCCTCTTCGTACTCCCCGGCCCGCCGCGCCAGCGTCGCCTCGTCCGCGGCGAGGATCTGTCGCAGGGCCGCGTAGTCGACCAAAGGCTTGAGTCTCGGCGTGACCAGCGTCCTACTCCTCCCGGATTAATTGGATTTTAACGGAAGTCGCGCCCGGGGGGAGGCGGAACGTCCCGTCCCCGGCGGCCCGCACGTCCCCGGCCGCGAGGCGCCAGCCGGCCGGCAGCTCGAAGACGACGTCGTCCGGCGTGGCCGGGGGCAGCGTTATGTCGCAGGTCCCCGTCGCCGCCGAGACGCGGCATACGATAGCGCGGTTGAGGCGATAGCGTTCGGCGATGGCCCGGTGGGTCATCGGTACGGCGCCGGCCTCCAGCATGTAGGACACGGCCCGGCCGTAGACGTCGCCCCAGGCCGGGAAGGCCCCGCCCCGGAACGCCCGGTAATGCCACAACAGCGAACACGCACCCCCGCGCCGGGCGGCCTCGTCGACGACGCCCAGCGTCGCCGCCAGCGCATCCTCGGCCCCGAGACACTTATACTGAAAGAGCGTCCCGTCCATCACCGCCGGCGAGATCTCGACGAAGTCGTACGCCCCCTCCGCCACGCCGTCGTAAGGCCGGTACGGCAGGGCCGCGCCGCCCCGCCACCCGAGGCCGCTCGCGAAGCCGAACGACGCGTCGTACGAGAAGCCCGCCGCCGCCACCGCCGCCCAGCCGGCCGGCCCGCCCAGGCGGAGGTAGTGCCCCCGCACGCCGCCGACCTCCCCGCCGAGCGCTTCGGCCAGGAGTTCGCGTTCCCGGGAAAGCATCTCCGCGCTCTCGCAGGTGTAGTAGCTGGAGTGCAGGCCCACCTCCCGGCCGGCCGCCGCCGCCTCACGGACGAGCGGCGCGACCTCGGCCAATTCGTAGGCGTAATCCATCGGCCCCCGGGGGAGCGCGCCGAAGAAGAAGGTCGACGCGCCGGCCGCGTCGCGCTCGGCCTCGAACAGCGCCGCCAGCGGCTCGTACGCGAAGGAGCCCCGTATGATGTCGCCGAGCCGGTACTGCGCCCGGGCCATACCCGGCGTCCGCCGCAGGGACGCCCGCAACATCTCCCGGCGCCCCGGCCCCCGCAGGCGGTCGACGTCGTGGCTCAACGCCGCGGCGAAGGGGGCGCCTCCCGGCCAGTAACGGAAGCGCAGCGCCGGCACGCCGGTGGCCTCGCAGGCCGCCTCCACCGCCCGGGCCAGCAGCGCGGCGTAGCCGTTTACGGCCGCCACCGCCTTCTCCCCCCGGCGCCACGCCGGCGCGCCCGCCAGTTCCGGCCGGCCGCACTTGTCCCGGGGCCAGCCGACCTCGCCCCGTCCGTTCATATAATAGTCCGCGGCCGCGGCCACGTCGAAGCCGACGTGCACCCGGCCGCCGATGAGTACCAACAAGGGCTCCCCGGAAGCCGTTCGGGCCAGGACCTCGCCCTCGGGGGGGGCCGCCCGATACAGTATGGGGATAGGGGCGCCGCCATCCCCGGCCCAGGTCTCCGGCTCCACGTCCCGGGCCACGTGGCCCTCCGCCACCGGGACGACGACCTCGGCCGGCGCCGTCCCGCGGCCGAGCGCCGCGCCGTCGTACGTGACCGTTACGCCCGGCGGCCCGTCCGCCGCCGGGAAACCCGCCATGAGGGCCAGTTCCTCGAGGGCGTGGCGCGCCCGGGTCGCGCCCGGCCGGCCTTCGTCGACGTTTAGGCCGATCACCCGTGCAACCTCCGCCGGGCGCCCGCCGCCAGCCGGACAAAGGGCGAGCGGTAGTACGCCAATCGGTGGTAGGGCGTAAGCTCCCCGCCGAACGACTCCTTGAAGCGGGCGATGGACTCGACGTTCACGCCCACCATGTCGAGTGGCAGGCCCCGGGCCCATGCCGCCAGTATCTCGCGCCACAGTAGGTACGCCCCCCGCGGCCCGCGGCCCTCGTCGAAGGCAGCGGCTAGAAGGTCGTACGCCGCGCCCTCGTCCCACAGGACGAGGCGGCCCGCGACCGGGGCGCCGTCTTCCCCGGGGAGGTAGAATATGGAGGCGCCGGCGCCGCAGAACTCGGCCGCGAGCGCTTCGAGGAACGCCGCCGTCACCGGCGGCCTCATGCCCCGGCGGCCGAAGGTGGCCCCGTACATCTCGGCGAAAGGCCCCGCGTCCGCGCTCTCCTCCACCGGTGTGACGCCGCCCTGCTTAATTTTGTTTCGCAGGGAAGACGGAAGGCCGGAGAGGAAATCCTCTTCCGGGGCCGGGACGAGTATGGAAGTATACCCGACGTCGGCCCGGAACGCCGCCCAGGTAAAGGGACGGACGTCGGCCAGCGTCGGGTGTGCCGCCATACGGCCGTAACGCCAGCGCCGCTTGAATTCGGCCGCCACCGCGGCCAGCACGTCGTGGTCGCGCGACTTCACCCGGCCCGGCCTCAAGTCCCCCGGCGGCGGGAGGCAAGGTCCCCAGTACGGCGTCAGCGGCGGGATTTCCGCCACGGCCCCGAGCACGGCGTCCCGCGTTTCCCAAATCGGAACGAGGGCCCGCGGCTCCGTGCCGGCCTCGAAGGCCAGCGCGAAGACGCGCCCCGGCAGGGTCCGGCCCAGCAGGCCGAGCCAGCGGCCGCCCGCGAACGTCGTCCCCTGCGGCGAGGACGCCAAAAAAGCGTCGTAGCGCGAGACGTCGCCGGCCGATACCTCTTTTATCTCGTAATCAGGAGACATGTAATGGATGAGTAACGAGCCGGCCGATTATAATACAAAAAATACATGCCAAAAAGCGAAATTACGCCCGCCCCCTTTCCTTTGCACGCCGCTCCCGCGTATGATATATTAAACTGACGGAAAGGAAGTGTTATGGACGAAATAACGGTTAAAAGGGTAATTATGCGGCGTTTGCCGCCGGGCACGGACCTTTTGGAGGAACTCAACAAGCTGGCCCGGTCGGAAAAAGTGGAGTTGGGCGCGGTGTCGGCCATCGGCGCGGTCCGGAAAGCGGCGGTCGGCATCTTTGACGAAGAGAAGCGGGAATATATCACCAACGTCTTCGACGAGGAGATGGAGATTTGCGCGTTAACGGGCAACGTCTCGCTGAAGGACGGCGAGCCGTTCGTCCACGCGCACCTGTCCCTCTCGGACCGGGAAGGCCGCGGCTTCGGCGGCCATATAATGCCCGGCTGCGAGGTATTCGTGGCCGAGGTTATTCTTTGGGAGTTCGCCGGGGCGCGCCGGGAACGGGAGCCCCGGGAGGAATGCGGCGGCCTGGCCCTCTGGGCGGCCGAGAACGTCGGTACCGAGTGACCGGCGGCCGCGTTTAATAACCAATAATCGGGAGGAACGCCTTGAAGAAACCGGCGTTACTTATTTTCTTGGCCCTGGCGTTGACGCTCGCCTGCGGCGAGGAAGGCACGACAATCGACCCGGTAGAACCCCGCCCGTTACCTGTGTCCCCCGCGGTCGCGATTACGAACGTTGAGATAGCGTTCAATCAACGCGGCCTGGGCCGTTTGGGGGAGGTTATAGGCCCCGAGTTCGTCTTCTACTTCGACCCCGGCGACGTTGGCTGGAATCCGCCGGGCGGAAGTCAGTACGTAATCCCCGAGTCGTGGAGCCGTACGGAGTTTCTTTCCACCGTGGGCAATTTACTGACCAATGCGTACTCAGTAGACCTCTCTATCCCGAACACCGGCATCGGCCAACCCGCCGCCGGCGCCGAGACCTACCGCGCCGAGAACGTGACCATGTCCTTCCTCGTAATGATAGACGAACTCACCGGCTTCATATCAAATATGGGCTACTTCAACTTCGAATTCGAGAAGTATTACAACGCCAACGGCGAACCAAGGTGGCGTCTTACCGGTTGGTGGGATAAAACGCATTTAAACTTGGACGCCGCGGCGGCGCCGACGTCATTCGGTAGGATATTGGCGGTTTACCATTAAACGTACGGGAGGTCCCCGGTGAAAAAACTAATTATCGGCGCGGCCTTATTGGCACTATTCATTCTCGGTTGCGGCGAGGAGGGCACGAGGATCGAGGGGCAGGAACCCGTGGAGCCTACGAGCCCCGCCGCCGTACTTACGAACGTTACCGTCGCCTTTAATCAAGGCAACCTCGATATCCTAGAAGGGGTCGTAGGCCCCTCGTTCGTCTTCTACTTCGACCCTGACGACGTGGGCCAGAACCCGCCGGGGGGCAACAGTTACGTCATTCCCGAGTTCTGGAACCGTACCGAGTTCCTGGCCGCCGCCTGTAATATGTTGGAATTAGCCTACTCTATCGACCTGGCGATTCCGACCGGCGGCATAAGCCAGCCTGAACCCGGCGCCGAGACCTACCGCGCCGAGAACGTCACTATGTCGCTCCTAGTCATGGTCAGCGAACTAAACGGTTACATCGCCAATCAGGGGTATTGCGACTTCGAGCTCGAGAAATACACCAACCAGGCCGGCCAGGCCCGGTGGCGTCTCACCGGCTGGTGGGACAATACGCGCACTAATTTCGACGCCGGGGCCGATCCGGCGTCGCTCGGCAGAGTGCTGGCTATGTACTATAAAATGTAGGGAGACCCAATAGTGAAAAAGCTTATCACATTTGCGACATTATTGGTAATACTCGTCGTAGCCTGCGGCGAGGAAGGCATTACGATCGACGAGGCGGAACTCACCCCCGACGACGTCCTAACGAACCTGAGTGCGTCGTTTTATTATCGTGACGCCAAAACCGTGGCAGTTCTCGTCGGCCCCGACTTCGTTTTCCATTTCGACCCCTACGACGTGGGCCGAAACCCGCCGGGCGGCAGCAACTACTTCATCCCCGAATCCTGGAACCGTTCGGAGTTCCTGGCCGCCGTAGGTAATATGCTGGCGTCGGCCTACTCTATCAACCTCGACATCCCGACGAGCGGCATAGGGGAACCGGCCGCCGGCGCCGGGACGTACCGCGCGGAAGGCGTCCCGGTATCGCTCCTCGTAATGATAGACGAACTCAACGGTTACATCGCTAATGGCGGTTACTGCAACTTCGAATTCGAGAAATACTACGCCGCCAACGACGAACCCCGGTGGCGCCTTACCGGTTGGTGGGACAAAACGCGTGCGGACGCCGACGCCGCCTCGATACCGGCGTCGCTCGGTTGCGTGCTGGCTATGTACTATCCAACATAAGGGAGACCCTATTGTGAAAAAGCTTATCGCCTTTGCGGCGTTATTGGTAATCCTCGCCCTCGCCTGCGGCGAGGAGGGCACGACCGTCGACGAACGGGAACCCTTGGCGGCCGCGACCCCCGCCGCCGTCCTTACGAACGTTACCGTCGCCTTCAATCAAGGCAATCTCGATATCCTAGAAGCGGTCGTAGGCCCGGCCTTTATCTTCTACTTCGACGAGAGCGACGTGGGCCAAAACCCGCCCGGCGGCGGCAGTTACGTCATACCCGGGTCCTGGGGCCGCACCGAGTTCCTGGCCGCCCTGGGCAATATGTTCACCCGGGCATACTCCATCGACCTGGCGATTCCGACCGGCGGCATAGGCCAGCCGGACCCGGGCGCCGGGACGTACCGCGCCGAGAACGTTTCGGCATCGCTCCTCGTCATGGTCGACGAGTTGAACGGCTACATCGCCAACCAGGGGTATTGCGACTTCGAGTTCGAGAAGTATACCAACCAAGCCGGCCAGGCCAGGTGGCACCTAACCGGCTGGTGGGATAATACGAATACTTATTTCGACGCCGGCTCGACGCCGACGTCGGTAGGTAAAATATTCGCGCTTTACAGGTGATACCTATGAGAATTCATTCGTGGATTAAATTGTGGCTGGCGCTCGCGTTGGCGGCGCCGCTCTTCCTGGCCTGCACCGAAGAGGAATTCGCCGATGACGAGCGGGCGCGCCCCGAGGCCACGGCCCCGGCCAAAGTCCTCACTAACGTACGCATCTCGTTCAACCAGCGCAACCTCTACGTTCTGGACGAACTCCTCGCCGGCGAGTTCTACTTCCACTTCGACGAGGACGACGTCGGCGAAAATCCGCCGGGCCTGCTCTGGTACATTATCCCCGAGACGTGGAACCGCGACGAACTGGTGGGCGCCCTGGGCAACATGTACGTCCTGGCGTACTCCATCGACCTCGCGATCCCGACCGGCGGCGTGGGCGAGCCGGACGCCGGCGCCGAGGTCTACCGCGCCGCGGGCGTACCGGTATCGTTCACCGTAATGGTGGACGACCTCACCGGCTACACCGCCAACCAGGGCTCTTGCGACTTCGAGTTCGAGAAGTACACGAACCAATCCGGCGAGACGCGGTGGCGCCTCACCGGCTGGTGGGACAACACGCGGGTCGACGCCGACGGCCTTCAGGGGACGGAACCGGCGTCGCTCGGCGGCATATTGGCTTTTTACAGGTAATATCCACCGGGAGGTCCGGCCTTGAAGAAGGTAATAACGGGGTGCGTCCTGCTCGCCCTCCTCGCGCTGTCCTGCGGCGACGACGGGGTAACGTCCGACCCCGACCCCCACTACCGCGCAGTACCCGCTTCCCCCCGCCTCGTATTGGTTAACGTCGAGACGGCCTTCAACCACCGCGACGTCAACCTCCTCAAGGCCATGCTCAGCGAGAACTTCGTCTTCTACTTCAACCCCGAAGACGTCGGCCAGAACCCGCCGGGCGGGAGCGGCTACGTCATCCCCGAGTCATGGGCGCACACGGAGTTCTGGCAGGCCGTGTACCGCTTATTCCAGTTGGCCTACTCCATCGACATGACGATCCGGGCCGGGGACGTCGGCGAGCCCGGCCCCGAGGCCACGACCTACGGGGCGGAAAATATACGGGTCGAGTTCCTCGTCATGGTCGACGAGAATAACGGCTTTATATGTGACGGGCGTTGCGATTTCGAGTTCGAGAAGTACCTCGGCGGCGACGGCCGGCATTACTGGCGCCTCACCGCCTGGTGGGATAACACGAGCCATTATTTCGACGCCGAGGCCGTGCCCACGTCTCTCGGTAGAATACTGGCGCTTTTTCGTTAACCCGGAGGGTAGTAACTGAAGATGAAGAAGCTAACGGTCGTTCTCGCGTCAGTCGCCCTCCTCGCGCTGGCCTGCGGCGGCGAGGAACTCGGCGCCGTAAAGGGGCCTACGCCGGCGGATACCGCGCCGGCCTTTGCCCTCCGGAATATCGAGAAAGCATGCGAACAGCGCAACATCGAACTCGTGGAAGAGGCCCTCGCGTGGAATTTCGTCTTTCATTTCAACGCCGAGGACGTGGGGCAAAAGCCGCCGGGCGGCAAAGAATACGTTATCCCCGAATCGTGGGACTATTACGAATTCCGGACGGCGGTTTATAATATGTTCGTTGCCGCTTATTCCATCGACCTTTCGATAAATAAGAAGAGCGTCGACGATCCCCCGCCGGAGGCCGAAACCTACCTCGCCGAGGGGGTTACGATCTCGTTTCTGGTTATGTCGGACGAACTCCGCGGCTATATAGCCAACCAGGGCCATTGCGACTTCGCGTTCGAGAAATACTACAATGAGAGCGACGAGCCGCGGTGGCGCCTTACCGGCTGGTGGGACGATACCCATACGGCGGCCGACGGGTACCCGGGCGTGTCGCCGTCGACGCTAGGCCGAATGCTGGCGATGTACCAATAACCCCGCGGGAGGTAATGCGTGAAGAGGTTTATACTTGTAGGAATCGTAATGATGGCCTTTACGGCCGGCTGTTTCGACGACCCGCCGGAAGAGGTCAAGGAGCGTCCGGCAGCGACGTCGCCGGTAAAGGTCCTGACTTACGTTTGCTGGTCCTTCGGCCACCGCGACCTATCCCTCCTCGAGGATAGCCTGGGCCCCGCTTTCGTCTTCTACTTCGACCCCGAAGACGTGGGCCAGAACCCGCCCGGCGGCATCAACTACGTTATTCCGGAATGCTGGCGCCGCGAGGAGTTCCTGAACGCCGTGGGCAATATGTACGACCGGGCTTACTCTATCGATCTCGATATCAAAACCGACGGCGTCGGCGAGCCTAACCCCGGCGCAGAGACATTCGTGGCCGAAGAAGTACCGATATCCTTGCTGCTCATGATCGACGAACTAAACGGGTATATAGCCGACGGTGAAAACTGTTTCGAATTCGAGGAGTACGAAAACAAAAACGGCGAATCCTGTTGGTGCCTCGCCGCCTGGAGGGATGACGGAACCCACGGGGGATTAGTCACGTTCGGCCGTATATTAACGATTTACCACTAGCGCGACCGGGAGTTGTTACATGAAAAAGGTTTTACTTGTAGGAATCGTAATGACGGCCTTTACGGCGGGATGCTTTGATCCGCCGCCGGAAGAGATCCCGGAGATCCCGGCGCCGACGTCACCCGCCAACGTTCTGAGTAACGTCGCCGCGTCCTTCAACCGGCCCAGCCTGTCCCTCATCGAGGACAGCCTGGGGCCCTCCTTCATCTTCCACTTCGACCCCGAAGACGTGGGCCAAAACACGCCGACCGGGAACTTTATTATCCCGGAGTCGTGGAGTCGCAACGAGTTCCTGCGCGCCGTAGGAAACATGTATGTCCGGGCTTACAGCCTCGACATGGCGATCGGGGCCAAAGGAGTGGGCACGCCGCGGGAAGGGGAGGAGACCTACCTCGCCGAGTACGTTACGATGTCATTACTGGTAATGGTTGACGAGCTCAGCGGTTTCATCGCCGAAGGGGGCTACCAAAACTTCGAATTCGAGAAGTATAACAACGAGAAAGGCGAGGTTCGGTGGCGCCTCACCGGCTGGTGGGATCATTCCCACGCCGACTTCGACGATTCGGTCGGATCTGCGCCGTCGTCATTCGGCCGGGTGCTGGCCCTGTACTATTAAACGCCACGGGAGGTTTTACGTGAAGAAGGTATTACCCGTAGGGATAGCTGCGCTTTTACTCGTCGTCTTCGCCCTCGCCTGCGGCGACGAGGAGATAACGGAGCCCGACATCCATTACCGCGTCTTGCCGACGTCGCCGAAGCAGGTCCTCGTAAACGTCGCGAAGGCCTTCAACCGGCGCGACGCCAACCTCCTCCGCGCGATGCTGAGCGAGAACTTCGTCTTCTACTTCGATCCGGCGGACGTGGGCCAGACCCCGCCTACGGGCAACTTTATAATACCCGAATCAGTGGGTTATACCGAGTTTTGGTTAATGGCGAGGAATATGCTCGAGCTGGCCTACGATATACAACTCGACATCCCGACCGGCGGCGTAGGTAACCCCGAAGAAAGCGCCCAGACCTTCCGGGCCGAGAACGTTACGATATCGATACTCGTAATGGTCGACGAGCTCAACGGCTACATCGCCGACCGGGGTTACCAGAACTTCGAGTTCGAGAAATATAAAGGCGCCGAAGGCCACGATTACTGGCGCCTTACCGGCTGGTGGGACCATTCCCACGATTACTTCGACGATTCGGTCGGAGCGTCGCCGGCTACATTCGGTCGCGTTCTCGCGTTATATCGTTAATCCGTTAGGGAGCTATTAATGAAAAAGTTGATAACCGTTCTCGCCGTTATTGCCCTTCTCGCCGTGGCGTGCGGCGACGAGGAGGTAACGGAACCCGACCTTCACTACCGCGTCCTGCCGACGTCGCCGAAGCAGGTCCTGGTGAACGTCACAACGGCCTTCAACCAGCACGACGCCAACCTCCTCCGCGCGATGCTCAGCGAGAAATTCGTGTTTTATTTCAACCCCAGCGACGTGGGCCAAAATCCCCCGGGCGGAAGCATGTACGTTATCCCCGAGTCGTGGAATTATACGGAGTTTTGGCAGGCTCTCAGTATAATGTTCGACCTGGCTTACAGCATCGACCTCGCCATCCCGACCGGGAGTATCGGCGAACCGGCCTCGGGCGCCGAAACCTACCGGGCCGAGAACGTCACGATCTCCTTATTGGTAATGGTCGACGAACTCAACGGCTACATCGCGAACCAGGGCTACTGCGACTTCGCGTTCGAGAAATACAAAGGCGCGGACGGCCACGATTACTGGCGCCTTACCGGCTGGTGGGACAACACCGCAATGGCTTATAACGAACCGGCCGCGGGGGGGACGTCGCTCGGCCGCGTGCTGGCTTTATACTTTTAACCCGTAAGGGAGAGGTGAATGAAAAAGCTAATAACCGCCGCCGCTCTGCTGGCCCTCCTCGTCGCCGCCTGCGACGACGGGCCGGACGAAGAACCGGAACAAGGGGAAGTCGTTAACGCGATGCCCTCGGGCGTCCTCACGAACATCAGCGTGTCCTTTAATCGCCGGGACGTCGAAATCGTCGAAGGGGCCCTGGGGCCGGCCTTCACCTTTTATTTCAGTCCTGAAGACGTGGGCCAGAACCCGCCGGGCGGCAGTAACTACGTCATTCCCGAGTCCTGGGGATATACGGAATTCCGCCTTGCCGTGGCGAGGATGTTCCGCAAGGCGTACTCCATCGACCTGGCGATTCCGACCGGGAGTATAGGCGGACCGGCCTCGGGCGCCGAGACCTACCGCGCCGAGAACGTAACGATATCGCTTCTCGTCATGGTCGACGAACTCAACGGCTTCATCGCGAACCAGGGCTATTGCGACTTCGCGTTCGAGAAGTACAAAGGCGCCGACGGCCGCGATTACTGGCGACTGACCGGCTGGTGGGACAACACCGCATCGGCCTACGACGAACCGGCAGTGGCACCGACGTCGCTCGGCCGCGTACTCGCCGTATTTAATTAACCCTCCGGGAGAGGTGAATGAAAAAGCTGATAATCGCCGCCGCTCTGCTGGCCCTCCTTGTCGCCGCCTGCGACGACGGCCCCGACGAAACGGAAGAGCTGGCTGCCGAGGCCACGACGCCGGCCCTGGCCATTAACAACGTTACGGTATCGTTCAACTCCCGCGACGTGGCCTACCTCGAGCGCGTCATGGCGGGGGAGTTCGTCTTCCATTTCAACCCGGACGACGTGGGCCAGAACCCGCCGGGCGGCAGTAACTACGTTATCCCTGAGTCCTGGGGGTATGCCGAGTTCCGCTATGTTATACTTCGGATGTATAAAAGCGCTTACTCCATCGACCTGGCGATCCCGACCGGGAGCATCGGCGAACCGGCGGAAAGCGCCGAGATATACCGCGCCGAGAACGTAACGATATCCTTTCTCGTGATGATAGACGAGCTTAACGGCTACATCGCGAACCAGGGCTATTGCGTTTTCGAGTTCGAGAAGTACTACGAGAACGGCGAAGGCCGGTGGCGCCTTACCGGCTGGTGGGACAATACCGCAACGGCCTGCGACGAACCGACGTCGGTCGGGCGTATCCTGGCGCATTTCAGGTGATCGTATGAAACGTATAACTTTAACCGTATTGGGGTTGGCGGTGCTGGCCCTGGCGGCCTCGGCCTCGGCGGCCGAAGCCCCCCTCGTCCGGCACCTCAAGATAGAGGGCGTCGTCAGCCCCATCATGGCGGAGTTCATCGTCGACGGAATAAACGACGCGGAAGAGGACGGCGCGTCGCTGGTCGTGATTTCCCTCGACACCCCCGGCGGCCTGGACCCCTCCATGCGAAAGATTATCAAGAAGATCCTCGCGTCCCGGGTACCGGTGGCCGTTTACGTGTCGCCGCCGGGAGGCCGGGCCGCGAGCGCCGGGACCTTCATCGCGATGGCGGCCCACGTCGCCGCGATGGCGCCCAACACCTCCATCGGCGCCGCCCACCCCGTGACGCTCGGCATGGGCGGCGAGGGCGCCGACGAGACCATGACCGAGAAGATAACCAACGACGCGGTCTCCTACATCAAGAGCCTGGCCCGGCGGCGGGGCCGGAACGAGGACTGGGCCGAGCGCGCCGTCCGCAAGTCGGCCTCGCTCAACGCCGAGGACGCCGTCGCCGAGAACGTCGTGGACTTCGTGGCCGAGGACCTGGGCGACCTGTTGAAGAAGGTCGACGGCCGGAAGGTCAAGGTCGCGAACTGCCCCATGACCATCAACGTCAAGGGCGCCCGCGTCGAGGAGGAGACGCCCGACATCCGCGAGCGCTTCCTCGCCGTCGTGACCGACCCCAACGTCGCGTACATCCTGCTTATAATCGGCTTCTACGGCATCATCTTCGAGCTGTCCAACCCCGGCTCCATCCTGCCGGGCGTGGCGGGCGGCATCTGCATAATCCTCGCCTTCTACGCGTTGTCCACGCTGCCCGTCAACTACGCCGGCCTGGCACTAATCATCTTCGCGATAATCCTCTTCATCGCGGAGGTCAAAGTAACCAGCAAAGGCCTCCTCGCCGTCGGAGGTACGTTATCGATGTTACTCGGTTCAATATTGCTGATAGACACGCCCGCCACCTACATAAAAATATCCTGGACCGTAATCGTCCCGGCGGTCGTAACGACCGTACTCTTCTTCCTCTTCGCCGTCGGCATGGGCCTTCGCGCCCAGAAGCGCAAGCCCACCACCGGCGAGAAGGGGATGCTGGGGGCCCGCGGCCGGGCGGTAACCGCCGTGGGACCGGGGGGGGGCCAGGTCTTCGTCCACGGAGAATACTGGCAGGCCACGTCCATCGAGGAAGTCCCCGAGGGCGCCGCGGTCGAGGTGATCCGGGCCGAAGGGCTGGGCGTCGAAGTCCGACGGGCGTCCTAGGGCCTCCCGCGAAGGCGCAGGGATAACACATGGCCCACCTCCACGTCCCCGACGGCGTCCTCCCGTTCTACCTGTGGGCGGTGGGATACGCCGTCGTCGCCCTCGGCCTCATCGCCCTCTGGGTTAAATTCCGGCGGGCGGGCGATTTACGCTCCTTCGCCCGTGCCGGCTTCTTCGCCGCGTTGACCGTCGTCGCGATGTCCTTCCACATCGCGCCGCTCGGATACCACCTCAACCTCGTGGCCCTGGCCGGCATCGTGGCGGGGCCGTTGCCCGCGCTACTCGCCTGCCTCTTCGCCAACGTCATCCTGGCGCTGTTGGGCCACGGCGGCATTACGGTCGTCGGCCTGAACACCATCACGCTCGGCGCGGAGGCGCTGGTCGCGTTCGCGGCCTTTCGGGCGGGCCGCTTCATCCGGCCCACCTGGCCCCGGGCCTTCGTCGCGACGGTGCTGGCGCTGGCGGCGAGCACGACGATCGCGTACGTCGTCGTCGTAACGGGGATGGACGACCTGGGCGGCGTGGTGGAGCGGGGACGCGGCCTCGTCGACGTTCACCTCCCGTCCGTCGGCGAGCACGCCGGCGAACGCCACGAACACGAAGCCGAGGCGCCCGCGGGCGACGTATCGCCGGGGCGGCTCGCGATACTCTTCTACGGCCTGGGAGCCGTCGGCTGGCTTATCGAGGGGGCCGTAACGGCCACGGTGGCGGCCTATCTCAAGAAGGCGGCGCCCCGCCTTATCGCGTCCTGACGCTATGTTCTTCGAAGACCTCGACTACTGGGCGACGAGCGGCCGCGGCTGGCTTCACCGCGTCCCGCCCGTCGTGAAGCTGTTGTGGCTTGCGGCCGAGGTGGCGGCGCTGGTCCTCGTCTTCGATTTCGTCTTCTACGCCGCCCTGTACGTCGTGCTGGTAGCTTTCCTTTTAACGTCGCGGGTGCCGGCGCGACGTATTTTGCTCGCCTCGGCATACCCTTTGATATTCCTGGCGCTGGTGTTTCTAAGCGTCCGCGGCCTGGACCTCTTCGCGATCCTCTATTTCTCGGTCCGCGTCATGGCGGTCGCGCTCACGGTGCTGCTAATCGCGGCCACGACGCCTTTCCCGCGCCTTCTGGGGGCGGTTCGCTTCCTGCCGAAGTTCATCGCGGCCGGCCTCTTTCTGACCTACCGGGCGATATTCATCCTCGCGGACGTCGCCCGGGACGTGCGCACGGCCTATCGCCTACGGGGCGCCCCGGGATGGCGGCGGCCCCGCCGCTTCATCGTCAACACCGGCCGGGCGGTCGGATTTATCGTACTGGCCGCGCTGGAGCGCTCCGAAAACGCCGCCGCCGCCCTGCGAGTTCGAGGTTTCAATGGCCGAATCTACCTCTGACGCCATAGTATCGGTTAAATGCGTCCGGCACGTCTATCCCGACCGGACGGAAGTGGGCATCTGCGGCCTGGACTTCGACATCCCGGCCGGCGAGGCCGTCGCGGTCCTGGGCCCCAACGGCTGCGGCAAAACCACTCTCCTCAAGCACATCCTCGGGATGCTCGAGCCGGTGGAGGGCGAGGTCCGCGTGTTCGGCATAGACCCGGCCCGCGATTTCGGCCGCCTCGTAGGCCGGATCGGCGTCGTCCTCCAAAACGTCGAGGAGCAGATCCTCGGGCCCACCGTCTACGACGACGTGGCCTTCACGCCCCGCAACCTCGGCTGGCCCGCCGCCAAGGTCAAAGGCCGCGTCGAGGCCGTGCTCGAAGCCCTGCGCATAACGGCCCTCGCCCCCAAAGTCGTCCATTACCTGTCCGGCGGCGAGAAGAAGCTGGTCGCGCTCGCCGGGGCCCTGGTGACCTCGCCCGAGCTGCTCGTCCTCGACGAGCCCTTCGAGTGGCTGGACGTGAAGGCCCGCGACCACGTCATTTCGCACTTAAAAAACTTGCATCGGGGCGGCGAACTTACTATTATTTTAGCCACACACGAGGCCGTGGCGGCCCGGGCGCTGGCCACGTTCGCGTATTTGATGAAAACGGGAGGGGAACTGGGCGCCGCCGGGCCGATGCCGGACCTGTTGGACCGGGCGGACCTGGATGAATATAACCTCATACCGTACGAGGAACATTACCCGGCGCCGGACCGTCAGTAAAGAGGCGGCCTGAACGCCGGCGAAATAAAGGCTCCACCCTAACTGCGCCACCAAGGAGGAAGACATGTTACGAAGGACGGTAATCGTACTGGCCGCGGCCGCGCTATCCGCGACGCTGGCGGCGGCTCAGGACCATTCGTACGTCGTCGGAGGCGCGTTCGGCGCCGCCTCGTACGAGGCGTTCGCCATCGCCGGCGGCCAGCTCGAACGCGAGTACAACGTGGGCTTCCATATGGGCGCCGATGTCCAGAAAAACGCCGGCCGGGCGACCCACCTGTTCAACTTCGACTATTTCTCGACCCAAAGTTACGCCGGTTACGTCCCTATTAAAATATTCGAGTTCACGTACGGCGTGCCCATCTACTTGACAGACGGCGCGCTCCGACCCGCCGTCCAGCCCTTCTTCGGTACCCGTTTCGCGACCAGCGGGGCCGGCGGCTCGCAGGGCCACCTCGGCATCATGGGCGGCGTCCGCTTCAAACCGTCGCCCACCAGATGCGTCTTCTCGGACGTCTACGCCGGGTGGCGCGGCCGCTTCGGCAGCCTCCCCTTCGAATACGACGCGGTCCCCGGCGACGAGGAACCCGCCTGGGAGAACGGTTTCGTCTTTCGTAACGCGAACACCATCGAAATATTCCTGCCGCTCTGTATTTACATTACGGCCGCGGTCGACTACGACTTCCACGACGTCGGCTCGAGTTCGCCCGGATTCGAGAACGAGAGCCGTAAGCCCGTATTCAGCGGCGGCTTCGGACCCGCTTTCTACTTCTGATCCGAACGAGGGAGGCGGAATTGCGTATACTGATTATCGCGCTTGCGGTGATGGCCGCGGCGGCGTGGCCGGCCGATGACGCAGGTTCGGCCGAAGAGACGGAACCCTCGGTACCCGCGGGAAACTTAATAGGCTACCGTATATGCCCCCAATGCCATACGATAAACCCGCCCGACGCGTCGTATTGTATGGCGTGCGGTGCGCCCCTCGGCGTGCAGGGGGAAACGGCCTGGCGCCGGACGCCCACTACTATGGCTCCCGAACTAATCCTCTGGTATAGCTCCGCGTCCGTCGGCGTCGTTACGGCGTACGACGGCGGCCGGTGGGCTAACGAACTCTCGCTGGCCGCGGTCTACGACTTCGACGATATAGAAGGGGGTTCCGTCGCCGATAAGCTCCATTTCTATTTTACCAGAAGACGCCTCCGCCCCTTTATATCGATCGAACCGTATTTAATAATAACGGACGGCAACGATCCGAGGGGCGCGTTATCTATCAGCGGCGGCGTCCGTTACGGGTACGGCCCGTACGGCTCGTACGTGTACGCGGGGGTCGGCGCGGGCGCTTATTTTTACGAAGACGGCGTCAGCCCCCGTAGTAGAATAAACGCCCGCCTTCTGCACCTCTTCACCCCTCACTTCGGCATCGGCGGCTCGATTAACGGATTGTGCTGGTCCGGGTTAACGGTAGGACCCTCTTTCGCCTTCTGACAAGGCACTCGCTCGGACGCCCCCCTCGTATGCAACCTGATTACCTCTTAATCGACACCCACGTCCACCTCGAACACGACGACTACGCCGCCGACGTCGACGACGTGGTAGGCCGGGGCCGGGGGGCCGGCGTCCGTTACATGGTCGTGCCCGTGTGCGCGGCCGCCGATACCGCCCGGGGCCTCGAGCTCAGCCGTCGCCACGAGGAAGTCTACTTCGCCGCGGCCCTCCACCCCAACTGCGGCCTGCGCCTCGACGACGCCGAGGCGGCCGGCATCGAAGCGGCCCTGCGGGAAGGCAAAAAAGAAGGCCGGGCCGTCGCCGTGGGCGAATGCGGCCTCGATTACCACTATATGGCCGTGCCCCGCGACGAGCAGGTCGCCGCCCTCCGCTGGCACCTCGACCTCGCCCGCGACCTCGATTTGCCGATAATCATTCACCAGCGCGAGGCCGAGGACGACGTTCGCGCGGCGCTCGACGACGCCGGACCGCCGCCCCGGGGCGCCGTCCTCCATTGCTTCGGCGGCAGCCGCGACTACTACCGCTGGGCCCGGGACCTCGGCCTGTACGTCTCGTTCACCGGAAACGTTACGTTCAAGCGCAGCGTCGCCGAACCGCCGGCCTTCGCCTCCGACCTCGACCTGGGCCGGGCGATGCTCGAGACCGACGGCCCCTACATGACGCCGGTCCCCCACCGGGGAAAACGGAACGAACCGGCCTATCTCCCCCTAGTCGCCGCCGGCGTGGCCGCGGCCTTCGGCCGGGCCGAGGACGACGTCCGCGCCGAGACGACTTTGGCCGCGCGGCGCTTCTTCGGCCTGCCGGCCGACTTCGGCGGCGTTGTGGCGTACCGGCTTCGCGATTCGCTCTACCTAAACCTCACCAACCGCTGCACCAACGATTGCGCATTCTGCGTCCGCAATTTCGCGGCCGGCGTCGGCGGACACGACCTGCGCCTGCGGATGGAACCGACGGCCGAGGAGGTTCTACGGGAAGTGGGCGACCCGGCCACGTACGACGAAGTGGTCTTCTGCGGCTACGGCGAACCGACGGTCCGGTGGGAAACGGTGAAGGAAGTGGCGCGGGGCCTCAAGGCGAGGGGGGCGCGTGTCCGCCTCAATACGAACGGCTCGGCCAACCTGACGGCGGGAAGGGACGTCACGGCCGAAATGGCCGGCCTCTTCGACCGGGTTTCGGTCAGCGCCAACGCCGCGGACGAGGCCGCGTACGTCAGCCTATGCCGGCCGGCCGCCGGGGCCGACGCGTGGCGCGCGCTCGAGGGTTTCGTCGCGGGCGTGAAGCGATACGTGCCCGAGGTCGTCATTACGGCCGTCGCCGGAGACGCCTTCTCGCCCGAAGCCATGGAAGACCTCGCCCGGCGCTGGGGCGTCCCCTTCCGGCTGCGCGGCGCCGGCAGCCGTAAATAACGAAAAAAAGCCGCCGGTAGCCGGCGGCTTTCTTTATCATCTTTATTCAGGCCCTATTCTTCGAACGGCGAGATGGCGTCCTCGGCCGCGAAAACGTCTTCCCAGGTCGGGGCGTAATCGTCGACCGACGCGTCCCATTCGTCTCCGATACCCCGACCGTCGTCCTCCTCGTCGCCGCACTCGAAGAACCGGCCGCGCACGTACGCGCCGCCCTCGTCGATTTCTACCTCGCCGCATTGGGCGCACTGGTAAACGCCGATTTGGAGCTCGTCAGGGGCGAGCGGGCCGCCGCAGCCGGGACATCTCATAGATGGGCTCCCCCCTTACGCCGGGGCTTACTCACCGCCTCCGCCGCCCAAGGATTCCTCGTACAACTTTTGGCCTTTCTCGAAATATTCTTTACCCTTCGCGTATTCGCCTATTTCCGAATAGGCCTGGCCGAGGTGCATAAGGACCCGGTGGTCCTCGGGATTTATCGCGAGGGCCTCTTCCAATACCTCGACCGCTTTCTTCGGGTCGCGCCCTTCATATTCTTTCCGAAGATACAGCGCGCCGATGCGGAATAGGATTTGGGCCTTGTAATCATCCGGTTCCATATAACCGGCCATCGTACGATAAGTTTCGATGGCTTCGTCGACCTTACCCAGGTTCTCCAGGATAACGGCCTTGGCTTCGAGGAGCGTAACGTCGTCCGGCGTCTCGGCCAAGAGCGGGTCGATTGTGGCGAGCGCCCGGTCGAACATCTTAAGGCGAAGGGCCACATTCCCGAGGCTCTTAATATACTCGTTGAGGCCTACTTTCTCGTCCCAATTATCGCCGGCCATATCGGCCTGTTTCAGCTCGACGGCTTTCTCGTAAGTCTCGAGAGCTTTCTTCTCCTGGTCCTCGACATATTCGCCGGCGGTCATCTCGCGCTCGGCCCGGGCGCCGCTTTCAAGGTCGTAATCGACGACGCTGACGGTTTCTTCGGCGTCCCTTTCGCCGTATACGCGAGCGGTCACTTCATAAAGGCGCCCGAGGCTATAGAGCGTCTTGGGGTGGGGGGAGAAAATATGGTAAGTGGCTACCAGGGCTTCTTCCGCCCGGTCGAGATCCATTTCCTTCGTTTCGCCTTCGGGCCGCACGTATTCTTCGTCGAAAGCCCGGGAGATATATTGGGCGCCTTTATTTAAAGCCGTCGCCCAATAGTATTGACGGTCCTGGAGGATCTCTTTTATTTTTTTATCTTTATCGTCCGCCGCGTACAGCTCCTCGGCCTTGGCCCAGGCTTCCGCCCCCTCCATAAATTTATCCTGTAGAACATAGGCCTTGCCCAGGTAGGCGTAAGCTTCGGCGTTGTCCGGCGACTCGGCGATTTCCTCTTCCAGAAGTTTTATCGCCGCCGGGTACTCCTCCTGACGAATGTGCACCTTGGCGCCCGTAACGCGCCACGAACTCGCCAGCGCCGCACTCGCGACGAAGAGTGTTACTACCATCCAAAGAACGATCGTCCTAAAACGCACGGGTATTTCCTCCTTGTTTTTGGGATAACTTACCACACCGGTATCGGGGAGTCAAGGGGGCAAGCCCAAAAAGCTCGTGCGGCCGGAGCGGCCGTCGAACCAAAACAAAACCCTTTCGTCGGCCCGATAGCTATGATAGTATGCGTGTAAGTTATATTTAAGAGACTCGCGCCAACGAAGTCCCTCCCGACCCGGGCATGGCACAGAAGGGAGAAACTAACGATGCCGGCAGGGAAAAGTATCCTAAAGGGCTTTATTATCGTCGTAATAGGCGCACTCTTGGGAACGATGGTCGGCGAACTCCTCGGGGCCTACCTGCCCGACGGCGCCGTAAAAAACTTCTTCATTAAAAGTATCACCTTCGGCCTCGACCCCGCCACGCTCAACCTCCATATCCTGGCGCTTACCTTCGGCCTGGTCTTGAAGATAAACGTCGTCACGATAATCGGCATCATCGGCGCGGGCCTCATCCTTTTTCGCCTTTAGCGTGGGTGTTCCGCCTTGCGTCCGAAAACTCCGACAACATTCCTCCTTTGCGTTTACGCGGCCGTGGCGGCCGCCTTTTTATGCTGCGCCGCCCCGGAATCCGGCCCCCGCGATTATTTCGTAATATGCCGCCGGGGTTCCCCCGCGGGTACCTTGACCCTCGCCGAACTCGGCGAGCGCCGCGACGCCCGGGGGCCCTACGCCGTCACCGCCTGCCGCGTGACCCGTCGCCGTTTCGCCGGCCCCGCCCGGGGCATCGAGGCCGACGAATTGGCCCTCGCCGCGGCCCGCCGGCCCGGGGAGGCCGCGTACTACATCCGGGGCCGCTACAGCGGCGGCGAGTTCCGCTTCCGGCGGGGGAACTCCTGGCGTATCACCGTCGAGGACGAGTTCGGCAACGTGCTCAAAAACGCCGGCGACGGAGACCCGGATTTCCTTACCTTCCGAGGAACGCCCCTCCCCGTTTCCGTAGCCGTTCGGCCCGGGGTCGGCTCCCTTATGACGAGCGTCGAGGTCACGACCGGCCGGGTCTCGCGGTACCTCGGCCGGGGCGACGGCCGGGCGTGGGCCGGCCGCGCCGAGGAAGGTTACGTTCGCGTCGCGTTCGACGAGGACGGAGCGGTCGAGAAATACGCGACCGCCGCGGGGGCGACGCTCGCCCCGGCCGGAGGCGCGCCGAGCCCCCTCGCCGTTTGCCACGAAAGGCCGCGCTACGTCGTCCTACCGGAAGTCATCTACGGGGCGGCCGCGGCCGTGCCCCGGCGAGTCCCCCTCGTCGCCGAACTATCGCGTTCCCCGGGGATAACCGCGCCCGAACGCCCCGGCCAGATGTTCGACGGGACGATAAGCGGAAACGTCATCTCGGGCGAGTTTATTTTGGACCCCTCCGCCCAAACGCCGCTCGCCCCCGCGGCCGGCTACGCCCCGGCCGCGGTCGACGGCTTCTGGCCCCGTATCCAGAACGAAGGCGAACTCGAGCGGTTGGCCGCGTCGTATCGGGCTGAACACAAAAGCGTCCGTTTCGTAACGGGCCTCGGCCTCTTTTGCGGCAACCTCCTGGCCGAATACGAATGGCTCGATGTCGACGGCGATCCGGTCGCGGCGCCCGCCCGGCCGGTGCCCGACGCGCGTATCGCCCTCGCGGCCGGGGAACGACGCGTCGGCCTTAAGTACTTCGCGGTGGGAGAAATCGAGCCCGTCGGCCGGGGCGCCCGGCGCAAGGCCGGGGCGACGTTCGGCCTGCGGGACGAGGCCGAACTCGTTTATCGCGCCCACGTTTCGGGCGCCTCCGCCGGCGAGATATTAGTCCGCTACGAATGCCCCGCCGACGAAGCGCCGGCCCTTTATCTCTTCGGCGAGGTCTTCGGCCAGCGGCTCGAGGCCGCGGCCTTCGGCGAACCCGCCGGCCCCGAGGGCTTCCGGACCTGGGGCGGCCGGCCCGCGGCGTTCGCGACGTACGTCGCCGCCGGGAAAGTCGTCGCCGTGCCGGACGAGGACGCCAAACCGCCGGCCGGGTTCGTAATCGGAACCGCGGACGGCGGCCTTACCAGGTTCCGCTGGCGACGGATGGCCACGGCCCTGGCCGGCAGGGAGATACGTACCTGCCGCGTATACGACGTGGAGCCATACGCGCTCCGGGCGTACTACACGTACGACGGCGTTCTGGCCCGCCTGGAAGGCCGCGATTTCAGATTATCGTTGGAAGCCTACCCCGCGCGAAGGCCGCGCCGCGCCGCCGGTGCGCCGGCGGCGGAAACCCCGCCGGCCGAAACGCCGCCGCCCGCCGAGGCCGCGGGAGGAGGAAACGCATGAAGGCCGTAATCCTGGCCGCCGGGAAATCCACCCGCACCTACCCGTTGACCATCACGAGGCCCAAACCGGTCCTGCCGTTGTTGGACCGGCCGCTCTTGGGCCATACCCTCGAGGCGCTGGCGCCCCTCGCCAACGGCGCGGTCATCATCGTCGGCTACCGCGGCGACATGATAATGGCGGCCTTCGGCCGGGAGTACGCCGGCCTCCCCATCGAGTACGTCGTCCAGACGGAACAACTGGGGACCGGCGACGCCGTGGCCCGGGCCCGCCCCGTCGTCACCGGCGACTTCCTGGTCGTCAACGGCGACGACTACTACGGCCCCGAGAACGTCCGGGCGCTGGCCTCCACGGCCGGGGCGGCGGTCCTGGGGGCCCCGGTGCCCTCGGCCGAGGGATTCGGCGTCCTCGACGTCGACGGCGACAGGTTAATCGGCATTCGGGAGAAACCGGAGGGCGCGGGGCCGGCCCTCGTGAACACCGGCCTGTATAAGGTGAACGAGGCCGTCTTCGACCACATCGCCGCGCTCGAGCCGTCGCCCCGCGGCGAGCTGGAGTTCACCGCCGCCCTCGAGTCGTACGGCCGCGATGCCCCCGTCGCCGCCGTCGTGGCCCCGGCGCCCTGGCTCCCCGTCGCCACCGGGGCCGACCTCCTCCGGGCCCAGCTCGACCTCTGGCCCGCCGGGGAAGGCCGCTTGACGGGTGAGGGCTGCCGCCTCGACCCGGAGGCCGTGGTGGAAGGCCGGTCCGTCCTCGGCGCCGGCTGCATCGTCGAGGCCGGCGCGATGGTGGCGGAGGCTTTGCTGCTCGAGCGCGTGGAGGTGGACCGCGGCGCCTCGGTCACGGGCTCGGTTCTGGGCACCGGCGTGACCGTCGGCTCGGACGCCATGGTGGACGGCGCCATAGTCGGCGACGGCGCCCGCATCGCCGCCGGTTCCCGGGTGGAGCCGGGCAGCCTTATCTGGCCCGCCGTGAGGATAAAAACCGGCGAGGTGGTCGCCGGTGTGATAAAATAGAGATACGAAAGGAAGGACCCGACATGTATAAATACTTGTGCGTTATAACCGCGGCCCTGCTGGCCGGGGCGGCCTGGGCGGACATCCCCCTCCAGTCGACGCCCGGTTGGAGCTGGAGCACCGAGGACCGGGCGTACGGCGGCCTGGTCTTCCTGGACGCCGACGACGACGGCGACCTCGACCTCGCGACCGGCTGCTACGACGGCAGCAACTGGTACCCCCCCGTAAACGACTACCATAATTCCATATTCTACAACACGGCCGGGACGCTCGCCTCCTCGCCCTCCTGGACCTCCTCGGTCGAGCGGCACACCGGCGAAATAGACGCCGGCGACATCAACGGCGACGGCGTGCCCGACATCTTCGCCGCCAACGGCGGCTCGTCCTACCAGCCGAACTCCGTATACTACGGCGCCACCGGCGGGCCGGCCACGTCCCCCGACTGGTCGTCCTCCTCGGCGGCATGGGCCACCGGCTCCTGCCTGGGCGACATCGACGGCGACGGCGACGTGGACGCGGCCACGTCCAACCAGGGCCGGGACCAGTACGACCCGTACCGGCCGGTATATATCTTCTGGAACTCGGGCACGGCGTTGGCGACCGGGCGCGGGTGGGAATCGAGCGAGGCCGGCGTCTTCAGCGGCGTCTGCCTGGGCGACGTCGACGGCGCTCATTTCACCGAGGTCAAAAACGAGACCCTCGTCGGCGACGGCAGCCGGCAGGTCTTCTACCTCGCGCACGCGCCGCTTCTGCGTATCGACGGCGTGCGGATTAACGGCGCGGGCCTCGGCAACGCGTACGCGTACGACCTCTACGCCGGGTGGATATCGTTCTGCCGGCCGCTCGGGAACGGCGAGACGGCGGAAATCGACTACACCTACTCCACGCGGCTGGACGTGGCGGTCGCGAAGTGGTCCAACTTCGACACCTGCGTCTACCTGAACGACGCCGGCATGCCCGCCACGACGCCCGGTTGGACCTCCGGCAACGCCTCGAGGACCGACCGCTCCGTCATCTTCTTCGACTACGACCGCGACGGCGACCAGGACCTCTTCGTCGCCGGCAGCAACGACTACCTCCGCATCTACGCGAACGAGGGCGGCACGCTGGGCGCGACGCCCGCCTGGACCTCCGCCGCCGAGGTGCGCGTCAACGAGGCGCTCATCGGCGACTTCAACGGCGACGGCTATCAGGATCTCGTCATCGCCAACACGCCCTACCGGGGCCTCTCGGTCTGGGAGAACAACGCCGGCAGCATCGACACGTCGCCGACGTGGAGCTACACCGGCTCGGCCGAGTGCCGGGCCATCGCCGTGGGGGACGTGAACGGCGACGGCGCGCTGGACATCGCCGCCGGCTTCTCGCGCAACCCGCTCGTCGTCTTCCTCAACGACTACACCGTGGGCGTGGAGGTGACGGCCTTCCGCGCGGCGGGCCGGGACGACGCGGCCTTGCTGTCGTGGCAGGTGCGCGACGGCCGGGCGGGCGGCTTCGACCTGTTGCGTAAATCCGCTGATAGTGATTGGGGTCGCGTGAACGACGGCAGGATAACGGGCGAGTCGCCCTACTCGTACGTCGACGCGGGCCTCGCGCCGGGCGAGTACTCCTACAAGCTCGTGGCCTACGACCTCAGCGGCCGCTCTTCGGAACACGGCCCCATTACGTGTGACGTCGGCGGCGCCAAGACGGCCTTCGCGCTGCACGCCGCGGCGCCCAACCCCTGCCGGGGGAGCGTTACCTTCTCGTTCTCGCTGGCCGAGGGCGGCCCGGCCGAGGTGACGGTCTACGACCTGGCGGGCCGGCGCGTCGCGACGCCGGTTAGCCGCAGCCTGGCCGCCGGCGAGAACGCCGTCTCGTGCGAGCTCGACCTGGCGCCGGGCGTTTACGTCTACCGGCTGGAGGCGGGGGGCCGGACGTCGGCCCGCAAGCTGGTCGTCTCGAAGTAACGCCCACGATATATAGCCAATAAAACAACGGCGGCCCGACGGGTCGCCGTTTTTGTTGCGTTCGTTTCGACCTCAGAACGAATACGCCGCGCCGACCTCGAAATAAGGCCGGTTGGAACCATAGCCGAGGTAATATTCCGGGTAATAACCGCCGTGCTCCAGGCCGCCGGTTAGAAGGACGCTCCATTTCGAGAACACCTTAAAACGGGCCTCGCCCTCGACGGTGAACGTAGCGAGGGGGGCCTCGAAGTAGCTGACGGTCGGGTTGGCCCAGACGCCGCAATGCCGAACGCCGAAGCGGAGGCGGCCGGGCGACACGCCGGCACCGACGTCGTAACCGCCGCCTACGAGGCCGACGTACTCCGACGAATCGTAACGCGGCCTATAATACGGGGCCGGGTAGTGGAAGCGGACGTAACTGACCCGGCCCGTAACGCCGGCGTAGCACTCGACGAAGGAGACCGGGAACGTCCGGCCTAAGCCGCCGTCCAGGTTCCCCTCGCGGATGTAGTTGTCCGCCGGGTACTCGGCCCCCGAAAACCGGACCGTCACGCGCCACGGCTCGCCGAAACGCCCTTCCACCCGGCCCCGGTACCCGCCCTGGCGGTAGAAGTTGGGGAAGAAGTCGTACGCCGCGTCGTACGACAAGAAGCCGAACGACGCCGAGACCTCGGCGGCGTGGGCGCACCCTACCAATAAAGCCATCACAATTGCCGACTTCAAAACTATCCGCATAGTCAACTCCATTACCGCGTCCGGCAGAGCCAGAATATTGAGTCCCTGGAGGAAAACGCATCGTCCTCTAATATAGACCAGTAAAAGGGATAGCTCGCCGTTATCCCGGTAAATACCGGACGATACATTGCGAAAGAATCCACTTCCTCCGTAACCCACTCGCCGTGCTCGAGTGCGACCGAAGTATAGTATCCCACGGCGCGGCCGTTACCGGCGTCGTGGAACGCCAAACC
Source organism: Candidatus Zixiibacteriota bacterium (assembly GCA_050117845.1). Lineage (GTDB taxonomy): Bacteria > RBG-13-66-14 > B26-G2 > WVWN01 > WVWN01 > WVWN01. The sequence goes on from JASFLY010000002.1 coordinate 181,318, forward strand.
TCTGAAATCCCTGGCGGGACTAGTCGTAGGCGACGAAAGGAACGCTAATTCGTACCGGCCGCACCCCGCCGGCGCGGCCTCGCGTTTGATTATTCCAAGATATGCTTTGCTTTCCTCATAAGGAAGGGGCGTCGTAGCCTTCAATTGGGCGGTAAGGTACAGCGTCTCACCCACGGAGGTTACGGGGTAATAGTTGTAGTAATATACCCTGAACCGATCGTCCCCGAAGTCCACCTTCTCGGCGTGCCAGGTCGCGCCGTCGTCGTCGCTCACGTTAACCGTCCACCCGGTCGTATAATACCTCGGATCGGAAGGGACAAAGACTACCCCTCTATCGGATACGGCCAACCCCATTTTATAGCTCTTCGTGTCAAAACCCAACTTCTTTTGCCATGCGCCCCCGTCGTATTTATAAACCGCGCGCCACGTCCGGACCCAACAAGCGTCGGACGAAATCGGAGCTACATTATAAAAACTACTCTCTGCGACATGGTCGGGTACGTCGATTTCGTTCCATTCGTAGCCGTCATACTTGGCGAAGTAAGCCTGATGGTCCCCATTCTCGGTTTTTGTCCCCGCTACCCACAAAACATCGAAAACGTATTTAATGTCTTCAACGTAGCATCTCTCATAAGGTGGTTGATAAAACACCTCTAATTCGCGTCCGTCGTAGCGATAAACAACACCCAACGGCCTATTTTCTATACGTGCATCGTATGCCCCAATATAAACCATCCCATCGGGTGTAGCGGCCAAGGCCCCCGTAGGGTAAACACCCGTCGGGAAACGCGCGGCCTTACTCCAATCGGAAGGCCGGGTTAGGTTCGGCACGTCCTCGCACGCTATCGGCAAAACCAAACAAACCGCCGCCAGGGCCGCCAACGCGGCCCGCATCGTAGCTCTTTTAATAATCGAGTTCTTTTCCAACGAGACGGCCTTTCCTTGGAAACCGGTTTTAATTATTACCGAAATCTTAATATTACTATCCGTCGGCCCGGTACAGGTAGTTGGCTACCAACTGTCCCCCCGGCGCCTCTTTCGCTACCAACGCCCAATAGCCGTCGTGGCCCAAGGTTATATCTTTAAAATGAAGGTGCTGGGCGTCGGTAATATCCTCCGGGTGCCAAATCCCGTTTTCTAAAGCCAACGAAAAATCGTAGCCAACCAGATACCCTGTGTTCGAGTTTCTAAAAACCATACTCCAAGTATCCGGAGCGACTACCGTTACAAGAGGTCCGATATAAGAAATTCCGTACTCCCCTTTACCGGGCGGAGCATCATCACGGGCGACGACGCCGATAAACAAAGAAGCTCCCGTTTCCCCGACCTGTTCGTTCTTTAAAAAGGTGGTTAAATACCACCCCTCGCCGGCTGCGGCCGTCGAATATAAATTACCCACAACGCTGTACATTTCCGTCTGAAGGTCCACCCGTTCGGCCGCCCAGGTTGCGCCGTGGTCGTCGCTCACATATACCGTTCGTTCGTTCGACTTATAATCGATAGCATATAAAAACGCCCGGCCGTTCCGACAAACGGTTAAATCTAATAACTGATACCTTGGCTCTCGAGGGGCAACCTTAGTCCACTCGCCAGCGTTATACGTATATACATCATTATCGCCTACGAGCCAACAAGAGTCGCAAGAAACCGGGAAAATGGCCGAAAACTCGTGTTCATATACGGATGAAGGAACCGCTACCTCCGTCCACTCTCCGCCATCTCGTTTAAATAAGCAGGGCCAAATCCCGGTATTATCCAACGCCCACCCTGTGACCCACAACGTACCGGCCGCCGATGCTATATCTTTAAAACGCGTATATTTGTACGGCGAGCGGAATTCCTCCGTGGCCGAGAAACCGTCGTAACGGTATACGACCGCCTGGTGGAAGATGGGTATCCTAGGATCGTAACCGGCGGCGTAAACACCACCGTCGTTTCCGACCGCGACGCTTACGGGGATAAACTCGTCGCGCTGGAATATCGTTTCCCTTTCCCACCGCATCGCCCGCCGGTAAACCGGCACATCGTCGCAACCGGAGTTACCCAAAACCAAAAAAGCCGCCAAGGCCGCCAACGCGGCCCGCGGCGCTAAGTCCCTAACGAATCGGTTCCTTCCCATAATCAACGCCCTTCCTTCGAGCCACGATTTTAAATAATCCGCCGACAATTGCAATAAAAATATACTCCCCCCACAAAAAAAGCCGGCCCGAAGGCCGGCCATTCCCTAACCCCAAGGGGGTTTATTTAATACATATTTAAGTGAAGCGTATTATCCTCGTATTCGAACTCGTACGCCTCGGCCGCGCCCTTCTTGAGGGCCGAGCGGTTCTGTTTATCGTCCTTGTAGACCTGTTCGCGCTCGGCCTCGCGGAGCTGGGCCAGGTAGGTCCCGATTTCCGCGGCCGTCGGGACGTCGCCCAGGTCGCCGGCCAGCGCCGCGTCCATGGCGTAGCTCGTTAACAGCCGCGGCCACATCTTCACGAAGAGGTCGTGGTTGCCGAAGACGTCCCCGGCCACGACCTCCCCCTCCGCCACGACCACGACGCCCACGACGTCGACGTCCTTCCCGACGTCCTTAAAGGCCTTTTCGTAGCTGTTTACCTTATCCTTGAATTCCTTGCTGTCGTAGCTGGCGGTCAGCGCGTCCGTGTCGGTCACGGTGCCGCGCTCGGCGTTGACCATCGAGACCTCGCTCCAGACCTCGCTCTGGTCCATTTTGCCCTGGGCGGCGTTGCGGACCTTGGCCGGGGCAATCTCCTTGGCGTAGCTGAAGTGGGTGCTCTTCTCCTCCCAGCGGCCGGCCTCTACGCAGAACGCGTCCACGTTGAACTTGCCGCCCGGCGGAATGACGGTGTCGTAGGATACGATGCGGTCCTGCTTGGCCCCGCGGATCATCTCGCCGGCGAGCAGGACGACGCTCTTGTCGGTGTTGTTGTGGACCTCGAGGGTGTTGACCTCGGCGCCCTCCTCGATTTCCTTTATCTTGAACTTGCCGGTCTCCTGGGCTTCGGCCATGGTGAGGATGTCGCCCAGCTTCTCGCCGCCCCCGGGCAGATAGACGGGGTACACGGCGAGGTTCTCGTGTATCACGGGGTCGCCGATGTCGAGGCCCTTGATGAAGTCCTCGTCGGCGATGCCCGGCGCCGGGGCGGACAGCGTTATGAGCACCAGCGCCCCCACGACGGTAGATAATATGATTGCGGCCTTCTTCACGGCCCGACCTCCTTGGCTCGGTATTATGAATGTCGCGTATGAATGATAACGTTTGGACGCGGCGGGGGCGTTGGGAGTTTAATGAGACCTACTTATCGAAGCGTCACGAAGATTCGATTAACGGGTTTTCCGCGCCGAACAATAAATCCCAGTAATTACCGCTTATACATTTAACGTCTTCGCCGCTTAATTTCGCTAAATAACAATCCGATAATATTGAAAATTTAATTAATGCATCAAAGATATCCAGCTTATCCCTTGGAGTCCCGTCTAGTTTAGTTACCGCATCTATTAGACTGTCTACATATGAATGTAAATTCTCTACTAAAGTACTTAAATAAGGTAACGAACGAGCGCTGTGTACGATCTGGTTACGCATATTATAAATCCGCCTTATATGCCAAATAACCAAGGCGCGGTATTCTCGAATCGAATTCTCTATACGTTTTGATGAATAGAAATAATCGTGGCAACGGAATACCCGATACTTAAGAAGGGGGTGCTCATTTAATAAACCGTAAAGGCGCGACCGCATATCTTTCATATCTTCACACACAATAATCTTAGTCGCTTTTTCTAGAAAATCGCCGGTGCTAGAAGAATCCTCGATAAAGTTCCTGACTAACGATCCGCCGTATCTTAGATTATCAGCCATATAACTAAATAACCTTAACGTATAAGAGAGGGTAAGAACAGGGACTAACATATTGGTATAATACGTAATCCTATCCTGTTTCTTTTTAGTTACGGGGATAAATCCCTCTAAAGTTACCCATAGGTCAAGGAGTTTATTTTCGTTTGTTAGCGTTTTGAGTGCTGCCGCGTGGTATTCGAACGCGCGTTTTATACCGCGTTTAGCAGATTCGGCGAAAGTTTTACCTCCAAAGATATTAATCGCATTTAAGATTGACGTTTTTGTACTTGCGTCCGCCCTAACATCGCCGCAAAACATCGGGTTAATTCGCCGTTCTAGCAATTCCAAATATTGCGTTTCTTCGTTAATTATTAATGATTTATTCGACCATTCGAAGTTGGCGTGGTGATCGTAAAAACTACATACGCTGATAAACGCTTCTAATAGGTATTCTGCGGTATCTCTCGCGGTAAAGAATTCTTTTGCTTTAATCTCGGGTATCGTGATATAAAGAGGGAACCTTGTATTAACAGCTAAGAACTCGTCGGCCCAAACTAATTCACGTTCGACTACAGGCTTAATTACAGTTATATTTATCCCGTATTCCTCGGATAATCCCGAAAATTCGGAAAAAACCTCGGTCCCCCGAAAAACAACACTCCAGCTTCTTGTTTCCTTATCGAATAGTTTTAGAAAACCTATAATTTGCCGCGGATCGTATATCCTCGTTGGATCATTATTTGGGTCGAAGAAAAATTCGTTATTAGTACGATATAGGAATTGCCTATCGAAACCTTCCAATTCGATTTCTGCCGTAAAGGTCTGAGCTAGCTTTAGTAACTCTTCCTTTTTACGCGGCTTTAAAACGGCTTCAATAATCTTCTCCTTTAAAGCTGGCCAATAAACTGAACTTATTTCTTTCAATAAAGCTAATGATAACGAACTTAACTCTTCAGGCGTATTTGACGAAACATTTAACCTCCGGCAAATTGTCGTTATAACACCGCTACTTCCTCCGCTAATCACCGCATCATTTTTTATACTCCACTTCAGTTCTTCAATGATTGGTTCAACTGCGCTAGAAGTTACTTTCCCGTCATCGTATTGAGTGGCTATATAATAGAGTTCGTAAGCTCTTGAGTGCGTATTGAGCGCCGGAGCTCGAAACCCGTCGAAGGTATGGTGAAACAAGAATTCTTCTATCGCTTGTGCGAAAAACAGGACCCCTTCTAGTTGGGGTGTATACCGCCACTTAGTTAAATCCGGTTGTCTCATAGTATAAACCTCGTTGACTTAGAACAAAAGTATGCTTTAGGGGGAAATTATGATATAAAATAGCTCGGTTATCAACCTTGGATTAACAAGATACTAAGGATCCGAGTAAAGGAAGGTTATACGCTTATGTTCGAGGGTTTCAGTCTGCTCCATTTAGTTTGGTTCATCATTATCGGCGGCTTCGTCGGCTGGCTGGCGGGCCTCGCGTTCCGGCGGCGGGGCTTCGGCTGCCTCGGGAACGTAATAGTCGGCATAGTCGGCGCGTTGTTCGGCGGCGTGTTGTTCCGGTTCGTCGGCTGGCATTTCGGCGGCCTTATCGGCGGCCTCTTCACGTCGTTCGTCGGCGCGGTTCTCTTCCTCGTCGTAGTCGGCCTGTTCAAAAAGCGCTAGCGGCCGGCCCGTACCATAATCAGAGAGGGCGGCGCACCGACCTCTCGTACCCGTGAATATATTTACCGGGACTCACGCCGGCCGGCCCCCCCTCCCCCCCCGGGGCCGGAAGGAGGCGTTTATGGCCAGGGTCACGTTAATAGTAAGCTGGATTTTGTTAATCGCGTCGGCGGCCGCCACGGCGGCGGAAGCGGAGACGGAGATGACGCAAGGCCGCTACTGGTATTTCATAGATAATATCCAGTACGAGGCCGAGGACGGCGAGTTCCGCCTCTGGGCCGCGCTGCCCGTGGACCACCCGGGCCAGGAGGTCGAAATCGGCGACATCTACCCGGAGCCGTACGCCGTAACGACCGACGAGCTGACGGGGACCACCGTCGTCTTCTGGCGGCTGACGGACCTTCCCGCCGGCGGCTCGTTCTATTGCTATTACGACTTCGAGTTCGCCCCGGAGGAGGTGCGGCTGGGGGACATCGACCCGGCGACGCTCGAGCCGTACGACGTGGAGTCGGAGGAATATAAGCGGTTCACGAAGAGCGAGCCCTGGATCGAGGTCAACGACGACATCCGCGCCAAGGCCCGGGAGATAGTCGGCGACGAAAAGAACCCGCTCCTCCGCGCCCGCCTCATCTACGACTGGGTCCTCGATAATATGGCCTACGAGTACCCCGCACCCAACAACCGCGGCGCCGCGAAGTCCTTCGCGCGGCTCAAGGGGGACTGCGGCGAGTTCAGCACGGTCTTCTGCGCGCTGTGCCGGGCGCTAGGGATACCGGCGCGCAACGTCGTGTGCGTCTGGTTCACCGAGGCCGGCCACGCCTGGGCGGAGATACTCCTGCCGCCGTACGGATGGGTGCCGGTGGATACGTCCGTGGGCCAGGCCCTGGCGGGAACGTCGGCCGCCTTCCCGGGCGACGAAGTCTTTATGAAGTTCATGGATTCGAGGGGCATCCCGGACGCGGACCGGTACTACACCTTCGGCAACCTCTACCCCAATCGCCTGATAGTGTTCGTGGGTAATAATATAGAGTTGAAGTACCCGGATCTCGGCGTCGAGAAGACTTTCAAATTCTTGCAGCCGGGCGGCCTTATGGCCATGCCGCCGGCGGCCGAGGCCGTGGGCCTGTCGGACAAGACGATCCACGCCGGCTTCTATATCTTCGGCGACGATTGCCGGGACGTCGAGGCGGCGCGGGACCGGGCCGACCGCGAGCTGGCCATGCTCTACGTCATGACCGAGCAGTACGAGAAGGCCGAGGGCGCGCTCCTCAAGAAGCTGGAGGGCAGGCCGGACGACGCGTTGGTTCTGCTCAACCTGGGCCAGACCTACGTCGCGCTCGGCAAAACGGAAGAGGCCGTGGCCGCGTTGGAAAAATGCCTCGTCGGCAAAGGCGGCAGCATCAAACCCGTGCTGGACGTCTGGGCGCACAACTTCCTGGGCGTATGTTACGAGGAGCAGGGGGACGCGGAGGCCGCCCGGGCCGAGTTCCAGCTCGTCCTCGACAGCGAGATAGACTTCCAGGGCTCCCTGGACTTCGCAAAGGAGCACGTGAAGGAGTTGGAGAGCGGGGAGTAGAGCGAAAAACGCCGGAAAAAGCGGCTCGGCGCGGGGAACGCCCTATTTGACTATCCCCCGCCGAGCCGTTATAATTGTATTCGAAGCGACCAACTATCGGAGGAGAGTATGGACCTTAAAAAGGTAATCGCGGCCGCCCTGGTGCTCAAGGCGGCGTTTGTTTTTGCCGGCGAGTGGACCATAGAGATCCCGGACGGCACCGGCGACGCCGGTTGGTGCATATCGTTGGTCCTCGGCGAAGGCGACAAGCCCCACATATCGTACAACTACGGCTTCGTCGGCGGCGATGATCTTATGTACGCGTACAAGGAGGGCGGGACGTGGCACACGGAGGTCGCCGACGACGCGGCCGCTTACTCGGGTCGAGATACGTCGATCTGCGTGGACGCAAACGGCCGGCCTCGTATAGCGGTGGCTTTACAATCCGGTAGCCCGGGCATACGTTTCGCCGAGAAAAACGGGTCCCAGTGGAATACGACTACGGTGGATTCCGGCGTGAAGGTGAGGCGCGTGGCGCTGGTAACGGATTCGAACGGCCGGTACCATATCCTGTACGACGACCGGGATACATTCCACCTCAAATACGCGTATTACGACGGCTCGTCGTGGAACGTAACCACCGTGGACACGACGCCGACCGGGTGGATCTCGGCCGTCGACGTGGCCATCGACGCCGCCGACCACCTCCACGTCATATACGACGTGGACGGGGACGTTAAATACGGATACTACGACGGCGCGTCGTGGCAACTCGCCTTTATCGAAAACAGTATTTTATGCGGCAGCTTATCGATAGCCGTCGGGCCGGACGATAAACCCCACGCCGTCTACTACGAAGAAAACGCCGATTACGTAAAATACGCCTACTACGATTCCGGCCAATGGAATATAGAGAACGTCGTCAGCCAAATCCCGGACGCCGCGCCCGCCGTCGCCATCGCGGTCGATGCGGGCGGCGAAGCCCATATCGCTTACGCCAAATGGAACAGCATATCCGATAAGGACCTCATATACGCCCACCGGGACAACGGTACGTGGCAGTTTACGACCGTCGACGACGAGGGCGACCTGGGCCTGTCGCTCGACATCGCCCTCGACCATTGGGGTTTCCCCCACGTCGCGTACCACCGCTGCACCGGTTCGTTGGGCGAGCTCAAATACGCCTGGTACTACGACGACAACGCCATCGAGCTGGCCGGCTTCACGGCCTCGGGCGCGAGCGAGAGCGCTATAGACCTCTCCTGGCGGGCCCGGGCCACCGCGGGCGAGAGAATCGCGGGCTTCGACCTGTACCGGCGCCGGGCCGGCGCGGCGGGCGTGAGCAGCGATTCATGGACCAAGGTGAACTCCTCGCTCATCGTCGGCGAGAACCCGTACTCGTATCGGGACGCGGCCCTCGAGGCCGCCACCGGGTACGAATACCGCCTCGAAGCGATAGTCGCGAACGAGGCCGAGGCGCTCGGGACGGCCTCCGGGGCCACCCTCGGCGCGGCGAGGCCCTTCGCGCTCCGGGCCGCCTATCCCAACCCGACGACGGGCGCCGTGACGTTCTCGTTCGCGCTGGCCGGGGCGACCGACGCCGAACTGGCCGTCTTCGATCTCGCCGGCCGCCGCGTGGCCACGCCGCTGTGCGGGCCGCTCGCCGCGGGCGACCACGACGTAAGCACGGCCCTCGACCTCGCGCCGGGCGTTTACCTGTACCGCCTGGAGGCCGCGGGTTTCTCGGCGACGCGCCGCCTGGCCGTCGTCGAGTAGGGTCATGATTTAGGAAAATGTTGAGGCGGCCCGAAGGCCGCCTTTTTTATGCTTGCCCGACGGGCCGGCATATTATATTTTTATACCCTTTCAGCTATCCCGTAACAGAGGAGTAATATATGGCCCCCACCCACGGTTCCGTCGCTCTGCAGGTGCTCGCCGGCCTATTGGTCGCGGCCGCCTTCGTCCTCTTCGGATGGGCGTGTTTGAAACGTTTCCTAATGCTCCGGGCCGGCCGGCCGGAGAACCGCTTCGACCAGCTCGGCCGCCGCTTCGGCGATTTCGTGGGGCTCGTCTTCGGCCAGCGCCTGGTCCTCCGCGAACGCCTTCCGGGCACGGCGCACGTCCTCATCTTCTGGGGCTTTTTGGTCGTGGCCGCGGCCAACCTGGTCTTCATGATCGAGGGCTTCTGGGAAGGTTTCCGCATACCGTACGTGACGGACGCCGGATGGTATCACTTCATTTTCGACGTCTTCGTCGTTCTCGTCATCGTCGGCGTGGCGGTGGCGTTCCTGCGGCGCGTCATCCTCCGGCCGACGGGGCCCACGGGCGGCTTCGGCGCCTACTTCATCCTCTTTTTAATATTCATACTCATGTTCACGGACCTCGTTATCGAGGGTTACCTGCTGGGTACCGCCGGCGTCAGGCCGGCGTCGATGCCGGCGGGTTCGCTCTCGGCCGCGCTCTTCGCGGGGCTGGGCCTCATAGGGCCCAAATGGTTCGGCCTCTACGCCGTAAGCTGGTGGGTGCACCTGGTCGCGCTGCTCGTCTTTTTGGTCTACATCCCGATGTCGAAGCACCTCCACCTCCTGGCCGGCCCCTTCAACGAGTTCTTCCGGGACCTGAAACCCCGCGGCGTCGTCCGCGACTGCGACGTGGAGGACGAGGACGCCGACCACTTCGGCGTCGTGCGCGCGGACGAATTCACCTGGCGCCAGTTGCTCGACCTCTACGCCTGCGTCGAGTGCGGCCGTTGTCAGGACAACTGCCCGGCCTTCAATACCGACAAACCCCTCTCGCCCAAAAAGGTCATCACGGACCTCAAGCACGACTTCATGCACTACGGCCTGAAAATCGCGAAGCTGGCCCGGGCGCCAGTCGAGAAGGAAGAGGGCGTGGGCCTGGCGGGCCCCGTGGTCAACGACGACGAACTCTGGGCCTGCACCACCTGCATGGCCTGCGTCGAGCACTGCCCCATCAACGTGGAGCACGTCGACAAGATAGTCGACCTGCGCCGGGACCTCGTTCTCAACGAGGGCCGGGTCCCCCACGAACTCAACGCCGCCATGAACGGCGTCGAGCGCAACAACAACCCCTACGGCCTGCCCTCCGCCGACAGGATGAAGTGGGCCAACGGCATGGGCGTTCCCGTCTTCGCCAAAGGGGCCGAGGCCGAGTACTGCTTCTGGGTATCGTGCCTGGGGTCCTACGACGACCGCGGCCAGCGCGTCGCCCGGGCCATGGTGAAACTCTTGGACGCGGCCGGCGTCTCCTACGCCGTCCTGGGGGAGGAGGAGGGCTGCTGCGCCGAGGCGTTCCGGCGGCTGGGCCACGAGTACCTGTATAAAATGAAGCTGGACGAGAACGCCGCGGCCTTCGAGCAGTACGGCATCAAGAAGCTAATAACGGCGTGCCCCCACTGCTACAACACCTTCAAGCACGAATACGCGTCCCTCGGCCACGAGCTGGAGGTTTACCATCATACGGAATTCCTGAAGGGCCTGGTCGACGACGGCAAACTCGAAATAACCGGCGACCCGGCCGGGGCCGTGGCCTATCACGACTCCTGCTATTTGGGCCGCTACAACGGCCTGTACGACGCGCCGCGGGAACTCGTGCGAGCGGCGGGCGGCGAGCCGGTGGAGTTCGAGCGCAACCGAAGTCGGGCGTTCTGCTGCGGCGCCGGCGGCGGCCGGATGTGGCTGGAGGAGACGATCGGGAAGCGTATCAACGTAGAGCGGGCGGAGCAGGCCCTGGCGACGGGCGCCTCCACGGTAGCGGTGGCGTGCGCCTACTGCCTTACGATGCTCGACGACGGCGTAAAAGACCTTAACGCCGGCGTCCCGGTACAGGACGTGGCGGAGTTACTCGCGAAGCGTCTTTAAACTGCATAGGTTTAAACCGGCGGCATTCAACGTCGCGACCTGATATCGCCGACTGAAGTCGGCGGCTTACGCAGAGCGGGTCAAGCACCGCCCCATAAATGGGGCGGTTTAACCTCAAGGCTTACGCAGAGCGGGTCAGGCACCGCCCCATAAATGGAGCGGTTTAACCTCAAGGCTTACGCAGGGCGGGTCAGGTACCACCCCATGAATGGGGCGGTTTAACCTCAAGGCTTACGCAGAGCGGGTCAGGCACCGCCCCATAAATGGGGCGGTATCGGGAGGCATACCGGCCGCTTCAGCGGCCGGTGGTAATCCGCATTGCGTTAACCGCCGGCCTCGGCCGGCGGCGTACGGCGTATAGGGAGGATAAATGGCTTTAATACACGTAGCCGCCGACATAGCGACCCTCGTAAAGGAACAGAAATCCGAGACGGCGGCGTATATCCTGAATTACCATATCACATTTCGAACTAAACGTAACCGGCGTTTATTAAAGGGAGATATTGCCTCGGAATGCCGGGAGGTTATTAGAAGCGTGGCCGACCGTAATAATTATAAAATACTAGCCGCCGCGATTATGCCCGACCACGTACATTTGGTAATCGCCCTTACCCCCTCGGACCGGGTGAGCGAGGCGGTCCGAAATATAAAGGGGAACACGGCCAAATCCCTCCGGGATAAATATCCAAACCTCCGGAATATTGACAGAAGCCTATGGAGCGAGGGTTACTATGTCGAGAGCGTGGGACTGAAGAACGTCAAACAGGTCCTCAATTACGTATCACGGCAGGACGAACACCACGAATACGCCGACTGAAGTCGGCGGCTTACGCAGAGCGGGTCAGGCACCGCCCCATAAATGGGGCGGTATCGGGAGGTATACCGGCCGCTTCAGCGGCCGGTGGTAATCCGCATTGCGTTAACCGCCGGCCTCGGCCGGCGGAGTTGAACCCCGGTTTTTATACCGCCGACTGAAGTCGGCGGCTAACGCAGAGCGAGTGAGGCACCGCCCCATAAATGGGGCGGTTTAACCCCGAGGCTTACGCCGAGCGAGTCAGGCACCGCCCCATAAATGGGGCGGTTTAACCTCAAGGCTTACGCAGACCGGGTCAGGCGCCGGCCGTTAAAAGGGGCGGTTTAATTCCGGTGGACGTGATTGCCCCCTTGACGCCGCGGCGCCGGTATGGTATATATTTAACCAAGAAAAGGCGCGAAATTATGAATTACCACCCGTTTGCCGGCATTATTATAATAATTATCGACCGTTCCCGGTCGGGCCGGCCCGGTGCGCCTTAACGCAGATAAGGACACAGAAACTACCAGCCGGCCCCCGGGGCCGGCTTTTTTATTGGGGTTTCCAAGCCCCGCGGCCGGAATTTTAGCTTGACTTAAACGGTACGCTCTAGTACAATTCGCGGCTCGATGCCGCCCCACCCGGAGACGCTGCCATGACGGACTACAAAGACACCCTCAACCTCCCGCAGACCGCCTTCCCGATGAAGGCCAACCTCGCCCGCCGGGAACCGGAGATCCTCGCCCGTTGGGACGAAATGGACATCTACGGCCGCATCCGGGAGGCCCGGAAGGGCCGCGACGTCTACATCCTGCACGACGGCCCCCCCTACGCCAACGGCCTTATCCACATGGGCACGGCGTTGAATAAAATCCTCAAGGATATCGTCGTCAAGGCCAAGACGATGGCCGGCTTCGACGCGCCGTACGTCCCGGGTTGGGACTGCCACGGCCAGCCCATCGAACACGAGGTCATGAAGGAGATCCGGGCGAAGAAAGAGGAGGTCCCGCCGGCGGAAGTGCGGGCCCGTTGCCGCGCGTACGCCGAGAAGTTCGTCGGCCTCCAACGGCCGGACTTCGAGCGGTTGGCCGTCTTCGGCACCTGGGACCATCCCTACCTCACGATGCAATCCCACTACGAGGCGGCGGTAATCGGCGCCTTCCGGGCGATGGCCCGCGACGGCCGAGTCTACCGGGGCCTCAAGCCGGTCCACTGGTGCCACTGGTGCGAGACGGCGCTGGCCGAGGCCGAACTGGAATACAAGGACGTAACGTCGCCCACGGTGACGGTGCGCTTCGAGGTCGTCGAGGGCCTGGACGAACTCCGCGCCCAGGCGCCCACCTACCTCGCCATCTGGACGACGACCCCCTGGACCCTCCCGTCCAACGTGGCCTGCGCCGTGGCCCCCGGCTTCGACTACGCCGCGGTGCGCGCGAGAGACGCCATCTACGTTCTGGCCGAGTACCTGGTCCCGGCGGTGATGGCCGCCGCGGGGATAAGCAATTACACGACGGTCAAAACGTTCAAGGGCGAGGACCTGACAAACGTTAAATACAAGCACGCCTTTATAGACCGGGTTTCGCCGGTCATCACCACCGACTTCGTGACGCTGGACGCGGGGACGGGCATCGTCCACATCGCGCCCGGCCACGGCGCCGAGGACTTCTACGCCGGCGGGCAGCACGGCCTGCCCATACTGTCACCGGTGGACGACCAGGGACGCTTCACCGCCGAGGTCCCCGAGTACGAGGGCACGCTCGTCTTCGACGCCGACGCCCGCATCGTCGAGCGGCTGCGCGAGGGCGGCGCCCTGCTCGCCTCCGAGAACGTGGAGCACTCCTACCCCCACTGCTGGCGCTGCAAGAGCCCGCTGCTCTTCCGCGCGACGAAGCAATGGTTCGTCTCCATGGACGCGCACGACCTCCGCGGCGCCGCGCTGGCCGAAATAGACGAGGTGGAATGGGTGCCGCGTTGGGGCCGCCAGCGTATCGTCGGCATGGTGGAGAGCCGGCCCGACTGGTGCATCAGCCGCCAGCGGAGCTGGGGCGTTCCCATCCCGGCGCTCTACTGCCGCGACTGCGGCGAGATGCACCTGAGCGACGACTTCCTGGGCCGCGTCGAGGAAATGGTCCTAAAGGACGGCATCGAGGCCTACTGGCAGGCGAGCCCGGAAGACCTCGCCGGCGGCGCGGCGTGCGAGTGCGGCGGCAAGGACTGGAAGAAATCCGAGGACATTCTGGACGTCTGGTTCGAGAGCGGCGCCAGCCACCTCGCCGTACTCAACGAGTGCTACGGCCTCCGCTGGCCCGCGGACCTCTACCTCGAGGGTTCGGACCAGCACCGCGGCTGGTTCCAGTTGTCGCTCATGGTGGCGCTGTGCACGGCCGGCTCGTCCCCCTATAAATCCGTCATCACCCACGGCTTCATGCTCGACACCGCCGGCAAGGCCATGCACAAGTCCGCCGGCAACGTCATCCCGCCGCAGGACGTGGTGGAGAAGTACGGCGCCGACGTGCTGCGGCTGTGGGTGGCGTCGGAGGACTACCGCACCGACATCCGCCTGTCGTACGAGCTGTTGGGCCAGGTGGCCGAGAGTTACCGGCGCATCCGCAACACCGCCCGTTTCCTCTTGGGCAACCTTTACGACTTCGACCCGAAGGCCGACGCCCTGCAGCTCGAGGAATGGCTGGAACTCGACCGTTTCGCCTACCAGCGCTTCAACCGCCTCGCGGAGAAGGTATATCGGGCGTACGAGAACTTCGAGTTCCACGTCATATATCACGCCGTACACAACTTCTGCGCCGTTGACCTCTCGGCGTTCTATCTAGACGTGGTCAAGGACCGGCTCTATTGCGAAACGCCGAACGACCCCGCCCGGCGCGCCGCCCAAAGTTGCCTGTACCTTATGGCCCGGGGCCTGGCCAAACTCCTCGCGCCGGTCATCCCGATGACCGCCGAGGAAATCTGGCAGCACCTCCCGGCGGAGGACGGCGAACCCGAAAGCGTCCACCTCGCCGAGTGGGACGAGGTGGAAGTGAACGGCGAAGAAGAAGCTCTCGAAGGAAAATTCTCCCGGCTCCTCAAGGTCCGGGGATTGGTGTTAAAGGCGCTCGAGGAAGCCCGGGCGGCCGGGGCCATCGGCCACCCCCTCGAGGCAGTGGTAAAAATAACGACGGAAGGCGATACGTACGACCTTCTCGTCGCCGAGGCCGAAAACCTCCCGACTTACTTCATCACGTCCCTGGTCTTTGTGGAACGGGGAGAAGTGAGCGGGGAATGGCTCGACGTGGCGGTCGAAAAAGCCGCCGACGCCAAGTGCGGCCGCTGTTGGCAGCGCTTGCCGTCCGTAGGCGAGGATGCACAGAAGCCGGACCTATGCGCCCGTTGCGGCCGGGTCATGGATGAACTCGCCGCCCGGTGACGCGCAAGGTCGGCGTTTCCGCTCGAAGCCGAGGTAAAAGATGAACAAACGGGAACGCAAGAAGTTCGAGAAAACCCTTCAACAGATGCGCGAAAAAAAGAGCGCCTATATCGACATGCTGCGGCAGCTCGCCATCTCCCGAACTCAACGCGACGCCAGCGGCGATATATCGGCCTTCACCTCCCACCCGGCGGATATCTCCACCGAATCCGACGAACGGGAAAAAGTGGCCTCCCTAATCACGCGCGAGACCGAAATCCTGAAGGAAATCGACGCCGCGCTCGAACGGATCGAGGACGGCAGTTACGGGAAATGCGAATCCTGCGGATGCGACATTACGCCGCCCCGGCTGCAAGCCTTGCCCTTCGCAACCCTGTGTATTGAATGTCAGGCCGAAGCGGAAAAGGGTTAAGCGGGTTGCGCCGTTACGGCGTCTCGGCGGCCCTGGTGGCCGTCCTGCTCGCGGCGGACCAGATTACGAAATACCTGGTCGTGCGGAATCTATGGCCGGGGCGCGTGGTCGAGGTCATCCCCGGCCTACTCAACGTTACCCTCTGCCGCAACACCGGCGGCGCGTTCAGCCTCTTCCCGGATAAACCCGTCATCTTCACCATAATGTCCTTGATCGCCGTCGGCCTCCTCCTTTACCTGTTCACCCGCTTCGCCGGCAAAACGACGCTATCGCTCGCGGCGGCCACGCTCCTGGCCGGCGCTTTGGGGAACCTCGCCGATCGTTTCCGGCTGGGATACGTCGTCGACTTCATCGACCTCCACATCGGCGGCTGGCACTGGTATATTTTCAACATCGCCGACGCGGCCATCACCGTGGGCGCGCTGTCCCTCTTCGTTTTCACGTTTCTGGACGAAAGGCGCCGCAGCCGCGAGGCCGAGCCCGCCCCGTCCACAGCCGATAATATCGATACCGAGTAATCGGCCACGAGTTAATGCGCGCCACTTACCCGGGGGGCACCTTCTCCTCCCGGGCTTCTTGTTGTCGTAAGGCCGAAAAAAGGCCGTTAATAAAAACTATTCCGCGCCGGCCCCGGCCGTAACCTTACTTCGCGAATCAAGTTAGCTTTAAAAAAATATTGACACGGTATACCTATATTGCTATACTGGTCGATATAATAAAATCCTTATAAGGAGGTGGACCCCCTGATGCGCAATCTTTTAGTCTTCATTTTAGTCGCGTTATTCGCTTGCGGCGGCCTTATGCTCGTTGGCTGTAAAAAGAAGGAAGAAGTCCCGACCGCCGAAACGGGCGAGGTGATGCCCGAAACCGCTGAAGCCCCTGACACGGAGGAAATGACTCCGACCGCGGAGGAAACCCCGACGGCCGAAGGTACGGCCGAGGAAGCTCCGACCGCCGAGGGTGAACCCGGAGAAGGCGAGTAGTCGGACGAACGTCCGCCAAGCTTTATACGACGGGGCCGCTAATGCGGCCCCGTTTTTTGCTCCCCTTGCTCGCCACCCGCATTTGTGTTATCATCCGCGGGTAAACGCTCTACTCTAACGCTCTTTAACCCGGAAAAGGCGCTATGTCACCCCTAACTATCAATAATAAGGAATACGGTTCCCGCCTCCTCCTCGGCACCGGGAAATACGAAGACCTCGACGTTATGAAAAAGGCCTTCGACCTGGCCGCTCCCGCCATGGTGACGGTGGCGGTCCGTCGCATCGACCTCGACGCCGTCAAGGAGGGCAAACCCTCACTTCTCGATTACATTGACCAGGACAAAATCGAGATCCTACCCAACACCGCCGGCTGTTACACGGCCGACGAGGCGGTACGGGCCGCGCGGCTGGGCCAGGCCGCCGGGTTCTCCAACCTCGTCAAACTGGAAGTCATCGGCGACAAGAAAACCCTTCTCCCGGACACCGAACAGCTCCTACGCGCCACCGAGACCCTGGTCAAAGAAGGCTTCGTCGTTCTGCCCTACACCAGCGACGACCCCATCGTGGCCAAGAAATTGGAGGAGGCCGGCGCCGCGGCCATAATGCCGCTCGCCGCGCCCATCGGCTCCGGCATGGGGATCCAGACCGACCTGAACATCCGCTTCATCATGGAGGAGGCCTCGGTGCCGGTAATCGTCGACGCCGGCGTGGGCACGGCTTCCGACGCCTGCAAGGCCATGGAAATAGGCGTCGACGGCATCCTGATAAACACGGCCGTAGCGCTCGCCGACGACCCCGTTAAAATGGCCCAGGCCATGCGCGACGGCGTCGTGGCCGGCCGCCTGGCCTTCGAGGCGGGCCGCATCCCGAAGAAACCGTACGCCTCGGCCTCCAGCCCCGTCGAGGGCGTCGTTAGATGAACGTCGTTTTCGTAACACCTGAAGAAACGGACGACAAGCGCCTCCTCGAACTCGCGGAGGAAGCGCTGGACGGCGGCGTGGACGCGGTGCAGCTCCGCCGCAAGGGCGCCGCGGCCGGGGAACTCTTCCCGCTGGCCAAACTCATCCGGGAACAGGCCGACCGCGCCGGCGCGAAACTATTCGTTAACGACCGCGCCGACGTGGCGCTGGCCGCCGGGGCCGCCGGCGTTCACCTCGCCGGCCACTCCCTTCCCGTCGCCGCGGCCCGGGCCGTCCTGCCGAAGCCTTTCCAAATCGGCGTTTCGTGCCACAGCGTGGCCGAGGCGATGCAGGCCCGGACGGAAGGCGCCGACTACGTCTACTTCGGCACGGTCTTCGAGACGGCGTCCAAGCCGGGCGTCAAGGCCGCCGGCGTGGAGGAACTCTCCCGGGCGTGCAACGAAGTCGACGTCCCGGTCATCGCCATCGGCGGGATAACGGTGGAGAACGTCGGGGCGGTGCTTTCGGCGGGGGCGTCCGGCGTGGCCGTCATCTCCGCCATCGCGGGCCAGCGTTCGCCCGCGGACGCCGCCGCGGCGCTGGTCGACGCGTTCAAATCGTGGCGGGGCGAGAAGTACCCCACGATAGAGGTTTCGGAATAATATCGGAAAGGCCGACGTCGCGCGTCACCGGCCGCTCGGGCGGCCTTTTCGTTTGATATTTACCGGGTAAAAATATTATATTTACCGAACGATATGGTCGAAAAAGCTAAATCCCTCCAGGACCTCGCCGCCACCCTCTCGGCCTACTGGGCGGGGCGGGATTGCGTCATCGTCCAGCCGGGCGACGTGGAATCCGGCGCCGGGACCTTCCACGCCGCCACCTTCCTCCGGGCCCTGGGGCCCGAGCCCTGGCGCGCGGCCTTCGTGTCCCCCTCCCGACGGCCCCGCGACGGCCGCTACGGCGAGAATCCCCATCGCCTCTACCTCCACTACCAGTACCAGGTCGTCCTGAAACCCGCGCCCGAGGACGTGATGGACCAGTACATAGGCAGCCTGCGCGCCATCGGCATCGAGCCCGAGGAGCACGACCTCCGCTTCGACGAGGACGACTGGGAATCCCCCACGCTCGGCGCCTGGGGCCTGGGGTGGCAGGTCCTGTTGGACGGCATGGAGATAACGCAGTTCACGTACTTCCAGCAGATGGGCGGCTACGACTGCGACCCGGTGACCGCGGAGTTGACCTACGGCCTGGAGCGCATCGCCTCCTTCCTGGCGGGAGTGGACAGCCTTTACGACGTGCGCTGGGGCGCCGACCAAACGTACGGCGATATGCGGCGCCGCGAGGAACGCGAACACTCCGTCTACGCGCTGGACGACGCCGACCCCGAAATCCTGTTTCAGCTTTACGGGATATACGAGGCCGAGTGCCGCCGGCTGGCGGAGGCCGGCCTGGCCCACCCGGCGCACGACTACCTTCTTAAAAGCTCCCACGCCTTTAACCTCCTCGACGCCCGCGGCGCCATCGGCGTTACCGAGCGCGCCAACTACATAGGCCGGATCCGGGCGCTGGCCCGGGCCGTGGCCGGGGCCTGGCTGAAACCCGAAGGCGACGGTGAAGACGATGCCTGAGGACCGGGCCGACCTTCTGGTCGAAATCGGCTGCGAGGAGTTGCCCCCGGCCGCCGTGGAGGCGGGCCGCTCGGGCCTGGGCCGCGCCGCCGAGAAGCACCTGCGCGAAAATCGCCTTCCCCCCGAAGAAGTACTGACGTACGCAACGCCCCGACGCCTGGTCCTCCTGGTCCGGGGCGTCCCCCGCGAGCAGGAGGCCGAGGTTAAAGAGGTCACCGGCCCGCCGAAAAAAGTCGCGTACGACGCCGACGGCAAGCTAACCGCCGCCGGCCTGGGTTTCCTCAAGAAATACGACCTGGCGGAAGGCCAGATCAAAATAGTCGAGACGGCCAAGGGCGAATACCTGGGCGCGGAGGTGGCTTCGCCCCGCGGCGCGGCCGCGGAGGTCCTGACTGAACTCGTCCCCGCGTGCGTCGGCGAATTATCCTTCGCCAAAACGATGCGCTGGCCGCCGGCCGACGTCGCTTTCCCGCGGCCCGTCCGCTGGCTCGTCGGCCTCTTCGGCGGAGAAGTCGCGCCGTTCGCGTACGCGGGCCTCACCGCCGGCACGGCATCAGCCGGCCACCGGACCATCGCCCCGGGCGAAAAGGACCTCGCCGGCCTTTTCGCCGACGGCCGCGTGGACCCGGGCGGATTAAAGGGTTTTTACGAGCGCGAACTGGGCGTTGTCCTCGACGCCGGCGACCGGGCCGCACGCGTGAAAGAAGCCCTCCCCGACGTCGGCGTCCCGGCCGACTACTTCGAACGGGCCGACTTCCATATAAAATGGACCTTCGGCCGCGTCCTGGACGAGGTCGAGGCGCCGCTGGTCGTGGCCGGCAATTTCGACGAGAAATATCTATCGTTGCCGGCCGAGGTCGTCGAGGCCGCGCTTCTCGGTTACCTTCACCTGTTCCCGGTATGGGATAAGGAAGGGCGGTTGACGCCGGCGTTCTTCGCCGTATCGAACGCCCGGCCGGACGCGGTCGCCAACGTCCGTGCGGGGCTGGAACGCGTCCTCGCTGCCCGCCTCGCCGACGCGTCGTACTTCTGGGAAGTGGACTCCGGGACGCCGCCGGACGAGATGGCCGCGGCGCTGGGCGGCGTCGTCTTCGCGAAGGGCGCCGGGACCGTCGCCGACAAGGCCGCGCGGCTGGGGAAACTCGTGGCCGCGCTCGCGGACGAACTTGACGTCCCGGCCGGGGAGCGGCCCACCCTCGCCCGGGCCGCCGCCCTGTGCAAGGCCGACCTCACCTCCCAGATGGTTCGCGAGAAAGAGTTCGCCCACCTCCAGGGGACGATGGGCCGGCTCTACGCCGCGGCCGCGGGGGAGCCGGAGGGCGTCGCCCTCGCCATCGAGGAGCACTACCGTCCCGGCGCGGCGGACGATCCGTTGCCGACGACGCTCGCCGGCCGGGTCCTCGCGCTCGCCGACCGGGCCGACACGCTGGTCACGCTCTTCGCCGCCGGCCACCGGCCCACGGGCGCCAAGGACCCCTTCGCGCTGCGCCGAGCCGCCATCGGCCTGTGCCGGATATTGTTAGAGGACGCCGACGGGGCTTTTGCGCCTTTGACGCTGGAGGCCATAGTCGGCCTCGCGGCGAAAGTCGCCGCCTCCTCCGAGGACGCGGCGACGGACGTGCTCTCGTTCGTCGAAGGGCGCCTGCGCCAGAACTTCCTGGACCGCGGCTACCGGGACGACATGGTCGAGGCCGTACTGGCGGGGGAAGGCCGCAAGCCCGCGGACCGGGCAGCCCGGTTGGACGCGCTGGCCTCGTTCTACGAGAACCGAGACGAATACCTCCGTCTGGCCATCGCCTTCAAGCGGCCCATTAACATCCTGCGCCAGGGGCGCGAGCGCGAGTTGGCGTGGGGGAACTTCGACGAGGGCCTCATAGGCCAGGACGAGGAACGCGCACTCCTGGACGAATTCCGGGCCGTGGAGCCAGACGTCGGGGCCGCTATTTCCGGAGGAGACTACGGCCGGGCGCTTGAACTCCTAGCGAAGATGCGGCCGACCGTCGACAAATATTTCGACGAAGTAATGGTGATGTGCGAGGACGAAAAGTTGCGGGCCAATCGCCTGGCGATGATGCAGCTCCTCGCCGACCTTTTCCTCTCCTTCGCCGACTTCACGCGCTTGCGCGGCGAAGAAGATTACGAATAGCCCGGTGGGTCGGGGCGGGGTCGCCGTCGCGCGACACCGGGCCTCGTTATGGTAATAATACGGCGAAAACCGATTCGCGCGCGAATCCTCAAGGCCGTCAGCTACGGCCTTGTTATCGCCACGCTCGGCGGCCTGGCCCTCTGGGGCTACCTCAAGCACCGGGCGACCCCCGGCCGCATCGAGGTAACGCCGCCCCCCGTCGAGGGCGAGCCCGACTTCGCGGGCTTTGACCGCCGGCTGGTTTACGCCAACGAGCAGGAACTCCTCGCGCCGCCGGCCTTCCCCTGGAGCCTCGCCGCCGTGTCCCGCTTGCCCCGGGCCGAGGTGGCGGACGTCCGCATCACCTCCTTCCCGGAGGGCGAAGAGCCCCCGCCGGACCTCGCCGAAATCCTCGCCGCGGGCCTGGCCGAACAGGCTCCCCTCGTCGCCCGGCCCTTCACCCTAGCCGCCTCGCCGCCCTACCTTATAACGCCGTTAACCGTCGAGATGGAATTCGTGCTGGACGAGGCCGGCGCCACGACGGCCGTCGGCGTCGCCGGAGCGCCGGGCGACCTCAACGCCTCCTTCGCCGAACGGGCCACGCGCTTCCTCTTCGAGCCCGAGGCCGCACACGCGAACTTCCTTGCGAACGTTACACTTATCCCTTACCCGTACGACCGCCTGGTGGCCAGCCGCGGCGGGAAGCCGCTGGCCGTCGAGGAGTATCGCGTACTCTTCCGCGCGTTGCAGTTCAACTCCTTCCCGCTCTACGACACCTGCCTCGCCAAGGCCCCGGAACTCCTGACGGCCGAGACCGCCACCGGCGTATCCTTCGCGGTGGACGCCGAGGGGCATCCCGGCGCCCCGGCCTTCGAGCCGCCGCTGGCCTCGGAAGCGTCCCAGGACGCCCTTACCGCCACCCTGACCGAAATATACCTCCCGGCATCGTTGGCCGGCGCCCGCGTCGAATTTCTGGTGGGCGGGTAAAGGGACCATGGCGCTTCGCCGACTCTCTATGAGAAAAAGACGCCTTATCCTGGCCGGGCAGGCGGCGCTGCTGCTCGCCGGCGTCGCCCTCCTGTCCTGCGGCCCCTGCGGCCGGCCGGACGGGGGCGCCCCGACCACCGCCGGCACCGCCGAAGAAGGTCCCGCCGGCCCGCTCTACGTTACGACGTCGCAGCCCTCCTACCTCCGCTACGACATAGTCGAGGTCCGCGTTCGCGCCGACGCCGACGTGGTGGGGGAGCTGACCCCCGACAACACCCGGGGCGTCATCAAGCGCGACGGCGAGGTCGTGACCACCGTAGGCGGCATCCAGGATCTCACGTTCCGCGCCGGGAAGGACGGCGGCCTCGTCGCCCGCTGGCCCATCCCCTGGAACCCGCCCCTCGGCAAGTACTCGGCCGAGGTCGGCGCCGAGACCGCGTCCGGCAAATTCGACGCCGCCGCGGAATTCGAAATAGCGGGCCGCAAACCCGCCGCCCTGGATAAACCCTTCTGCGTGGTGACGCTCGAATCCGACGGCCGCTGGGAGCGTAAATACCTGGCCTCGCCCGGCGAGAACCACGACTATACGGCCCTCGTCGACTGGGCCGAGTTCATGGGCGCGGACGCGTTCTTCACGCTCGTCGGCATCACCAAGGCCATGTACGCGCCGACCATGGAGAACCCGTGGTACCAGCACAACCTCGACTTCTCCCCCAAACTCGCGGACGAGTGCCACGCCCGCGGCATCAAGTTCGGCGGTTGGATAGGTTCCTTTTTGCCGTACGGGAAGACGCAGGTCCCGCTGCCCTACAAGTACTCCCGCAACCTCGTCGAGGGGGAGTTCTGGTACACGTTGCACATCTCGCTCAACGACGAACGGCGCTTCGCCCAGGTCATAGAACTGGCCCGGACCCTGCAGAACGATCCCCATTACGACTACGTCGGCCTCGACTACATCCGAACCGGCTTCGGCGGCTACGAACTGGTGGACGAGTTCGTCCGCGACCTCGCCATCGACGTTCCGGCCGACTGGGAGCAGAAGTCCCTCGAGGGACAGATGTGGTGGCTGGTGGCAAAACTCCGAAGCCGCGACCAGCGCATGATCGAACTCTGGCAGTGGTGGCGGGCCCGCAAGGTCGCGCTGACGGTAAAGCGGATCAAGGACGAGGCCGGGATCACGAAGCCGCTCTTCGCTTATACCCTCGGCTGGGAGATGGGCCACCAGCACGGCCAGGATATTTTAATGATGAACGACGCCGGCGTCGACTGCTGCATGGTCATGCTCTACGAGGCCACGAAGGACGAGTACGATTATTTAATTAAGAGGTGGCCCGAGTACCTGGAAGAGGGCCAGGTCAACGCCGTCCCGGGAATCAGCGTCGACCGGTATTTATTGCTGAACAAGTGGAATCCTAACGTCAACCAACCTTACGAGATGTTCGACCGTTACCTCGCGGCGGTGGAGGGCTTTTACGGCAAGGGAGAGTTGGAGGGCCTCTTCTGGCACGACTTCGAACGCGGCCTCTACTCGCGCCGGGGCGAGGAGTTTACCTGCATGGACTACGCCGTCGCCGGCGCGGCGGCCTTCTCGCGCCTCCGCGAGAAACGCAAGGCCTCGCCGCTCGAGCTTCGGATAACGCGCGTGACCGGGGGCCCCCGCGTAAAAATCACGCTCAAGAACGTCGGCGACAAGGCGTTGCGCGACGTGGAAGTGTTCATCCCCCAGACCCACGGCATCAACCCCGGCCGCGGGGCCCGAACGACCGTGGCGTCGATCGCGCCGGGCGAGACGGCCGAACTCACGGTCGCGGCCGGCAGTTGGGACATATCGCGGCGCCACATCGTCGCCGTGTGCGCCGTGTGGGGCGACCGGCCGCGGGACCGGGCGTTCGACGTGGCCATCGCGACACTGTATCGCCTCCCCAAACCGAAACCGGCCGAGGAGAAGGCCGGCGAAGGCGAACCGGCGGCCGAAAACACCCCCTCGGCGCCACCTCCGGTTAAAGACTCCTTTTAAGCCCACCCCCCAGTTGACGCGGAACCCCCTTGTCTTGTAGAATCTACTCGGGGAAAGGGGCAATCAAACCAGTTGATTACGAAGCGGAGGGCCCGTCCCCGGATGGGCGGCGGCTCCGCTTTTCGGTTCTCCGGGACCGGCGTTATTAACGCGATATACGATAGCACCGCCGAAGGCGATAAAAAAATGCGAATCGCGATATATATAGGTCAACTCGACGTGGGCGGAGCGGAAGGCCAGATAATAGTCCTGGCCGAAGGCCTCCTCGCCCGGGGCCACGACGTACGCCTTATAACGGACGAGGGCCGGACGGCCGCCGTACCGGAAAAACTCAAGCCGTACCTGGTGACCGTTCCCGCCCGGCCGCGGCTGGCCCGCTTGCGCGCGCTGGTGCGCACCCTCCGGAGTTTCGACCCGGCCGTGCTGCACTGTCAACTCAGTTCCGCCAACCTCTGGGGAACCATCGCCGGCCGCCGGGCCCGCGTACCGGTCGTGGTGACGTCATTCCTTTCGACCGACCTCTGGAAGAAACGATACCACTTGTTGCTCGACCGGCTGGTAACCGCCTGCTCCGCCGGGGTGTTCGTGAACTCGGCGGGCGTGGCGGAGCGTTACCGACGGGTTTTGGGGCGCTCCAATCGTAAGGTCCGTATTATCTACA
Source organism: Candidatus Zixiibacteriota bacterium (assembly GCA_050117845.1). Lineage (GTDB taxonomy): Bacteria > RBG-13-66-14 > B26-G2 > WVWN01 > WVWN01 > WVWN01. The sequence continues at coordinate 206,195 of JASFLY010000002.1, forward strand.
ACGGTGTCGATACGGCCCGATTCGACGCCAACGCCAAGACGACGGAACACGGGGCGGCCCGCCGTCGGGAACTGGGTATCCCCGCGGACGCTCCGGTCATAATCAACGTAGCGAACCTCTTCGCCGTCAAGAACCAGCCGATGCTTCTCGGCGCCGTGGCCGCGTGCCACCGGGGCGTTCCCGAAAACCGGCGGCCTTACGTCCTCCTGGCGGGCGAGGGGCCGATGCGGCCCACTCTCGAGGAGGAGGCCGGCCGCCTCGGCATCACGCCGTTCGTTCGCTTCCTGGGACAGGTCCGGGACGTGGCTTCCTACCTCGCGGCAGCGGACATCTTCGTTCTATCATCCCACTCGGAGGGTTTCTCGAACGCGCTGCTCGAGGCGATGGCCTCCTCGCTCGCGTGCGTCGCCACGGACGTGGGGGGAAACGCCGAGGCGCTGACCGAGGAAACGGGCATAATAGTGCCGCCGGGCGGCGAGGAAGCGCTCGCGGCCGCCCTGGCCAAACTGGTCGTCGACGGGTATCGGCGCCGGGAGATGGGCGCGGCGGCCCGCCGCCGGGCGGTCACGACGTTCGGCCTCGACCGCATGATAGACGCGACGGCCTGCTGGTACCTCGGCCGGCTGGTCTACAGCCGCGGCGCCGAGGGCCTCCGGCGTTGGTACGGCGAGATCGTACCGGCGCAGTAACGGCCCGGCCTTTGACGGCACGATAAAAAGCGGCCCCCCGGGGCCGCTTTATTTCACGCGTTATTCTTACCGGCTTAGTCGCCGCCGCCGTCTATCGCCCCGGCCTCCGGCGAACGCGCGCCGGCCCGGGAGGGAAGTCCGGCCTACGCCGCGGCGTTCCGACGAAAGGCCGTTGACAACGGGCGCGATTAATGTTACACCATCCTTGGTGAGTTTGGGTAATTCAACCGAAAGGGAGATGGCTTAATGAAACGATTGGGGATCTTGATAGCCGCGGCGATCGCGGCGGCCTTGGTCACGACAAACTGCTCGGACGACGACAACCCGACGGGACCCGGGAACGGCGGCGACGAAGCGAAAACCGGTTATACCTGTTTCATGCCCTTAAACGTAGGCAACAAGTGGACCTACAACAGGGTTTACCGGCATTCCGTCGGTACTTATAGGGAAGCAACCTTTGAATACGAGGTAGTCTCTACGCTTGAAGACTACCACGGTTACGACGCATATTTAATACAGGAAAAAGCATTAGGGCAGGTTGTTTACCGCGTTGCAGGCTGCGACGGCGACAAATGCTACCTTTACACGTGCCCGTGGTGGGAATACCTTATCGAGGACGACATGGAGTGGCAAAGCTTTTCCCAAACCGGGTTCTTTTCCCCCTACCGGCTAAAGTACAACAGCATCGAGAATATCTCGGTCCCAGCCGGGACTTTCAACGACTGCAAACAACTCAACACGGTATTTTACCCCACCAGCAGCACGAGCGAAACTCACACGGAATACTACGCCCGGGACGTGGGCCTGGTCAACGCCATATTATACTACGATAGCGGCGGAACCTATTGGTATTCGTACGAGTATAAATTGACGAGTTACCACATCGTTTCCCCTTAGTAGCAACCGGCATACTTACGATAAAGAGCGGCCCCGTGGGGCCGCTTTTCGCATCTATATCGGGGCCGACGTGTGCAAAACTCCTATCCTGAACTTTACTTTTCAAAGCATTGTAATACGATAACATTAAACCGAATTTGACAACGTCGGAAAATTGTGCTAAATAATAGGAAACGACAGCTAAATTTACGAGGAGGATCAAGTGAAGAAAAGTATAGGCCGGCTCGCCCCGGTATTTATCGCGGCTATTTCGATGGCTCTCGTGAATTGCGGGGACGACGGAGGGGGAGGCGGCGCATCCGCGCCCAGCGAACCTACCAACCCGTACCCCGGCGCGAACGCGACGAACGTTGCAACTAACACGGTACTCGCATGGGAATGCACGGACGCCGACGGCAGCGAACTGACGTTCGACGTTTACATGGGCACCGGGAGCGACCCCCCGCTCGTCGCCGAGAACATATCTCCCCCCTATTACGTGCCCGCCGACGACCTCAACACCGAAACGAAATACTACTGGAAGGTAGTGGCCAAGGACGGCTCCTACGCCACCGGCGGCCCCACGTGGAGTTTCGCCACGGCCGCGGGTAGCGGCGGCGGTGGCGGCGGCGGGGGAGGCGGCGAGGAACCCAAATCGGGCAACTCCAAATTAATGCCGCTCAGCGTGGGTAATAAATGGGTTTATAATTACGTCCGGCGGGACGAAGAAGGCATTCAAAACCAGGACGAATACGAAATCCTCGTCGTCGACAAGTTCGACAACTACCACGGCTACGAGGCTTATCTGGTAAAAACCAAATGGCTAAGCTATAATCCCTACGTTACATACGAAGTGTTCGCCTGCGACGGGGACAAATTCTACCGCTTCACGTCGCCGTGGTGGGAGTTCGTCATCGAGGACGACATGGAGTGGATGAGCTGGTCGCAAACCGGCCTCATGACGTCGTACAAGCTTCAATTCAACTTCGTAAAAAACGTAAACGTCCCGGCCGGGAATTTCAAAGACTGTAAGCAGCTTTCCCAGATAATTTATAGCGGCAATTACTCGTACACTTACGAGGAGTGCTACGCGGAAGGCGTAGGCCTCGTTTATTATAAAAATCGGTCTGACTACAGCTCCACTAACTGGGACCAATCCATATATAAATTAAAGAGCTACCATCTCGAATCCCCGTAGACGGGGACTGAAACCCGACCAAAAAGCGGCCCCGCGGGGCCGCTTCTTTTTTATCTTTTACATAACCGGGCCGGCTAATCGTCCCATTTGAAATATTGGACGTTGTTGTTTACGCTGTCGCCGACGTAGATATATCCGTTCGAGGTGACGTTGACGTCGTCCGGCCTTTCGAATTCGCCGTTCCCGGAACCGGACGTTCCCCATTTCCCGAGGTAACTACCGGCGGCCGAAAAATAGTGAACGCAATCGTTCCCGGAATCGGTCACGTAAACTCGGTCATCCGGCGCTACAAATACACCCAAAGGGCACCCGAACTCGCCGTCGCCGTCGCCCTTCGAACCCCACTCGCCGATAAAACTACCGTTCCTGGTGAAATATTGCACGCGGTAGTTATACGTATCCGCCACGTAAACGTCGCCGTTGGGCGCGCAAGCTATCCCGTACGGAAGATCGAACTCGCCGTTACCGCCCCCTTCTTTACCCCATGAGCCCAACACGGAACCGCCGTCCGGCGGGAAGTATTGGATACGGAAATTATAAGTATCTAAAACGTAAACGTTGCCATCGGCGCCGACGGCGACACCTTCGGGGCTCGCAAACTCCCCCGGACCGCTGCCGGAAGAACCCCACATGCCTCTATAATTGCCGTTTAGGTCGAAGTATTGGATGCGGCGGTTACCGGAGTCCACCGCGTATATGGTACCCTTCGAGTTGACGGCGATATCGGTAATGCCGCGGAATTCGCCCGCGTTCCCACCTTCGGTACCCCATTTACCCAAAAAAGAACCTGTACTTGTGAAGTACTGTATCCTATCGTTACCGGAGTCCGCGACGTAAACGTTACCGTTCGGGGCCACGGCTACCCCCGCCGGGCCGAGGAACTGGCCGTTGCCGGAACCCTTCGTACCCCATTGGCCGAGGTACGTAGGTCCATCCGGCGGCGGGGTGGGCTCGGGGCCGGTGCCGCCGTCGTCGCCGCCGCAACTCAACGCCACCATGACGAGGCCTATGGTAAAAAGCGCGATTTGTAAACGATTATTACTTAATAAAGCCATTTTGCCCTCCTAGCGTTCTAGGTTGGATTCCAATACCACCAAATTATATTAATAACAAGAAAAAAAGTAAACCGTAAATAAAACGTCTTAGGGTGTCGGCGTTACGCCGTCTTAATGCACGGGCCTTACCTTGAACGTTAAAAAGCGGCCCCGCGGGGCCGCTTCTTTTTTATCTTTTACATAACCGGGCCGGCTAATCGTCGCCGTTTTCGATTACCACCGCCATCGCGGCGACGCGGTCTCCCTCGCTTATCTTCATTACCTTGACGCCCTGCGTCGCCCGGCCCTGGGCCGAGATGCCGCCCACGCTCACACGGTTAATAACGCCTTTCTCGGTTATGAGCACGAGGTCCTCGTCCCCGGCGACGGCCTTCGCGCCGACGACCGGGCCGGTCTTATCGCCGGCCTTCAGCGTTATGACGCCGCCGCCGCCCCGGTGCATCTTGCGGTACTGCTTCGCGGGGGTCCGTTTGCCGAAGCCCTTCTCGCTAACGACCAGGACCTCCTCCTTGGCCGACGGGACGAGCATGGCCACGACGCCGTCGCCCGCGCCCAGCTTCATGCCGCGCACGCCGGCGGCCGCCCGGCCCTGCGCCCGGACTTCCTTCGCCGGGAAGCGTATGGCCTTGCCCCGCGACGACACCATAACGACGTCGGCGCGAGGCCGCTCCAGCTGAACGCCGACCAGTTCGTCGCCGTCCGCGAGCCGCAGCGCGATGATGCCGCCGCGCTTGGGACGGGAGTAGGCCTCGAGCGAAGTCCTCTTGATTTGGCCGCCGCGCGTCGCGAAGAGCAGGTGGCCCCCCGCGGCGAGGTCGTCGACCGGAACGATGGCGCTTATCTGCTCCCTGGCCGCGAGTTCCAGCAGGTTGCGGACGCCCCGGCCCCGGCCCGCCCGGCCCACCTCCGGCACGTTGTACACCTTGAGCCAGTAGCACTTGCCCCTGTCCGTGAAGAACAGGAGGTACGCGTGCGTCGAGGCGATGAAGAGATGCTCGACGAAGTCCTCGCCCTTGCCGGCGGCGTGGCCCAGAACGCCCCGCGTCCCGCGGCTCTGGCGCCGGTAGGTGGTGAGCGGCGTGCGCTTGATGTACCCGTCGTGGGTGAGCGTCACCGCCATGTCCTCCTCGGCGATGAGGTCCTCCACCGAGAAGTCCTCGCCCTCGGCCGGGATGATCTCGGTCCGCCGGGGGTCCCCGAATTTCTCGGCGAGTTCGGTTATCTCGGTTTTGACGACGCCGTAGACCTTTTTCTCGTCGGCCAGGATGGCCTTGAGTTCCTTTATAAGTTTCTTGACCGCGGCGAGTTCGTCCAGGACCTTCTGCCGCTCCATCGCCGTCAACCGGGCGAGGCGCATGTCCAGAATCGCCTGGGCCTGAAGCTCGGACAGCTTGAAGGTCTTCATCAAGCCGGCGCGGGCTTTTTCCACGTCCTTGGATTTCCGGATAAGTGCGATTATCTCGTCGAGGTGGTCGAGGGCGATTTTGAAACCGGCCAGGATGTGGGCGCGCTTCTGCGCGGCCTCGAGGTCGAACGCCGTCCGCCGCAGGACCACCTCGCGGCGATGCTCGATGTAGCAAGTGAGCATATCCTTGAGCGTCAGCGTCCGCGGCTGGCCGTCCACCAGCGCGATGGCGATGACGCCGAAGGTTATCTGGCACTGCGTGTGCTTGTATAGCTGGTTCAGGATAACCTGGCCGTTGGCGCCGCGCCGGAGGTCGAGGACGACCCTCATGCCCTCCCGGTCGGACTCGTCGCGGATGTCGCCGATGCCGTCAATCTTCTTCTCTTTGACCAGGTTCGCTATCTGCTCCAGCAGGCGGGATTTGTTGACCTGGAACGGGATTTCGCTGATTATGATGCGCTCGCGGTCGCCCTGCCCCTCCTCGACCATCGCCCGGGCGCGAACTACCAGCCGGCCCCGGCCGGTGCGGTAGGCGTCGTCGATGCCGGCGCGGCCCACGATAAGGCCGCCGGTGGGGAAGTCCGGCCCCGGCAGCATCGCCGCCACCTTATCGGCGGACAGGTCGGGTTTGTCGATAAGGGCGACGATGACGCGGGTGACCTCGGCCAGGTTGTGCGGCGGGATCTTGGTGGCCATCCCGACCGCGATGCCGTCGGTGCCGTTGACGATGAGGTTGGGCAAAAGGGACGGCAGGACCAGCGGTTCCTTTAGGGTCTCGTCGAAATTGGGGACGAAGTCCACCGTGTCCTTGTCGATGTCGGCGAGCATGGACTCCGCCGGCGCGGTGAGGCGGGCCTCGGTGTATCGCATGGCCGCGGCGGTGTCGCCGTCCACCGAACCGAAGTTCCCCTGGCCGTCGACCAGCGGGTAGCGCATCGTGAAGTCCTGCGCCAAACGGACCAGCGTGTCGTAGATGGCGGCGTCGCCGTGGGGGTGGTACTTACCCATGACGTCGCCGACGATACGGGCCGACTTGCGGAAGGCCTTCCCGGCCCCCACGCCCAACTCCCGCATCCCGTAGATGATGCGGCGGTGGACGGGCTTCAGGCCGTCGCGGACGTCGGGCAGGGCCCGGCCCACGATGACCGACATGGAATAACTGAGGTACGACGACCGCATCTCGTCGGCGATCGCGACCTTCTTCGTTTTCTCGAACATCAATGAATTAGCCATGGCCCAACAAGAACCTCAACTTCACTTCCGCCGGCCGGCGCTTATCCGCCGCGCCGGTCGAACTCCACGACGGACCCGACCTTCGTCTTGCCGTATTTCTTGACCTCGGTCGCCACGTCCACCATCTGAACATACGACGCGTATTGCCCCTGGTCGTTCGGCACGACGGCGATGGTCACGTCTATCTCGCACGGATATTTCTGCGACTGGCCCTGGCGGTCGATGGTCTCGAAGTAACCGCGGGCCACGTCCTCCGGAGCGAAGAGCGATTTCACCCGGTTCCCGAATTCCGCGATAATGGTCTCGGATATTTCCTGAGCGTCGGTGACCGAAGTTATAGCGGTAAAGTCGTCCCCGCCGATGTGGCCCACGAAATCCTCCGGCGAGCCGTGCCGCCCCACCGCCTCGACCATCACTTCCGCCATAAGCTTGATGACTTCGTCGCCCCGCGCGTAACCGTAATAGTCGTTGAACCCCTTGAATCCGTCCAGGTCGATATAAAGCATGGCGAAGGGCCGGACTTCCGCCAGGAGCTGTTCCACACGCTGTTGGAACGCTATCTGGCCGGGGAGGCCCGTAAGCGGGTTCCGTTCCCGCTGGGACTTCGTCCGGGACAGGACCATCTTCACCCGGGCCTCGAGCTCCTCGCGGCTGAAGGGCTTCGTGATGTAGTCGTCGGCGCCCGCCTCCATCCCCCGCACCTTGTCCTTAACTTCCTTGCGGGCGGTCAACATTATTATCGGGATGCGGCTGGTCCAGAAGCCCTTCTTGAGCCGGCGGCACACCTCGATGCCGTCGAGCTTGGGTATCATCAGGTCGAGCAGAATCAGGTCCGGGGAGTACTCCTCCGCCATGGCGAGCGCGGTTTCGCCGTCGTTGGCCTGGAGCACTTCGTAACCCCAGTTCTCGAGGTTGAAGTTTATAATCTCCCGGATGTTCGGTTCGTCCTCCACCACGAGGACCCGATCCCGGGAAGCGTCCGGTTCCGGCATGCCCTGTTCCCTGCATTAAGGCCCCGGCCGGCCCGCGAGCGGGCCGGGGCGAAACGACGAACCGCCAGGCCGAAAGGGCTTAGCGGATTACGAACTTGTCGGAGGTCGTATCGGTTTCGCCGGAGAGGTTGAGCGTTACCGGCGCGTTCTCCTTAACCGATAATTTCTTGGAATAAATTACGCTCCCCTTGACGACGTTGTCCGTCGGCACGGAGTGGCCGGACCAGCACACCAGCGACAGCGTATGCTCGCCCGTCGGAATCTTCACCGAGAAGGAGCCGGGTTCCAGAATGCGTTTGGTCGTCCGCACGCCCGTCTCCGGCGTCGTGAACGACATTATCCGGGTCCACTGGTCGTAGTAGTAAATCTTCTCGCCGTCGAGGAAGGCGCCGTAAAAGACGTTCAGGTCCGCCTGGGACGATACGGTGTATTTACCCTCGACGTTGACCGTAAGGTCGACGAACTTCTGTGGCGGCGGCGTCTCGCCGTTGCCGTTCGTCGTGCGGCCCGTGGTATTCGCGCCGCCGGTCGTGGTCGTCGTCGAACCCGGCTTCCGTAAGATCATGTATTGGACGAGGCTGTCCGAAGCCCCGGCCTCTTTCAGGTCGATGAGGTCGTCGGTCGAGAGGTTGAAATAGGACTCCGTCGCCTCTATTTGGGCGATTATAACAGTATCGCTGGTGTTCTTTTTTACCAGCTTTACGACTTCTTCGACGTCCATCGGCTGGGCCAACGAGGCCGCCGGGATGATTACCGCAATGGCCGCTAAAATAAGGATGTATAGCTTTCGGCTCATGGCACCTACCCCTGTTTTTCTTAAGGTCCGAGGGAAGATTATCGGTCAAAAATATCACATAAACAGCCCGAAGTCAATTTATCTTAACACGGCCGCCGCGCCTCGATTGACAGCGCCGGGGCGCTATGATACCTTTCGACGAACCGTTATGAGTATTCGCCCGGGAGATATAGGCCGGTGGGCCGTGGCGGGGGTTTTGCCCGTCGCGGGAGGCGTATTGGCCGACTATCGGGAACTGGTGTGGGGCGCCGCGGCGCTCGTGGCGCTGGCGGCGATTCCGTCGCTTCGGCGTTACGCCCCGGCCGCGGGAGCGGCCTTCGGCCTGCTGGTCCTCGCCCGTTTCGCCGGCGTCACGGCGGCCCCGCCCGGAATGGGCGCCGTCGTCCTGGGCCTCGCGGCCATCGTCGCGCTGGCGTTCTTCCTTTCGCTGGCCCGCCGGGGCGGCCGGGAGGACGCTCCCCGGCCCGCGACCTGGGCCGCGGCGGGTTCGGGCCTGGCGGCCGTGGTGGCCGCCGCCGCCGTGGTCCTCTTCGCGGGGCTGCCGACGCTGAACGTGGTACTGGTCCCGGTGGGGGTATTCGTCGCCCTCGGCGCCGTCGCCTTCGGCGGCCGGGTCCCGCGCGTCGCCTTCGCGGCCCTGGCGCTGGGCCTGGGGCTGGGCGCGGCCAAGGGCGGCGCCGCCTTCGCGCTGGTCCGGGCGGCCGAGAGCGCTCTCCTTCGGGGGGACGCCGGCGCCGCGGCCGAGTATTCCCACTGGGCGAGTACGTTGGGCGGCGGGGGCCGGGCCGACCTCGTACGCCTGGGCGCCGCCGCGGCCGCCGGGGCCCCGTGGGATGAACTGGGGGCCATGGCCGGCAGCCGCGGACGGACGGAGTCGCCCCGGCCCTTCGACGCCGCGCTCGCCGTCGCGGCCTTCGAACGCGGCGATTACGAGAACGCCGCCCGCCACGCCGACCTCGCGACCGCCGAGGCGCCGACCTCGCCCGTCCGGGACGAGCCGGTTAATAAGGACTACCTATACGAAGTCCTGGCCGGACGCGCGGCCGACCCGTACGGCCGGGGCCGGGCGGCCCTCTGGGCGGGCCGCTACGGCGAGGCGGCCGCCTCCTTCGCCGAGGCCGGCGCGCCGCTCGACCAGGCGTTCGCGCTCGAGCGCGCGGGCGACGACGAGGGCGCCGTGGCCATTTACCGCGCCTTGTGGCAGGCCGACCGCGACGACTTCCGGGCCGCGTTCGGCGTCCTCCGGACCAGCGGCGACCGGAAGGTCCGCGGCCGAATATGGCGGCGCCTGGGGAAACGTTACCCCGATTATTTCGTCGGGAGTAACCTCGAGGCCGAGGATGGATTCCCGCTGACCAAACACCGCCTCAGCCTGGGCCGCACGGCGGCAACGATAACCGTCGAGGCGGAGGGCCGGAGGGCCGTGGCGGTCATCGCGGAGGCCTACGACGCCCTGGGCCTGTACCCCCTCGTGACGCTGACGGTCGACGGCGACGCGGTCCGCACGTTTTATATGAACACGCCGGGCGAGGACATCTACGAGGCCGTGGTCGAACTGCCGCCCGGGGAGAGCGAACTGGGCGTTCTGTTCGAAAACGACTACGCCGACCCGGCCACCGGCCTGGACCGTAACGTTTTTCTGCGCGAGATACGTATAGGTAATGAACATAACCAGCGATAAAACGAGGACCGGCCTCGGCGGCCTGGCGACGGCCGTGGCCGTGTGCGTGGCGGCCGGGGCCCTCGCGGCCGGCCGCGGCATACAGGAGGCCGTGTTCTTCCTCATCCTGGGCCTGACCGCCGCCGCCGCGATTTCCGGCTGGGCGTCCCGCTTCAAGTGGGTCCTCCCGGCGCTCGTCTGGACCGCCCTCTCCCTCCCCTTCGTGAAGCACCTCGGCAGCGAGGGCGGCGCCCCGGCGATAAACGCCGACCACGTCATCCTGTTTCCGGTGGACTTCATTCTGGCCGTCGCGCTGGCCTGGGCCGTATTATCGGCCGTAAAGCGGGCCGAAGGGGGCGGCCGGGACGTTCGAAGCGTCGCCCGGGCGTTGGCGGACCTCTTCAAACCGGACCTGGTCGCCGCCGCGATAATCGCGCTGGCCGCCGCCGCGATACTCTCCGCCTACAACGCGCCGCGGCCGGAGCTGGCCTTCATCGCGCTCGTCGACCTCGCCCGCCTCTACGCCGGGTACGTCCTCTTCCGGCGGCTGGCCGCCGACGGGCCGACGCCGGTAGCCATAGGATTCCTCGCCGCCGCCGCATTCCAGGGGGCGCTCTGTCTCGTCGAATTCGGCGCCCAAAACAACTTCGGCCTCTGGGAAAAACCGGGTTGGGGCGCCTTTATCTTCGCCGGCGCGAGCCCGGACGCCGGCGGCCTCCTCCTGGCCCGGGGCGGCGGGACCTTCGAACCGAACACCACCGCCCAGTTCCTGCAGATGGCGGTACCGTTCGCGGCGGCCTACTTTTTAACCGGGGCCTCCCGCAAGGCCCGGTGGTCGTACCTCGCGGCGCTGCTCTTGACCCTGGGCGGCGCCTTCGCGACCTTCTCCCGGGGCGGCTGGTTGGGCGCGGCCGTGGCCCTCGCCATCGTCGCGGCCGGCGCCTGGGCCCGGAAGAAAAGCATGCCCATCCGGGCCGGCGGCCTCGTCGCCCTGACCGTCGTCGGCGTCGCCCTCCTTATTCCCGCGGCCGTGGTGATGTTCGCCCGCGGCGCCGAGGGCGACCAGTTGTCCGCCGCCTCCCGCCTCGACGACTGGGAAACCGCCCTCGCCATGATACGGGACCACCCGCTAATCGGCGTGGGCCGCGGCAACTACCTCGAACTCTCCCGCCTCTACAACCCGTGGGCCCTCGCGTATCCGGTGCATAATATCTATTTGTATATGTTGGCCGAGACGGGGATAGTAGGCTTCGGCGCGTTCTTACTGCTGCTCTACGGCGTGTTCCGCGCGGCCGGCCGGGCCCTGCGCAAGGCGGCCTCGAACCCCTACACCGCCACGTTCGGCCTGGCCGGCACGGCCACGTTTGGCCTGGCGGCCCTCGGGGCCTTCGCCGGCATCGCCCTGCGGATGTTCGTCTCCATGTCCTTCGTCCACCCCTTCGTATTCCTCACCTTCGTGGCGCTGGCGGCGGCCGCCGCCGGGGCCGTACGCTCCTCCTCAACCGATAACTCTTCCGGCAGCGCCGGATAAAATGACCCGCGTTATTATAATCGGCCTCGACGGTTTCGGCCCGGCCTTCACCCGCCGGGTCTTCGACGCCGGCCTTATGCCCTTCCTGGCCTCCCGCGCCGGCGACGGCGTTTGGGGGCCGGCCGCCTCGACGGTCCCGCCGGTCTCCACGGCGGCCTGGACGACCATTACGACCGGCGTCGGCATAGGCCGGCACGGCATCGTCGACTTCCGCCGCCGCACCCCCGCCGATTACGGCTTCACGGAACCGGGCCGCTTCGTCAACGGCGACGACGTCCGGGCCCCCCGCCTCTACGACCTGGCCGGCGAAGCGGGCGCGCGCTGCTTCGTCCTCAACGTCCCCGTCACGTATCCGGCGCGGGAAATAAACGGCGTCATGGTCGCGGGGATGCTCACGCCCCCGGGGAGCGACCGCGGCTGCTGGCCGGCCGACTTCCGGCAGCACCTGGCCGATTACTCGTACGACCTCGACGAGCCGGTCCCCGCGGACCTGCCGGCGCTGTGCCGCCGCCTCGAGGACCTGGCTACCGGGCGGGCCCGCGTGGCCGAGGCCGCCTTCGGCCGGGAACGCTTCGACCTCGGCATGGTCGTCTTCACCGGCCCGGACCGCCTCTTCCACCGGCACTACGCCGAGGTTTGCGCGCCCGAGGACCCGGCGGCCATTCCGCCCCCGGCCGCGTCGTACCTCCGGACGCTGGACGGGGCCTGCGAACGGATTTGCGCCGCCTTCGGCGAGGACGCCGCTTTTATAATATGTTCCGACCACGGCTTCGGCCCCGGGCCGCGGCAGGCCTTTTTCGTCAACCGGGCGCTCAAAAAAGCGGGCCTTTTGGCCGTCCGGCCCGCGTTCTCGCCCTACGCGTTGAACATAATGCTTTTCGGCCTAAAGAAACTCCTGGGCAAGGCGAAGCCGCTCCCCGTGGACTGGCGGCGGAGCGCCGCGTACGGCTTCCCCCTGTATATGGGCTGGGGCGGCGTATTCCTCAACGTCCGGGGCGAGCAGCCGGAGGGCATCGTGGATACGGCGGACGTGGCCGGCGTCGCCGAACGGGTCGCCCGGGCGCTCGAGGATTCGGCGGCGACGCGATGGGTAAAAACGCGCGCCGAACTTTACGACGGCCCCGCGATAACGGAGCTCCCGCACGTCGTATTCGAGGCCGAGGCCGGGACGGTCGTGAGCGAGGGAAAGGGCCCCGGGCCGCTCGTCGCGCCCTACGAGGACGCCCGCAAGCTCGGCGAACACACGTCCCAGGCCATAATGGCCGTCGCCGGCGGCGGCGTATCGGCGCAAATGCCGGCCTCGCCCGGCATCGCGGACGTGGCCGCCACCGCCGCGGCCCTACTGGGACTCGACGTTCGCCCCTTCGACGGCGTGCCGTGGGCGCCGATTTCTTAAGGCCGATTATAAAGAGGCGCGGCGTTTTTCCTTGACGGCATTAAGAATATTGGTTTATAATGTCTGGACTATCTATAGACAAAACAGCGGCGTTTGCCGTTGATTTGATATGAGCCGGTTGAGCCCGAGAGATGCCGCCAAGCTTCGGCGTTACGAGACGTTGCTTGAGCGGGAACCCAATGCATTGGTGTTCGCGCCGCTGGCCAGCCTCTACGCCCGGCAGTACGACTTCCAGAAAGCAGTCGTTTGCCTGAAGCAGGGCCTGGCTATCTATCCCAATTACTTCAGCGCCCGCGTCCTCTTGGCGCGGTGCTATATCGCGCTCGACGATTTCGAATTCGCCGTAAGCGAACTCGAGAAGGTACTCTCCGCCGACCCGTACAACGTTTCCGCGCTCGGCCTTTTGGGTGACGAACTCCGCAACCGCGGCCGATTGGCCGAAGCCCGCGACCATTACCTTAAAATCCTCGAAATCGAACCGGAAAACGAGGAATACTCGTACAAGCTGGAACTCCTGAGCACGCTTATCGAGGGGAGCCCGTTCACCCGGGAGTCCGAGGAAGAGGTCCCGGCGGAAGTCGAAGATATTACGCCGCCCGAAGCCGAAATCGAACTGCCGCCGACCGAGGAACTCGAACCCGCCGAGCTGGAACTTGTGGAAGAGGTCGACGAGGTGGCGGACGTCGCGGCCCTGGCGGTGGATGCCGACGACGAGGAGCCGGCGGACGAGGAACTGGCCACGCTGACCCTCGCCCGGATATACGAGGACCAGGGCCTTTTCGTACGGGCGAAGGAGATAATCGAGAAGGTCGTCGCCCGCGAACCGGCCAACGCCGCCGCCCGGGACGCGTTCGCGCATATCTCGGCCCTCATCGCCAGCGAGGAGTCGCCCTCCGGGGCGTCGGTTCTCCAGCTTATCCAGAAGGTCGAAGCGGTATCGGGCCTCCTGGAACGCGACGAAATCGAGATGTGGGAAGAGGTCTCGGCCGGCGTGGAGGACGCCCTTACGGGCCACGAGGAGATAACGCTGGCGCAGGCCGTGGCCGCGGCGACGGGCATCACGTCCCACGACCGTTTCGTCATCCAGAGCGACCACCGCGCGGCCTGGGAACTGGACCTCCCCGGCTTCGCGGCGGCCGCGGGCGAGGGCGGCGCCGAGGAAATGCAACTCGAGCTGCCGCTGACGTCGTTGCTCGATATGGAATCGGGGATAAACATCGCCGAGTTGGCGGCGCAGTTGTCGATGGGAGAGTTCGGCACCGACGAAATCGAAGTGCGGCCGGCCCACGTCGACCGGATGGAAGTGGCCGAAACCGTGGCCGGCGACGCCGGAGCGAGCGGCCGTGACGACTTCTCGTTGGACCTGAAGGCCCGGATAAGCGGCCGGCCGGCGGAGGAGACGGAACCGCCCGCCGTGGAGGAACCGCCGCCCGCCCGGGACGAATTCGCGGTGCAGCCCGAACGCTACCAGGCGCGCAAACCGCTCGAGCTCGAGCGGGAGCCGTTCAAAAAAGACGAGGACTTCCTGGGGTGGTTGGACTCCATTAGACTTAAAGAACTCTAGTCGGCCCGCGGGGTCGACCCAATTGCCGGAGGTCGGTGTGGATTTCAAACAGATGTTGACGGCTTTGCTGGAACGGGTCGAGGGAACCGTGGCCGCGTTCTTTTGCGGCACCGACGGCATCGGCGTCGAGAACGTAACCATAAAACCCGACCTCGAAACCGCCGTAACCGAAGTGGAACTCGCGACGGCGCTCAAGGTTATTACGGACGTCTCGCAGAACCTGGCGCTGGGGCGGGTGGCGGAATTGATATTCGAGACGGAGAAGATAACCATCCTCATAGAGAAGACCAAGGACGATTATTTCCTGTGTCTGCTCCTGAAGCCGGGCGGGAACGTGGGCCGCGGCCGCATCGAACTTAAAAAACTAGCCGGAAAACTGGCGAAAGAAATCTAACCGGAGTCGAGCGCCGTGAAAAAAACGATGGACGTACTGCACAAGTTGGCCGCGCTCGACGGCGTTCGGGCCGTGCTTATCATATCGGCCGACGGTTTTCCGCTGGAATCGGTTATCAACGATAAAACCCTGGATGCGGACGAACTCGCGGCCCTGGTGCGCGACGGCGCCGCCGCCGCCCGGGACATGGTGGAAGAGGTCGACTCCGCGCAATTCGTGCAGGGGGTTTTCGAACACTCCAAGGGGTCCATTCTACTAACCAACCTCCCGCTCCGTATGACCCTCGCGATACTCGCGGGCAAGGGGGGGAACAAACCGGCGCTCTGGAACGCCGCGGCGACGCACTTCCCGGAAGTAATCCGGGCGCTGTAACGGCCCGACTCGCGCCGACGTAAAATTTACCTTCCCCGGTCCCGATTCGGGGCCGCTTGGCCAGCGTGAGCCCGGAGTACGCGGTACGCTAACGCTGGCCGAAATAAACGGACGGGCGCCCGGCGCCCACCTCAAACCTGGACTTATATTATGATAAACACGAACGACCTGCGGGCCGGAAAGGCCATAGAACTCGACGGAACGCCTTACGTGGTAACCAAGTTCGCGCACGTGAAACCGGGCAAGGGCCCGGCCTTCGTCCGCGTCACGCTCAAGAACCTGTTGACCGGCGCCAGCCACGAGCAAACCCTCCGCTCCAGTGAAAAAGTGAAGACGGCGCGGCTCGACGAGCGCACCGCCACGTTCATGTACGCGACCGGCGACGAGTATCACTTCATGGACGAGAACACGTACGAGGAATTCGCCCTCCCTCCCCAGGACCTCGACGACGCCGCCCAGTGGCTCAAGGACGGAACGTCTATTAAGCTCGTTTTCTACGAGGGCCGGCCGGTGGCGGTGGAGGTCCCGAACTTCCTCGAACTTACGATAACCGAAACCGACCCCGGCGTCCGGGGCGACACCGCCTCCGGAGGTTCGAAGGCGGCGACGCTGGAAACGGGCGCGGTCGTAAATGTCCCGCTTTTTATCAACGAGGGCGATATTATACGCGTCGATACCCGGTCCGGAGACTACGTCGACCGGGTGAAATAAGGCCGACGCCGCTCGAAACGAAGAGGAGCCATCGCTTTGAACATCGGTAAGTTGCAAAAAATACTCGACCTTATGGACGAACGCGGCGTCGCGGAAATCGAGGTCCGGTCGTGGTTTCGGACCGTCCGAATAAGCCGCGCCTCCGCGGGCGCGAACGTCTCGTTTATCAGCGCCGGGGCAACGCCGCCAGGCCAGGCCGTGCCGGCCCCGGTCGCCCAGGCCGCCCCCCTGCCGGAAGCCGCCGCCCCCGCGGCCGCCGAAGAAGAGGACGAAAACCTCGTCGTCGTCAAGTCCCCCATGGTGGGCACTTTCTATCGGGCGCCGGCGCCCGACGCCGATCCCTTCGTCGCCGCGGGCGACAAGGTTTCGCGCGGCACCGTGCTGTGCATCATCGAAGCCATGAAAATAATGAACGAAATCGAGAGCGAATACGCCGGGACCGTCGTCCGGGTCCACGTCGCGAACGCCGAACCGGTCGAGTACGGCCAACCGCTCTTCAGCCTGAAACCGGCTTAACCTCAGTGAAGGTCGAGACCATTGTTCGATAAGATACTGATAGCCAACCGCGGCGAAATCGCCGTCCGCGTAATCCGGGCCTGCCGGGAACTCGGCGTCAAGACAGTCGCCATTTACAGCGAGGCCGACGCCGACAGCCTGCACGTGCGCTACGCCGACGAGGCCTACTGCATCGGCCCGGCCGAGAGTTCCAAGTCGTACCTCAACGTTCCCCGCGTCATCGCGGCGGCGGAGGTCACCGACGCCGAGGCCGTGCACCCGGGTTACGGCTTTCTGGCCGAGAACCCCTACTTCGCGGAAGCCTGCGAGGCGTCGAATATAACTTTCATCGGGCCGACGTACGAGACCATAACCGACGTCGGCGACAAGGCCGCGGCCCGGCGCATCATGGCCGGGGCCGGCGTCCCGCTGGTCCCGGGGAGCCCGGGACCCGTGAAGAACGTGGACGACGCCCTCGCCGTGGCCGAGGACGTGGGATACCCCGTCATGGTCAAGGCCGTCGCCGGCGGCGGCGGCCGGGGCATGCGGATCGTCCACACCCCCGGCGCGCTCGCCAAGGCATACGCCACCGCCTCCGCGGAGGCCGAAACGGCGTTCGGCAACCCGGAAGTATATATAGAAAAAATGATACAGAACCCCCGCCACGTCGAGGTGCAGATTCTGGGCGACGGCCGGGGGCACGTAATAGCGCTGGGCGAGCGCGACTGTTCCATCCAGCGCCGCCACCAAAAACTGGTGGAGGAATCCCCGGCGCCGGCGCTCCATCGCAAGACCCGCGATAAAATCCTGAACGCGGCCGTAGCGGGCGCCAAGGCCGTGAACTACCGCTCCGCCGGTACGGTGGAATTCCTCCTCGCGGACGACGGCAACTTCTATTTCATCGAAGTCAACGCCCGCGTTCAGGTGGAGCACCCGGTGACCGAGATGGTGACCGGCGTCGACCTCATCAAGGAACAGATCCGCGTCGCCGCGGGAGCCGATATCCCCCGGCACAACCCCGAAATCACCGGCCACGCCATCGAGTGCCGTATCAACGCCGAGGACCCGGAGCACGACTTCCGGCCTTCCCCGGGCAAGATTACGAATTACGTGGCGCCGGGCGGCCCGGGAGTCCGCGTCGACACACACATCTACCCGGGCTACACTATCCCTCCCACTTACGATTCGCTCATCGCGAAACTGGTCGTTTGGGCGCCCGACCGCGAGGAAGCCATAGACCGGATGGCCCGGGCTCTGGCCGAGACCTCCATCGAGGGCGTCGCCACCACCGTGCCGTTCCACTACCGCGTCGTGAAGTCGCGCATGTTCCGCGACGGCAACGTATCGACCGGGTTCGTGGCCGAACTCGAGGCGACCGAAATCAAGGAATAACCCCGAAGCGGGGAAACGTTATGGCGCCGCTTTCGCTCACTACCTGGCTTTCCGGTACCCCGCCCGCCGGCGGCGAGGGCGCGGCCGGGAAAACCGCCGTCGTCATCGACATCCTCCGCGCCACCTCCTCCATCGTGACGGCGCTCGGCAACGGCGCTGCGCGCGTCCTCCCCCGCACCGACGTCGAGGACGCCTTTGCCACCCGCGAACGGCTCGAGCGAGGCGGCGACGAGCCGGTCCTGGGAGGAGAGCGCGGCGGCTTCAAGGTCAGCGGCTTCGACGTCGGCAATTCGCCGCTGGAGTACGGGACGGACCGGGTGACGGGGAAACCCGTCGTCATCTGCACCTCCAACGGGACCGCCGCCCTCGAGCGCTGCCGCGACGCCTCGCGGCTCTTCGCCGCGTCCTTTCTGAACGCGGGGGCGACGGTGGAGGCCGTTGCCCGGGCCCCGGAGTCGGTGCTGTTGTGCTGCTCCGGCAAGGAGGGCACGGCCTCGCTCGAGGACATCGGATGCGCGGGCCTCCTCGCGAAAGCGCTGCTTTCGATTTACGACTACGAGACCGACGACGCGACGACGCTCGCGCTCATGCTCTGGGATCGCTACGATTCGGACCCGACGAAACTGCTCCGGGAATGCAATCACGGCCGTTATCTGGCGAGCCTCGGTTTCGAATCTGACTTAGAATATTGCAGCCGGTTGGACGCCTTTGCCCTGGCCGCGACGCCCGCCGAAGACGGGGAACTAATCGGCGTCGCTCAACCCCAGCGTTAGGGGGCGGTATGGCCGCAGAAGAAGAGAGAAAAAGGCCCGTCGAAGACCCCCACCTCACCCGGGCGCAGGATTACGTGCGGGAGGGCCGGATCTCGGCCGCCTGCGCGGAGTACCTGCGTTACGCGGACAAATGCGAGGCGGGCGGCGACCTGATGACGGCCATCAAGTATTACTACAAGGTCGACGAGTACAAGCTCCTCGATATCAAGGCCCGGAAACGCCTGGCCGAACTCCTGGCCCGTGTCGGCAATAAAACCCGGGCCGTATCCACCCTCTTCGAGGTCGTCGACGAGTTCCTGGCCCAGGGCCTGGTGGAGGACGCCATCGACGTCCTGCGCCAGAACATCGACATCATCCCGGAGCGCCTCACGCTACGGTTCCGCCTGGCCGAGCTTTACGAGCAGGAGGGCCAATCGCAAAAGGCCGTCAACATCTACCTCCAGGTGCTCGAGGACCATCCGGAGGAGGTCGAGGCCTGGGAAGCCCTGGGACGGCTCTACGCCAGGCGCAACTCCGTCGAGGAGGCGCTGGACGCCTACCTCCGGGCGTCGCGCATCAACGAACAAATGGGGAACCTCATCGCCGCGGCCCGCGACTACGAGGCCATCGCCTCCATCCAACACGACAGCACGCCGGCCCTTAAAAAGCTTATCGAGATATACGGCGAGTTGGGCTTCAAGAACGAGATGGTGGCCCGCATGCTCGACCTCGCGCGCCTCGCCGAGGAACAGGGCGAGAAGGAGCGCGCCCTCTCCATATATTCCAAAATAATCGAAATCGAACCCGGCAACGAGGAGGCGCAAACGCGCCTCGGGAAATCGATTCAGGTCGTTTCCATCCTCCCCACCGGCGACAGCCTGGTGAAGGACGAGATCCCGTCGCCGGACGATATGCCCTCGGAACCGGAGGAGGAGACAAGGCCGGGCGAGACGGCCTTCCCTCCCGGCCGGGCCATCAAGACCGTGGACGACCTGTTGGGCTTCCGGCCCGACTCGGGCGAGAGCGAGGTCGGCGAGAGTCCGGAGGTCTGCTACGACCTGGGCCTGGCCTACCTCGAGATGGGGATAACGGAGGAGGCCATCCACTACCTCCAGCTCGCCTCCCACGAGCCGACGCTGCGGGTGCGGGCGTGCAACATGTTGGGCCTGTGTTTCCTCGAAAAAGAGATGCCGGACATGGCCGTCAAGGAGTTCGAGCGGGGCCTGAGGACGCCGAACCTGGCGGAGGGCGAGGCCGTGGGGTTGTACTACAACCTCGGCGTCGCGTGCGAACGCGTCGGCGACCACGTGCGGGCGCTGGACGAATACCGCAAGGCGTTCGCGATAGACGTGAATTACCTGGACATCCGCGAGAAGATAAGAAAGCTCCGGAACCGGGAGGGGTCTTAACAGGCCTTGACAAAAACCGGCTCGTATGCTAATAACTAGGGCGTACGCGGGAATAGCTCAGTGGTAGAGCGCCACCTTGCCAAGGTGGATGTCGCGGGTTCAAATCCCGTTTCCCGCTCATCGAGCCGCCGGTCTCCGGCGGCTCTATTCTCGACCCTTCGTTGAACGCAGCGTAAGATATTAATTAAAAGCGCCTGTAATAGGCGCTTATTTATATTTATAAATCCACGTAGGCATCGCTATTCCGTTCTTTCCGCCCACACAAACTTACGTTTTAAAGAATTGCAGTAGTTATAGGGTAGGTATCCCGCATGTTGGAGTTGACCTACAACGATACCAGGCGCGACACCCTGTTCGCGCGCGAAACGTATTATCGCTTCCTTGCTTATACGGCGCGTAGAAGTCATAAAGGCACGTAACGCCGCCCGCGGTATAAGACACTCGGTAGCAAACCGATTCGCCTCTACCTCATCATCGCCCTCGGATTTCCCCGAATCCACGAAGATTTCCTTCTTGGAATCGAGAAGGACGTGTCCGGCTTCGTGGAAAAACGTAAACCAAAAATGGTCGTCGGTCTTATAGCGGAGGTTTACTTGGATTATCGCCTTTTTTGGCGAGAACCAACGCGTCGCTCCGCTCACACGTATTTTGGGGAGTTCCGGGACGAAAACCACGGCGACGCCGCACGCGGCACAAATCTCTACTATACGTCCCTTGAATTCCCCAGGATTTAACGTGGTTAAAGCCCTTACCTGCGTTAAAGCACGCCGGAATCCGGTTCGGTCGTATGGCCGGCAAGTAATATTTTGGGCATCGATATCGCCTTTTCTAAGCCAAGCTGCTAAAGCTACTGGATCGGCCTTCAACGTTGCTGGTTTGCGGAACGCGACCTGCATTCGGGAAAAAAAGCGGTCCCAAGACTTCGGCGACGCAACGCCAAGGAAATTTAGGAGTTCACGCAGCTGTTCGACCTTATCCGACGATTTCCGCAACCAACCGAGTTTTATCATTGCGTTAACCGGGAACTGAGAAAGCCATTCTACTTCTTCCTCAAGTCGTCCCCTCTCCTCTGCGCGCGCAAGCGACTCACGATACTTACGCTCCCGATTATTCCAGAACTCGGCAGGGACGCCCAGTACACGCTCGAATTGAAGGGCAGTATCGGTCGTAATTGGGGCTTTCCCTTTTACTATTTCGTTAATAGTTTTCGGTGTTCTACCTGTACGCGCCGCGAAGTCCTCCTGAGTAAAGCCTCTCAGCGCCATCGTTTCTAAAAGCGTTTCGCCCGGCGGCGTGACGACCTCCGGCTCGTATTCATTCGCTCTTATTTTAACCATGGGTATCCCCTATGTCTATTATTTCCACGGCTGTTACTTTCGTCCAATCCAATCCGCCATCATCCCTTCGAGGCGGGGGATCGTGAGCCGGAATGAAAACCAAACGCCGGGGACCGCGCAAATCAAGTGTTAACTGCCCAGCCCTATCACCGGTTAATTCGTGTAGGCGGCCGGAGAGATTCCGTAAATCTTCGAGGGATCGCGCCGCGCTTAAATCATCCAATCGCCGCGATATTACCGCGGCTTCCTCCGCGCCGTAACGCCGTACTAGGCGTCGAGCGTCGTTGCAATCTCCGCATAACCGTTTATTCGCGAAAATAATGTCCAAGCCACGGCTCCCACTAATAATATTAACGTATCACGTTAAGAAATGCAAGAATAATATTCGCATTATCTGTATACTAATACTATTTACTAATTCAATACCGTACGATAAAAACCGCGGCGCCGTTCTATGTTATACCGTACAACAATCTTATCTATTGCGATCTTACCTCCGAACGATAATAGGCTTATTTATACTATCATTAATTCTATGTCATCGGATATTCCAAACGGTCCAGAAATGGGTCTTTTTTGATCATAAATGGATAGTATAGTGATTTCGAAGATATTTAAGTATTTCCATACGAGAAAATGCGCGGTTACCCCCGGTAACGGCTAAGCGCCCCCGAAGTCGTCCGCCGCGCACCGCCGCTGCTACCGCTTGACAAAGCCTCGCCAATATGTTTTACTCTCCAAGCCGCCGCGGGAACCGCTCCGCGGCATTACATCCCGCCAACCGGCGGCTTTTAACGGCGGCATAGCCAAGAGGCTAAGGCGAGGGTCTGCAAAATCCTTATCCCGGGTTCGAATCCCGGTGCCGCCTACGGGCCCGGCTTCGCGCCGGGCCTTCTTTTAACCGGGACCCGGGTAGCACACGAAAACTCGGAGTACATTATGCGTTCTCTACCCGTTTTTATAATCGCCGCCGTAATCGTCGCGGCCGCCGGATGCAACAAGGAGCCGGAGGGCTACGCCGAGGCCGTCGCCAACTTCGACGAACTCGCGAACGTCAAATGCCCCGAGGAGTCCCGGCTGGGCATCGCCCGCAGCCTGGGCGCCCGCACCGAGGACGTTCGCGTCATCCACTACGGCCCCACCGGCCAGGGCGACCATACGTACTACTTCGCCGCCCTCAGCCGCGACGGCCACGCCGGCGCCGGCATCTTCGACGAGGCGTGGGCGCGGATCCCGGAGGAGCACTATAAGGCGGAGTTCTCCGCCGAGGAGTTCATCTGGGCCGTGAAGTGCATCCGCAACGACCCGCCCTTCGCCGACCGCCAGGTGCGCTACGGCACGCCGGTGCCGGTCAAAATCGAGTACGGCACCCGCGACGTCGCCGTGGAGTTCGTCGACGGCTGGCTGGCGGAGGAAGGGAAGTGGAGCACCGGCCTCGTCCGCGTCAACCTGGCCGGGACGACGGTCCTGGAAGAGGAACACGGCCTGGACTTCGCGTTCCGCAGCAGCGGCGGCGAATAGCCGCCGGCGGTATTGATAGCAAAACAAAAGCCTCCCCGGCGGGGAGGCTTTTTATACGTCCGATTATTGCGCGGCGCTAGGGCGTCGCAATTATTACGTCGCCGCTGACCGTGCTGACGTCGATAACGTTATCCCCCGCGCCGGCGCGGCCCGAATAACTGCCTCCCACGATACCACCGCTGCGCTCGAGCGGGAGGCCGGATTCGCATTTTCCCGAAATCAAATCGACGTCGACGTCGTAATTTCCGGTCTCGCCGGTTAGAGCCAGTTCAACGTTCCCGGAGACAGTGGACACCCGGTACATGGCGCCCGCCGCAGGCAACGCGGCCTTCACCCGAACGTCTCCGGAAACGGCCTCGACGTCGATCGCCGCGGTAGCCTCGCCCTCGTTCGTCACCTTGACGTCCCCCCGGGCGGTGTGCGCGCTTGCCTTTTTGAACGCGCCGGATACATCGAGGTCTCCCGAAGCGACTCCGGCCTTGACGTCCGGTATGCCCGCCGCGCTAATATTGCCGCTCGCGGTCGTGAGCTCGAGACGCTTCAAGCCGGCCGGGACCGTGACGACGAAGTCCACAGACGCGCCGCTCCGGTTTCCCGCATCCTCGTCCTCGCCCGACACTTTTTCATATTCGACGCGGACCTTGACGGCCTTGCCCTCCTCCTCCACGACGACGACGGTACGGTCGAGCGAGGCCTGGTCTTTTCCCCTTTTGGTCGCGACGAGCGCGATTTCGTCACCCGCCACCGTAACGCCAATGTCGCCCGACACGCCTTCGATTACAAGTTCCTCGGCCGCCGCGCCGCCGGCCCACTCGAAAGTTTCGCTGACGTCGGCGAGCGCCCCGGCCGGGACGAGAACGCACACCGCCGCCGCAACAATAGATATTGCCCTGGTCATGATCGCCTCCTTGATATCGTTTATTATAACAATGTATACGGCGGCCGGGGCTTTTTGTTGCGTGCGAACCGGCGCGAGGGCGGCTTATAAGTACCCGGCGAAGAAAACCAGATACGCGGCGACTATCCGGGGAGAGCGGAGACCCATCTCCCGGGCCTGGCCGAAATAGGAGCCGTCGATATAGATGTCGCCGTCGTCTTCCACCCGGCCTTTGTAGGAACCGCCGACGTAAATGTCGCCGTCGTCCTCGATCCGGCCGTAGTAGGACCCTTCGACGTAGATGTCGCCGTCGTCCTCCACGCGGCCGGCGTACGAGCCGGATACGTAAACGTCGCCGTCCGTCTCGACCCGGCCCTGGTAGGAACCGCTGATGTAAATGTCGCCGTCGTCCTCGATACGCCCCTCGTAAGAGCCGCCGATATAGACGTCCACGGCCGCATTGGCGGCCGCGGCCGCGACCATTGACCCGATGAAGAATATGGCTATTCGGCCTGCCATGGTTACGCCTCCAAGTGTTTAAGGTACCCTTGTATATTATAACCGACGCCGAAACACGTGTTAAGGTTTATATTTATCGGGGTTTGCCTTGACTTTGGCCGGCAGGGAGGCTAAAATTTCTATGTGCTACGGAGGGCCCGGGTCGTATCGGCGGCCGGGCCCGTATAGGATATTGTATTAAAAATGAAGGGCGGTGCCATGATAAGTAACGTATTTACGCGAGGCCGGGCCGACAAACCGTTGATACTGCCCCTCGCGCTCGTATGCGTCGTATCCCTCCTGGCGGGGGGCGCGCTGGCGTGCTCCGAAGACGTCAAGGGGTCCCGTGAACTGGGCGGCGTGGAGAAAACCGACCAGTTCGTCGCCGGGGAGATAATCGTCTGGTTCGACGAGGCGCTGAGCGCGGACGAGATAGACGCGGCGGTGGCGGCCGCCGGCGGCGAGATTACCGGCCGGAGCGACGTCACGCCCTCTCGAGTAGTAATCGCCGTACCGGAAGGCGAGGAAGACGCGTACGTGGAAGTTTACGGCGAACTGGAAAGCGTCAAGGCCGCGGATAAAAACTACATTCTGAAGGTCACGCCCATAGAGGGCGGGACGCCGAGCGGCGGGGCCAAAAATAAAATCGGCGGGACAAATTAAAGCCGGCCTCGGGGCCGGCCGGTCGTTAACCAACATCAACACAAGGAATTACTTATGAACGGCGCGAAACTATCAGGCTTGTCCGTAACCCGATTCGGGGGGTTGGCGGTCGCCGGGCTTTTGCTGGTGCTCTGGCTCGTTCCGGCCGCGTTCGCCCGGTCCGATATCAAGGTGTCTACCGAAGTCCGGGGCGATCGGGAAGCACACGCCGAATTCGTCTCGGGGGAAATAGTCGTGTGGTTCGAAGAGGTCCACGCCGCGGCCGACATCCGGGCGGCGGTTGACCACGTCGGCGGCGAGCTGGCCCGCGTCAGCAGGGTTACGCCGTCGCGCGTCGTCGTCTCCGTCCCGGCGGGCGAGGAGGACGCGTACGTCGCGAAGTACCGTAAACTCCCCGGCATTCGTACCGTGGACAAGAACTACATCTACCGGGCGTCCTTCACCCCCAACGACGAGTATTATAAATACCAGTGGCATTTCAATAAACCGGACTTCATCCACGCCGAAGAGGCCTGGGACCTCGAGCGCGGCGAACCCACCGTCGTGGTCGCCGTAATCGACACCGGTTGCGCATACGAGGACTACGCCGTGCCGTCGTACGAGGCGGGCGAGGTTAACGGCTCGACTTACCGTCGCGCCCCGGACCTCGTCGGCACCAACTTCGTCGCCGGTTACGACTTCGTCCACGACGACAACCACCCCAACGACCAGAACGGCCACGGCACCCACGTCTCCGGGACCATCGCCCAGACGACGAACAACGGCGCGGACGTCGCGGGCCTGGCCCACAACTGCGCTATAATGCCGATTCAGGTCCTCGACTACTCCGGCGGCGGGACTTCCGACGACGTGGCCGACGGCATCGATTACGCCCGGCAGAACAACGCCGACGTCATCAACATGAGCCTCGGCGGCACCGGCTATTCGAGCGTTATCGAGGCCGCGTGCTCCGACGCCAATAGCGCCGGCCTGGTGGTCCTCGCGGCCTCCGGGAACCGGGGCTCGGGTACGCTGGACTACCCCGCCGGGTACGACAGCGTCATCGCCGTCGGCTCGGTGGACTACGACGGCGACCTGGCGTACTATTCCAATTGGGGCACCGGCCAGGAGATAGTCGCGCCGGGCGGCGACACCTCCGTCGACCTCAACGGCGACGGTTTCGTCGACGGCGTCCTCCAGAACACCTTCAACGAGATGTACTTCGAAGGGCCGCCCGAAACGCTGGCGACGGTGGGCGAATTCGCCGACGTATTCCTGCAGGGCACGTCGATGGCCTGCCCCCACGCCGCGGCGCTGGCGGCGCTACTCATATCGTACGGCGTAACGGACAACGCCACCGTGCGGACGCGGATGAAAGAAACCGCGACCGACCTCGGCGTCGCCGGCTACGACACGACCTACGGCTACGGCCTAATAAACTGCGACGGCGCCCTTAAAAACGAAATAACACAAAACGAGGATGAATGCGGAGAATGCGGCAGCACCGGCAGCGGCGGCGCGCTCGCTCTCGCCGGCCTCTTCTTCGGTTCGTACGGGTTTATCTTCACGCGGCGGCGCCGCTTCTTTAAATAAAGACGGAATGAGAGGACTTCCAAGGCCGCCCGCCCGGGCGGCCTTTTTCTTATCGATCGCCACGCCGATAGTAACTCACCGTAAATAATACGACGGCTGTCATCTTCCCGATTAACGCATAGTCTGTTATTAATAACACGAACTCGGCAATGAAAGTACGAGCCGGAGCGATTAATTTCTTGACAAGCAGCGCGAATTATTATAAATATACGTGCTGGCTTTACCGGCAACGATTAATTGTGGGGGACAAAAGCATGCCCAAGGCAAAGCGGGCACTAAGCAAAGGGCACGGGCCGGCCCGACCGCGTCGGGTTGCGCGGCCCTAAAGTAACCCCGGATGGGCGACGTCGCCCGCCGGGGGTTTTTCACGCCGGCGGGACGCCGGAGAAACGGCTTTTTATGGCAGTGTGGCGGATAACGCCCTGGACCCTGATAGCGGTGGCCCTTGCCGCCGTCCCGGCCGAGCCTTTCTTCCCGCCGGAAATGAAACCCCTATTCCCGAACGAAAACACGTGGGCGAAATCTTGCGAGGCCGTACGGGGCCTGTATGCCCCGGGCGAACTGGCGGCGTACCGGATATATATTTACCCGAGGACCGTCGACGCGGGCCACGTTTCCCGGGACGTGCGCGGTAACCTATACGCCGGCCCCGACGCCGCGAGCTGGCTCTTCTTCGTGGACGAGGCCCCCCCGGCCAACTGGGGCCACCCGTGCCGCCTCGTCTTCGTCACGACGGAGACGTTTGACGTGTGGCCGCACGTATGCTCGTTCCCGCCGGCGGACGTCGAAGACTTCATCGAGATTACGGGAACGGTACTGGATATTCTCGACGGCGGGCACGGCCCGGGGACTGGGAAGGGGGGTGATGGCTAGGCGAGGACGGAACCGTTTGGGCTTTTGAGGGGATCGGATTAAGTTGCGTATAAACATTTCCAAGGGGGTTTTTCCATGTCCTTAAGATCAACGTTGATAGTGGTGTGGGCGACGCTGGCGTTATCCGCCGGGGCGCTCGCCCAGGGAGACGCCGCGCCGGAGGAGATGTTCCTCGACGCCGGGGTTTTCAAAGTCGCCGACGACGCCGCGTATAATATGGTCGTAAGCGAACTCCTGCAGGGGGACGTCGGCAAGCGGGAAATCTATTCCAGCCCGGCGCCCTTAAAGGCCGGGACGCCGATGATGGACATTACCGGCCGGGAACTCGAGCCGCCGCCCGTCGACTCCTGGGTATACTTCGTCGACGAGATGCCCGCCGCCAACTGGGGCCACCCGGCCCGACTCGTTTACGTCGACGCGCGCCGGGGCGAGACGGCGAGTATCGACTGCAACTTCCCGCCAAAGATGCTCCCCGCTTTCAAGGGCAAGACCGAAGGCGCGACCCGGGAAATCGCCCGTATCGGAAAGTACGACTGGAGGATAAAACCCGACGTAAAGCTATTCGACAAGTACCCCTTCGACGGGCCGTCCGAGAATAACAAGTACCACGTCCTCATAAGCGGCGGCATCAACGAGTGGTCGAACAACGGCCGCTACCTGAACGACCTGAAATTCATCTATTATACCCTCCAAAAGAAGTACCAGGATAACACCGACGACAACGTATACGTTATCTACGCCGACGGCGCGAGCCAGGACCTGGACGGCGACGGCGACAACGACGTCGACTACCCCGCCTCGAAGGCCAACGTCGTGGGCGTCCTTACAACCCTTTCGAATAACCTGACGGCCGACGACGAGCTCTTCGTCTACGCCACGAACCACGGTGATACCGAGGGCGGCAAGGACTGCGTCCTGTGCCTCTACTACGAGGAGGAGATAAAGGACGACGAGTTCGCGGCGCTGATAAACAAGATCCAGGCCGGGAAGATGAAATTCGTCTTCGAGCAGTGCTTCAGCGGCGGCATGGTCGACGACCTCGCCGGCCTGAGCGGCAAGAACCTCTCCGTGGCGACCGCTTGCGATTACGACGAGGTCTCCTACGGAGCCGAGGTCCCGCCCGGATGGGGTTCCGACGGCTACGACGAATTCGTGTACTGGTGGACCGCGGCCATGTACGGGGCTTACCCGCCGGCCTCCCTGCCCGGTACCCACCCGGCCGCCCCCGACCCGGCGACCGCTGACGCCGACAGCGACGGCAAGGTCACCCTTAAAGAGGCGTTCGACTTCGCCAAGGCCAACGACCGATGGGCCGCCGAGCATCCCCAGTACCACTCTTCGCCCGCCGGCGCCGACTCGTGGACGTTGTGCACGAGAGTGAGCGACAAAGACTGCTGCGGGGCCACCTCCAAGGCCGAGGCCGCGACCTTCTCCATGGTCTTCGCGCTGTGCTACGGCGCCATCTTCATCCGCCGGAAATACAAGAAACGCCGGCGCCGGTAACCGGCCCGAACACGCAGAAGCGGCGGGGATAAACCCCGCCGCTACCTACATCTTATTTTTTAAATGTAGGGGCCGACCTTCAGGTCGGCCCGCCCCAACCTTTCATTAATAAGGAACACGGAGTTCGTACGGGCGTACGACCATACCTGCTACCCCAATGATGAAAAGGCCGGGTTTATCCCGGCCGGCGTCCGTAGGGACGTACGACCCCTTTAACGGAAGCGGCGGGGATAAACCCCGCCGCTACTTTTTCGTTTATTAACGCCGCTAGTCGGAAATCTCGATACGGGCCGAGGCCGTGTTCGAGCCGATATCCGGGGCGTACATGCCGTAGATGCGCGCCGGCAGGGCCGCGTACTCGCCGGGCACTTCGGCCCGCAGGCGGTAGCGCACCACCGTCTCGCCCTCGCGCAGACGCTCGAAGAAGACGTTGCGCTGTTTGTTCCACAGCTCCACGTAACCGTCCAGCGACCAGTTGTACCCGGAGCGGGTCTCGAGGAAGATAAACCCGGCGGCCTTCGGGTCCTCCAGCACGACGTAGTCGAAGTCGTAAGGCGAGTTGATCGTAAGTTCGACCTCTATCTCCTCGCCGAGTTCCAGCGGCCTGTCGAGCGGGACGCGTTTCTCCTTAACCTTGCCTTTCTTGTACTCTTTTTTGATGATGTAGAAATCGCGCTCGAGCGTGACCGAGCCCTGCACCGCCGGGAGGTCCCGCGCCTCGGCGTAGTACTCCACGGCCATGGTGTAGAAGACGGGCCCCTCGCCCGAGGTCCGCGTCAGCTCCATCGCGTTCGGCCCTTCGGCGAAGTCGGCCGCGGTCAGTTCCACCGTCTCGGTCGGTTCCTCGTACGCCGTCGGGTCCAGCTCCACGCCGCCGTCCTTCAGGCCGGCCCGGTACGCCACGACGATGGGCGCCGCGAGTTCCGGCCGGGCCAGGATGTAACGGATGAGGGTGGTCGTGGCCGCCGCGGAATCCTTGGTGGACTTCCACGCCGCGCCGCGCCGCTGGTCCACGAGCCAATCGACGATGTAGGGGAGTTGGGCGCTGTCGGGGTCGTAGGCCAGCTTGACCTCCAGGACTTTCGACGTGGTCTCGACCGAGTCGTCCCACCAGCGCCAGCAGTTCTCCGGGTCCTCGCCCCAATGGAGCGTGTTGTCCCGGCCTATCTTGGCGCCGTTGTCCAGGTTGCGGAGGATGACGGCGAGCCGCTGTTCGTCCCCCATCTCGTTGAGGATCGAAGCCAGGAGCGCGAGGCTCATGTGGTTGTGGGGCGACCGGTACTCGAAGTAGTAATCGGCTATATCGGCCGCAAGCTCCTCCTCCGGGTCCAGAATGCCCCGCCGCAGCGCGACGTCGGCGACGTACAGCGAGAGGATCCAGGGGTAGCGATCCCGGTCGTTGCGCCAGTTCTCGACGTAGGCTCTGAGATAGGTATCGCCCGCCGCGTACATCTCTTCCACTCGGCCGGCGGAATTCTCGGACAGGAAGGGGTTGCCCAAAAGCGTCCCCAGGCCGTCCACGGCGTACGCCGTCATGTACGGGGACTCGCGGCCACCCTTCCACCACGGCCAGCCGCCTTCGTTCGTCTGCTGCTCGCCGAGGCGGGTAACGCCCTCGTCGATGGCCTCGGTCAAACCGTCGGAGAGTTTCGATTCCTCGAGGCCGAGGTCGGCCGCGGCCGCGGCCAATAGCGCGTTCATGCGGAAGCGGTTTAGCGTCTGCTCCACGCAATCGTACGGGTAGTTCTCGAAGTAGTCCAGGCCGTGGGAAAGCGACGCCGCGAGCGACGGCGCCAGCTTTATCTCACCCTCGAACGTATCGGCCGCCATCCCCTCGGCGATGGTAAACTCGTGCGCCGCCTCCATCCGCAGGCGGCCGCCGAAGGCCTGCCGTATTTGCGTACCGTGGGGGTAAATCGGCAGCCGCAGCTCCGCGGCGTCCGACTCCACGTCCGTCAAAGCCGACGTTACGATGCGGGCGTCCCCGACCTCCGACGCCTCCACCCAGTGGTAGAGAACGGCCTTGCCGTCGGCGTCCACCTTCTCGGTCTTGGACGGCTCGCCCTTGACGCCCGTCAGGCCCTCCTCCTCCAACTGGAGTTTGAGTTCCTTCGACTCCTTGAGGTAGTTGTGGCCAATGGCCGTGAGGCGCGCAACGTCGCCGGCGACGAAGTAGCGCGGGGCCTTGAGCCGGGCGATGATAAACTTGTTGACGTTGAACGACGTCGCACCCCAACCGAAGCGCTGGCCCTTGTCGAGGGCGAGCGCCATAACGGTCCAGTCGGTGAGGTTGTCCGGGAGTTCGAAGGTGGCGGTGGCCAGGCCGCTGGCGCCGATTTCGAGGTGAGGCAGCCAGTAAGCGGTGTCGGCGAACTCCTTACGCACCTCGGCCGGGGCGAAATCCTTGCCCTTATCCTCGGACCGCTTCATCTTCTCGCCTGCCATAGGCGCGTCGGGCAAGGCTTCCGGTTCTGACGCCGATTCCTCGTATACGAACCTTCCGTTGCCGTTCAAGGACATCTCCGCGTCCATAGCCGACATCCTCGCCACGGTACCGGTCGTCGGCGCGGCGGCGCCCATGCCCCCGCCGCCGCGATAGTACGTCGCGCCGGCGTCGACGCCGTCGATAATGCCATAACCGCCGCTTTCGCCCCAGCCGTAGCTCATTCCGTAAATGCCCGTTCTACGGCCCAGGAGGTCGGTGCCCGAGAGGTAGAGGTATTTATAAAGCTCCTGGCGCGTGACGTCCGGCAGGTATATCCGGCCCAGCATGTTGGCGCCGGGCCCCCAGCGCTCGACGTCGAGCGGCAGGAAGGTCGTGCCGGCGGTGCCGTAATAATGATTGTAATAGGGGAAACAGAATACGGCGTTGCCGACGAAGCCCCGGTCGGAAAGCGAATCATTCTGTTGGACGTAGCCGTAGCGGCCCAGCGCCTGCTCGAACTGGTAGGGGACCGAATATGTCCGGTCCGGCCGCAGGGCCAAAAGCGAGGCGTCCACCGCGGCCAGCGATACGTCGGCGCTCATCGGCAGGCCCGCCGGGTTTGTGCACGTTATCTCGACCGAGGCCTCCTCGCGTGGCCGGTAGACGTTATTCCCGGCCTCCACCTCCACGTTCATCCGAACGTCGGTGTTCGTGACGTAGAGGTAATCGTTCGCGGTCCACGTCGCGCCGTCGCGCAGCAGTGAGGCGTAAAGGTAACACGAGGGTACCATCGTACTGTCCGCGGTCAGCGTGAACGTGGCGCCCGAGCCGAGGTCTTCCGGCTCCAGTTTTATATGTTTAACGGTGACGATGCGGCCGGAATAAATCGTTATCAAACACTCGGCGTCGTCGAAGCGGGATTCGAGCGTCACCTGCACGTCGTCGCCCAGCGTCGGGTAGCGCTCGTCGATGCTTATCCCAATCTCGGGTTTGCGCACCGTCGTCTCCACGTCGCCGGCGACGTAATTGAAGGACGTCGACGCCTCGTATTCCGCGCCGTTGGTCCCGGTTATACGGGCCGCGAGTTCGACTTCGCCCGGCGGCGAGTCCAGTTCGAACTCGAGTATGCCCTCGCCGTCCTCGTCCGTCGTGACGCGGCCTTCGTACAACTTGTCGCCGCGGCAGTACCCGTTCCGGTTGTCCCATTTATACTCGTACGCCTCGACAATGACCTCGGCCGAGACCGGGTCGTCGTACCAGTCGTCGGCCCAGACGTTCACCTTTACGGTCTCGCCCTGGCGGTACTCGTATTTATCGGTCGAAAGGGTAACGTAGCGGTCCGTCATATAGGTACTGACGGACCCCGTCTCCTCGACTACGCGCTCGGAAACGTCGGTCACTTTCAGATATATATTGAAATAGTTGTCGTAGCGCTTCGCCCAGGGCGTGTCGAACTCGATGGTCATCCGGCCTTCGGCGTCCAGCGTCCCGTCGCCGCGATTGACGACCTTATCGTATTCGTAATCCTTGGGGGTGTAGCCCTGCCGGTGCACCTCGTACGATACGGCGGCCCCGGCCATCGGCGCGCCGAAATAGTAGGCGCCGACGACGTTCATCTCGACCCGTTCGCCCGAGAAATAACGGTCCTTGGCCGGTTCTACCGCTATCTCGTATTCCGGCTTCTCGTACTCTTCGAGGTCGAAGGTACCGTAAACCGAACGTTCCGCCTCGCCCTCTTTCCATTTGAAATAGAGGGCCTGGGAACCCAGCCGGATGCCCGGCGGGAGTTCTATTTCGCCGGCGGCGGTTCCGTATTCGTCGGTTACGGCCGTCTCTTTCCAGACCTCGCTGCCGTCGGGCGCCGTGAGGACCATCTCGATTTCCTGGCCGGCGAGCGGCGAGAGTACTTTCTCGACGTAGTCCACGTTGCGGATAAAGCCTTTGAAAGAGACCTTATCGCCCGGGCGGTATAGCGGCCGGTCAGTTATTATCGTCCCGGTTACGCCGTCCTTCGCCCGCGCCTCGTACGACGTACTCGTACGGTAGACGACGGGGCCGAGTTCGGTGCCGAAAACGAAAAACATCGAGCTGCTCTTCTCGTAACGAGTTAGGTCGATGAGGATGCCCTTGTCCCTCTTGGCCGGATCGACCGGGACCTCGTCCACGACCTCCTCGTTGTAGCCTTTCTCGTTGGGCTTATAATAGATGTTGTAAGCCGTCATGTCGCCCACCGGGACGGGCGCGCCCGTCCGAGCGTCCACGAATTCGAGGAAGACTTCCTCGTTATCGGTGGCGGCCATCGCCGCCGCCCGCGTCAAAAGGAAAATCGCCCGGGAGAATTCCTCGCCCGACCGCGCCTCCACGACGTAGAGGCCCGGCTCGAGCTCGACCGGGGGCGTCGCGTTGACCCCCCGCACGCGGTAATCGTCCGCGCTACAGCCGGTGGCGACGGTCCAGTTCGCGACCGCTTCGCCCACGCCGGGGAGTTCCGCCGTGGGGACGGGGTGGTAAGTCGGCTCCGTATCGCCGCCGCTGCCCTGGCCGCCTTCCTCCTCCGCCTCGGGGAGAGCGTCGGGTTCGACCTTGGCCAACTCCCGTTGCAGGAACAGGTACTTATGGGGGTCGGCCCGGTAGACGGTGAGTTCGACTTCCTCGAGGATGCGGCACGCCAATTCGACCTCGACCGTCGGTTCGGCCCATGGGTCCACGGCCACGGTCATCATCGCCAGCGCCGGGGCCCGAAGTTCGTCGGCGTATATCCGGTTAAATTTCGAATAAATATCGTCCTCGAGCGTGTCCGCGAGCTCGTCGAACTTCTCGGCCGCCGCCCCCGGTTCGTCGAGGTAGGTTACCTCGTAATGGGCGAGCGCCGCCCGGGCCAGAAGGGCCCCGGGGGCCGCGCCGTACGCCGCCGCGATTTCTTCGAACCGCGGCCGGGCGCGCGTAAAGCGCTGCTCGACCACCCACGCCTGGTAATCTTCCGACGTCAGGCCGGAGGCCTCCCACTCCTCGTCGGATATGGGCCACATCTGTAGGTCGAGTACCGCTTCCTCCATCGCCAGCAGCGAACGCATGTTCTCGGTCATCTCCAAACGGCCCACGTCCTTGAGGTAGGCCGCCCGCCCGTTATACGACCGGACGTCGTCGTAATCGTCGCCGTCGAAGTCGAAGAAGGGGTACATAATCAAGTAGTCGACGACGAGGCGGTCGGCGAGGTCGAGCCGCTCGGCCCCGGCGGCGTTTTTCATCAGGCCCTTATAAACGCCCTTGGCCTGCTTCAGCGCCCGGCGACGCAAATCGTCCATCTTCTTCCGGTCGTCGGCGCCGCCGTAAATGTAGAAGCCGTGCTTATCCCCCAGGTAGGTCTGCCAGCCGTAGACGTCGTAGACGTTCCGGCCTTCGGAATACGCGTCGACGAGGAGGTCGGCGGCGTCCGCGGCGTGGGGCGATCTCTTGTGGAGTTTGAAGTAGTCCTCGAAGGCCCGGTCGGCTTCTTCCGGTTTCTCGAGGTAGAGGTAACAGCGCAGGGCGATGAGGTCGCCCTCGGCCCGGAGAATGCTGGCGGGCCAGCGGCGTTTCAGTTCCTCCGCGGCGGCCACCGCCCACGCGTACGACCCCTCGTCGAAATACTTGCGGGCGTCCGCAAGCGCCGCGCCGTCGCTCGTCGGGGGATCAGCCTTGTAATCCGGCCCGATGGGCGGCGGCTCGTCGCTGGTATGGCCGTTGGCGAAGACGGCCGCGGCTGCGGCCAACGCCAGCGTCAACGTTAATGCTAGTTTTCTCATTCGGTCCTCCTGGAATAATTGTGGGTCGCCCCCGCGACCCGACGCCGGGGCCCGTTGCGGCCCCGGCAAAAGCGTAACTTACTCTTGCTCACATCCCGGCGATTGTTCATCAATCGGCTCGGGCGGCCCTCAACCGCCCCAGGTATCGCAGGTGTACTCCTCGAAATAGCCGTCGATATCCTTCTCGTTCCACTCGCCGGAGTAGAACGCCCAGTACCCGTCGTCGCTGAGGTATCGAGTGGGCCCCTCCGGGTCCGCCGTGACCACGCCGTAGGTCTCGCCCAGGTAACAACGCGTCACGCCGTCGGTTTCCTTGTGAAGCCGTTTCAGCAAGAGCTTCTTCGGGGCTTCCACCCCCTCGGGCGAGTAGCCAATCAGCATATTGACGGCCGTCGCCGCGGCCCGCCGTACGCCCACGTCCTTGTCTTCCAACAATTCGTATAACACCGGCAGGTAGTCGGAATTGCCCATCATGCCGACTTGCCGGGCGGCGAAGGACCGCACCGTGGCGTCCTCGTCGGCCAGCGCCTTCTCGACGACCTCCCGCGTGGGGGACGATTCCTCCTCATCATAACTGAAGTACGACGTTAAAATACTCAGCACGCACCAACGCCGGACCTCGGGGTCCGAATTCTCCAACCCCACGAGGGCGAGCTCCCTTACCGGATCGGTATGCATCATCGCGACGAGTTTGGCGGCCTTGAGACTGGCGGCCTTATCGCCACCCCGCAAATCCCGTTCTATCAGAGCGTACAGCTCGTCGTTGCCGATGTCCGTCTCGTCTTCGGCGTTGATATATAGGCCGTTGCCGGCGATGGCCGCGAGCAGGAAAATATCGTCGTCGGCTATCGTCTCGTACATCTCCGGGAGCATGGAGGAGGCGGCGGCCTTATCGATATCGGCCAGCATATTGTAAGCCAGCATCCTCAGGACGGTGTCCTCTTCGTTAATGGCCTTACGGCAGGAAGCGGCCACAATCTCGCGGCCCCCTTCGCTCCGCGCGAGGTGTTCGAGGACCTCCAACTCCTCGAACTCGCCGCCGGCCGATATCCCGGCGAACGCCATCATCGTCTTCTCGTCGAAGCCGCGGAACATGGTCCGAACGCCGTCCGCGGAGGAATGGAGAATACGGTCGACTTCGGCCGACATCGCGTCGGAATCGGCCGAGGCCGCGGCGCCGGCCAACAAGATAAAAATAATCAGGGGAATATAAATGCGTTTCACCGTAACCTCCAGCGTTGTAGGTACGGGACAAAGGTGGACGTTAATATAACGTTTTCGGGGGGATATATCTACCTCAATCTACACTACACCTTGGGCGTTTTTCGAGGCCGGAGGGTTTAATGGCCGGGGGACATTAAGTCCGCCGGGGCGGCCTCGAGCCCCGGGCGCAAGTAAAAAAAGGCTTGACAAACGCTCCCATAAAATGTTAGGGTGCCCTAACATTATGGACCCAGACGCCCCCATATCCGACGACGAAAAGCTAACGCGCGCCCTGGAGGACTACCTCGGGACTATCCTGGAGTTGGGGGCGCCGGTACGGGTTTCGGCCATCGCGCGCCGCTTGAACGTCGCCAAACCGTCCGTAACGGAGGCGGTGAAGCGCTTAACGGAGAAGGGTTTGGTCGAGTCGGCCCGCTACGGCCGGGTCGATCTCACGCCGAAGGGTTTCGACGTGGCGTGCAAAGTACGGGCCCGAAATTCGGTCCTCCTGGCTTTTCTCGTGGACATACTCGGCGTATCGCGCGCCACCGCGGACGGCGACGCGTGCGTACTCGAACACGGCCTGAGCGCCGAAACCGCGGCCCGCTTAACAGAATACGTCGCTTCCATCCAAAACCAAAAAAGGAAAGAGAGAAAGGATTCCGCCATGCCCCTAAAAGGAGAAATGCCGTTGTCCAACGCGCGGCCCGGCACTGCCGGCACCGTGAAGAAGGTCGGCGGCGACTCGAAGCTGCGACAGCGCCTGCTCGACATGGGCGTCACCGCGGGCGTAGAAATCAAGGTAACCGGCATCGCGCCACTGGGCGACCCGATAGAGGTGGAGGTGCGCGACTACAAACTCACGCTGCGCCGGGAAGAGGCCGCGCATATTGTCATGGAGGTCTTCGGGTAACGCAAAAAAATTTAGCCAAAAAGTTAGGGTTGCCTAACAAGGAGGTTCCTTAATGAAAGAAACTATAACGGTCGGGCTGGCCGGAAACCCGAACTCCGGCAAGACGTCGATCTTCAACAACCTCACCGGCGGCCGCCAACACGTCGGCAACTGGCCGGGCGTCACCGTCGAGAAGAAGGAGGGCTCCTACGAACACCGGGGAGCGGCCTTCAAGGTGGTCGACCTCCCCGGCACCTATTCGTTGGGCGCCTACTCGCCCGACGAGATGGTGGCGCGCGATTTCGTACTCTCCGAAGAATCGGACGTTATCGTTAACGTCGTCGACGCGTCCAACCTCGAGCGCAACCTCTATCTAACGGTGCAGCTTCTGGAGATGGGGGCCAACGTAGTCGTGGCGCTCAACATGTACGACCTCGCCCGGAAGAAATACCACGTCGACCCCGCGGAATTCTCGAAACTCCTGGGAGTACCGGTTGTCCCCACGGTGGCGACCTCCAAGCGGGGAATGAAAGAGCTCCGGGAGGCCATAGCCGAAGCGGCGCAAAGGCCCTGTACGGAGTGCCCGGTGACCATACGCTACGGCGCCGAGGTCGAACCGCACCTCGACGAGCTGACCGCGGCCGTCGCGGTGCTCCATGGCTGGAGCCGCGCCCTCGGGCCGCGCTGGGCGGCGCTCAAACTCCTCGAGGGCGACGAAAACGTCGGGGCCCTCGTGCGCCAATGCTCGGGGGGAAGCCGCGTCGTCGACGAGGCCGGGTCCGTTAGAAGACACCTAAAACGCGTAACGGGCGACGACGCCGAAGTCAGCATCGCCGACCACCGTTACGGCTTCATCCGGGGCCTGGTGGAGGATGCGGTAAGGCTCCGCGGCCCCTCGGCCGGCCGGGTTACGCTGTCGGATAAAATCGACAAGGTAGTCACGAACCGCTTCCTCGGCCTCCCCCTCTTCCTCGCCGCCGCGTACGCGCTGTTCGAACTCACGTTCAAGGTCGCCGACCCGTTGGTCGGCTATCTTGAGGCCGGCTTGGGATGGCTGAGCGAAAGCGTTACGGCCTGGACCGCCTCTTCCCCGCCCCTCCTGACGAGTTTCCTGGTGGACGGCGTCCTGGGCGGCGTAGGCAACGTGCTCGTCTTCGTCCCCAACATCTTCCTGTTGTTCCTCGGCATCGCCATTCTGGAAGACTGCGGCTACATGGCCCGGGCGGCGTTCATCATGGACCGGCTCATGCACAAGCTGGGCCTGCACGGCCGGAGTTTCGTGCCCATGCTCATCGGCTTCGGCTGCAACGTCCCCGCCATCATGGCGACGCGGACGCTGGAGAGCCGCCGCGACCGTATGATAACCATACTCGTCAACCCGCTCATGTCCTGTTCCGCCCGCCTGCCGGTATACGTGCTGTTCGTCGGCGTGTTCTTCGCCGCGCACCAGGGCCTGGTCATATGGTCGTTGTACCTGCTCGGGATCTTCCTCGCCATAGTCATGGCCAAAATCTTCGGCCGCTTCCTCTTCCGGGGTGAGACGGCGCACTTCGTCATGGAGCTTCCGCCCTACCGCCTGCCGACGCTGCGGGGAATCACGATTCACATGTGGGAGCGCGGCTGGCTCTTCCTCAAACGCGCCGGCGGCATCATCTTCGCCATCGTCGTCCTCCTCTGGGGCCTGTCCAACCTCCCGCCCGGCGTGGAGTACGCCGGCGAGGACAGCCTGGTGGGTATAATCGGTTCCGCCGTGGCGCCCCTGCTGGCTCCCGCCGGCTTCGGCGAATGGAAGGCCGCGGTGGCGCTCATCTTCGGCTTCCTCGCCAAAGAGGTCGTCGTCGGAACGTTGGGCATCCTCTACGGCACCGGCGAGGAAGGCCTGGCGGCCGTACTGGGCGATAGCTTCACGCCCCTCTCGGCGTACGCCTTCATGGTCATGACGTTGATATATATCCCCTGCATGGCGACCATAGCGGTAATAAAGCGCGAGACCAACTCCTGGCGCTGGACGGCCTTCGCCGTCGGATACAGCCTCGTTCTGGGCTGGGTCGCCGCCGTAATCGTTTACCAGGTAGGCCGCCTGTTCGGCCTCGGCTAAGAAAGGGAAAGGAGACTACGAAATGTACGAGACACTTATGATAGTGGGCGCCATCGTGGTCGCCGTCGTGCTCATAGCGTCGATTTTGAAGCGCGAGACAGGCGAGAACCGGCCGCCCTGTTGTTCATGCGCGTGCGGCCGCGGGCACAAGGACGAAGGAGCGGCCGAAGCCGAAACGCCGGATAAAGGTCGTTAAGGCCGCCGGCCTGCACCGGGTTTTTTTACTCGATAAGTTAGCCTGCCCTAACAATATATGTCGCCGCCCCGGCGGCGACGCACGAAAGGACGATAAGCCATGAAGATTAAATCCGTTCTCCTGATAGGAGCGCTTTGCTGTTTCGCGGCCGCCGCGCTGGGCCAACGCTCCGTCAACACCGACGACGCCGCTACGAGCGGGCGGGGCAGCGTTACACTCGAGCTGGGCGTGGACTACGTCAAGGCCCGCGACGTGGACGACGCCGCCGTCGAGGTCGCCTTCCAACCCTACTACGGCGTCTTCGACTGGTGGGACACCTCCGTCGTGATACCGTTCGTCTCGCTCTCCCCGGAGGAGGGCGACGGCGAGGCGGGCATCGGCGACGTTTCGCTGTGGGAGAAGTTCAAACTGCTCGACGAGGAGGCCGGGGCGCCGCTGGGCCTGGCCGTGCTGGCGGACATTAAGCTCCCGACCGGCGACGACGAGAAGGGCCTGGGCTCGGGGAAAACGGACGTCAACGGCCACGTCGCGGCGACGAAGACGCTGGGCCCCGCCGCGGTCCACGGGAACGTCGGCTACACCTACGTCGACCTGCCGCGGGAGGACGAGTACGCGGAGGGCGAGGAGCCCGAGAACGGCGTGGACTTCGGCCTGGCGGCGGCCTTCGACCTCGCCGGCAAGGCCACGGCGTTCGCCGAGGTCTACGGGAGTTACATTAGCGACGCGGACGACCAGCCGGTCAACGCCAACGTCGGCGCGGCCGTCCCGCTGGGGCCGGTCGAGCTGGACGTCCACGGCGACTTCGGCCTGACCGACGCCACGGACGAGTACGTCGTCGGCGGCGGCATCGCCGCCGGCTTCTGAGAGCCACACCTCCGTTCCCTCTAACCATCCTCCTTGAGGAGGGCGGCCCTTCGGGGCCGCCTTTTCGTTGTGCCCCGCCCTCGCCCGGGGTAACGGTCCCGCCAGGAGCCGGGGACTCGTAAGCCGCCGCCGGCCTACGGGAGTCGGCGCATCCTCCCGCCCGGGCCGGTGGCCACGCGCCGGCCCATCGCCGCGAGCCGTCGCCGCAGGCGGCCGTTGTAGCCTTCGGCCCCCTCGTCGGCGGCCGCCTTGGCGGGGTATATCTCGTAGAGCCGCCGGTAGGGGAGGGGCGTCACGTCGGGCATGATGACGTTGGCCCCGCGCCGAAGGGCGAGGTCCCTTCCCGCGGCCCGGTTCACCGTCGCCAGCGCGGTCGTACCGGGGATGTTGGCCTCCGGGCACGCCAGCCGGGAGAGGGCTATCATCTTGTAGGTGGTGAGTTCGTCCGCCGGCACGTCGTCCGGCCCCGGGGGGGCCGGGGGGACC
The DNA here is from genome assembly GCA_050117845.1 of Candidatus Zixiibacteriota bacterium. Lineage (GTDB taxonomy): Bacteria > RBG-13-66-14 > B26-G2 > WVWN01 > WVWN01 > WVWN01. The sequence goes on from JASFLY010000002.1 coordinate 246,908, forward strand.
GGCAGGGCGTTCCCGAGGGGCGTCGCGGCGTGGGGGATGAAGGGCCCCACGGCCACCATGTCGAGGTCGAGTTCCCGGAAATACGCTAGGTCGGCGGCGAGGTCGGCGTACCGCTGTCCCGGAAGGCCTACCATGACGCCGCTCCCCACCTCGTAACCCAGGTGCCGTAGCTCCCGAAGGAGTTCCAGGCGCGACGGCGATCCCTCCCGCCGCGGCGGGTGGACCCGCGCGAACAACGCCGCGTTCGAGGTCTCGAAGCGCAGGAGGTAGCGATCCGCGCCCGCGCGGCGCCAGGCCCGCAGCTCCTCCGGCCGCCGCTCGCCGAAACTCAGCGTCACCGCCAGGCCGGTCGCGTCCTTGATGCGCGACACCACCGCGGCCCCCCACTCGGCCGTCAGCGTGTCGTCCTCGCCGCTCTGCAGGACCACCGTCCCATAGCCGAGGCGGCGAACGAGCCGGGCGGAGGCGACGACGTCGTCGGCGCTCATCCGATAGCGGGGGAGACGACGGTTCCCGGCCCGCAGGCCGCAGTAGTGGCACTGCCGCGCGCAGTGGTTCGACACCTCGACGATGCCCCGCAGGTGCACCTCGTCGCCCACGTACGCGCGCCGCACCTCGTCGGCGCGGCGCCACAGTTCCTCCAGACGCGCGGGGTCGTCCTCCCGCAGCCAGCGCTCCAGCTCGGCGGGGCCGGGGAGGCGTTCAGGCGGCGTCGGCACGTCGCCCTCCGCCCCGCGCCGCGTATTCCCGGAAGGCCGCCAGCGCCCCGGGGAAGGGGCCCAGCGCGCGCTCGAAGATGCCGAGGCTGAAGGCGATGGCCAGGCCGTAGTTCGTGACCGGCACGCCGGCCTCCCGGCAGCGGCCTATGCGGCTCAGGACCTCGCGGCGGTTAATGGTGCATCCCCCGCAGAGGACGGCGAGCCGGAAGCCGGAGAGGTCGTCGGGGAAATCGTGGCCCTGGACGGTCGTGAACTCGAGCTGGCCGCCCGCGTACTGCGTCAGCCAGCGGGGTAGCTTGACCCGGCCTATATCCTCGTCCGTGGGGTGGTGGGTGCACGCCTCGGCCACCAACACGCGGTCCCCGGGCCGGAGGGCGTCGATGGCCAGCGCCCCCGCCACCTGGGTGACGAGGTCACCCCGGTAACGCGCGAGCAGGATGGAGAAGCTGGTCAAATGAACGTCCGCCGGGGTATCATCCACCACCTGGAGGAAAGCCTGCGAGTCCGTGACGACGAGTTGCGGCGGCTGCCGGAGCCGCGAGAAGGCGGCGCGCAATTCCCGCTCCTTGACGACCATGCACAGCGCGTCGCTCTCCAGAAGGTCGCGGATGGCCTGCACCTGGGGCAGTATCAAGCGCCCCTTCGGCGCCTCCTTGTCGATGGGGGCTACAAGTACCGCCAATCCCCCGGGCCCTACGAGGTCGCCGACGAGAGGCAACTCCGCCGAAGCGTCGGGCGGCCCCGCCGCGCCAAGGGCTTCCCGCAACGCGCCGATTCCGTCGCCCGTGTCCGCGCGCGTGGAGACCCACGGCACGCGCCGCGCCGCCAGGTACTCGAGCGCGGCGGGGGGCGGCGACCACTGGTCCGATTTGTTGAACACCACGACCGAAGGCGTCGCGCGCCGTATTAATTCTTCCAAAACATCTTCCTCGAACGCTCCCCAATCACCCGCGGCGACCACGACGGCGAGGTCCACCCGGTCCAGGATCCGGTGGGTCTTTCCCACTCGCAACGCGCCCAGCGCTCCCTCGTCGTCGAGGCCGGCGGTATCGACGAAGACGACGGGGCCGAAGGGCGCGAACTCCATCGCCTTTTCGACCGGGTCGGTGGTCGTTCCGGCGACCGCCGACACGATGGCGACCTGCTGGCGCGTTATAGCGTTGAGGATGCTCGACTTGCCGACGTTGCGGCGGCCGAGGATTGCGATGTGTAGGCGCATGGCCCGGGGCGTTCCGCGCATAGTCACTCCGGCCTAAGAGGTTCCCGTTTCGGGGGCGTACGCGCGGCGGAAGGCAAGCTCAACTCGCCCAGGGCGTCGCGCTCGCTGCGGTGGGAGTCGTTCATAAAGGTTGGAGTTTCACACGAAGACGTCCCGCCGGCCGCCCCGCACGGCGTCGACGATACGCGTCGCCCGGGCCCGCGGCTCCCCGTCGAACCCGTCCAGCACGTCGGCGACCAGTTTCTCGCCCACTTCCCGGGTCTCGGCGGAGGCGTAGTCGAGCAGGTATTCCATAAAGGTGCCCAGGGCGTTCGGGGCGCAGTGCGTTTTAATGTCGCCGGGCTTCGCCAGGTCCATGAAGTCGCGGCCGGTGCGACCCAGGCGGTAACACGCGGTGCAGAACGACGGGATGTACCCGAGCGCGGCGACGTCGCGGATGACCTCGTCGAGGGGCCGGTGGTCGCCGAGGGAGAACTGGGCCTCGGCCGGCGTCTCGCCCACCGCGTAGCCGCCGGGGTTGGTCCGGCTTCCGGCGGAGATCTGGGACACGCCGAGGGCGAAGGTCTGGCGCCGGATGGCCGGCGTCTCGCGGGTGGACAGGATGATGCCGGTATACGGCACGGTTAGGCGGAGGATGGCCACCAGCTTGCGGAAGTCCTCGTCGGACACGGGGTACGGCGGCCGGCTAGCGAAGTCGGAACCGGCCGCGGGCTCGAGCCGGGGGACGCTGATGGTGTGCGGCCCGACGCCGAACCGCCGCTCCAGGTGCCGCACGTGCTGGAGCAGCGCCAGTACCTCGTAACGCCAGTCGTGGAGGCCGAAGAGGACGCCGATGCCCACGTCGTCGATGCCGGCCTCCAGCGCCCGGTCCATGGTAGTGACCCGCCAATCGAAATCGCGCTTGGGGCCGGCGAGGTGCACCCGCTCGTAGGTGGGCCGGTGGTAGGTCTCCTGGAAGAGTTGATAGGTCCCGATGTGGCGTTCCTTGAGCCGGCGGAACTCTTCGACCTCGAGCGGCGCGACGTTCACGTTGACCCGCCGGACCTCACCGGGCCCCTCCCGGACGGCGTACACCGCGTCGATGGCGTCCAGCACGTAGTCCAACCCCTCCCGGGGGTAGGACTCCCCCGCCACGACGAGAACGCGCTTGTGCCCCCGGGTGACCAGCGCCCGGACCTC
>JASFLY010000003.1:0-209094 GCA_050117845.1 Candidatus Zixiibacteriota bacterium
TCCTACGTCGCTTCCGGTTTTGGCGGCGAGGCCCGTAACGATAACGTCCGTGCCGAAACGCACGTCGTACGTCACGGGGCCGCGGCCGCGCGTCTTCGTCGCCTCGTACACCCGCCGCAAACGACGGGCCGTACGGTCGTCGAAGCCGGAAGCATATCTTACCCGGTACCGCCCCGCGGCCAGCACGACGGTACTGCTATTAACGTCCACGAATTCCACCGCGGCGAGCCAGGACGGGTCCACCCGGCCGAGGCCGTCGGTAACCGCCAGCGCGTCGCGAAGCTCGCGTCGCTTAATCTTTTTTCCGGCCGCGGTCGCCGTTCGCGTTCGATATCGCGCGCCCGCTATGACCGGAAGGTCCTCGTATCCGGCGGCCATCGGCTCCAGCACAATGCCGTCGGAAGATACTTTATAGAGAGAGTCGTTAATAACCATGGCCGCCGCCGCCGGCCGCTCCTCCACCGTAACGACCACTTCGGCCGGAAGGCGCCGCCCCACCTCCGCGCTGCGGATCCGGGGGTGGCGGCACAAGCGTTCCTCGGTCTCCTCCAAATCGATCCAGAAAAGGTTGTCGCCCTCCTCGAAGCCGGCCGCCGCCATAACCTCGGTTGACGTCATGTACGACGCCCCTCGTACGGTGTAACCGCCGAGGCGCCACGGCGCGGACGTTATCGACACGTAGACGATGAAGGCCAACGCGACGCAAGCCGCGGCCACGCCCAGGCCGGTCGCGAGTTTCCTCCGGCCGGCGTCGTCCCGGGCCTGGCGTCCCGCCCGCCGGCCCGCCCGCTTCCGGGCCCCGGGCCGACGTTTCGTCCGCCGCACCACGTGAATCTTATCCGTCATCGCCGAACTCTCCGAGCAGTTGAACCTCGAGTTCCAACGTTACGCCGAACTCGTCTTCCACGCGGCCCCGGACTTCCTCGATAAGGCCGTGGATATCCCGGGCCGCCGCGCCCCCCTCGTTCACTATGAAATTGGCGTGTTTCGACGAAACCGCCGCCCCGCCCCGCACCATCCCCTTGAGGCCCGCCTGGTCGATAAGCGCTCCGGCGGACGGCCCCTCCGGCGGGTTCTTGAAAACGCTGCCGGCCGACGCCTCGCCGACGGGCTGGCTTTCCTGCCGCCGGGCCCGGTACTCATCGGTCAACTTCGCCACCAGGGCCGGGTCCGACGGCGTGAGCTTGAGGGCGACCTCCGTTACCGCGAACGGGCGAGCCAGAGGAAACTCGGCCCGACGGTACGCGAAGGCCACTTCCTCCGGCGCCACGCGCCGATGGGCCCCCTCGCCGGTCAACACGTCAACGTACTCCACGAATTCCCAGATCTCGGAACCGAAGGCGCCAGCGTTGGTGCAGGTCGCGCCGCCCACCGTCCCCGGGACCCCTATCGCCCATTCCATGCCGGCCAGGCCCATCTGCGTGCAACTGGTAACGAGCGACGGCAACGCCCGCCCCGCGCCCACCGTAACCGCGCCCTCCTCCACCGACACGTGCATCAGCGCGTTGCATATCCTGAGCACGATGCCGTCGAAACCGGCGTCCGAGACCAGGAGGTTCGTCCCGGCCCCCATCACGAAGACTTCCTCCCCGGCGGCGAAGACTTCCCGCACGTCGCCCTCGGTCGCGGGGACGACGAGGTACTTCGCCGGCCCGCCGACGCGGAACGACGTGTAGCGCGAGAGCCGGGCCTCGGGGGTAACCGTACCCTCGATGCGGTCCTGCCAGCGGCTGCCGCCGGCGCCGTTAATGGGCAAGGTAGCGCAATACATCTTCGGCCACTTTCCAAACGTCCCCGGCCCCCACGTGCACGATGACGTCGCCGGGGGCCATAAGCGCCGCGACGCGCTCCGGTATGTCGGCTTTGTCCGGAACGTGATGGACGCCGGCGTGTCCCATCGAAAGGAGGCCCGCCACGATTCCCTCTTCGGTTACGCCGGCGATGGCGACCTCTCCCGCCGGGTAAATGCCGGTCACGACGACGAGGTCCGCGCCGGCGAGGGCCTTCGGGAATTTCTTCATCTGATCCTTGGTCCGGCTGTAGCGGTGGGGCTGGAAGACCGCCACCAGCCGCCGGCCCGGGTAAGCGCGCCGCAAGGCCGCCAGCATCGTCTCTATCTCCCGGGGATGGTGCGCGTAATCGTGCATAATGGTCACCGGCCCTTCGACTTCTCCCAGCCGTTGGAAACGCATTTCGACGCCTTCGAACTCGTCCAGAGCCTTCTGGATAACGTTGAATTCGACGCCGGCGACGAGGGCCATGGCCGCCGCGGCCGCCGCGTTCAGGGCGCTGTGTTCGCCCGGCAGGTTTATCGTCAGGCGCCCCAGCGGTTCTCCCTTCACCGTCATATTGAACGACGTCTTCAGGCCCTCGCTCGCGATATCGGAGACGACGACGTCGGAATCGGCGCCGACGCCGTACGTCATGGCCGGCTTCGATACCTGGTCAAGAATATCCACTACGCCCGGGTCGTCGCCGCACACGAGGTTCAGGCCGTAAAAGGGTACCTTGTTCAAAAACTCGACGAAGGCGTCCTTGACCCGGCCGAAGTCGCCGTAGTAATCCAGATGATCCTCGTCCACGTTGGTGCAGATGGCGTAAATAGGCGACAACCTTAAGAAGGAGCCGTCGCTCTCGTCGGCCTCCGCGACGAAGTACTCGCCCTCTCCCAATTTAGCGCCGGTCCCGGCGCGATTGACCCGGCCGCCGACGACGAAGGTGGGCTCGAGGCCCCCTTCCGCCAACAGCGTCGCCAGGATGGAGGTCGTCGTCGTCTTGCCGTGGGTTCCACAGACGGCGATGCCGCGCTTCAGACGCATGAGTTCGGCCAGCATCTCCGCCCGCGGTATGACCGGGATGCCGCGCCGCCGGGCCTCGACCACTTCCGGGTTGTCGGCCGGAATCGCCGTCGATACCACGACCACGCCCGCGTCGCCTACGTTCTCGGCGGCGTGCCCCTCGCACACGCGTACGCCCATGGCCGCCAGGCGGGCCGCCGTGGCGCCGGCCTTCAGGTCGGAACCGGACACGTCGAAGCCGAGGTTGTTCAATATCTCGGCCAGGCCGCTCATCCCCGCGCCGCCGACGCCGACGAAATGTATCTTCGATATAAGGCCGAAATCTCTCACGCCTCTATTCCTATCAGGGCCAGAGCCTCGCGGGCCACGCGGCGGGCCGCGTCCGGCCTGCCCAGTTCCCGGCTCGCCCGGGCCATCGTCTCCCGGCGGGACGGGTCGTCCGCCAGGGCGTTAACCAGTTCGGATAGTTTCGCGCCGTCGAATTCCTCATCCTCCACGTACGCCGCGGCGCCCTCCTGCTCCACGTACGCGGCGTTCCGCGCCTGGTGGCCGTGGGCCGCGAACGGGTAAGGAACGAGCACCAAGGGTTTGCCGAACGCCAGGACCTCTGCAACGCCTCCGCCCGCCCGGCAAACCACCACGTCCGCGGCCCGATAGCAATCGTATATTTCGTCGAAGAACGATTTTACGAGTAAGCGCCCCTCCCACGCCGCCGGCACTTCCAGGTCCACGACGTCGCCGGTCTGGACTATCAATTGCATCCGGCGCCCTTCCCACCCGGCCAGCGCGCCCCGCGTCGCCTCCACCAGCCGCCGGGCGCCCTGACTTCCGCCGAAGACGAAGACGGTGAACGTATCGGCGTCGAGGCCCAAACGGCCGCGGGCCCCGGCCGCGTCGCCCACGTCGCCTACGTCGCGTATCGGGTTGCCCGTCACGACGGCCCTAACTCTGGGCGACAGGAAGTCGCGCGACGGCTCGAAGGTGAGGCAAGCCAGGTTGGCCAGCCGCGACAGGAGGCGGTTCGTCAATCCCGGAATAATATTTTGTTCCAACAGCACCGTCGGCGTCCGCCGGCGCTTGGCCGCCACGATGACCGGCGCGCTGCCGTAGCCGCCGGTCCCGATGACGAGCGCGGCGTCGAGTCGCTTCAATAGGCCGGACGCTTTCGCTATGGACAACGCCAGCCGAACCGGCATTACCAGATTCGCGGGGTGCAGGCTGCGCTCCAGCCGGGGCGCCGGCAGGACGCGGTAGCCGTACGGCGTGGGCGCGAGGATCCGCTCCTCCACCGGCCGGCCGGTTCCGACGAAGGTTATCTCGGCCTCCGGCACGGCCGCGCTGATGGCCGCTGCCGTCGCCAACCCCGGGAAGAGGTGGCCGCCGGTACCGCCGCCGGCGATCACGATAGACACCTTATTTTCTTCGGCCGCGTTCACGTTATACGTAATCCACGAAAGTGCTGTTCAAAGATACCGACGGGTTCTCGTAACGGGCGTAGCCGAAACTGCTGTCCACACCCGAGCGCCGCGCCACGCTCACCAGTATCCCCACCGAAGCGAAGGTCATGAGGAGCGACGTCCCGCCGTACGATATGAACGGCAGCGGGATCCCCGTCGTCGGGATAAGGCCCGTGACGACGCAGAGGTTCACGGCCGCGCAGAAGCCTATAATAGTCGTGAGGCCGGCGGCGAGGTACTTGCCGAAGTCGTCGGCCGCCCGGGACGCTATCTTGAAACCGACCGTCACCAGCGCCGCGAAGGCGATGAGTACGGCCGCCGCGCCCACGAAACCCAACTCCTCGCCCACTATGGCGTAGACGAAGTCGGTGTGGGATTGCGGCAGGTAGAACAATTTTTGATTACTGGCGCCGAGGCCCTTGCCCAAAAGGCCGCCGGAGCCGAGCGCGATGAGCGACTGGATAATCTGGTATCCGCGCCCCCGGGCGTAACGCCACGGGTCAACGTAGGACATCAGGCGGGAGACCTGGTACTTCTGCGCCGAAATCATTATCGCCAGGAGCGGGACGACGAGCGCACCCGAGCCGATCATGTAGCGCAGGCGCACGCCGCCCAGGAAGAGCATCACGAACGCCGTTACCGCGATGAGGAACCCCATGCTGAAGTCGGGCTGAGCCGCCACCAGCGCGAACATAACGGCCGCGGCGCCGAGCGGTATCCACTTCTCGTACGCATTCTCGAGCTGGCCCCGTCGCGCGATGTATTTTGCCAGGACTATCACGGTCGCGATTTTCGCGAGTTCGGACGGCTGGAAATAAAAACGGCCCAGCTTAAGCCATCGGTGCACCGGCGCGGCGTAACTGCCGACGCCCAGGACCAGCGTCAACACCAATAAGGTTATCGCGACGCCCGCGGCGGGCCACGCCAGCTTTTCCCAGACGCGGTAGTCCACCAGCGCGCAAATCGCCCCGACGACGAGCGCCACCGCCAGGTTAATGACGTGCCGCTTCAGGAAATACATGCTGTCCGCGTCGTACTTGACGTAAGCGTACGGCGCGCTCGACGAGAACACCATCAACACGCCCACGGTGGCGAGGGCGAGCGTCAGGCCGACTAACGTTATCACGAGCGAACGGGACATGGGCTAACCGGCCTCCCGGCTCAAGCCGGCGACGACGCGCTTGAAATCGTCGCCGCGCTGTTCGAAACTCTCGTACTGGTCCCAGGACGTGCACGCCGGCGCGAGCAGGACGACGTCACCCGGCAGGGCAGCCGCCGCTGCCCGGGCCACGGCTTCGGCGATGGTCGTCGCCCGCTGGAACGGGACCGCGCCCTCTAAGGCGCGCGCCAGCTCCTCCGTCGCCATACCATATATTACGGCCGCGCGGACCTTTCCCCGGGCCGCCTCGGCCAGGGGGCCGAAGTCCTCCCCCTTTCCCTTCCCGCCGGCAATCAACACTATCGGCTCGTCGAAGGTCGCCAGCGCCGTCAGGGCGCTCGCGACGTTAGTCGCCTTGGAATCGTTCACGTAACGGACACCCGCGACCTCTCCGGCGAACTCGAGGCGGTGCGGCAAACCCTCGAACGAGGCGAGCGCGTCCCGCACCGCGGCCGGCGAAACGCCCATCGCCAGGGCCGCCGCCGCCGCGGCCATCGCGTTCGATAGGTTGTGCCGCCCGGGCAGTCGGACCTCGGCGGCCGGCATCAACGTGCCTCGTTCTCCCGCCACGTCGTACGCGACGTCGTTTCCGTCGAACCACACGCCGGGCCGGCCCGTCGGCCGGAGGCCGAACCACAGGACGGGCGCCTTCACGTTGCCGGCGGCCGCTTCCGCCACGTTTTCGTCGTCTGCGTTTAGCACCGCGAAATCCGCGTCGGTTTGATTCCGAAACAGCCGCCACTTCATCCGGTAATACTCGTCGCACGAGCCGTGCCGGTTGAGGTGGTCGGGCGCGAGGTTGAGCAGTACGCCCACCTTCGGGTTGAACGCGGCCGCGTCCTCCATCTGGAAGGACGACACCTCCGCCACCACCGTGCTCGAGGGCCGGAGGTCGGCGATTACGGCCGTCAGCGCCACGCCGATGTTCCCGGCAACCGTTACGTCCTCCCCCGCCGACCGGAATATCTCTCCCAGAAGCGCGGTCGTGGTGGACTTGCCGTTGGACCCGGTGACCGCGACGACGCGGTCCGTTACGAGAAGGCGGTACGCGAGCTCGAGTTCGCCTATTATCTCTATCCCGGCCTTGCGGCCCGCCGCGACGAGCGGCGCGTTCCACGGCACCCCGGGGCTCCTGACCACGAGATCCACGCCGGCGAGGAGCTCGGGCCGCTGATCCCCCGGCCTGAGGTCGACGCCGAGTTCGGCCAGCGCCCGCGCCTCGGGCCCCAGTTCGCCGAGGGGCTTCGTGTCGCAAGCGGCGACCCGTCCCGCTACCGGCGCGAGGACCCGCGCCGCGGCGACGCCGGAGCGCCCCAGGCCCACCACGAGGACGTGCCGGCCGAGGAAGGCCGCGAGTTTGTCGTCGAACTCGCTCATCGTATCTTCAACGTCGATAAACCGATGACCGCGCATATGGCCGATAGTATCCAAAACCTTATAGTTATCTTCGGTTCGGCGACGCCCCGCAACTCGTAATGATGGTGTATGGGGGCCATCTTGAAGAGCCGCTTGCCGCCGGTGATCTTGAAATAAGCCACCTGCGACATCACCGACAGCGTCTCGATTACGAATGCGCCGCCGACGATGACGAGGAGGAGTTCCTGTTTAATAAGTACGGCCACGGTCCCGATGCCGCCGCCCAGCGCCAGCGCGCCGGTGTCCCCCATGAACACCTGGGCCGGGTAGCTGTTGAACCACAGGAAACCCAACAGCGCCCCGATCATCGCGGCCATGTAAACGGTGAGTTCGCCGCCGCCGCTTACGAACATCACGTTCAGGTACTCGGCGAATTTGACGTTGCCGACGATGTAGCACATCACGGCGTAGGCCGCGCCCGAGAAGAGCATCGCGCCGGCCGCCAGGCCGTCCAGGCCGTCGGCCAGGTTCACCGCGTTGGTCGAACCGACGACCGTGATCATCACGAACAGCACGTACCAGACGCCCAAATCGATAGCGACGTCCTTAATGAACGGAAACGTAAGCCAGGTCGTCATGCCGTTTTCGAGCGGGAACAGGTAAACGAACAGGCCGATGGCGAGCGCGAGGATCGACTGGCCCACGAACTTCCACCGCGCCAAAAGGCCCAGCGGCTTTTTGCTTATGAGTTTAAGGTAATCGTCGACGAAACCCATAAGCCCCATGGACGCCGTGGCGACGAGCGCGACGATTACGTAGCGGCTGGTTATATCGGCCCACAACAACGTCGGGACCAGGACGCCGGCCAGTATAAGGATCCCGCCCATGGAGGGCGTACCGGCCTTGGCCTGGTGGCGCTCCGGCACCTCTTCCCGGATTATTTCCTCGACCATTTTGCGTTTCAATAATCGGATGAGGGGCGGCCCCAAAAGGAAGGCTATGAGGAACGCCGTCACGGCGGCGTACGCCGACCGGAACGTGACGTAGCGGAAAATGTTCAACCACGATATATCGGTATGGAGCGGATACAGTAATAGGTATAGCACCGCCCGGCCTCCTAGATTTCTATTCCCAGTCCGTTAAGCACTTCTTCCAGACGAACGCCCCGGCTGGCCTTCATCAACACGGCGTCGCCGGTGCGCGTTTCCTTTTTCAGATAGGCCACGACCTCTTCTTTGTTCGCGAACGCGACGGCGGCCTCATGCGGGAGGCCGGCCGCCCGGGCTCCCTCGACGATCCAGCGGCCGCCTTCGCCCAGCCCCACGACCATATCCAGGCCGACTTCCCCGGCGAAAGCGCCGACTTCCCGGTGGGCCCGCTCGCGCGCCTCGCCGAGTTCGAGCATTTCGCCCAACACCGCGATACGCCTCCGGGCGCCCGAGAGCGTCGCGAAGAACGCGAGCGCGGCCCTGGCGGCGTGGGGCGACGAGTTGTAGCAATCGACGAAATACGTCACGCCCCGGCCGTCGACTTCGACCCGGGCCCGGAGGTCCCGGCCGACGTACGAACCCAGGCCGGCGGCGATATCTTCCGGCGCCACGCCGAGCACCTGGCCCACGGCGGCCGCGGCCAGCGCGTTCAGAACGTTGTACTCGCCCGGCAACGCCAGCGCCACCTCGACCCCGTCGAAAATGGTGAACCTAGAACCCTCGAATCCCAGGGCTTCCGTGTTACGGGACGTAACGTCCGCCCCGGGGCCCAGGCCGAACGTCACGACCTTGAGGCCGTTGACGACGTCGCCCACCATCGCGGCCACGAGCGGGTCGTCGGCGTTCAGGACCGCCGTCCCCCCCGGTTTGACGTAATTCAAGAGCGCCATCTTCTCGCGCCGTACGCCCTCCACCGCCCCGAAAAACTCGAGGTGCGTCTGGGCCACGTTCGTGAGTACGGCGACGCTGGGCTCGACCGCGTCGCCGAGCGGAGCCATATCGCCGGGGGCGCTCACGCCCAACTCCAGCACGAGGGCCTCGTCCCCGTCCTCGAGCGAGAGGATGGACAGCGGGACGCCCACTTCGTTGTTGTAGTTCTCGGGCGATACGCGGACCCGGTACTTCCGCGAAAGGACCGCGGCGATAAGGTCCTTGGTAGTGGTCTTGCCGCAGGACCCGGTCACCGCGACGACCGGCCCCCGGAACTCCCGCCGCCGGGCCCGCCCCAGCACGCGCAGCGCTTCCCACGTATCGGCCACGTGGATCTGGGGTATCTCCTCCGGCACGTCCCGGCTTACGAGCGCGGCGGCCGCGCCCTTAGCGGCGGCGTCCGCCACGTAATCCGCGCCGTCGTAGCGCTCGCCGGAGAGCGCCACGAAAAGCTCGCCCGGCTTTATGCGGCGGCTGTCCGTCTCCACGCCGGAAAGGGGAACGTCCTCGCCGTCGCCCAGAAGTTCGCCCCGGACGAGTTCGCGCACGTGTTCTACGGTCCAATTTACGCTCATTATTTTACCCGGCTACTTCGGCCTTAAATTTCGCCGGCAAGCCCTCCGCGGTAGGAACGGCCGGCGTGACGGCCCTCGGCGCTTTGTCGCTAAGATTCAGGATACACGCGCCGTTCCATTCGGCGCCGGGGCCCGGCGACTGGCCCGCCACCCAACCGCCCGAACCGGCGAACGTCACCTTCGCGCCGAGCGGCCCGAGGCGTCGCATCGCCTCCCGGGCCGAAAGGCCGACCACGTTCGGCATCGTCGGCTCGCCGCCCAACTTGACCCAGACGACGCTGCCCGAGGCCGGCGACGGGCCGGTGTCGGCGGAACTCCACAGCACGCGCGGGCCGGTCCCGTCGAAGCGGGCCCGGAGGCCGGCGGCGCTCAAACGCTTGACGGCGGTCGAGGCCGGCGCCTCGGCGAATATCACGTCGCCCGGCGGCCGGGGAGACACTTCCGGCAAGTCCAGTTCGTCCGCTCCGGCGGGCGTTACCTTGAGCGCCGGGAGTATGTCCGCGGCGATGCGGGCGCAGGTCGGCGCCGCGACCACGCCCCCGAAATACTCGCCTCGCGGTTTTCGTATTGAAACGAAGACGACGGCCCGCGGTTCATCGGCGGGGAATACCCCCAGGAAAGAGGAGTTGTACGCCCCCGCGACGTAACCCTTTCCGTCGGAGCGGGCGATTTCGGAAGTCCCCGTCTTCCCGGCGACGCGATAGCCGGGAAGGCGCGCCAGCTTGCCGCCGCCCCGTTCGACGACGAGCTCCATCATCCTCCGCACCGCCGCCGCGTTCTCCGGGGACACGACCCGTCTCTCGACCTCGGGTTCGAAACGCCGAACCGTCTTGCCGTTCTCGTCGACGACGGCGGAGACGAGCATCGGTTTGACCAGCGTGCCGCCGTTCGCCAACGCGCACGCCGCCGTCGTTATCTGTATGGGCGTCGCCGAGAAGCCCTGGCCGAAGCTGGCGTACGCCCGGCCCAGCGGCCTCTTGAATTCGTCGTACCGCATTATTCCGGCGTTCTCGGCCGGCAGGTTGACGTCGGTGCGCTCGCCGAAACCGAACCTCTTAAGATACTCGTAATAGCGCCGGCCGCCGAGGCGACCCGATACGAGGACGACGCCGATGTTACTCGACTTCTCAATGACCTGCGATAACGTCAACGGCTCGGCGCTCGGTTTCACGTCCGAAATCCGGTATCGCCCCAGGTTGAGCGCGTGTGAACAATCGAAGATATCCCGCGTCGTGACGACGCCTTCCTCCAGCGCCGCGGCCACGAGGAACGGCTTGATTATCGACCCCGGTTCGATGGCGCTCGTTACGGCGTTGTTCCGCCAACACTCGGGTTTGTAGCGGCCGTAGTCGTTCGGGTCGTACGACGGGTACGAGGCCATCGCGAGGATCTCCCCCGTAGCCGGGTCCATGACTACCACCGACCCCGCCTCGGCGTCGTACTCCCGGCAGGTGGCCGCCAGCTCGCGCTCGGCCACGTACTGGCACCACTTGTCTATCGTCAGGACGCAACCCAGGCCGTTCATGGGCGGGACGAAGTTGTGCGTCAGGTCCGGGAGGTTGCGGCCCGCCGCGTCGGCGCCGCCGTCGGAGAAACCCGGCAGGCCCTCCAGGTAAACGTCGAGGGTGCGTTCGGCCCCGGCGCGGGAACCGTCGCGCGCGCCGAGGTACCCGACGACGTGGCACGCGAGTTCCTTCTCCGGATACATGCGCCGCTCGCACGGCTCCGCGAATATTCCCCGCAGGCCCATGGCCAACGCTTCGGTCGCGGCGTCCCGGGGGACCTCCCGCGCCAGCCAGACGCTCTCGGCCTTCGATTCGCATTTGCGCTCCAGCTCCGCTTCGTCCACGCCGAGCACGGGAGAAAGCGTCCGCGCCACCGCCCGGCGGTCGGTAACCAGCCGGGGAATGCAGTAAACGTCGTAGACCGGTCGGCTCATCGCGAGCGGGTTCATGTCGCGGTCGTAAATCACGCCGCGGGCCGCCGGGAGGTAATCCCGGCCGTACTGCTGTTTGAAGGCCACCTCGGCGTAGAAGTCGTTCTGGATGACCTGCACCCAGACGAGGCGGACCAGCACCACGCCGAACACTGCGACGAAGAAAAGGTACAAACTGGCGAATCGTATTTTGCGGCCGGATCTCACTTGTCGTCCTCGACGATTACGATTTGTCCGGGCCGGGGGGGCGCGAGGCCCAGTTCCTTGTGGGCTATCTCGTCAATCTCGGCCATCGAGCGCCGCCGGTACAGGTCGGACTTCAGGGCCACTTTTTCCTGGTACGCCTCGTCCAGCTCGCGCTGGCGCCGCGTCACCTCGTAGTTGAGCTCGAGTATCGAAACGTACTGCCACAGATACAGAAACGACAACCCGAGCGCCGCGGCCGTCGCCGCCACCGCCCATATAAACGGCTTGCGCCGCCGGCGGGGCTTGACCTTCACGTCGATGGTGGGCGGGTTGTAAACTATCTCCGACACGTTATACCTTCTCGGCCACGCGCAGGCGAGCGCTGCGGCTGCGGGGGTTGTCCCGGACTTCCCGGGAACCGGGGCGAACCGGTTTCGAAGTAACGGCCCGCAGGCCGCCGGAGCCGCCCGCGCGGAAGTAGCGTTTCGTTATGCGGTCCTCGAGCGAGTGATACGATATTACTAAAATACGTCCGCCGCCCGCGAGGAGGCTTTCGGCCACCGGCAACGCCTTCTCCAGCGAGGCGAGTTCGTCGTTAACGAAAATGCGCAAGGCCTGGAAGGTCCGCGTGGCCGGGTGGATCCGGCCGCGCCGGCCGCCCACCGCCCGGGCGACCACGGCCGCCAGGTCCGCGGCGTCCTCGAAAGGCCGCTCGGCCCGCCGGGCCACGATGGCCCGAGCCACCGCCCGCGAGCGCCGTTCCTCGCCGAACTCGTAAATGACGTCGGCCAGGCGCCCCTCGTCGAAGGTGTTCACGACCTCCGCGGCCGTCAGCATCGTATCGTCGCCGTCGAAGCGCATGTTGAGCGGCCCGCCGGCCTTGAAGGAGAAGCCCCGTTCCCGGTCGGCGAGTTGGGCGCTGGAGAGGCCCAGGTCGAAAAGAACGTTCGTGACCTCACCCGCGTACGCCCCCGCCGCCTCGGCCATCCGAACGAACGACGTGCGCTCGAGCAACACCCGTGAACCGTATTTTTTAAGACGAAGGCGCGCCCGATCGAGCGCGCCGCCGTCGGCATCGATTCCTATGTAAACGTTGTCGTTGGGTAAAACCTTCATAAGCTCTTCGGCGTGGCCGCCGCCGTTCACCGTGGCGTCGACGAAAACTCCCGGGGACCTCCGAACTACCGCCGCCGCTATCTCTTCCACCAAGACGGGGACGTGCTCCGGGACGGCTTCGTCGTCGCCGACAGGCATCGCGGCGCTCCCCGGCGGCCGGTCCACGATCAGAACTTGATCCTGTATCGGGCCGCCATGTCCTCGAACGCGGCTTCGGCCTCGGCCTCGTACGCAAGCCACTGGTCGACGCCCCAGATTTCCACGCGGTTGTACATCCCGTTCACTATGGCTTCGCTGTCCAGGCCCGCGTAGTCGCGCAGCGGCCCCGGCACCATTACCCGTCCCTGTTTGTCCGGCTCGCAATCCCCCGCCCGGCTTAATAGCATACGCGTCACCAGCCGGGCCTCCCGTTCCATTATCGGAAGTTCCAAAAGCTGCGGCTCCACCACGGCCTGCCAGTACTCCGCCGGAAAAAGAAAAAGGCACTTCTCGAATCCGACCGTGACCTTGTACCGCGCGATGACGTTCCCGGCGGCGTCACGGCGGAAGTTGGCCGGAACGCTAAGCCGGCCCTTCTCGTCGAGCGAGTGGCGATATTGGCCGTTAAACCCGAAGGCCCAGCGGCCCGGGTCGACGATACCGTCCAATCTGTCTTCGGAAGCCGACATATAAGTTATTATCTACGAGACCGTTTACTCATTTTCACCACATTTCACCACTATTCCCCACCACAGTCATTAAATCAGAAAGGACCGTTCTTGTCAAGTAAAAAATGGCCGATTTGTGTATTTTTTTTCGAGGCCGATAAACGCCGAAAACACGCGCGGAATATAGCATCCGGGGAAACGGCGCCCCGGGACCCGCCCCACGGGCGACGGCGGCCCCGGCAACTGCGACGAATCGTGGTTGACGGACACCCTCCGGCCGCGTATAATCCGGTTAACCTAACCCACGAAATAACGACCCGGGGAAGGCCGGGCCGTTCGGAGGAGAGATAAATGAAATTCCGCGATTACGACGTCGACAAGGACCAGGCCGCCGTCCGCCGTATGTGGCGGGAGGTCGGTTGGATAGAAGAAGACGAAAAAGACCAGCAGGGTTTGGACCACTTCATTGCCAGCGGCGCGGCCATCGTCGCCGACGTTGCAGGCGAGGCCGAGTGTATGGTTTGCACGGCGCCCGGGTCCGTCCGGTATCTCGACGAGGACCTTCCCTTCTCCTGCGTTACGGCCGTCACGACCAGCCATGTCGCCCGCAAGCAAGGTTTGGCCAAGAACCTGACCGCCGCGGCGGTGGCGGCGGGCGCCGCGGAGGGAGCGGTAATATCGGGCCTCGGCATGTTCGAACAGGGTTATTACGATCAACTCGGCTTCGGCACCGGGGGTTACGAGAACATTATCAGTTTCGACCCGGCGCTGTTAACGGTCTCCGTAAAACCCGGCGTCCCTTGCCGGCTGAGCGTCGACGACTGGGAGGCGGTACACGCCAACCGCCTCGGCCGGTCGCGCGGCCACGGCGCTTGCAACCTGAGCGCGGCGGCGTTCACCAGGGCCCAGATGATCTGGACGAAGGGCGGGTTCGGCCTGGGTTATAAAAACGAGGACGGCGAAGGCCTGAGCCACCACGCTTGGTTTTCGACGGAAGGGAGCGGCATCGGGCCGTACGGCGTTCAGTGGCTCGTATACCGCGACGCCGCGCAGTTCCTCGAACTTATGGCGCTTATAAAGAACCTGGGCGACCAGGTCCGCCTCGTGAAAACGCTGGAGCCGCCCGGCATCCAGCTGCAGGACCTCCTGCGGCAGCCGTTTCGAACCAGCTACGTAACCCGCCAATCCAAGTTCGAAAACGTTATGCGCGCGCTCGCTTTCTGGCAAATGCGGATCCTCGACCTGCCGGCTTGTCTGGCGCGGACGCACCTGGCCTGCGGCGACGTACGTTTCAATTTGGAATTGAGCGATCCCATAGAGGGCGTTTTGGACGACGACGCCCCGTGGCACGGCGTCGCCGGCGAATACGTCGTAACGCTCGGGCCGGCGTCGGGGGCGGAAGTCGGCCGGGACGACTCTCTGCCGACGCTGGTCGCTTCGGTCAACGCCTTCACGCGGATGTGGCTGGGCGTACTGCCCGCCACGAGCCTCGCTATAACCGACGAACTCGCGGGGCCGCCGGACCTCCTGGAAACGCTGGACGTCGTCCTGCGGCTCCCCGACCCGAAGCCGGACTGGGACTTCTAGCAGCGATATTTACCCCCCGTCCTTGACCTCGCGGGGAAATGCTGCTATACTTCTATAAAACTTACTCCACGACGGTCAACGAGAGAGGTCAGAGATTTGAAGCAGTTACTATCGCTGGTTATGGGAGGGGCCCTAATTGCGGGGCTTGCTTACGGAGATTGGATTTACGAGGGCAAATGGGGTTCGAACGGCACCGGGGACGGCCAATTCGATTTGCCTTGCGGGATCGCTCTCGCTTCGGGCGGCAACGTATACGTCGCCGACCGCGATAACTACCGGATTCAATACTTCAATTCCGCCGGTTCGTTTCTCGGGAAATGGGGCTCGTCCGGGTCGGGCGACGGCCAGTTCAACCGGCCCGTAGGCCTCGACGTCGCCTCGGGCGGATACGTATACGTCGCCGACACGTATAACCACCGTATCCAGTACTTCTCGGCGACGGGTTCGTACCTCGGCAAATGGGGTGCGTACGGCTCCGGCAACGGCGAATTCCAGTATCCCAACAACGTCGCCGTCGCTCCGAACGGTACCGTTTACGTTAGCGACGACAACAACCATCGCATTCAATACTTCACCTCCACGGGCTCGTACCAGGGCAAGTGGGGTTCGAACGGCTCGGGCGACGGCCAATTCCGGTCCCCGTGCGACGCCGCGGTCGCTCCGAACGGCAACGTCTACGTCGCCGACAGGGACAACAACCGCGTACAGTATTTCACCTCCGCCGGTTCGTTTCTCGGGAAGTGGGGCACGATGGGTACCGGCGACGGCCAATTCAACGCCCCCCGGGGCGTCGCGGCCGCGCCGAACGGTTACGTCTACGTCGCCGACTCGAGTAACGACCGCTTCCAGTACTTCTCGGCCGCCGGGTCGTTTCTGGGGAAATGGGGTTCTTCGGGTTCCGGCAACGGCCAATTCGATATGCCGCACGGCGTTGCGGTTACGGCCGACGGGAACCGCGTTTACGCCTCCGACTTCGGCAATCATCGCGTCCAGTATTTCAATTGGGTTAACGTGACCGTCGTGCCGACCTCCCTCGGCCGGGTCAGATCGCTTTTTCGGTAATATTTATTGACGCCAAGGTGGAGCCGCCCGCTCGCGGGCGGCCCTTTTTTTGCGGTATCCGCCGACGAGGCTTTTTCCCTCGACGCGCCCCCTTAATTCAATTATATTAATACCCTAACGTAACCGGTTCGGAGGCGACGGAGCTAAAAAAATATGACGGATAATAGAAACTGTATAACCTCCATAACGCCCACGATATGCCACCTGTTCGGCGTTACGCCGCCCGCGCTCTCGGCCGCGGGGCCGCTGGACGACGTCGTCCGCGGCGCCCGGGAATCGCTCGACGGCCGGCCCGTCGCACGATGCCTTCTTTACGCGCCGGACGCGATAGGCCGAGACGTTTATTACGAAAACGGATGCTTCGAGGACGTACGCGAACGCGCCCCCCTCGAGGTCCCGCTGCGCTCCGTCTACCCGCCCAAGACGCCGGTCTGCTTCGCCTCCATGTTCACGGGCGCCGGCCCCGAGGGCCACGGCATCCGGAAGTACGAAAAGCCGGTACTCGCGTGCGATACGCTCTTCGACGCCCTCGCCCGAGCCGGCAAGAGAGTCGCCATCGTGGCGGTCGCGAAGTCGAGCATCGACCGGATGTTTCTGGGACGACCCGTCGATTACTATTCGGAGGATTACGACCCGGAGGTCAACGCCCGGGTGAAGGACCTCCTGGCCAGGGACGAGCACGACTTCATCCTGGCCTACCATCAGGAATACGACGACCTCCTTCACGAGACGCGCCCGGACAGCCCGGCCGCCCGCCAGGCCGTAAACAACCACATTCGCAGTTTCGTCGAACTGGCGGACGCGGCCGCCGAACATTGGTCGGCCTATGACCGCGTTCTGACGTTCTCGCCGGACCACGGGGCCCACGTCGACCCGGCGACGGGCCGCGGCGACCACGGCGACGACATCCCCGCCGACATGGAGGTCGTGCACCTCTTCGGCCTTCATCCCGGGGCGAGTTAAGAGGGGAAACACCCATGCCCGGCATTTACATCGCGGCCGCCATTACTACGGTCTTCGCCGTCGGCGTCGTGGCGGGCGTATTCCTGGCCCGGCGGCCCAGGAAAGAATGGCGATTTCTCGCGCTCGCCGGCGTCCTTACGGCGCCGCTCTCCCCCCTCGCCTTCCACCTCGTCCGCCTGCCCTTCGATAAAATCCTGCAAGGCTGGCTCGAGGCCGCGCCGGGGTTCTACCACTTCCTAACGACCTTCTACGCCCCCCTCACCGAGGAGCCGGCGAAACTGTGGCCGCTGCTCATCCCGGCGTTCGCGCGCCGCGTCAACCGCGGCAACGCGGTCTGGGTCGCCGTCGCGCTCGGCCTGGGTTTCGGCGTGGGCGAGATTTGGATGCTCGCCGAACGGATAGCTATACACCCCGATTATGCGGACCTGCCCTTCTACTTGTTCACCGGTTTTTTGGGTGAACGCACCCTCGTCTGTATCATGCACGGCGCGTTCACCGCGGCGGCCCTCGTCCTACTCCGGCGGCGTTTCTTCGTCGGCGTCCTGGCCGCGATGGGCCTGCACTACGTCGGGAATTTCCCGATATACCTGGGGCAGCTCGACCCGCTGGGTTTCGGGAAAACGGCCTGGCAGGTAATATTATCCATTTGGGTATTAATCTACTTCTTCGCCATGCTCGCGCTCCTGGCCCGCCTCGCCCACGGCGAATTCCGCCTGGGCCAATTCTGCTACGGCATGGCGAAATGCCCCGAGTGCGGCCATATTTACCCCCGGCCGCTGTGGGCCCTGAACCTGGGCAAGAAGAGGTACGAACGCTGTCCCGCCTGCAAAAAGTGGCATACGACCCGCGAATATCACATCCCGCCGGGCGGCGAGAAAGAGGAACCGGGAAACGCCGATGAGCCGAGACGCGACTCGTAAATACGTGTGGCCGGCCTTGTGCCTTCTGGCCGCCGGGGGCCTGTGGTCCCTGGCGGGAGGCCGCTACGTCGTAGCCGCCGCGGCCTGGCTCGCGCCGGTATTCATGCTCCGTTGGCTACGGGGGCGCCGCGTAATCGTCGGCTTCCCGCTGGCCGTGCTCGCCGCCGGCGTCGCCACCTTCTTCGCCTGGCGCGGCATCGCCGACGCTATCATGTCATTCGCCGCATACGCCGCGTTCTCGCTCGGCATCGCGGCGGTCTTCCTGATTCCCTACTTCGTCGACCGGGCCCTCGCGACGCGGCGCCGCGACTTCCTCGGGACGCTCTTCTTCCCGGGCGCCGTCGTCACGATGGAATACGTCTTCTCACTCGTAAGCCCCCTCGGCACATGGAACGCCGTCGCCTATACGCAGGTTCATAATCTGCCGCTTATTCAAATCGCCTCGCTCACGGGCCTCTACGGCGTGAGTTTCCTCGTGGCCTGGTTCGCCGCGGTCGTCAACTGGGCGTGGGAGAATCGGGAAAGCGGCCCGGGCGTACGCCGGGGGATAATAGTTTACGGGACCGTCCTGGCGGCCGTCCTGCTCTTCGGCGGGATCCGCCTCGCGGCCGACCGGCCCGGCGAGACCGTCCGCGTCGCCGGCGTTATCTCGAAGACGTTCTTCCTGTCCGAACACCCGGAACTCCTTCCGCCGCTCACGCACGGCGAGCCGCTGGACGAGGCCGAAACGGCCGCGTTGCACGAGGAGACCGCCGCCATCAACGACGACCTCCTGGCGCGGAGCCGCCGGGAAGCGCGGGCGGGCGCCCGCGTCGTCGTGTGGGGGGAGTGCAGCGCCCAACTGCCGGTCGAGGACGAACCCGCGTTAATACGCCGGGGGCGCGACCTCGCCCGGGAGGAAGGCATATATCTGGGGATGGGCCTCGCGACCCTCGAGCCGGGGACGGATAAACCGGTCACCAATAAACTGGTCCTCGTGGATCCCGACGGCGAGGTCGTCTGGGACTACGTGAAGTCCATTCCCGTGCCGGGGCCGGAGGCCACGATATCCCGGCGCGGCGATTGCCGCCTGCCGACGCTCGACACCGAGTACGGCCGCCTCGCCGGCGCCATCTGCTACGACATGGACTTCCCGGCCACGGTCCGGCAGGCGGGCCGGGCGGGCGCCGATATAATGATAGTCCCCTCGCACGACTGGTACGAGCTGATGGACCTCCATGCCGAACTCGCGACCTTCCGGGCCGTCGAGAACGGCTTTTCGCTCCTGCGGCCGGACAACGAGGCGGTATCGGTGGCGGTCGATTACCTGGGCCGGCCTATCGCCGCCATGGACTACTTCGCCGCGGCCGACCCGGTAATCGTCGCCGACGTCCCGACCCGCGGGGTTCGGACCGTATACGCCGCCGTGGGGGACATCTTCGCGTGGTTCGTCATCGCGGCCTTCGTTTGTATAAGCGGGATAACGCTATTCCGGATGCGAAAATAGACGCGCGACCTATTATTGAGCACCACGTAGTGCCTAATTATAATAATGTAGTGCCTATATTCAAATTAACCCTTACCAGCCCGTACTATTATGAAAATCCTCATCACCGGCGCCGCCGGAAACCTGGGCTCCTTATTAACCCGGCACCTATTGACCTCGGGACACGAGTTGCGGCTGCTGACCCACCGCCGGCCCGTCCCGCCGGAAATCCGGGACCATTCCAACGTTAAGGTTTATCGGGCCGACCTGGCCAGGCCCGAAACGCTTCTCGATCCCTGCCGCGGCGTCGACGCCGTCGTCCACTTCGCCGGCGTCCTCTTCGCCCCCCGCCCCGAGAAGTTCCTCCCCGTTACCAACGTCCGCTGGTTCGAGAACCTCGTCGCCGCCGCTTTGACCGGCGGCGCGGGTAAGGTTATCCTCGTCAGCTTCCCGCACGTCGCCGGCCCGTCGAGCCCGCAAAACCCGGCCCCGGAAACGCTGGAAGGCCGGCCGGACTCCGTCCACGCGCGGACGCGCCTCGCCGCGGAAAAACGCATGTTCGCGGCCTGCGAGGGTACGGCGACCACGCCCATAGCCCTACAGCCCGGCATGATATACGGCCGGGGGGTCCTGATGATCGAGGCCGCCCGATGGCTCGCCCGGCGCCGTCTCCTGGCCGTCTGGCCCGAGCCGACGCCCATCCACCTCCTCGCCCTCCCCGACTTCAACCGCGCCGTCGTCGCCGCCGTCGAGAAAGGCAACGCCCGCGGCGTCTACAACCTGGGCGACGACGCCCCCGCGACGCTGCAGGAATTCCTGGATGCGGCCACGGCCCACTGGGGATACCGGAGGCCGTGGCGCTTCCCGCGCTGGTCCTTCCACGTCGCCGGCGCGGCGGTGGAACTCTTCGCCGGCGTCTTCGGCACCCGGGCCCCGCTCACGCGCGACTTCATCCGCATCGGCATGGCCGGCTACTGCGCCGACACCTCCCGCATGAAGGCCGAACTCCTCCCCGCGCTCGAGTACCCCGCGTTGCGGGACGGTCTGCCGCTCTTATAATACGCCCTCGCGATTAACGTCTGTGCATCCTCCGGGTCGTTGATAATCGCGGCCGGGGAGGTTATACTTGCCCGTGGAAACGCCCCGCCCGGGGCCCCATATGGGCGCTTAAGCCGGGAGGTTAGACGTGATGGACTTCTTATCGCAATGGACCCTTACCCCCACCGCCGAGAAACTCATCATCGTAGGCGTAGGCGTCACGGTCATAGCCGTCCTGGTGCGCCTCCTGAAACGCCCCCTCGCCGGCCACATCGACGATAAGGACGCGCGCTACCGCGTACGCAAACTCGTTACCTTCGTCGGCTACGGCGCCGTCGCGCTACTGGTGGCGGCGGTGTTCAGCGACCGCCTCGGCGGCCTGGCGGTCGTCCTGGGGGTCGCCGGGGCCGGCGTGGCCTTCGCCCTCCAGGAAGTCATAGCGAGTATCGCCGGTTGGTTGGCGGTCTCCTTCGGCGGCTTTTACAGCGTGGGCGACCGCGTTCAACTCGGCGGCATCCAGGGGGACGTTATCGACGTCGGCATCCTCCGTACGACCGTTATGGAGATGGGCAGCTGGATAAGCGGGGACCAGTACAACGGCCGCGTCGTTCGCATCGCCAACAGCTTCGTATTCAAGGAGCCGGTTTTCAATTACTCCGGCGACTTCCCGTTCCTGTGGGACGAAATCAAAATCCCCGTGAAATACGGCTCCGATTACCGATTGGCCCGTAAGGTGTTGGAAGACGCCGCGGCCGCGGTGGTCGGCGACTTCGTACCCCACGCCCGCGCCGCCTGGGAAGGAGTCGTTCGCAAATACCGCGTGGAGGATGCCCGCCTCGAGCCCATGGTCCTGATGATGGCCAACGACAACTGGGTGGAGTTCACGCTCCGTTACGTCGTCGACTTCAAAAAGCGGCGCACGGCCAAGGATGAACTCTTCACCCGTATACTGGACGAGTTCGAGGGGTCCGAAGGCCGCGTAGCCGTGGCGTCCGCCACCGTCCATATCGTCGACGTCCCGCCGCTGGACGTAAACGTTTCCGGCCGCTAACGCGGCGTTTACCGATATAAAAAAACCCGGCCGCAAGGCCGGGTTCGTTATCGCCCAACTGGACCGAATCAATTGTCCGTCTTCAGCACCGCCAGGAAAGCCTCCTGCGGGACGGCCACGTTGCCCACTTGCTTCATCCGCTTCTTGCTGATCCTATTAACGGACTTCGACGTAATCCTAAGTATAATAAAAGGTTGACAAAAATAAATCGTAATACTACAATGCTCTAGTGAGCAGTATGAAACCTTAGCTTTCCCTCAAGAGGTATATAAAATGACGGCCTCGGTAATACTGATAATCGCACTATCCGTAATCGTTTTAGCAATACTCGCTTGGATTATCATAGTAACAGTAAAAATGCCGAAAAGTACCGAAAAGCCGCAACCGACCTACTTAATCAAACCTGGTGATATCTCGTCGAATATAGTTTCCTCGTATTGGCCGCCTTTAAATTACGATACGAACTGGGCAAACACGTGTAATCAAATATTGTGGAATAATAAACCGTTAATATGGGTATACTCGGGCACAGAGAGTATGCAGTCGAAAAAGAAACAGCGCTTTCTACCCCAAAAAAAAGAAGGAATAATCGAAAAAAAGAGGGAAGCGATCCTGAGTACAGGCCCCAAGTCGTTTTATTATTTAGATAGGGACCGGGTCGCGGATTTATTTAACCAAATAACTAAAGACCCCGAACCGAAAGAAATCGAAAAAACAGAAGACGCAACGACGACGAAGGACGTTAGCGGGAAGATAGAACCGAAAATAGCGAATCTCGAGGTCGGCGGCATTAAAGGCGGTTACGAAGAAGGAACCCGAGTCCAAACAAAAAAGAAATATGAATTAGAACGGAATTTCCCAAAAATGTATAACGAGGTCGAGAAGTACTTAATCGTAGAAAGCCCGGTTACTTTTGGAGCCGAAGATTTCGAATATGACGAAACTTCATTCGAAGAGATCCGTTCTTTATTTAGTAAAATGCGTGACGAATACGAATTCGACATTCCCGATGATATGGAGCGCAAACTAATATTCGATAATTTAGCCACTCTGGGAAAAAGTAAAATTGAGGAGTTATCAGCGGTTCAAGATTTTATCGCTGTCCAAGGCGAATTCACGGTTTATAAGGTTAATGAAAACCAACGTGATTTAGAACTATCCCATCCTATAAATCAGTTTTTACCCGAATCAGAAAAAAAAGTACATTTCCGTATTTCTTGTGCGGAGGAGTATTTAAACCTCGGAGCTAAAAGCGCTTTCGAACAGGGTAGTTCTACCAAAATCACTTGTTTGGGTAAAATCGTCCGATGGGACGGTGATGACCGAAATCTTATAATTACCCCGATTGCGATATACTAAAGCGACGTTATAAGTAAATCCATATAAATATATACGGTTGATTATCCCTACTCGTCCGTCTTCAGCACCGCCAGGAAGGCCTCCTGCGGGACGGCCACGTTGCCCACCTGTTTCATCCGCTTCTTGCCGGCCTTCTGCTTCTCCAAAAGTTTCCGCTTCCGCGTAATGTCGCCGCCGTAGCACTTGGCGGTGACGTTTTTGCGCAGCGGCTTGAGCGTCTCCCGGGCGACGACGCGCGAGCCGATGGCGGCCTGTATGATTACCTCGTAGAGCTGGCGCGGGATCTCCCGCCGCAGCTTCATCACGAGTTCCCGCCCCCGACGCTCCGCCCGTTCCATGTGCACGATGACGCTCAGCGCGTCCACCGGCTTGCCGTTGAGGAGGACGTCCAGCTTGACCATCTTGGAAGGCCGGTAGCCGATGTGGTCGTAGTCGAGCGAGGCGTAGCCCTGCGAGAGCGCCTTTAGGCGGTCGAAGAAGTCTATCAGGATTTCGACGAGCGGCAGGCGGTAGCGGACGGCGACGCGGTCCCCGGCGAAGAACTCCATGCTTACGTGTTCGCCGCGGCGGCTCTTGAGGAGTTCGACGATGCCGCCGATGTACTTCGCCGGCGTGTATACCGTAGCCTCGACGAACGGCTCGCCCACGGACTCGATTTCGGCCGGATCGGGCAGGTACGCCGGGTTCTCGACCGTGCGGGTCTCGCCGTCGCGCGTCGTTACCTCGTACGCGACGTGCGGCGTCGTCGTGATGACCTCCAACTCGTACTCGCGCTCCAGCCGCTCCCGCACGATGTCCATGTGGAGTAGGCCCAAAAAACCGCAACGGAAGCCGAAGCCCAGCGCCGCCGAGTCCTCGGCCTGCCAGCTCAGCGCGGCGTCGTTGAGCGCGAGCTTCTCCAGGCCGCGCTTGAGGAGGTCGTAGTCGTCGGCCTCCACCGGGAAAAGGCTCGCGAAGACCATGGGCCGGGCCTCCCGGTAGCCGGGCAGCGGCTTCTGTACGCCGCCCGCGGCGTACGTTATAGTGTCGCCCACGCGGGCCTCGGCGATGTCCTTTACCGTCGCGGCGACGTAGCCCACGTCCCCCGCGGCCAGTTCGTCCACGGCGGTCATCGCCGGCCGGAAGACGCCGACCTCGGTTACGTCGTACTCGCGGCCCGAGGCCATGAGCCGTATCCTCGTCCCGCGCCGGAGAGTCCCGTCCACGACGCGGATGTATGCCAGGACGCCGCGGTGCAGGTCGTAGCGCGCGTCGAATATTAACGCCCGCAAGGGGGCCCCGGCGTCTCCCTCGGGCGGCGGGACCTTCGTGATAACCTCTTCCAGGAGTTCCCGGACGTTCGTCCCGTCCTTGGCCGACACCAACACCGCCTCCGCGGCGTCGACGCCGACGACCTCCTGCACTTCCTGCCGCGTAACGTCCACCTCGGCCGAAGCGAGGTCAATCTTGTTTATCGCGGGTAGAAGCACCAGGTCGTTCTCGACGGCGAGGAGGGCGTTCGCCACCGTCTGGGCTTCCACGCCCTGGGTGGCGTCGACGAGGAGAACGGCGCCCTCGCAGGCCGCGAGCGAACGCGATACCTCGTACGTGAAATCGACGTGGCCCGGGGTATCGATTATATTAAACTTGTACGTCCGGCCGTCCCCGGCCTTATAGGAGATGGTGACGGGGTGCATCTTTATGGTGATGCCCCGCTCCCGCTCGAGCGCCATGGCGTCGAGGAATTGTTCGCGCATCTGCCGCGGGTCGATGGACGCCGTAACCTCGAGGATACGGTCCATCAGCGTCGTCTTGCCGTGGTCGATGTGCGCAATAATCGATATATTGCGGGTCAGCGTTTTTTTATCGTCGGCCATAATCGGGTCGGGCGCATTATAAAGGAAAAGCCTTTAATTATCAACGCTAAACGCCGCCCGACCGTCCGGACGGCGCGATATTATAGCGATTTATCCGACTAATTGGGCACTACGGCGTTTGCTTCGAGGCTAATTATTATCCGACATATCGGGCGGTATTCATCTATTTCGAGGGATGCTTATTAGGCACTACGATAAAATAAAGGATGACGACTACTGGCCGCCGCCGCCGAATACCTGGCCTACGGTCATGAGGAGAATTCTGAGGTCGAACAACAACGACCAGTTTTCGATATAGTAAAGGTCGTATTCGACGCGCCGGGCGATGGACGTAGTCCCCCGGAAGCCGTTGACCTGCGCCCAGCCGGTGAGGCCCGACTTCACCTTGTGCCGCTCGATGTAACGCGGGACCGTGGACGCGAACTTCTCGACGAAGAAAGGCCGCTCGGGCCGGGGGCCGACGACGGACATGTCCCCCTTGAGGACGTTGATGAACTGGGGGATCTCGTCGAGCGACGTACGGCGGAGAAAGCGCCCCAGGGGCGTCACGCGGTCGTCGTTCTCGGTGGCGAAAACCGGCCCCGTATCCGCTTCGGCGTTGTGGCGCATCGACCGCAGCTTCATAAGTTCGAACGTTCGGCCGTCCTGCCCCACCCGCTCCTGGCGGTAGAACGCCGGCCCGGGCGACGTGAGTTTCACCAGAATCGCCGCCAGGCCCCACACCGGCGCCGACACGATTAAAAATGACGCCGAGAACACCACGTCCATTAAGCGTTTGAGGAATCGGTTGAAGCCGGTGAGCCGAAATTGTTTCAACGCGAAGACCGGTACGCCCAGCGCTTCGTCCGGGTGAACCTTCGTCGCCATGAGCTCCAGCGTCGACGGGAGGATGCGAACGTCGATACCCTTAAGGTCGCACTCCAACACAAGGTCGAGCAGTACCGGGTCCGGCACGTCGCTGCCGAAAAAGACAACTTCTATTTTCTCCCGGGAGACGACGTCGAAAAACTCCTCGAGTTCCCCCAGCACGTTGCATCCCTTGACCGCGCCGCCGTTCCCGTTCTTCCCTGAGTTGCCGGAGGGTATCACGCCGACGAAATAGTAGTCGCTCGCGGGGCCACCCAGTAAGCGGCGGCTGAGTTCGTTGGCGGCGACGGACGTTCCCACCACGAGCGTCCGCTTGGCCCCCACGCCCCGTTTCAGCAGGTAATCGCGGAAGCGGACCACGGCCGCCCGGGCCAGGCCGATGCCGACGAAGGCGAAGGCCGCCGCTACCAACAGGACCAAACGCGAATAGGAAAAGCCGCGGTAGATGAAGCCTAGCGCGCCTAAAAAGACCGACCCCAGAAGAACGCCGCCGAAGAGCGCGAAGATGGTGTCCCAGCCGAAGCTCCGGCCTCGCCGGCCGTAAAGGCCCAGCGCCTTGAAGACGACGAGCCACAGGACGATAACCACCGGCAAGGGATAGAGGTACGGCTCGAGCGTGGGCGCCCCGATGCCCGGCGGCAACGGCAACACGGTGAAGCGGAAAAAATACGCCCCCACCAGCGCCGTGGCGATAACGGCGACGTCCGTGATTACGAGTATCAGCGTAAACAACTAGGTAGTACCCCGGTCTTACGGCAACGGCGCCGGCGCGAGAATGATTTCCGTTTTTTCAATCCGGTCAACTTCCCGGCAGAACTTAACGAATTTCTTGTAGTCGCCCGGCGATATGTCGCCCTGGTCGATGAACAGGTGCCGCTTGATCGTCAGTTCGTCCCCTTCCGCCCCCAACTCCAGAACGTACTCCGACCCCGGCCCGCGGATGCGGCCGGAATCCGGCATATAGTCTATTTCGTAACCGGCCGGGATTTTTACGCGCACGTCGTCGATCCAGGCCTCCGGCCTTTCGATACGTAGCGGGTAGTTGCGCTTCTCGGCCGTGATAAACACTTGCGCCAACGTGAACTCGTACGGCACGACGCGCACGGCGAGGTTGTCGCCGCGCGTCCGAGCGAAATTCGGGACCCGCCCCTCGAAGTTCAGGGCGAACTCCCCCTTCAAATCGAAGAGGTTGTCGAAGCTGTACCCGTCTATCGTCGCCGCCGCGAATATCTGCGAGAGGCTTATCTCGACGTTGGATTCCTGCTCCTCGGGATTGGTGAAGCTCTCCCGATACGCGCCGCGCAAGCCCCGGTATATCCGCCGCCCCGCGAATTTCGCAGCGCCGCCGTAATCGAGCTCCAGCTCGAGTTCCAGGCCGATGCTGTCCTTCTCGAAGGGCGCCGCCGGCACCCGGCCCATCTCGTATCCTTGGTCGTCCACGATGAGCGCCGGTTTGCCGTACGCCGTCGTCCATACGTCGCCGAACGAAAAGGTGTCGAGCAGCGGGTCCGCGAAGGTTCCCTCCGACCCCACCGTCGGGAAGTAGACCAGGACGGTATCGAAGATCTCGGGGGTAACCACGTCCCACTCCCCCTTCGACCCGCCGGTCCCCACCAGCGCCAGCTTGGCGTCGATGCCGAGGCGGCGGCACAGTGCGACGATGAGTACCGCCCTGTCCACCGTCCGGCCGCGGCCGCGGAACGCCGTCACGCGGGCGGACGACGGGTAGTACACGCTGCCGCCCGAACTCTCGATGCTGCTCACGACGTGGTAATAGACGGCGGCGGCCCGGCCCGCTTCGTCCTTCGGCAACTCGACGGTCCGTAACCGTTTTTCCAGGAACTCGTCGAAGCGGAATTTCCCGAAAAGCTCGCCCCGATACCACTCGCCGACGGTGTCGACGTCCTCAAAGGTGGTGACGCGGACGTACGGCGCGTACGCGTCCTTCGAGGGCATCATCGGTTCCTCGACGATGGGCGGCATGTCGCGCCGCTCGAAGAGGTAGGCCGTCCGGCCTTCTCCCCGTATCTTTTTCGGCTTGAGGCGTTGGTTCGCCACGTCGAAGGTCAACCGGTCCTTCGCCGGAGAATCGTCCGGCACGACTACGGCGTAGCGCGTCCACAAAAGCGCCTCGCCGAGTTCGGCCATATAGAAGGGCTGGGAATAATACTGGAGCAGGTTGAATATCATCCGCCGGTCGATGTTGAGGTCGTACGCGACCTCCAGCACGGCGCCCGGGACGACCCGCTCCATCGAGATGGCCTTGTACCCGCTCGTATCCTTAATGGAAACGGCGTCGACCACTTCCCCGTCCGGGAGGTGCGTACGGGCGTCGATTATCTCGGTGCCGCGGCCCGACATTACCGTTATCTCGCCCCAGCGTTCCCGCCCGGCGTCGTTCATTATTTTTATTAAATTATGGTTCGTCTCCCGGAACGAGTAGTCCGGATTGACGTAAACCACCGTCTGGTCGAGCAGCATTGCCGTATCGGCCTGGGGGTAATCCTCCGGCCCCACGTCGCGCTTCGCGAGCTCCGCGCCGTCGACCGTGAGAGCCCGGGACACCGCGTCCGGCTCAATGGCCCCTTCCCGCTCCAGGTACAGACGCGTCCGGTAATCGCCGGCGTCGAGCGCCAGCGCCTCTCGCAAGGCCGCGAACCCCTCGTCCCGCAGGCCGAGGCCGCAAAGGTAATAACCGCCCTGGCGCCGCAGCTCCGACGAGCGGGGCAGCATCGCCGCTCCCTTCGCGAACCACTCCCGGGCCGCGTCCTCGTTTCCGCGACGGGCCGCCAGGTCCGCCAGCCCCAGGTACGCGTCCTCGTTGTACGGCTCGAATTCGAGAACGGTCCGGTACTGGCGTTCGGCCGCTTCCATATCGCCGCGGAAGAGGTACACTTCGGCCAGGAGGGCCCGGACGCCGGCGTCGTTCGCCTTGTACTCCGTATACTTCTCGTAGTACTCCGCCGCCCGGTCGGTATTGTCCTTATCGTAATAATAACCGGCGAGCGCCAACAGGGCCCGGTAAGCCCCGGGATTCAGGGCCAGGGCGCTTTTGGCTTGCCGGTTCAACTCCGCTTCCCAACCTTCCCGGGAAGCGATGTCCACGAGGCCGCACACCGACGAAACGTACGCCGGCTCCTCCCGCAAGGACTCCCGATAATAATCGACGGCCTCCTCGCGCTTGCCCTCGTACGACGCGAACACGGCGAGTTCCTCGATGGCCACGACGCACGCGGGGTCCTCCGCCCGGGCCCGCCGGAGCTGGGACTTCGCCCCGGCCAGGTTGTACTCGCCGCCGGACAGGATGCGGCCGTACGCCCCGGCGACGTAGAACAGCGCGCACGCCGGAGCCGCCGACGTCGCGGCGTTCACTTTATCGATGCCGGCCAGGTACGACCCGACGGTAAAATCGTCGAAGCCGGCATAGAAGTCGGCCATCGGCCCGTCGCCGTCGTCGCCGTCCTCCGTGTCGAGCGGGACCGCGGGCGCGCCGGCGGCAGCCATATCCGCCGCGTCGGCCGTGACGTTCGCCGGCGTGGCGCCGTCGGCCTTAAGCACCCGGGCCTTGAATATCCAGGCGCCGTCGGTGCTGTAAACCGGGTCGTTGTTCTGCAGCGTTTTTATGAGGAGACGTTGCCGCCCTCCGTTCGTCTTGAAGCGGCAACGGTAGAGCGTGCGGGCGGGGCCGTCGGCCGGATGGTTAGTCATGACCTCGACGCCGCCCAGATAGGCCCGGAACCAATCGTCGCCCTGAATCTCGAGCCAGAACTCCCCGGCCGGGAGGTCGAACGTGGTGGTGGCGTACGCCACGCCCATATTGAAGCCGAGCGCGCCGCCGACGTTAATGGCGCCGAAACGGGAATCGACCGGCCGCCACCCGTCCTCTCCCGCCGTAACCTCCGGCGACGCCGTGAAGGCCTTCTCCGGCCCGAAGGCGTGGTCGACGTCGGCCAGGCCATATTCGTTGTAGACGCCGCACACGGAGAAATCCATCAGGTACCCGCGCTCCCGGGCCCACGCCTTGGCGTCGTCCCAGCGGCCGTACTGCAAGAGCAGCGATTCCGCCACCCGACCCGCCGCGTCGCGCGTGGCCGCCGGGCAATCCGGCCGCCGCGCGAGCGCCAGTAAAAAGTCGGGCGTCTGGGCGTACGCCGGAACGATGCCGTCGAAGAAGCGCAAGGTCGAGATAAGCGCGACCGCGGCTTCCCCGTCCGGGTAGAGTTCCAGGTATTGTTGCCACCGCTCGTAGGCCCGCGGCATCCGACCCCGCGAGAAGTCGAGCCAGGCCGCGCCCTCGAGCGTCGCCGCGTCTTCGGCGTCGGCCGCGAGCGCCCGTTTGAAGTACCCTTCCGCCGCGTCCTCGTCGCCGGTGAAAACCATCGCCAGCCAACCGGCCCGGGACCACTCCCCGGCGGCCGCGGCGCCGGCCAGCGCCGCCGGGGCTTCCCCCGCCGAACTGACGCCGAGGAATTCGTCCGTCACGCCCAGCGCCGGTACGGCGCCCGCGAACGCGCATATCCATATAATTAAGGAACGTAATCTCATATTATCAATCCGGCCTTACGCCGTCCTCAACCGCGTAACTTGCGATTTTACGATAACGTGAAGTCCCCGGCA
The DNA here is from genome assembly GCA_050117845.1 of Candidatus Zixiibacteriota bacterium. GTDB lineage: Bacteria > RBG-13-66-14 > B26-G2 > WVWN01 > WVWN01 > WVWN01. Next base: position 29,935 of record JASFLY010000003.1, read on the forward strand.
AGGAAATCCGCTCAGTGACGTTTGTGGTCCGCCTCGAATACTGATTGTTCCTTGGCGATTTCAAGTATAGCGTCGCGGCTCTCTCCCCCGGCCACGTGCCGCGCCGCCAAAAGGCCCATCTTTATCGAATGGTCCATATTGTTGTAACGAAAGAGGCCGCCCCGACCGATGGTCAACAGGTTCTCGATGGGCCACACGAAATCCAGGACCGCCTTGAGCTTCCGTTTGTAGTCCACGTCGTATATGGGATACGAGTACTCGTCGTAGGAAGAGCCGTACTCCTCCACGTCGTCGGCCAGGTCCAGGTCCACGGCCGCGAGGTCGGCCAAGCAAATCTCTTTCACTTCCTCGTCCGACATGCGCCACTTCTCGTCGCCGGCGGTGCAGGCTATCTCGAGTTCCACCGCGCACTTCCCCGGCGGACACAGCGACGGCGACCAGTTGCGCAGATCCTGGACGCGGAAGAAGAAGTACTTCCGCTCGGGGATGTATATCCACGTATTGTCTGTTATCTCCGGACGGTCGACGACCAGGTTCAGGAAGCGCAGGCCCCGGAATTCCATTCGGCCCGCGGCCTCCGCGGCGTCCCGGTCCGCCGGCCTGATCATCTCGACCAGCCGCGGAAGCGGCGCCGTCGAAACGACGAAGTCGGCGGCCTCCGTCTCTTCCCGGCCGTCCCGGACGAACGAAACGCCGGTAACGCGGCCGCCCTCGCGGTTCACGCCGACCGCCCGGGCGCCGAGCCGCACCTCGGCCCCGGCGCTCCGCGCTCGTTCCGAAAGTTTTTCGAAGATCCGGCCTATCCCTCCCGGCGGGTAATGGAACTGCGTGGCGTAGGTCTTGGGTTGCTCTTTCTTCAGCTTCAATAAGAGGAGCAGGACGTCCCAGAGGTTTAACAGCGAGATACGTTGGGCGGCCCAATCCGCGGAAATCTCGCTCGGCGGCCGGCCCCAGAGCTTCTCGGTGTAGGGGCCGAAATATATGTCGTAGAGGGCCCGGCCGAATCGGTTCACGACCCAGTCCTCGAACGATACGTCCCTGCGCGGGGCCAGCTTCTGGCGGGCCGTGGCCCCGAGATAATCCACGCCCGCCCGGAGCGTCGTGAACGGATTCATCCGCAGGAGGAGGTTCTTGAAATCCAGCGGATACGCGAAGTTCTTGCCGCGGAGGCGGATGGTGCTCTTCCGGTGCCGAACCTCGAGTTCGCCCCCCATCAGGTCGAAGACGAAGTCCCGGACCTCGTCGTCCCTGGTGATGAAGCGGTGGCCGCCCAGGTCGAAGGTCGCGCCGGCGAAGGATACGGTCCGGCACAGGCCGCCTACCCGGTCGTGGTCCTCGAGCACCAGGACGTCGAGGCCGGCGGCCGCCAGACGGTCCGCCGCCGTCAGGCCCGCCGGCCCGGCCCCGATTACGATTACGCTTTTGGGGGACGTCAACGTTGAGTTCCTATAAATATCTTTCCGGAAAGGCTTCTTTTAATCTTTACCCCTCGGCCCCGCCTTCTTCCTCGTACTTCACGACGTCGACCTCGGCCTTCAGCGCGGCCACCTCGCCGCCCATCTGCATCGGCAAATACTTGGACTCGAAGGTCAGGCCGGAGGTATTGCCGTTGGGCGGGACCATCTCGGCGATCTCGAAGTCGTGGCTCTCGATAATCTCGTTATTGTCGTCGACCAGCCGGATGTACAAGGTCCCCATCCACGGGTAGGATGACCCGTTGCGCGCGCTGATGGTCCACTTGTAAACATCTCCCTCTTCCGATACGTCGTCTATCGTAATGACGTAATGGGCCGCCACCGCCGTCGCCACCAGGTCGGCTCCGCTTATCGGCGGCTTCGGTTTGGACCCGCAGCCGGCCAGCGCGAAAGAAAGGCCCAACGCCACTACTACCGCAATCCCCGTAATCTTTCTCACCGGGATACCTCCGTCGTTACCGGTTCACGTTTAAAATTCGACGCCGAGCATGGTCGCCGCGGCTCCGGGGACCCGTTCCCAGAAGCTGTCCTCGGGGGTAACGTATTCCACGGGCGCGTCGGCGGCGAGTTTGCCGTGTATACGGGCGTACTTCACGGCCTCGGCCAGGCCGCCGAGTTCGTCCACGAAACCCAATTTCCGGGCGTCTTCCCCGGTATAGATCCGGCCTCCGGCCAGTTCGTCCAGGCGGGCCGGCTCTATCCCCCGGGTCTCGGCGACGACGCCCTTGAAACGCTCGTACATGTCGTCGGATATCCGCTGGGCCCAGGCCCGTTCCTGTTCCGTCCAGAGGCGGTGGTAACTGAGCGCGTCGACGTGCTCGCCCGATTTGACCGGGACCCGCGTTATGCCGTATTTTTTATAAAACTCTTCCAGCGACGGCTTCCCCATTACTACGCCGATAGAGACGGCCAGGGTTGCAGGGTCGGCGAAGATGCGGTCCGCGCCGCAGGAGATGAAGTACCCGCCCGAGGCGGCGATATCCCCCATCGACGCCACGACCAGCTTGCCGGCCTCCCGGCACTTCACCACCTCGTCGTATATGGCCTCGGACGCTATGGCCGAGCCGCCGCCCGAGTTGATCCGCAGGACGATGGCCCCGACGTCCGGGTCCTTGCGCGCGGCCCGCAACTGGGCCACGACCGTGTACTCGCCGATGGTCCGGCTGCCCCATAGTATCGAGCGCCGGCTGCGGCCGGTTTCGATGCTGCCCTCCGCGATGATGACCCGCACCGACTTCGGTTCGCCCCAGCGCCGCTTCCACGGTTGGCGCAGCGATATCTCGCCGAACGAGACCTCGTCCGCATCCCTGCCTGCGTCGCGGGCGACCACCGCCCGGACGTCCTCGTAGCGCGCCACCTCGTCAATCAGGCCCGCGTCCCGGCACTCGAAGGCCGTCATCGGTTCCCCCTCGCACAACTCCCGAAGCCGGCCGGCGTCGATACCGCGGTCCTCGGCCACGGCCCAAAGGAATTGCTCGTAAACGCCGTCCACCAGCTTCTGCACAACCTCTTTCATCTCCGGCGACGGCTCGTCGGCTATCTGGTGGAACAGCCCCTTAACGTCGCCTGAAGTTATAAAGTCCCACTCGACGCCGAAGCGCTCGGTCAGGTCGGTTATCCGCCACATCGTCATATAGGTCCCGACGCCGCCGAAGAAGCCGTTCGTCGGCATAACGATAACGTCCGCCGCCGACGCGATGTAATAACCCTGCGGCCGGTGAACCACCTCGACGTACGCGTAGACTTTTTTCCCGGCCCGCCGGACCTCGTATATCGCCGTCCGGATTTCCTGCGCCAGGCCCGTAATGCCCGGCGTGAACCCGGCGCTAACGTCGCCTATGCGCAGTACGACCGCCTTGACCTCCGGGTCGTCGCGGGCCGCGTTCAAGCGGCGGATTATATCCCGGCCGCTCTTCCGACCCGAGCCCAGAAGCGAGAAGCCGGAACCGCTCTCGGCCAGGCGCCCTTCTATAACAATCTCGCGGTACTGATCGCCGCAAAGGAAAACCGAATCCTTGCGCTCGAGGTTGAATCCCAGGCCCGCGCTGTCCGCCTGGTACTCGAGGTCCTCGTCCAGCCGGGCGTTGTAGTCGAAGCTCCCGTAACCGAAACCGAAGGTCACGCCGGCGCCGACGTTCTTGTCGTCGTCCGCGCTGAACCCCAGCTTCACGCCGTCGACTATTTCCAGGTCCAGGCCGCCGCGGTAACTAATGTCGCCAAGCTCGTCGCCTTCCCGCCACCCCGCGTCACAACTGAGCGTCAGCCGCTCCCAGAAGGGCCGGACGCCCACGGCGGCCACGTAGGTCCGCCTCTCGGTCTGACGCAGGAACCGCGGCTCGTTGAGGTTCCGGCCTACCGCCGCGAGGGACAGGTAGGGACTCGGCCGGGCCATGACGCCGGCGTCGACGGTCCAGGCCGACGTTAAGTAAGGCTTGGACGCGGCGAGGCGATTCACACCCAAACCCATGCCGAAACCCCGATACACGGGACCGCCGAAGGTCCAGGAAAAGCGACTGTTTTTAATATTGTCGTCCGGGAAGCGAGCCGCGTCATAAGCGAAACCGCCTATAAGCGTATCGAAGTAGAGATGGTAATTCCTCCGCCCCAGGTTCTGAATGTTACGGGAGAAGTAGCAGTTGAAACCGTGGCCCGCGGCCAGGCCCGCCGGGTTAATGGGAACGCTCATCGCGTCGTCGGCCACCGCGGCCGATCCCCCCGCGCCGTAGGCCGGTGGCTCCCAGTACGAATAAACGTCGAAGGCCTCCGCCACCCCGGCGAGGCAAATCGCGGTAAAAACCGCCGCAAATTTATTAAACATATGGCAACCCCTTGTATAATAACGATTCGCGGTATAGTAGCTTAATATCGGCCTTTCCGCAAGCCGTTACCGCGACTAAAAAGACCCAAAAAACCCATTTCCCTTGACTTAAACCCGGTCGGATAATATATTTCTCCCAAGAAGTGAAGAGACTAAAATGGATAAAACCGTCGCATCCAATCGTCGTGCGAGGTACGACTACGAGATTTTGCAGACCTACGAGGCCGGCCTGGTACTCGCCGGCGCCGAGGTCAAGTCGCTTAGGGGCGGCCGCTGTTCACTGGGGGACTCCTACGCCGCCCCCGATAACGGCGAAATATATCTCCACAACCTCCATATCCCGCGCTACGACAAGAGTTCGGCCGACGCCCTCAATCCCCGGCGCCGCCGGAAACTCCTCTTCAACCGGGGGGAGATTAACCGCATTATTCGGGCCGTGGAGCAAAAGGGCGTTACGCTCATACCGTTAAAAATATACTTCTCGGGACCCTACGCCAAGGTCGAAATCGCCCTCGCCCGGGGCAAAGCCAAATACGACAAAAGAGCAAAGATCCGCGAGAAAGACGAGGACAAGCAAAATTGGGAACGTTAAAACATATCGCATCGGGTCGCCGCGTAATCTCCCGGGCATTGTTGTGGGGAATATCTCTCGCCGTAACGGCGCCCGGCCTGGCGGCCCCGGCCGGCGCGGCCAACCGCGTCACCGGCATGACCGTCCGCAACTACACCGACTACACCGCCGTCATCGTCAAACTCGAAAAGCCTGCTTTATTTAAAGTGAGTAAAACGAAGGACGGCCGCCTGGCCCTCATCATCGACGACTGCTCGGTATCGCCCTCGGCCGCCAAGTTGACCGAACCCGTGGGCGTCGTCGCGAAGGTCACCTCCGCCACTTCCGACAACCGGGCCTATATTTACGTAACGCCGAGCAAAAGCGCCAAGAACTACGAGGGGAAATCCCTTAAAAACCCGCCGCAGATATTCTTTAAAATTTATAAAAAAGCCGGAACCACCAAGCCGACGACGAAACCCGTAACCAAACCCGACGTCGAACCGGCGACGGAGAAACCGGTGGTCGCGGCCAAGGGCGAATTCCCCGTCTCGGCCCGCGAGATGGAAGCCGACAAAACCCCCACGAAGATCGATACGATCTGCATCGACCCCGGCCACGGGGCCCACTTCTCCGGGGCGGAAGGCCCGACCGGCGTCCTCGAGAAGGACGTCAACCTCGAGATATCGCTCCGGCTGGCCCGGCTCCTGCGGGACAAATTGGGCGTACGCGTCGCGATGACCCGCATCGACGACAGCCACGTCTACATGCGCGACCGTACCGGCCTGGCCAACGCCATCAACGCCGACCTATTCATCGACGTCCACAACAACGCCGTCCTCAACTCCAAGGTGCGGGGGACGGAGACGTACTTCCTCTCCGAGTCCCGCAACGACTGGGAACGCGCCGCCACCATCGCCGAGAACCAGGACTACCTGGCCGAGAACCCCAACTTCAGCGCCGACCCGGGAAGCCTGAACTTCCTTTTGTCGATGCTCGCGCAGAACGAGTACCTGCAGGAATCGTCGGAGTTGGCCCACCTCGTCCAGGCGCGGATGCTGGCCAAGCTCGAACTCCGCGACCGGGGCGTGAAGCAGGCGCCGTTCTTCGTCCTCGTGGGTTGCGAGATGCCCTCTATCCTGGTCGAGATAGCCTTCATCTCCAACGCGACCGAGGAGAAGCTTTTGACCGACCCGGCCTGGCAGCAAAAAGCCGCGGAAGCCATCTATGAGGGCATCAAGGCGTACAAGGACGCCTACGAGAAAAAGATGGCTAACTAACGCCGCCGAACGGCAGTTTCTATGACCGTACTCGAAATCGTACTCGCCGTCGTGGCCGTGGTCGCCCTGGCCGCCGCCGCGGCCATGTTCTTCTCCACCCGCGGCGCCCAGCGCCGGCTGGAGGACAACCTGGCCCGCGCCCGGGAACTGAACGCCACCGCGGCCGAAATGGCCGCGTTCCGCCAGGCCGTGGACAACCGCCTCGACAGCGTATCGAGCCTCTTCGCCAACGCCTCGAACGCCATCAGCCAACAACTCGCCTCCGCCTCCGACACCGTATCGTCGGTGCATCAGGGCATCGGCGAAATCCGCGAGTCTTCCACCCGCGTCATCGAACTCAGCCAGAACATAAAGAAGCTGGAAGACATCCTTCGTCCCCCCAAGACGCGGGGCATCGTCGGCGAGGTCCTTCTGGAAAACGTCCTCTCCCAGGTCCTGCCCGCCAAGCAGTTCCGGCGGCAGTACCCCCTGGGCGGGACTTTCGTCGACTTCGCCGTAATCATCGGAAACAAATTCGTCCCGGTCGACTCCAAGTTCCCGCTGGAGAGTTTCGAGCGCATGATTCGGGCCGACGAGGGCGAACGTGCCGGCCTGCGCCGCGACTTCGTCCGGGCGGTTAAAAACAAAATAGACGACATCGCCGCCAAATACATCCGTCCCGACCTCGGCACCTACGACTTCGCGCTGATGTACCTGCCGTCCGAGAGCGTGTACTACGAGACGGCCGTGACCGACGGCGACCTCTTCGATTACGGCGCGGCGAAGAAAGTGTTCCCGGTTTCGCCAGCGACCATTTACGTCTACCTGGCGACGGTGGCGATGGGCCTGCGGGGGATGGCGCTGGAAGGCCGGGCGGCCGCGGTGGCCGCCGAACTTAGCCGCCTGGGGGACGAACTCGGCAAGTTCCAGGAGCTCTTCCGCGTCACCGGCAAGCACCTCCGCGACGCCGCGAACAAGTACGACGAGGCCGGCCGCGCCCTGGGCACCTTCCAGGACCGCCTCGCCGCCGCCGGCAAACTCGGCGAGGGCGAGGAGGACGGCGCTCCGGCGCCGCTCCCGGCCGACGAAACGGGCCTCTTCGATTAAACGTTTATGGCAAAAAAGAGCCCCAACCGATTCTGGAAATGGACGGCCGCGGCGATAGTGGCCGCGGCGACGCTCGCGCTTATTTGGAGCGCTTATCGCTACCGGAACGAGCTCCTGGCCGGCCTCGCGCCAGCAGGGGAGGAAGGCACGGCCGAAACCGCGGCGGCGACGGGAGAATCCGAAGCGGCCGACATCTACTTCGCGGACGCCGAGTACACCGAACTCGTGGCCGAAAAGCGCGAGGTGGCGGCGACGGAGACGCCCGAGGAACGCGTCCGCCTGGTCGTCGCCGAGCTTATCGCCGGGCCCCGGTCGGCCGAGCTGTCCCCCACCCTTCCCTCGCAGGCCAAGCTAATATCGGTGTTCCTGCAAGACGGCGTCGCCATCCTGAACTTCGATAAAAACATCCAGTCGGACAAGTTCGGCAGCACCGGCGAGCTGTTCGCCGTCAACTCCCTCTATGAAACGGTGACCGCGAACGTCGCCGGCGTGGACGGCATTCAGATACGCATCGAGGGCCGGCGGGCGAATACCCTCACCGGCGACGGCGGCCACGTGGCCGCGGGCTTCCCGGTCTACGGCGAACTGGGCCGCTACGTATCCCCGCCGCCCACCTCCTCCCGGGAGTCCTCCGAATGAGCGCCTCCGCCCCCATCGCGATATTCGATTCCGGCGTCGGCGGCCTTACGGTCGCCCGCGAGATAAACCGCGCCCTCGAAGGCGAGGAGCTAATTTATCTCGGCGACACCGCCCGCGTCCCCTACGGCTCCAAATCGCCCGCCACCGTACGGCGCTTCGCCGGCGAGTGCGTGGAGTTCCTACTTCACTTCCGGCCCAAGCTCGTCATCATCGCCTGCAACACGGCCTCCGCGACCGCGCTGGAATTCCTGGACAGGAACGTTGACGTGCCGATGCTCGGCGTAATCGAGCCCGGCGCGCGCGCCGCCGTGGGCGCGACCGACCTCCGTCGCGTCGGCGTCATCGGCACGCGGGCCACCGTGGCCAGCGGCGCCTATACCCGGGCCGTGGCCGCCCTCGACGACGCCGTCGAGGTCACGAGCCGGGCGTGCCCGCTCTTCGTCCCCCTCGTCGAGGAGGGTCGGCTGGGCGGCCCCGTCGTGCGGGAGATAGCCCGGGAGTACCTGGCGCCTCTGCTGGAGCGCGAGATAGACACGCTCATCCTCGGCTGCACCCACTACCCCGCGCTCAAGCCGGTCCTGGCCGAGGTCGCCGGCGCCGCCGTGACGCTGATAGACTCCGCGGAAACGATGGCCACGACCGTGCGCGAGGTACTCGCGGCCCGCGGCGAGGCCCGGCCCCGGGCCGAGACTCCGCCCGCGCCCCGCTTCTTCGTAACCGACATTATCGACGAATTCGAACGGGTGGGCGGGATAATCTGGCCCGACATGTCGGGGAAGATAGAACGCGTGGAAATCGGGCGCGCGTCCCTGCATTGAGGCCCCATTTCATGGACGCGAAACGGCCTAAGACGCTGTACTGGTTATGGGGACTCGGGGCATTCGGTATCGCGGTTACGGCGGCGGCCACGGTCCTCGACCCGCCGTCGCTTCGGCTCGAGATGGCGGCCCCGATAGCGGTATTCGCGGCCGCGGCGTTCCTCTCCGGGATTTACCAGGTCCGCCTTACCTCGGCCTCCGTATTCTCGCTGTGCGCGGCGGCTTTCGCCGGCGCCGTCCTGGCCTTCGGTCCCGTCATCGGCGCATGGCTGGCCGCCGGCGTCGACCTCCTGATAACGGTCGCGGACCAGCGGCGCATAAAGCGCGGCCTCGCGGCCCCGGCGCCCGCCGACATCGCCCCCGGCCGGGTCGTCATCAACACCGGCCTCAACGCGCTGATGTTCCTCGCCGGCGGTTACGCTTATCGGGCGGTGGCCGGAGAAATGCCCGTAAGCGAGATAACGCCTCTCACCGTGGCGGGCATCGTGGCCTTTCTGGCGGCCCGGATGGTCGTCATCCAGGTCTACCACGCGATAATCGGGGCGGTACGGGGGACGCTCTCCATTCGTTCCGCGCTCCGCGATATCCGTAGCACCTTGACCTTCGACGTGGCCCTGTACCCCGCGGCCCTCGTGCTGGCGCTGTTGTACGCCCACGGGATGCTATGGGGGTTGGCCCTCGCCGGGACGTCGCTCGTCCTAGCGAGCGTTCTCCTCCAGCGTCAAACGCGCCTCGACCTCGTCGTGAAGCGATACGTATCGCCGGCCAAGTCGTCCGAAATTCTGGACAACCCGTACGAGTTCCTGCGCGCCGAGCGCCGTGATATCAGCATCGTCTTCGCCGACCTCCGCGGCACCACCGGCATAAGCCAGCGCCTCCCCGCTGCGGACATGCTCGCGCTCTTGAACGCGTTCCACCGGACGATGATAGACGAGGTCATCCGGGCCGGGGCGACCGTGGACAAGATTATGGGGGACGGCCTGATGATACTGGTGGGCGCGCCGATTAGGGAAGAGAACCACCCGGCGAAGGCGGTGGAACTGGGGATCGCGCTCCAGCGGGCGTACCGGGGAGTGCGGCGCGACCTCGAAGGCCGGGGCCTCCCGGCTCCGGGTATGGGCGTAGGCGTCGCGACCGGCGAGGTCGTAATTGGGAACGTGGGGTCGGAGATGCGGCTGGACTACACGGCCATCGGGGCCGCGGTCAACGTTTCGTCCAAACTCTGCGCCGCCGCGGCCGATACTGAGATCTTGATTACCGGCGAGTGCCGCCGTCGGGTGGAAGAAGCCATGGCCGCCGGACGGGCGTCGTATTTGAAGGATATCGAATTTGAAGGACTGGCGCCGCTGGCCGTGGCCGGCCTGGCCGAACCCATAGAGGCCGTCCGGGCCGTGTACGCTTGATAGCGCGGATTTATTCTATTACAAATTCGTGGCTGACGTCGCAAGCCTTAGAGAGCATGGCGTACGCGCCGCAATACTTCTCCACCGACAGGCGCACAGCCTCGGCTACGTCCTTCTCTTGCAGGTCCGTACCGCGGCAGTAGTATTTAACGCGAATACCGGTAAAAACGCGCGGGTGCTCCTCGGCCCTGTCGGCCTCGACCTCGACGCGAAAGTCCGTCAGGCCCGTCCGTTTTTTCGTAAGTATTGACGCCACGTCCATGCCGGTGCAGCCGCCCAGGCCGATGAGAAAGAGCTCGAGCGGCCGCGACCCGGCCTCGAGGCCGCCCAGATTAACCGGCCCGTCCATGGGCACCCAGTGGCCGGAATCAGCTTTACCGATGAAGGATAATCCCTGTACGCGATAAACTTCCGCTTTCATTCAAACCTCCTGCCGTCGCCGGCGTAAGTTACGGATAGGAGTAGTTATGTCGAAAGAAAAAGCTCGGCCCGACGGCCGTCGCCCGGATCAACTCCGGCCTGTAAAAATCACCCGCGGGTATCTGATGCACCCGGAAGGGTCCTGCCTCATCGAGGTCGGCGATACGAAGATAATCTGTACCGCCTCCGTCGAGGCCGGCGTCCCCAACTGGATGGACGGCGGCGGCCGGGGCTGGGTAACGGCCGAGTATTCTATGTTACCTCGGGCTACCCATTCAAGGTCTTTCCGCGAAGGCCGGACCGCTCGGCCGCCGGGGCGGACGATGGAGATCCAGCGGCTCGTGGGCCGCTGCCTCCGGGCGGTCACCGAACTTCCCGCGCTGGGCGACCGCCGCGTCACCATCGACTGCGACGTCATTCAAGCCGACGGGGGCACGCGGACCGCCGCCATCACCGGCGGGTACGTCGCGCTGCACGACGCGCTCGCCAAGGTCGGCATTAAAACCGCCGAGGGAAACCTGCCGCTCCGCGATACCGTCGTCGGCGTTTCGGTGGGCATCGTGGCCGGCGAGCCGCGCCTAGACCTGCCCTACGCCGAGGACCGCGACGCCGCCGTCGACATGAACTGCGCATTCACCGGCGAGGGGCGCATCGTCGAGATTCAGGCATCCGCGGAGGAGCGGCCTTTCAGCGACGCCGAGTTCGAGAAGCTACTCGACCTGGCCCGCCAGGGGGCGGCGCTCCTTACGCGGCTCGTCAAACAACTCTTCGACCGGGACCTCCCCTCCATCAGGACCCACGACGGAACGTAACGGCGGCCCGACGATGCCCTACCCCTTTTCCTTCGAGGTTGAAGCCGAACGCGACGGCGCCCGCGCCGGCGTTTTAACCACTCCCCACGGCCGCATCCCCACGCCGGCGTTCATGCCGGTGGCCACGCAGGCCGCGGTCAAACTCCTCTCCCCGGACGAACTCATCGCGGCGGGTACGAGCATCCTCGTCGCCAATACCTACCACCTCCACCTCCGGCCGGGGGAGGACGTCGTCGCGGGCCACGGCGGCCTGCACGAGTTCATGGCCTGGCCCGGGGCCATCCTCACCGACAGCGGCGGCTTCCAGATCCACTCGCTGGCGTCGCGGCGGGAGCTGGACGACGACGGCGTTACGTTCCGCTCCCACGTCGACGGCCAACTGCTTCGCCTCACGCCCGAGATAGCGACCCGTATCCAGGAGGACCTGGGGGCCGACCTGATAATGGCGTTCGACTACTGTACCTCCTACCCCACGGGCCGGGAGGAAGCGGCCCGCGCGGTGGACCTCACGACGGCGTGGGCGGAGCGTTGTCTGCGAGCCCACGGCTCCCCCCACCAGCGTCTGCTGGGCATCGTGCAGGGGGCGGTATTCCGTGACCTGCGCGAACGGAGCGCCGCGGCGCTCGTCGACATGGGTTTCTTCGCGTACGCCATCGGCGGCCTCTCGGTCGGCGAGGACCCGGCCCAAACCGCGGAGTACGCCGCCTTCACTGCCTCCCTACTTCCGCGGCACAAACTCCGTTATCTGATGGGGGTGGGACGGCCGGAGGACATGACCCGGGCCGTCGCCGCCGGAATCGACCTCTTCGACTGCGTCGTGCCGACGAGGGAGGCCCGCCACGGCACGGCCATCACACCCGAAGGCCGGATGAACCTGCGGCGGGCGGAGTTCCGGGCGGACGAGAGGCCGGTGGACGAGAATTGCTCGTGTTACACCTGCCGCCGTTTCTCGCGGGCGTACCTCCGCCACCTCCTCATGGCCGGGGAGCATTCGGCCGGCCGTCTGCTTTCCCTCCATAATATTTATTTCCTACAGCATACGCTGGCGTGCCTGCGCGCCCGCATTACCGGAGAAAACGTTTGACCCCGCCGCCGGGAACCTTTACAATATAGGCGATGAAGCTTTTAATCGCGACACTAGTATTGTTGTTTATCGGCGCCGCGTACGCCGACGTTTGGATCGGCGTCGACGGGGGCCTCCGGCACTACTCGTACGACGGCGAGTACATAAGGAGTTTCGACAGCTACCGCCGTCCCATCTCGCTGGTCCTCGACGCGGAGCGGAACCGCCTCTGGTTCCTGGACGCCTACGACTACAAGCTGGTCTGCTTCGACGTGGAGGAGAAACGGGAACTACTGAGCGTCCCCAAGGTCGCCCACGCCCCGGCCATCGCCGCCGGCGACCTACGGATCTACATGTTGGAGAAGCGGCCTTTCGAACCGTCCATCTCGGTCGATCCCAGCGACGGGTCGGTATGGATCGCGGATTTCTACGGCCACGAGGTGGCCCGGATCGACCTCGACGGCAACGAGATATTCCGGTCGGCCTCGTTCCACGAGCCGTTCTCCATCGCGACGCTGGGTGACTGCAACGCCTGGGTATCCGGCCGCATCCGAACCTTGACCCTTATAAGCCCGACCTGCGAAACGCTAAACAACCTCTCGGGCGTGAACGAAGCCCGCGCCCTGGCGTACGACGCGGCGCAGGATTTGGTGTGGGTAGCGGACTACCGCAACAACCGCGTCTTCGCGATAAACCGGGAAGGCCGGCTGAAAAAGAGAATCCCCGGCGTCGAACTGCCGGAGAAGCTGGCGGTGGACGAGGAACGAAGCACGGTGTGGGTCGCGACCAATTACAACGGTATAATAAAGATCTCGTCCGACAAGGAAGAGATAACCGCCACCATCCCCGAACCCGATAGCGTCGTCGCGTTGGATATCGACTCGGAAGGCCGCCTGTGGGTGGCCTACGATAAAGCCGAAGAAGTAACCTGTTACTCGCCCGAGGCCGAAGACGTCGTCACGATACGGCGCGTTAAAGGCGTGGTCGGCATCGCCGCCGAATAAAAAACGGCCCGGGAGGAACGCCCCGGGCCGCTTTAACAGCCTGCCTACGTTACCAACTCCACTCCAAGTGATATTGCTCGCCCGGTTTCATCCGGCCCACGTGCCACTCCAGCGTCGACCGGTCGGCCGCCAGCGCGAGTTCCGCCGGCCTCGCGTCCCGACCCTCCGACTTCACGTACGCCTTCGACGAATGCGGCAACCTCTCCGGCGGGAACTCCACGCGGAAGACGACGTCGTCCGTAGGGTAATCCCCCACGAACATGAACGAGACGTCCTCGCCCGGGAAGGCGTCGTAAATGTTATAGGCCACGCGGCGCGACACCGCCTTCCCCGGCTCGAGCGGCGGTTTGAATACTACTTTAATAATGTAATACTTGCCTACGCTCATCCGTTCGCCGATTTCGCCCGGCGACACGTCGAAGTCGTCCAGCCGTCCCCGCGTAAAGAGATTCCGGTCGCGTATGTCCGCCAGCGGCCGGTGCAGCGGGACCAACTCCTGGACCTTCTCGAAGTGGGCCACGTTTCCGGCCCCGTCGAGGATCTTCAGTCGCAACTCGGCGCTTTTAATCTTCAGGTAGCTACGCTGGAAGGTCAGCGCGGCCCAGATCACCGCGGCCACCATAAAGACGGCCAGCGCCACGCCGGGCCATATCCAGCCCAATACGAAGCAGATTACGCTCGCCACGGCGAACGCGGCAACGAATATTAATTTGACCGGATTCTTCACGTCACTCGCTCCTTAATATATGAACATGGCGTCGCCGTACGAGTAGAACCGGTAGCCCTCTCGGACCGCGGCGCCGTACCATCCCAGAACGTTTTCCACGCCGCCGAACGCCGCCACGAGCGCCAGAAGGCTCGACCGCGGCAGGTGGAAATTCGTCAACAGCGCGTCGACGACTTTGAACTTGTAGCCGGGGTAAATATAGAGGTCCGTTTCCCCCCGGAACGGGCCGACCATGCCGGCCTCGTCGGCCGCGGTCTCGAGGGCCCTTACGGCCGTCGTCCCGACCGCGACGACGCGGCGATGCTCGAGTTTCGCGGCGCTAATGGCCCGGGCCGCGGACCGGCTGATACTCATCTCCTCGCGCTCGACGTGGTGCTCCTCCAACGAATCGCCCCGGATGGGCTTGAAGGTCCCGTACGAGACATGGAGGGTGATCTCGACTACCTCGACGCCCCGCTCCTTTATCCCGTCCAATATTTCCCGGGTGAAGTGCAGGCCCGCGGTAGGCGCCGCCACCGAACCCCGGCGCCGCGCGTAGACCGTCTGGTAACGGCCCACGTCCTCCTCCGTCGGGCCGTCGGGCCTTTTAATGTACGGCGGCAGCGGCACCTTCCCCGTCTCGTCGACCACGGCCTCGACGTCGTCCGCCCCGTAGAACTCGACGACGCGCTCGGGCCCCGCCAGGACGCCGACGACCTCGGCGTGCAGGCCGTCCTCGCCGAATGTGAACCGCGCGCCCACGTCCGCCCGCCGGGCGGGGCGAGCCAAAACGCGGTAACGGCCGGGGGCCAGTTTGCGGAGGAGCAGCAGTTCGCCGTCGCTATCGCCGACGCGGCCCAAAAGGCGCGCCGGGTAAACCGACGTGTCGTTCAGGACCAGTACGTCCCCCTCCGCCAAAAGTTCCGGGAACTGGGCGAAGGAACGGTGCTCCGGTTCGCCGCCGTCGCGGCGGCAGGCCAGAAGGCGGGCCCGGTCGCGCTCGGGCGCCGGCTGTTGGGCGATGAGGTCTCGGGGAAGGTCGTAGTCGATAATCTCGGTTTTCATAAGCCAGAAGGGATAATAACATAGGAGCGGCGGCCGTTAAAGGTAAAACCAGAAAAAGGTTAAACTTGCGCCCGGTTTATACCGGTGCTACTATGACCGAACGCTTGGAGAGGTATATCTATGGTTAATTCTATGACGGGATTCGGTCGGGGCGAGGCCCCTTACGGCGACGGCGTCATCGTCGTCGAGGTCACGACCGTAAACAGCCGGCACCTCGACGTCACCGTCCGGGGCCTCCGGGAATACGGCTCGCTCGAGCTGGACGTGCGGTCCCGCGTCGGCGAACGGCTGGGCAGGGGCAAAGCCCACGTCACGGTGGCCGTCCGGGGCACCTCGGCCGGGACCAAACGCGTCGTCTCCCACGTCGACCTGGCCCGGGAATACGTCAACGAATTCGAACGGCTGCGCTACGCCGTCGGCCTCAAGGGAAACCTCCCGCTGGAGGCGTTGACCTCCCGGGACGATTTCCTCACGATAGAGGAAGATACGGACGACGGCGCGCTGGGGGAAGGGGTCCTGGCCGCACTCGACGCCGCCCTCGGCCGCGTCTCCCAGATGCGGGCCGCGGAAGGCGAAAAGCTGGCCGCGGACCTTTCGGAGCGGCTCGAACGTTTGGGCAAACTCTACGACGACGTGGCGAGCCGGGCCCCGGAAGTGGCGGTCGCCTACCGGGACCGGCTGCAGGCGCGGATATCCGAGCTGACCGACGGGGCCGGCCTGGATCCCGGCCGCCTGGAAAACGAGACCGCCCTCTTCGCCGAACGCTGCGACATCAGCGAGGAGATAGTCCGGAGTCGGGCTCACGCCAAGGCGTTCGCCGACGCCCTCGGCGGCGACGGACGGGCGGGAAGGCGCCTCGACTTCCTCGCGGTGGAGCTGAACCGCGAGGCCAACACCATCGCCGCCAAGGCCCAGGACGCCGGCATCGCGTCCCTGGCCATAGAAATAAAAGACCTGCTCGAGCAGATCCGCGAGCAGGTGCAGAATATCGAGTAGTATTAACCGGCCTTAATATTTCCTGACGGCCGCGACGGACCTGATAACCTCGTCCCAGGCGCGGCCGTGTACGTCCCAGGTATACTTCTGTTCGACGGCCTGCCGCCCCCAGCGGCCGTACTCCTCACGCAGTTTCTCGTCCCGCAACAGGCGCGCCACGGCCGCCGCGAATTCGGCCGGTTCGTCCGCGACGATAAAATCGCGCCCCGCCACCAGGTCCATCCCCTCCACGCCCCGCGTCGTGCAAACCACGGGCAGGCCCGCCGCCATCGCCTCTATCACTTTCATCTTCATCCCCGCGCCGAGGCGCATCGGGCACACCGACACCTGGCAGCGCCGTAAATAAGCCTTCATGTCCGGAACGGCTCCGGTAACGACGACGCCCTCCCGCCGGGCCAACGCCCGCACTTCGCCGGTCGGGTTCTTGCCCACGATATGGAACGTGGCCTCCGGCACCGCGTTCCTCACCCGGGGGAATATCTCGTTTGCGAAGTAAGCCGCAGCGTCCGCGTTCGGCGGGTAGTCCATGACGCCCGAAAAAACTATCGAGAACGGCTCCCGCGATACGCCCTCGTCGGCGGCGACGTCCGTCCCGAAGGGGGCGTAGTAAACGGGAAGGCCCGGGCAAAGCTCACCGATGACCTCCGCGTCGCGCCGGGCCACGAGGACGCACGCGTCGTACCGGCCGTACGTCCGGCGCTCGTAACTTTTAACCTTCCAATATTGCAGGAGGAAATAGAGGGAGGCGGCGGGGTTGAGGCGCAGGCCCAACTGGCGCTTGTAGTACAGGGACGTGGCGTCGAGCGGCGCGATTATCTTCGGCGTGTTCTGTACGTCCACGGTATACTGCGCCATGTTGATGTGGCCGCCGATGATGACGTCAAAATCCCGGCGCCGCAGGAGTTTCCCCAAAGCCGCCGCGAAGTCCCGGTTCCGGTAGAGCAGGACGCCGAACGGCCAGATGGTCAACATACTCCATAATCGCCGCAGGAGGGTCTTGTCGAATTCGTGGGGGACGAGGACGAGTTCCCCCACCATATCCCGGACGACCGCGATATCCTCCGGGGCGTCGCCCGAGGTCATGGCGAGCATCGTAACGTCGTGCTCGGGCCGGAAGCGCCGCAATAAATTATACACCACCGCCCGGTTCGAATCGGTCGGAGGATAAGGGACTTCCGAGGCAATAATGAGAATCTTCACGGTTATCCCGGGTCCTTCACCTTTTTTATTATAGAACGTTTCGCCGACAAAAACAAGTCGCGGTAGTTGACGCCGCCCCTCGGACCACGCTACGCGGGCGATGCATGAAAAAACCCGGCTGCCAGCCGGGCGTACTTTCGTTCGGCCTGACGGCCGCTATTCCTCCTCGGCCCACTCTTCCAGAAACTTTGCTATGAGGTCCTTTTCCTCCCGGTCGACGCCGCGCTGCTCCTCGGCCGTAATGGGGACCAGCTCCCCCTCCTGGAGTTTGGTGATCATCAGGTCGTGCTGGCTCCGCATCAACTTCCGTACTTTTTCGACCCGGTCCGCGCCGGCGATGGCTCCCACGACCTGCTTCGCCCGGGCCACGACGGCCCCGCCCTTGAAGACGAGGGTTACGAGGTTGTCGCCGACGTTCTCGGTCTGGATATGGTAGCGTTCACCGCCGACCGTAACTTCGCAATTAAGGCCTTGCGTTATCATAGGCTTTTACGGCTTCCCACAGAGCCACCTTTAATTCCTCGACGCCGGCCCCGGATACGGCGGAAGTCGCTATCACGGCCTTGCCGGCCGCTCCGCCCAGGGCCGCCGCTATACCTTCGTCGTGCGGCAGGTCCGTTTTATTCGCGATGACGATTACGACTCGCGATACCAGTTCTTTTTTGAAATTCTCTATCTCGGCGACGACGGTTTCGAAGTCGCGCACCGGCGACTCGCCCGAAACATCCACCACGACCGCCAGCGCCTTCGCCCGTTCCACGTGCCGCAGGAAGTCGAGGCCCAGGCCCCGTCCTTCCGCCGCCCCCTCCAAAAGGCCCGGCACCTCTATTACGGCGTAGGTCTGGGCCGCCGAATATTCCACGATGCCCAGCTGGGGAGCCAGCGTCGTGAAAGGATACGGCGCGACCCTGGGATGGGCGGAACTTAGCGCGGCGAGAACCGACGATTTCCCGGCGTTGGGGGGCCCGATGAGCGCGACGTCGGCTATTAGCTTCAGCGTCAGCCGCAGGCGGCGCTGTTGGCCCGGACCACCGTCCTCGGCGTAGCGGGGAACCTGCATCGTCGGCGTGGCGAAATGGGAATTGCCCCGGCCGCCTCGGCCTCCCCGGGCCAGGAGGACCTCTTCGGACGCCGCCGCCACTTCTCCCACGACGGAGCCGCCGTCGTCCTCGATGACGGTCCCCGGCGGGACCCGTATCCATTTATTCTCCCCGGCGGCGCCGGTACGCTTCCTTCCGGCCCCGTCTACGCCGCCGTCGGCCGCGACGAGTTCAACACCCGCCAGGTGGTTCAGCGTGCGGAGGCCGCCGTGGCCCACTGCGTATACCGAGCCGCCTCGGCCGCCGTCGCCGCCGTCCGGGCCGCCCCGGGGGACGAACTTCTCCCGGCGGAAGGAAACCGCGCCCCGGCCGCCGTCGCCTCCCCGCACTTCCAGCTCCACTTCGTCGATAAACACAATAAACCCGGGGAGCCGAAGCGCGTGGTCGTTTGTGCGCTAATCAACCCGCCGGGGTATCGTTGGAACTCCAATTAACGGTTCGCGTGCCTGTTACGAAGCGGGAACGACGTGTACCTCGCGCCGGTTCCTGCGCCGCACGAATTCCACCCGACCAGTTACCGTCGCGAATAAGGTATAATCTCTCCCCATGCCGACGTTCTCGCCGGGGTAATAGCTGGTGCCGTGCTGACGAACGATAATGGAGCCCGCGGTAACGGGCTGGCCGCCGTACGCCTTGATGCCCAGGCGCTGGCCGGCGCTGTCGCGGCCGTTGCGGGAGGAACCACCTGATTTCTTGTGAGCCATGTCGACCTCCGGCGCTCCGGAAAACGCGGGCCGGAACGCTAGGACTTCGTTACGGACAATACCTTGAGAACCGTATACGGCTGCCGGTATCCCCGTAAGCGCCGGTAGTTCTTACGACGCTTGAATTTAAAAACTTCGACCTTGGGTCGCCGCTCGTGAGCCACGACCTCGGCGGTAACGCGCGCGTTCGGGACCAGCGGCGTACCCACTTCGGCGCCTTTGTCGTCGCCGAGCAGGAGTACTTCGTCCAGCTCCACTTGCGCGCCTACGTCAACGTTCATCAGATCGACGGCGACCAATTCGCCTTCGCTCATCCGGTATTGACGGTTTCTATTTCGTACCAATGCGAACATAATCATCCTTAGGTTAGCGTGTTTTTTAACATATTAGGATGATAATGTCAAGAGTTCTTTCGGCCCGCGTACTATATATTATACCATAAGCGGGGGCATCATTTCCAAAGCCGGAAACGAAAGGGGCCGGCGACGGCCCTGCGAAAAACCGGCCTCAATACCTCTTACGTTAAAAGGTAGACCGCCGATTTAACACTGGTTATAATGAAACACCCCCGCGGGAGTTATTACTAAACGTTCCGTCCGGGTGAAACAACCTGAAGGCCGTTTCTATCGAAGCTCCGGATTTTTTTTTTGCTTGACAAGGAAAATCCCTTTCTATTATAATGCTGAGCCAAGGAGCAAGCCCAAAGTACAAACGCTTTGGAGCAAGGAAATCATAAATATTACCGGATTACCGAGCTTACACAGTCCCTCGAAGGGAGGTGAATCGCCAGGATGAAAAAGGCCATTATCTTCAGCGTCATTGGAGCTTTCATTCTTGGCTTCTTAGCCCTCGGTTGCGGCCCGAGCAAGGAATTGCTCGACGCGTACTACGACGCGAAAATGAAGAAGCAGGAAGGCGAAGACCGTCTCGCCAAAGCGAAATCTGCCAACGAAGCTTACAAGGCTGAGTTCGACAAGGCCGTCAAGAAGATCGACGAGCTTCGTGCGCAGCACAAAGACCTTCACGAGAAACGCAACAACATCGAGAAGGCTCGCGGAATGAAAATCACGCCGTTGCTCCACGGCGCCGAGAAAGAACCTACTTGGGAATAAGCTGAATTTTAGCCCGGCACGTAATTAATAACACCCATACGAAGCCGTGGCTTAAAAATACTCCTCAAGGAAAGGGGTGTTAACGGGTGAAAAAGGCTGTCTTAGCTTTAGCGGTCTTCGTGCTCACGGTCGCCCCGTTCGCTTTGGCCCAGGATTACGACGCGCTTAAGCGCGAAGTCAAAATGAACGAAGGCGCCGGCGAAGGCGATATAAACGCGCAGATCCAAAGCCGCCTTGACGATGCCGCCCGGCTGAACAAAGAGGCCGAGGGTGTCGAGTTCGAGAACAAGGCGCTCGAAGGTAAAGTAATGAAGGTCCAGAAGGTACACGACTTCTGGAAGACGCTAATCGGCGAAGATCAGGCGTTCCTCAACAAATGGGCGGAGCGCGAAGGTGATCACGTCGTAGTCGAGGGCGAATGCCTCTGGATGATCGCGGGTATGGAATACGGCCATCCCTACTACTACAAATGGCCGCTTATTTATAATGCCAACCGCGACCTCATCAAGGATCCGGACCTCATTTATCCTGGCTGGAACCTCAAAGTTCCCGCGATGCAGTAATCATCGATCACGGTTATAAAAGGGCAGTCGGCTTAAACGACTGCCTTTTTTTTAGCCCCTTACGTTATATGATCGCGGTAGTGCAAAGAGTAAGCGAGGCCGCCGTAACGGTGGACGGGAAGGTCGTCGGCGCCATCGGCCCGGGCGCCCTGATACTGCTGGGGGTAGCGGGCGGGGACGGCCCGGAAGATGCGGCCTGGCTCGCCGAGAAGGTGGCCCATCTCCGCATCTTCGCCGACGACGAGGGCAAGATGAACCGTTCGCTGCTGGACGCCGGCGGCGAGGCCCTCGTCGTCTCGCAGTTCACGCTCCACGGCGATTGCCGCAAGGGCCGGCGGCCCAGCTTCGTCCGCGCGGCCTCGCCCGAAAAAGCCCGCGAACTTTACGAGCGCTTCATGGCCGAACTCTCCGCCCGGGGAATCCCCACCGGCGCCGGCGAATTCGGCGCCATGATGAAGGTCTCTTTGGTTAACGACGGGCCGGTGACGCTCATCGTCCGGTCGCCCGGCGAGTTAAGCGACTAAAAAAACGGCCCGGACGGGCCGTTTTCGATATCTCCTACTCCCCCAAGTTCAGGCGGACTTCTCGCGCAACAACTCGAGTAGTCGTTCGCGTTCATTGAGGGACTGATCCTCCAGCACGCGCTCGAGCAGATATCCGAGTGCTTCGCCGACGGCCGGCCCGGCCGCGATGCCGAGTTCGGTCATCACGTCGTGGCCGTTAACGGCGAGGTCCTTCTCCGTGAACGCCTCTTCCCGGGCAATGGCCTCGTTTATGCGGCGCTCCAGCGCCCGGAGGTACGCCGGGAAGCCGTAATTCGTCCCGTTCCCGAACCAGTCAGCGATGCGCAGGTCGAAGAGGTCCGCGATGTTCTCCCGGCCGACCTTACGGATGAAACGCCGCACCGCCGCGTCCGTCCACTGCGAAGTGTACCCGAACATATGGTGGTAGACGAGGTGCAGGACGTGGTCCCGGTCCTTCTTGCTGAAACGGAGGCGGTTCATAATGTCGCGGGCCATACGCCGGCTCACGGCCTGGTGATTGTAGAAGGTCACCCGGCCTTCACGCACGACCCGGGTCCGGGGCTTGCCTATGTCGTGCAGCAAAGCCGCCAGCCGCACGAGCGGTTTCTTCGCGGGCGCGGCGTCGCAGGAATAGAGGGCGTGGGTATAGACGTCGTGCGCGTGGAATTCGTTCTGGGTAACGCTGTACCCTTCCAGGAGTTCGGGTACGGAGAGTTCCAAAAGGCCGGTTTCCCGCATGAGGTCGATGCCGTACGAGGGCCGCTCGGCCGTCGCGAGCATCTTCATTAGTTCGCCCCGTACGCGTTCGACCGCGACCATCCGGACGCGCTCCAGCACTTTCGGTATGGCTTGGAGGGTTTCGGCTTCTATCTCGAATTCGAAGCGCGCCGCGAGCCGGATCGCCCGTAGCGGCCGCAGGCCGTCCTCGCGGAAACGCTCCTCCGCGTTCCCCACCGCCCGCACGATCCCCTGCTCGAAGTCCTCGACGCCGCGGTATAAATCTATGAACTCGTCCTCGAGCGGGTCGTAGGCGAAGGCGTTGAAGGTGAAATCGCGACGGCTGAGGTCCTCTTCCACGGCGGCCGCGTACGTCACGTCGTCCGGGTGTCGGGCGTCGCCGTATTTCCCGTCCCGGCGGAACGTCGTCACCTCGTACTCGCCGGCCTTGCCCAGGACCGTAATAGTGCCGTGCTTTATCCCGGTGGGCGCGGTACGAGGGAACAGCTTCCGCACCTCCTCCGGCCGGGCGTCCGTGGCCACGTCGAAATCCTCCGCCGGCAGGCCGGCTAGCAGGTCGCGCACGCCGCCCCCCACGAGGTACGCGCGCTTCCCCACGGCCTTCAAGGCCGCGACAAGCTCCCGTACCTCGGAGGGAATACCTTTCAGGTTCGCCCGGTCCAGCCGGTACTTGGGTTTCGCCTTCTTTTTGGTCTTTGCCGCCATTTATCCCAACGCGATCGCGAATGCCATCGCGTATTCCCGCTCGTGGCTTATGGTGACCATAACGCTCGTTATGCCGCGTTCCGCCGCCAACTCCGCGGCCACGCCGCCGAGTTTGACCTGCGGCCGGTTGCCGTCCGCGTGGACTTCTATGTCCCTGTACGCCATGCCCCCCGGCACCGCCGGCGAGAGGGCCTTGACGACCGCTTCCTTGGCCGCGAAGCGGCCCGCCAGAGCGCCGGCGAAGTCGACGCGGGCCATGCAGTACTCCCGCTCCTCGGGAGCGTACAGCCGCTCCAGGAAACGCTCGCCGAAGCGCTCGTACGCCCGGGCGACGCGTTTTATCTCTATCAGGTCGGCCCCTATGCCAAGTACCGCCGTCATGGCGCCTCGGCCCGCGCCTCGCGCATCAGCGCGAGCATCCGCCGCGTGGCTTCTTCCAAGCCGTCGAAGACGGCCCGGGCCACGATGCTGTGGCCGATGTTTAGCTCCTCCAGTTCCGGAATCGCCGCCACCGGCTTGACGTTGAAGTAATTGAGGCCGTGCCCCGCGGCCACGCGCAGGCCCGCCGCCGCCGCGACCCGGGCCGCCGCCGCCAATTCCCCCAGCCGCGCCGCGACCTCGGCCGGGCCGGCGTTGGCGTACGCGCCGGTATGCAGTTCCACCGCCACGGCCCCAACCTCGCACGACGCCGCGACCTGCTCCTCCGACGGCTCGACGAAGGTACTAACCGGTACGCCGCCGTTCGCGAGTTCCGCGACGACGTCTTTGAGCCGGCCTACGTTACCCGCCACGTCGAGGCCGCCCTCGGTCGTCAATTCCTCCCGGCGCTCCGGCACCAACGTAACGAAGGTCGGTTTGTACTTCAGCGCCATGGCCACCATCGCGCCGGTGGCCGCCATCTCGAGGTCTATGCCGGACGCCACGGTACGACTCATTACGTCTAGGTCCCGCTCCTGGACGTGACGCCGGTCCTCGCGGACGTGGATGGTGATGTGGGCCGCGCCGCCCCGTTCCGCGGCGAACGCCGCGGCCACCGGGTCGGGCTCGAAGGTCTGGCGGGCCTGTCGGAGCGTGGCGACGTGGTCGACGTTTACTCCCAACCTCATGGATTCTCCTCGAGTTCGCTATTCCCCGGCAACGGTACCGTCGTCCGTTCCCGCCGGGAGAAAGTTATATATTCCTCGTATCCCGCGTCGCGGGCGAGTTCCACCGCCCGGGCGAATTCGTGCCCCACTTCATCGGGCCGGTGGGCGTCCGAACCGAACGTTACGGGTATCCCGGCCTCCCGGGCCCGCCTCAACAGGTCCGGCCGCGGATATATCTCGCCCACCGTTTTCCTGAGGCCGCCCGTATTTATTTCCATTACCATACGCGCCGCCGCCACCGCCGCCAGGGCGGCGTCCTCGGCGTCGGTCACGTCGTCCTCGGGGAAACGGCCGAACTTCTTCGGTATGTCCGGATGCCCCCAGACGTCGTACAGGCCGGTCCGGGCCATATCCGCAACCAGGCCGTAGTAGTCGCGATAAAGCGCCGTCATGTCGGCCCGGCGGTATCGTTCCAGGCCCCGGCTGTCGTCGAAGGGCCAATCGCCGATCCAGTGCACCGACCCGTAGACGTAATCGAACGGCAACGGCGCCAGGACCTCCGCCAACCGGCCCTCCTGCCCTGGGATGTAGTCCGCCTCCACGCCCAGGAGTATAGGCGCTCCCGCCTCCTCCCGGACCCGTAAAACGTCCTCGACGTAAGCCGGCAACTCCTCGTACGGCATCGCGAGCTCGGGGTCGGCCATGGAGGGGTCGAGAAACGGAAGGTGGTCGTTGAAACCCACTCCGGCCAAGCGAGCGCCGGCCGTCGCATATTCGGCCAGCGTTCCCTCGGCGTGGCCGCAACGCGCCGTATGGACGTGATGGTCGACCGGGAGCCGGCCGCCGGACCGGGCGCTACTCACCATCCTCCTCTATCTCCTCGTCGTCGAGCGGCGGGAACTCGTCCGCCGGAAGGTCTTCCGGCCCCCCCTCGTCCGTCGTCCCCTTTTCATCGGACTTCAGGTAATCGTCGATAAGTTTCTTGACATCCAGACCCTCGTACCCTTCACCCCGTATCTTCTTCATTACGGCGCCGTACAGCGCCGGGGCGACCTTGACGACGTGCGGCCCCAAAAAGCTGCTTCCCAGGTCCCGTTCAAGTTTCGGGAAAAACGGGAAGAGCGCTAGAATGAGCGCCACGACGCTCGCGAAGATAATGCCCCGGGCCGCCCCGAACGCGCCCCCGGCCAGACGGTCGAACCAGCCCACGAAAAGGCGTTTCGCCCCCTTGTGGAGTACGTGCCCCAACCAACTTACGCCGGCCGCGATGACGCAGAACACGACGGCGAACGCGATTAAGTTCCCCATCCCCGGCTTGGCGTCCAACCACCCCTCGACGCTCCACCCCAGCGCCTCGTACGACCGGAGGCCGGCGAAGAGACCCAGAATAATGCCGCCCAGGTTGAATACCTCCCGGAGGATACCGCGCCGGAGGCCCATTACGCAATTCGCGGCGACGATTATCGCGAGTACGACGTCGACCCAGTTAAGGCTTCGCATCCGACTTCCTCGCTTGGCGTAAGTAGTAGTGCTTGATCTCGGCCCACGAGCAGGCTTCGGTCTGTTCGTTCTCGAGAACGCGGGGGCTCCCCGAACCGGTCTTGTCGGTCAGGCCGACGATAAGCCAGGGGGCGTCGGCGTCCGCCCGGCCGAAATCGAAAATGACGTCGCCGCGGGCGTAAAAGCAGAAAGTGGGCTCGCGCCACACGCGGACGCGCACGTCCATCGGCAGGGACGAAAATGAGGTCGCCCCCTCCCGTGGCACCCCCACGGCTTCATCCTTCGTAACCATCTCGAAAACGATGTGGAAGGCCTCCGCGAATAGGGCCCGGCTCGCCTCCATCTCCTCGTCGTAACCCCAGCGCTCCGGGAAGCCGTCCGGCGGATTCTCGACGCGCGCTTCGAACGCGCCCGGGGAAAACAGGGCGGCGTACGCCTCGAAGTCCGGCGCATTGTAAGCCAATTTTAATGTATACAGGGTAGCGGCGGGCGTGGGGACGGACTTCTTCGGAGGCGGCGGGGCCGGGCCGCCGCAGGACGCCGCGAACGCGGCCGCGCCCAACGCCGCGCCGAGACGCAAAGCGTTCCGTATCACTAAAGCCTTCGAGATATCGCTACCGCCCGACGCACGACCTCGATGGCGTCGCGCCCGAAGAGCCGCACCATCGGTTCCTTCCCGACGGCCCCGCAGTCGTATACCACGTCCGGCACGGCCTCGTTTCCCCCGGCCGCCGCCCGGCCGACGCCCCATTGCAGCGTCGTCCCCTCGGCGGAGGCGTCTTCCTCCGGCTCGTCGCCCCGGTCGAAACTCGCCATCCGATAACCCAACTCCGAACAGGCCGCTATAACGTCCTCGCCGTAACGGACGTTCATGGCCGCCCGGTACGACGGGTCGTATTTCATCACCGTCTTCACCGCCCGGGCCATATGGCCGCTGGCGCCGAAGGCCGGGTGGCCGTACGATTCCACGCCGTGGTTTATCCGGATTATCCTGCCCGGCACCGCGCATATCTCGCTTTCGTCGTGTGCCGTCGGGAGGGCGTAAACGATATTGGTTCCGACCTCCGGTATAAGCTTGTACGTATTGGCCGCCGCGCTGAAGATGTTAACGGCGCGCGCGACGTTATTGTATACCCGCCAGCGTTCGGCGTCGTCGAACACGGCCGCCGTCCGGTTCGGGACCCGTACCCCGGTCCCCGGTGCGTACGCGGCCGCCACGGCCGCCGTCGCGTATTCCTCGGCCTGCTGGAACGCCGCCATGAGGTCGAGCCCCTGGGCCATGTATCCGGCGATAGCGGCCGCTATCAAGCAACCCGTGCCGTGGATATTCCCGGCGACGCGGGTCCGCCGGTATTCCCGCATCTCGGAACCCGTGAATAAAATGTCCGCGACGTCGCCGTCGCCGCCGTCGTCGCCGATATGGCCGCCGGTCGCCAGGACCGCGGGGCCGTAACGGCTCTGGAATACGCGAACCTGCGTCCGCAGTTCCCCCTGGTTCGCGGCCGGTTGGTCACCGATGAGGCTCGCGAGTTCGAGCGTGTTCGGCGTGACGAGCGTTACCCGGGGCAACACCACGTCGCCGAATATCTTTTCCGGAACTCCCTCATACAGGGGCTGGCCGTTCCCCGCTACCGTAACGGGGTCGAATACGACAGGCACGCCGGCGTCAAGCCATCGCGTTAGGTACGGGTCGAGCGCGTGGACCAGCACGTCCGAGGCCAACATGCCCAACTTGACGGCACCGACGTCGACGTCCTCGAGGAGCGCGTCGAGTTGCGCTACCATGTCACGTTCGGCGACGGCCCCGAAACCGGATACGCCGCGCGTACTCTGGTACGTCAAAGCCGTCGCGACCGAGACGCCGTGAACGCCGATTACGGCGAAACTGATACAATCCGCCGTTATGCCGGCCCCGGTGGAGGGGTCCAATCCGCCGATAGCCAAAGCGACTTTCCTACTCATCCGCGTCTCCCTCGCTTTCGGCCGTACCGGCCTTCACGACGGCCTCGCCCCCTTCTTCCGCCGCTTTCTTCTCGTACTCCTCGAAAACCTCGTCGGGTATCAATAAATCAGCGTCTTCCGGTATCTCGACGACTTTAAGCTTACTCCCGTCGACGATATGAATGGGCATCTTATCGCTCCCAAGGTAATTGTAAGGATCGACCGGAACGCCGTTGATGCGGACCTCGTAGTGAAGGTGGCTGCCGGTCGCCAGGCCGGTAGCCCCGACGCGACCGATTATATCGTTCCGCTCGACCCGGTCCCCTTTCTTGACGTCGGCGGTCGACAGGTGGCCGTAGCGAGTCGTGAAACCGCCGCCGTGGTCCAGGAAAATTACCTGGCCGTAATAGGGATACGGCCCGGCCGTCGTTACTACGCCCTCCGCCGGGGCCCGTACGGCCGTTCCCAGAGGCGCCGCTATGTCGAGGCCCACGTGCACGCGGCCTCGCCACCGGCGGGCGCCGAAGTACGACGTTATGACGCCCGTGACAGGCGTCATGTCGGGCACGTCGGCCAAAAGCGACTTGCGCCGTTCCAACAAGCGCCGCAGGACCAGGAACTCCTTTTCGCAGCCGCGGCAATCCAGGTACAACTGGGACTCGTGCCGCCGGGCCTCTAGGCCGAAGCGTTCCTCGTCGAGACGATACAAGGCGTCAAAATAATCCGCTTCCGTTAACGCCGGCCCGCCGGAGCCCAATTCCTTGGCCGATTTCGCGTCCAGCTTGAACCCGGCCATTATTCTGAGGTCGGTGTAAAACTTGTCCAACCTCTTGAGCGCGGCGTCAAGCTCCTCGACGCGCAAGGCGTAATCGTCGCGTTCTTTCTGTACCTCGAAACTGAGTTTGGATATAACCTCGTCGCGGCGCGCGATTTCGGTAGTAAGGTCGGCGTTCGTCGCCTCGAGGTCCCGGTTGCGCTCGAAGGTAGGGTTTACGGCCTTTTCCATGGCCCGGAAATTGTAATACAGGG
This sequence comes from Candidatus Zixiibacteriota bacterium, assembly GCA_050117845.1. Taxonomy (GTDB): domain Bacteria; phylum RBG-13-66-14; class B26-G2; order WVWN01; family WVWN01; genus WVWN01. The sequence continues at coordinate 58,271 of JASFLY010000003.1, forward strand.
TGACCGCAACACCCGTTACGGCCGCCGTTGTGCATAATATGAACGCCAGTCCCGCGACGATGATATGGCGATGGAGGTATATCGACCGGGATCGCCCCGAGGAATGCGAACATATCATCAACGTATAGTCTCTTTTAAACATATCGCTACCGTCCAATATAGGACGTAAATTCTACCAGAAAGCGGCCGTTAAATCAACGGCGCAGCCGGCCGCCGGCCGGTTAAAAAAACCCCGGCGCCGGGCCGGGGTTTGGGATTCCTGGGAATTATATTACGGGTATGGCGAGAAGCAGAGGTTCGATAGCGCCTCGGGCCCAGGTTACGAGCAGGTGCGGCCAAACGCCGAGGAGAAGCGTGAACAGGACGCAAATCAACAGGACCACCGCCGCCGCCGCGGGAACGCCCCGCACGTCCTCGCCCTCGCCTTTGTCGAAGTACATCGGCTTCAATATACGGGCGTAGAGGAAGAGCGCGGCCACACTGGCCAGTATCGCGACGACCGCCAGGAAGATGTAGTTGCCGGCGACGAGCGCGGCCAGTATATAGAATTTCGCGAAGAACCCGGCGAGGGGCGGTATCCCGGCCAGGGCCAGAAGGAATACCGACAACGCGACGGCGAGCAGCGGGTGCCGCCGTCCCATGCCGGCGTAACTATCGAGGTCGTACTTGCCCGTAACGTGGCCTATGACGGCCACCGTGCCGAAGGCTCCGACGTTCATCGCCGCGTAAAGGGCGAGGTACACCAGAACCGACGAGAAGCCGATAGCCGTATCGGCGACGATGCCGAGCAGAACGAAGCCGGCGTGGGCGATGGAGGAATACGCGAGTATGCGCCGCACGTCCTTTTGTACGATACCGATGACGACGCCGAAAACCATCGACGCGATAGCGAGAGCCCCGAGGTATTTCGTCCAACCACCGTAGACCATGTTAAGCGGCCCGTGCAACGCCAGGACCAACCTCATTATAACGGCGAACCCGGAAGCCTTTGAAGCGACCGACAGGAACGCCGCTATCGGCGTGGGCGCGCCCTGATAGGCGTCGGGGGCCCACATGTGGAAGGGCACCGCCGAGATTTTATAACCCAGGCCAACGAGGATAAGGGCGAACGCCAGGAAGATGAATCCGGCCGGCATCGTGGCCGCGGCACCGGTAGTCGGCGCCAGGACGGACAGGCAGCTCCCCGCCCCGCAGAACCATTCCACGTGGGGCAGGTTCTGCGCGATAACGCCCAGGTCCGTGGACCCGCTCATCCCGTAAAGGAGCGTGAATCCGAGCAGCATCACCGCCGAGGCCACGGCCCCATAGAGGAAATACTTGAGGCCCGCCTCCGCGGAGAAACGGTCGCCGCGGAGGTATCCGACCAGGACGTAGGAAAGGATACTCGAGAACTCGATGGCGACGTAGATAAGGATGAGGTTGGTGGAGGACGCCATGAAGGCGACGGCGCAGGTAACGAGCATCAAAAGCGCGTAGTATTCCGGCCGGTCCCGGTCGCCGAGCGGCCCGTAGCCGGCCGACAACAGCGCCACCAGCGCGAGCGTCGCCGTGAATATCACCGTAAAGACCACGAAGAGGGGGTCGACGGTCAACGCCCCGAACCAGGAGGTCGCGGGTCGGACCCAGAGCCATATCGCGGCCGCTGCCGCCGCGGCGGCCACGACGACCGTGTAGTAGGGCGCCACGGCCCCGGCGAAGCGCCGCGACATAAGGCCGATGCAGACCAGCAACATCGCGCCGCCGGCGAGGATCATATGGGGCGAAAGGCTAAGCCAGTTGAATTCCATAATCGTACGCCGCTTACTTGAGCGCCATCATAAAGCGCGAGAGTTCGGACAGCGCCGGGTCCATTAGCTTTATCAGGATCGACGGGTAAACGCCGATAAGAACCATAAGTATCATGAGCGGGATGACGGTCACGAGTTCGCGGAAATTGATGTCCGGCAGGTCCGCCCAGCGCTCGTTCAACTTGCCCAGGAACATCCGGCGGATGGTCCAGAGGAAATACCCCGCGGTGATGACGATGCCCGCGCCGGAGATTATAACCAGCACCGGGTATACGGGGAAGGCGCCGGCCAGAGACAGGAACTCGGACACGAAGCCGGACAGGCCGGGCAGGCCGAGCGAGGCGAACATCGTGAACGACATGATGCCGACGTAAACCGGTACGCGAACCGCCAGGCCGCTGAAGGCCTCGATTTGCCGGGTGTGGGCGCGGTCGTAAAGGACGCCCACCAAAAGGAACAACGCGCCCGTGATGATGCCGTGGTTGACCATCTGCATCATGGCGCCGTTGAGGCCCGTGGGCGTCATGGCCGCGGCGCCGAGCAGCACGAAGCCCATGTGGCCCACCGACGAGTACGCGATGAGCTTCTTCAGGTCCTTCTGCGCCATTGCGACCAGTGAGCCATATACGATGTTAATCACGCCCAATATCGCGAGGGGCCACGAGAACCAGTGCGCGCCCGTCGGCAATATGGGGTACGAGATGCGCAATAGGCCGTACCCGCCCATCTTCAGGAGGACGCCGGCCAGCAGGACCGATATCGCGGTCGGCGCCTCGACGTGGGCGTCGGGCAACCACGTGTGGAACGGGAAGACAGGCACTTTAATCGCGAACCCCACGTATAAGGCCAGGAAGACGATAATCTGGAAGGTCCGGACGAAGTTCCCCTGCTGACGCATGAGTTCCAGCATGTCGAAGGTGTGCGGCTGGGACGTGAAGTAGAGCGCCAGTATCCCCAGGAGCATTATTACGCTCCCCAGCAGGGTGTAAAGGAAGAACTTGATGGCGGCGTATTCGCGGCGCTGGCCGCCCCAGATGCCGATGAGGAAGTACATCGGCACCAGCATGACTTCCCAGAATACGTAGAACAGGAAGAGGTCCAGCGAGACGAACACGCCGAGCATTCCGGCCTCGAGCAGAAGGTACAGCGCGAAATATTCCTTAATGCGTTCTTTAATCGAAAAAGAGGCGATGGCGGCTAAAACCGATAACAGCGTCGTAAGGATAAACAGCGGCATCGAAAGGCCGTCGATGCCGACGTGGTAAAAGATGTTTATCGACGGAATCCACTGATGGATCTCTTCGAATTGCATGGCGCCGGTGATGCCCGGGTCGAACGCCGTCAGGGCCCAAATGGAGAAGCCCAACGCCACGGCGGTAAACGCCACCGCGGTTGCCCGGATGCCGTTCACCCATCGTTCGGGCAACAGCAACACCACCACCATACCCACGACCGGGGTAAATACGGTTACGGTTAATATGGGAAACGCCATCGCCATTGCCTCCTACAAGGAATCCTCGCGCCGGCCGCCCTTACGGCATACCGGCGAATTTCTCCAATTCTTCGGCCTCGGCCTGCGAGCCGTACGCCGGGACCGTGCCCGGCGCCAGCGCGGAATAAACGTACGCGGTGCCGAGGCTTGTCTTCGCCTCGCCGAGCCGGCCCAAATGATATTGCGCCCGGCCCAGGAGGTGCAGCGCCGCTATCGCCCGGATGGTCTGCGGATAGGCGGCGACGAGCCGTTCGGTTTGCGACGCGACGGTTTCGTAATCGTCGGCCTGTAAGGCCGTTACGATATCCTCGTACAGCGCGTCGAGTTCGGGCGGTTCGGGAGGTATCATTTCGAGGTAACGAGTGGCCTTCTCGTCGTCGCCCCGGGCGTCCTCGAGCTGGCTCAGGACGTAATAGGCCATAAAGCAACCGTCGTCTTCGGCGGCCGCGCGCTCGAAGTTGTCCCGGGCGCCCTTGACGTCGCCCTCGCTTATAGCGTCGTACCCCGCCCAGAAATAAGCCCGGCACTCGGCGTCGGCCGAGATTATTTCGGGGAACGGTAATTCCTCGGCCGCGGCGAAACCGACGGCCAGAAACACGCCAAGTACGAGAGTCGTTAAGTTTCTCTTCAACATATTCTTATAGGGCTTTAACTCGGAAAAAAAACGCCGTTTCGCCCTCTCCCGTTTCGGCCGCTTTCACGTCGAAGCCGTCGAACGACCAATCCTCGTCCTCTTTCGCGGCCGGAACCACGACGTGAGTCGCTCCGCGGGAAGCCGCCGCCGCCTCGAACCCGGCCATCAGCGCCTTGAGATCGTTATCGCCGACGCACGGGGCCGCCGCCGCGGCGAGGAGGTAAACCGGCCTTCCCTCTATTCCGGCCCCCTCAAGCACCGCCGGGGCCCAACCCCCGGTCGGCATATGCGCTCCCCCGAAAAGCCTCGGTCCCGGGGAGCGCCAGGGACGCCGTCGCTTCAGCCACTCCAACGGGGCGCCGGCGTCGGTCGTTCCGCAAATGACGCCCACGACTTCCGAACCCTCAAGCCCCGCCGTTCCCACGGTGAAGTCGCGATTGGCGTACGCGTCGTAAAACCGCTTAAGTACGCCTCGGCCGCCCTTCCCCCGGTAACACCAAACCCGCCCTTCGCCATGGAGCTCCGCGGCTCCCCGGAGATGCGACCGATTTAGCGCGACCAGCCTCATCTCCACCATCTACAGCAGCACGAACGCGGCCACGAGAATGGCGACGACGCCGCACGCCAGGACTATTAAATATTCCTGAACGTAACCGGTCTGGACGCGCCGGAACACCTTGCCGAAGCCCTGCGTAATCCAACCGGCGAAGTTGACCAGGCCGTCGACGACGGCGAGGTCGAACCAGCCCTTGAAGCGGGCCCACAGGATAGTCAATTTGGCCGAGCCGTTCACGGCCCCGTCTATGACATAGGTGTCGAAGAGGCCCCACATCCGGGCGAAAACGATAGTCCCCTTGACGAAGAGGAAGTTATACACCTCGTCGAAGTAGTATTTGTGTTCGAGGACGGTCGCCACCGGCCGGAAGGTCTTGTAAATCTTCTCCACCGGGAACAGCTTGCGTTTGTACAAGGCCCAGGCGAGCGCGATGCCGCCGAGCGCCAGCACGAGCGACGCGCCCATCGCGGCGTAGTTTACGCCGTGGTGGCCGTGGCCGTGCATCTCGAAACCGGCCCACCCGGCGAAACCGGGCCCCACGCCGGGGATGCCTATCCACCCCGCGACTACCGCGAGGACGCACAGGAACACCATCGGCCCGACCATGCTCACGGGCGACTCGTGCGCGTGCGACGCCTTCTCCCGCGGCGAGCCGGTGAAGGTCATGAATATCGCCCGGAACATGTAGAACGCCGTCAGGAAGACGGTGAAGAACGCGGCGAATATCAGGTACCAGCCGCCGTGGCCGGCAACGGCCGAGAGTATTTCGTCCTTGGAGAAGAAGCCCGAAAGCGGCGGCACGCCCGCCAGCGCGAGCGACGCGACGACGAAGGTAATCGCCGTCCCCTTCATCTTGCCGCCCAGGCCCCCCATCTCGCGCATGTCGTTGGTGTGGCAGGCGTGGATGACGGAGCCGGCGCCGAGGAACAGCAGCGCCTTAAAGAAGGCGTGCGTGAAGAGGTGGAAGATGCCGGCGGCCGCGCTGCCGCAACCGAGCGCCAGCATCATGTAGCCGAGCTGGCTGATAGTGGAGTACGCCAGGACGCGTTTGATGTCCACCTGGACCACGGCGATGGTCGCCGCCATGAGGGCCGTCGTCGCGCCGACGTAGGCCACGACCTCCGAGGCCTGGCCGGCGGCCATGAATATGGGGAACGACCGCGCCACGAGGTAAACGCCGGCGGCCACCATCGTGGCGGCGTGGATGAGGGCGCTGACGGGCGTCGGGCCCTCCATCGCGTCGGGCAGCCAGACGTGTAGCGGGACCTGGGCCGATTTGCCGACGGCGCCCGCGAAGATGAGGAGCGCGATGGCCGTTATCATCGCCGGGGCCAAGGCGCCGTGTTCCACCAGGCCGAAGACGCTCGCGAAGTGGAATGTCCCCGTAACCGCGAACATCAGCAGTATGCCGATAAGGAGGCCCACGTCGCCGAGACGCGTGGTGATGAAGGCCTTCATGCCGGCGTTGGCCGCCTCCGGCTTTTCGAACCAGAAGCCGATGAGGAGATAGGAGGTAAGGCCGACCAGTTCCCAGAAGATGAACGCCTGGAGGTAGTTGTTCGCGAGGACCAGGCCCAGCATCGCCATCGAGAAGAGGTTGAGGTAGGAGAAGTAGCGGCCGTAGAGCTTGTCGCCCTTCATGTATCCGGTCGAGTAAATGTGGACCATGAAGGACACGGTGGCGACGACGACCGCCATGATGCCGCCGAAGCGGTCCAACTGGTAACCGAAGGCCAACGTCACGTCGCCGAGCTGGAGCCACGTGAACGAGAAGTCGCCGCCCTCGCCCAACAGAATACGGACGAGCAGCGTCACGGCCGCGGCGAACGATACTCCCAGCGCCGCAATGGGCGCGATGGCCGCTTTCGGTTCGCCGAGTCGCTTGCCCCAGAACACGGCGATGAGGAACCCGACGAGCGGGGCGAAGTTAACTATTAATGCCAGCCAGACCATATCTTATTCGTTCTCCAGGGGGGCCTCGGCCCCGCCTTCGGGGGTATTGTTATCCTGTCCCGGATGGATTCTTAAAGACCGTTCAAACGACCTTATCGGTTCCGAGGTATCGCCCTCCGGCGCGATTGGGCGGAAAACCTCGACCCGATATAGCGTTCCGTTAACCGTCAAGAATAACGCGGTTACCCGGCGCGGCTCCTCCCCCTTCGTTATATAATCCACTCGAACGCCGTCCTGAGCGCCTATCCGGGCGAGGTCTTCTTCGGTTAAAAGCCCGGCCCGGGCCTCGAACGCTTTATCTATCCCTCGGCGCCGCTGGTACAGGCCGGCCGCTATAACCGGCGTCTCGTACGTCACGTTTCGGGCGGTGATTAAGAACTCCAGCCCCGCGTAAGGCCCGTCGGCCCAAAATAAACGGAGAACGCGGGTCGTACTACCCGGCGCCGGAGCCGGCGTTTCCTCTTCGTAACCGGCCGGCACGTCGAACGAAACGCCCAGATCGTCGCTTCGGTACGGTGGGGTTTGTTCCACGGCGTACGCCGGGGCGCAAGGCGCCGTAACCGCACACAAAGCCGCGGCCGCCGCGGCCGTCTTTATCCACCCACCCGTCAAACCTTAACCGCGTAACTCGCGGAGGTCGTCAATGGCGACGGTCCCCCGCGACCGGTATATTGCCAATATCAACGCCAGCCCCACGACCGCCTCGGCCGCGGCGACGGTAATAACGAAAATCGAGAACACCTGGCCGTCCAGCATCGCCGGCCCGTAAATCCGGTCGAACGTAACCAGCGCCACGTTAACGGCGTTCAGCATCAGCTCGATGCCCATGAGTATGCCGATGGCGTTGCGCCGGGTCAGGGCGACCAGCAGGCCGATGCCGAAGAGGAGCAGCGAAACACCCAGGAAATGAAGCGGCGTGATAGCCATTATTTCCGCTCCTCCTTACGGGCCAGGACGATAGCGCCGATGAGAGCGCCCAGAAGCAAGAGAGAGATTACCTCGAAAGGCAACAGGTACGTGGAGAGGAGGGCCGAGGCCAACGCCTCGATGGCCCCCTCGCCGTCCGGTACGGCCGCCAACGGCGGCAGGTCCACCTTCCACATAACCAGGGCCGACGCGGCCGCGAGCGCCAGGAGGACCGGTATCGCGGGCAAAATCGCCCGGGTGTACTGCTTGACCCGGCGGGAAGTTATCCGCTGGGTCAACATTACGGCGAAAAGTATCAGCACGGCGATGGCGCCCACGTAAATCAGAACCTGGACGCCCGCCAGGAACTCCGCCCCCAAAAGGACGAAGAGCGAGGCCACCGCGCACAGCGCCAGTATCAAACTCAGGCCGGCGTGGAAAAGGTTGCGCAGGAACAGCACGCCCAGCGCGCTCAGGAGCGCGACGCCCGCGACGCCGTAAAAAGCTATTATATAAATCCAATCGGTCATTTTCTCTATACCCGGGCGGTTTTAAACGTCGTCGGGTTCCATCCATTCCACTACGTAACGGTTAACTTCGGCGTTTTCGGCTCGATTGTCCAGGACCGTAACTCGCACGTTTAAGGCCCCGAGACCCGTGAAGCCCGCCGTTAAAACGCCCCGAATGAATTCGACGCTTCTAATAATCGAGGAATCTTTAATAACCAAACGGCCCGGCCTGTATTCTTCGACGACGTATTCCCCGGTCCCCGGTCCCCGCACGAAATGGGGATATACGCTCGCTACCTTCTCGGCGAAAGCCCCCGTCGACGTTATACCCAATTCCCTAAGTTCGGACGTTACTACGTTGGTCAACTCGTTGCCCATAATAACCAACGCCTGCGGCGATATATGTTCGAGTAAGTATTCTAACGTCGCGACGTACGGCTCCCCTTCATACCACCCGTTCGGGTCGAACTCCCTTTCGAAATATCCCCCCAGGTCGGGCCTTACGATATCCGCGATATGGGGAAATACGTTTTTTATACCCTGGTATAAAGCGCCCCGGACTTCGATTGCCATCCTCCTCGCTGCGTGTTTACCGTAACCGTCCCCCCGCCGGAACCGGCCCACGCCGACGTACGCCCGGGCTATTAAAATATCACTTGTTACACAATACTACCTCCCGCCTCTATCCGCGCGTTACCGTAAAAATCTCGACGCTATTAATCGTCGTCGGTTTCCAGCCACTCCACGAGGTACCTATTCGCTTCCGCACCCGAAGCCCGGTTGTCCAGCAGGATAACCCGCACGTTCAAAGCCCCGAAAACGGAAAAAGTCGCCGCCAGAACTCCCCTCGTAAATTCGGCGTTCGAAATAATCGAAGACTCCCTCACCACCATACGGCCCGGACGATATTCCTCAACGAGCCATTCACCTGTTTCGGGGCCCCTTACGAATCGGGGATAGACCTGACCTACTTTTTCCGCAAACGTTCTGATCGACGTTATCCCGAGGTGCTTGAGTTCCTCGGCTATTATGCTAGTTAATTCCTTCCCCAAAATAACTATCGCTTGAGGCGATATGCGTTAGTATAAATACTCCAACGCCGCTATGTAATACTCCCCTTCATACCACGCGGCCGGGTTGATTTCACCCTCGAAATGTTTTCCCAACTCGGGCGGTAAAATTTCCGCGATATCGGGAAAAACATTCTTCACACTCTGTAGCAAAACCCCCAAGACCTCGATAGCGGGCCACCTCGCTGTTCGTTTACTTCTTCATCCGCTCCAGCAAGTATCGGCATGTCGCACCGGCTCAAGCCCAGCCGTAACACCCCCTATACGCTTCCCTATCACCCCCCGTGTTTCCCGCCGCCGATTCCGCCCCCACCGAACGCTTTTACTTCCCGTCGGCCTCGATCCATTCCACCAGCAACCGGTTATACTCCGCGCCCTTCGCCCTTTCGTTAAGAACCGTGATCCGGATATTTACGGCGCCGAACACGTTAAACAAAGCTTTTAATACACCCAGTACGAAACTAATATTCCAGACTATTCCGGTTTCCCTTACTACCATTCTTCCGGGACGGTACTCCTCCGGAAACCACCCGCCGGCCCCCGGGCCCCGTACGAATTGGGGATAAAGTTCGGCCACTTTCTCCGCGAAGTCCCGCGTCGTTTTAATCCCCGTCGCCCACATCATCGCCTTCCCCACTTCGGTCAACTCGTTCCCCAACAACACCATTGCCTGCGGCGAAATGTGTTCCAGCAAGTATTCCACCGCCGCTACGTACGGTTCACCCTCATACCACGCGGCCGGGTCGATTTCTCTTTCGAAGTATTCCCCGAGTTCCGGCGGCACTATTTCCGCGATATGAGGGAATACGTTCTTTATTGCCTGGTAGAATACGCCCCGTACTTCGATTTCTGCCCCCTTTCGCGTGCGCTACGCCATTATCCACTCCATCAGGTAACGGTCGGCCCCGCCTTCCCCGCTCCGCGTATCGATCATTTCGACGCGGATGTTATAAGCTCCCGTAGATTCCAAAGCCCGCCGCACTATTCCGACGCAAATATCGGGCTGTGCGAAGTCGCCGTCGTAACGCAATATCGACCGGCCTTCGCGGTATTCCTCCAACGTCCAGCCGCCGCCCTCTCCCCTAACGAATTCGCGGTATACGTCGTTAACCTTTTCCATGAAGTTACGCGGCGTATTAATCCCCAACTCCCGCAACTGCGACTCGAAAAGGTCGATAAGTCTCGTGCCCACCAGGGCGTTAACGGTCGGGGACATGTGCTTAATTAAATACTCCCGCGCTCGCAGGTACAAGTCCGCCGAATACCAACCGTCGGCCTTTACTTCCCGGAACAACTTGGCGAGCTCCGGGTCGACGACGTCCCCTAGATGCGGGAATACCCCTTTCACCATAAGGTATAAGACTCCGCGGACTTCGATTTTGGGCGTCATCATCGCGATAGCTCCCCAGGTCGATAGTACCGACGCACGATACCAGGCCGCCTCGCCTCTCCGCTCCTATTCCCGCTCCGGCGTCCCCCCTTACCCCCTATTTCTTAAACTCCGGCTCGAGCTGCCGGGATAACAGCTTCGGTATATCGTACACCAATTCGCGTTTATCGTAAACCGATATCTCGTATTCCGGAATCATCGCCAGCGCCTCGAAGTTGCACACCTCGACGCAGAGGCCGCAATAGATGCACAGGCCGAGGTCGACGACGTAATCGTCGACGATGAAGCCCTTGACGCCTTCTTCCTTGTGGCGGCGGAGCGTGATGCACGCGGCGGGACAAACCCGCAGACACTGGCCGCACGCCGTACACTTGTGGCCGCCGTCGTCGCCGGGCACCATCGCGAGGCGTCCCCGGAACCGCGGCCACTGCTCGAAGCGCTTCTTCGGATACTGAATAGTAACCGAACGCCGGAGCATGTGTTTGGTCGTCGTGACCATGCCGATAAAGAGCCACCACGTACCTTTGATTACCCGACCTATGGCGCGAAAAATAATCATACGTCTACATGAGGACTATTATTAAGCCCGTTATTATCAAATTCAGGAACGCGAGCGGAAGCAGGAACTTCCACGCGAACGACATCAACTGGTCCACTCGAATCCGGGGATACGTCCACCGGAAGAACATAAGCAGAAGGACGATGGCGAACGACTTGAGCATGAACCAAACTTCGCCCGGCAATACCGGCCCGTGCCACCCGCCCAGGAACAGCGTCGTCGCGATGGCCGCGATGAGGAACATATTGGCGAACTCGGCGAGGAAGAACATCGCGAACTTCATGCCCGAGTATTCCAGGTTGAAGCCGGCGATAATCTCCTGCTCCGCTTCCGGGATGTCGAACGGCGTCCGGTTCACCTCCGCCGTGGCCGCGATGACGTAAATAACGAACGCCAGCGGCTGATAGACGATAAACCATATCGACTTCTGCGCGTCGACGATGGCGCCCATCTTCATCGTCCCGGCGAGCATTATGACGCCCAGCACCGAAAGCACCAGCGGCACCTCGTACGATACGAGCTGGGCCGCGGAGCGGAAGCCGCCGATTATCGAATACTTCGAGCCGGACGCCCATCCCCCGCAGATGATGGCGATGACGTTGATGGTCGTAATCGCAAAGAGGAAAAGGACGCCGATATTGAGGTCGCGAATAATGGCGCCGTCGCCGAAGGGAATGACGACGAAAGCGACGACGGTGGGCGCGAAGGCCAGGAACGGGGCGATGTTGAATACCGGCCTGTCGCAATCGCGGGGCGTGGTGTCCTCTTTCTGGACCAGCTTCAGCGCGTCCGCGACGGTCTGGATGGAGCCGTGCCAGCCCGTGCGCATGGGCCCCAGCCGCTGTTGGATGTGGGCCGAGACCTTTCGGGTGAGCCAGATGAGGAAGAGGACGAGGAGCGCGATGAAGGCCGCAATCAGAATGGCGTGCACGACCATCTGGGCCGCCGGCACGAACCAGCCCGGCAGGCCGTAACGGGTTACGACGCCGATCCACCATTCGTTGAGCCAGGATAGTATGGGGTGAATTATCATAACGTACGCGCCTGCGCCTAGCGGTCCACGTCCGGCAGAATAACGTCCAGCGAGCCGAAGATGGGCACGATGTCGGCCAGGTAAACGCCCCGCAACAGTTCCGCGATCATCGAGAGGTTGTTGAACGACGGCGTCCGGAGCTTGTAACGGTACGGCTTATTTTCGCCTTCGGAAACGAGGTACAGGCCGTAGTCGCCGCGGGGCGACTCGACGCGGACGTAAACCTCGCCCGCCGGGACCTTGGGGAACTTCGATATCTTCTCGGCCTGAACCGGCCCTTCCGGCAGGCCCTCCATACATCGTCTTATAAGGTCGTGCGAGGCGCGCATCTCGAGAATGCGGGCCTGGTAGCGGTCGTAGCAGTCGCCGTTCTTCAAAACTACCGGCTTGTAGCCGACCTCGCCGTACGCCTCGTACGGGAGATTGGACCGCACGTCGAAGTCCACGCCGGAGGCCCGGAGGTTCGGGCCGGTCCAGCCGTAGTTGACGGCCCGGGCGCCTTCCACCGTGCCGATGTTCTTGGTCCGGGCCAGGAATATCTCGTTCTCGTTGAGGATGCGGTCGTAGTCGTCCAGCCGGCCGGGGAACACCTTGATGAACTCCTCCACCATGGTGAAGAAGGAATCCGGCAGGTCCTCCGCGACGCCGCCGAACCGGGCGTAGTTGAAGGTCATCCGCTGACCGGTCGTCATCTCCAACAGGTCCATCGCCAGCTCGCGCTCGCGGAAGCCGTAGAGGAAGGGCGTCACGGCGCCCAGGTCGAGCGCGAAGACGCCGAAGTAAATGGCGTGGGAGGCTATTCGGCACAGCTCCATCGTTATGGTCCGGATGTACTGCGCCCGCCGCGGCACCTCTATCTCCATCAGCCGCTCGACCGCCTGGCAATGGGCGACGCCGCAGAAGATGGAACTTAAGTAGTCAATGCGGTCCGCCATCGGCAGGAACTGGATGTAGAGGCGGTTCTCCGCCATCTTCTCCATTGAACGATGGAGGAAACCGATGTGCGGCTCGCAGTCGACGACGCGCTCGCCGTCCATCGTGAGGACCATGCGGAAGACGCCGTGCGTCGACGGGTGCTGCGGGCCGACGTTGACCTCGAACTCTTCCGTGGTGTATATCGTATCGGTGGCCATAGAAACGGGGAGCCTTTACTTCCCGGGTTTAACGTCCGGGAACGGGATGTAGTCCTCGTTCGTAAAGTCCTTGAGGAGCGGGTGGCCGGTGAAGCCCTCCGGCGTCAGGAGGCGCGTCATGTTCGGGTGCCCCTCGAAGGTCACGCCGAAGAGGTCGAAAACCTCGCGCTCTAGCCAGTCCGCAGCGGCGTAAAGGTGCGTAACCGTCGGGACCGCGGCGCCGGCCCGGGGGACGTCCGCCTTCACCATGAACTCGTGCTGGTGCTCGTACGAGAAGTACTGGTACACCAGCGTTATCTTCTCGTCCTCCGGGTAGTCCACGGCGCTGATGAACATTAGGAAGTCGCACCCAAGGCCGGCTTCATCCTTGAGGAAGCGGGCCACCCGGGCGAGCGAGGCCGGCTCGACGCGAACGAAGGGTAACATCCCCTCGCCGTTCACTTCGACGACGGCGTCGCCGAACGTCTCCTTAAGCCTCGCGGCGATTTTATCGAAAGCGGCGTTACTCATATTTAAACGGTAAAAATTACGCACACGTGAGACGGGGAAAACCCGGTTTACTTCTGTTCCAGCCGATCCAGAATCCAGCGGCCGTCGTTCCGGCCTTCCGGCGCTTTCTCGTCCGGGAAGTTGCCGAACGCTTCTACCAGGCTCTCGCCCTTTATTTTTTCCTGGAGCTTGAGGCAGCCGTGCATCAGCGCCTCGGGGCGCGGCGGGCAACCGGGGACGAATACGTCCACCGGGATTATCTTGTCGATACCCTTGAGGACGCTGTAAGCGTCGTAGTAGAAGCCGCCGCCCGATATGGCGCAGGAGCCCATCGCGATGACGTAACGCGGCTCGGCGAGCTGCTCCCAGAGGCGGCGGATGCGGGGGGCCATCTTGAGGGTGATGGTCCCGGAGATGAACATCATGTCGGACTGACGGGGCGTGGCCCGGAACATCATGCCGTAGCGGTCGAGGTCGTAGCGCGAGGCCCCGGCGGCCATCATCTCGATGGCGCAACAGGCCAGGCCGAAGATCATGTACCACACGCTCGACGCCCGCGACCAGTTGAGAACCTTCTCGGTACTCATCGTCAACAAGCTGCCGCCCGGCAGCTTCTCCCAGTAGACGGGGAGCTTCGCGATTACGCCCACTTCAGGGCCCCTTTCCGCCAGGCGTAGGCGAGCGCGATAAGCAGTATCCCGATGAATACCATCATCTCGACGAAGGCGTACAGGCCCAACTTCTTCGCCGCTACCGCCCAGGGCAAAAGAAAAGCCGCCTCGACGTCGAAGACCACGAACGCCAGGGCGATCAGATAAAAGCGAACGTTATACTGGACCCAGGCGGTACCCCGGGTCGTTTCGCCGCACTCGTAAATATCGCGCTTCATGCGGCTCGGCCGCTGGGGGCGAATGAACCAAGCCCCAATCAGCGCGGCGGCGACAAAGAACAGGCCGAACCCTATAAAGAACGCGACGAACGCGTAATCCGTCAGCAAACGTAACACCTCACTAGATTTTAATCACTCGATAACACAGCTCCAGGCCGAAGTCAAGCTTTTTGTGATTATCGGCACGGATTGACCCGTGCGGCCCCTCGTGCTAATATACGATGGCGTGTCCGACATCCTACATTATGTAAAAAAAGTCGCCCGGCGCTCGCCGGGCGAAGTCCTCCGGGAGGCGGCCAAACGAAGCCGCGTCGCCCTAAAACTGGAGCGGCCCCTAGGCCGCGGCCGGGCCCTCTCGCCGTACGCCGTCAGCTTCTGGGTCACCCGGCGCTGCAACCTCCGGTGCGATATGTGTTGGGTCGAGCAGTCCCGCGAACTCGAGGGCGACGGCTACCTCCTGTCGGAAAACGAGCTGAATTTGTCCGAGTTGACCGGCGTGGTGGACGACCTGGCGCGGCGCTGGCGACCCCGCATCGGCATCACCGGCGGCGAGCCCTTCGTCCGCCGCGACACGCTCGACTTCATCCGGCACGTCAAAAACCGGGGCCTACGCTGCGGCGTCAACACCAACGGGACCTTCCTCGCCCGCGACGCCGAAGAGCTGATCGAGGCCGGCCTCGACAGCATCATGGTCTCCGTGGACGGTCCGCCCGCCGTCCACGACCAACAGCGCCGCGTCCCCGGCACCTTCGTAAAAACGAAGGAAGGCATCGACGCCCTGCTGGCCGCCCGGGGCCGGGCCGGCGCCGGCCGGCCCTACGTCAAACTCACCTGCACCGTCACGAACGCCAACGTCGACGCGTTGGCCGACATACCCGCGCTCTTCACCGACCTCCCGCTCGACGAGTTCACGTTCCAGCATCTCTGGTTCACCGAGGCCGAGACCGCCCGGGCCCAACGAAAACTCTTCACCGAAATCTTCGGCCAGGACACGACGTACCTGGAAGGCTTCGTCTCGCCGGAAATCCCGCCGGTGGACGTGGGTCGGCTCCGGGGCGCGGTCGAGGCCGTCGCGAGAAAGAGCTGGCCCTTCCCCGTTAACTTCTATCCGGCGCTGGGGCCGGACGAACTGGGCCCCTTCTACGAGGACCCGCGGCACGCGTTCCGCCGGTCCTGTTTCTCCCGCTGGCTCCGCGTGGACGTACTGCCCGACGGCACCGTCACGCCCTGCCTCGGCCTGGCGGTGGGAAACGTACGCGAAAAGCCGATAAACGAAATATGGAACGGCCCGACTTTCCGCCGCTTCCGCCGCGAGCTGGGCCGAAGAGGAACCTTTCCCGGCTGCGAACGATGTTGCGGTTTATTCAGTGATTAACGCCTAAAAGACGGCTTGAAGCGAACGGCGGGCCGTGTTAATATCCTCGCCTAACTCCGGCCTCCAAGTCCCCCGGGCCGGCCGAATACCCAACCCTTTTACCGCTCATTACCGCCGAAGTTATGGACGATAACAAACGCGAACGTAACGACCGCATACGCTTATGGGCCGGGCGCCTGGCGCCGGCCGGAGCGTTCGCCTTCAAGCTGGCCGTATCGCTGGGCTTCCTCGTATATTACGTCCGGCACTTTAAACGGATAATGTACATCGCCGACGGCCCCGGCCGCGGCATCGAGGCGTACACTCTCGCCTACGCCGGGTTCGACCTCTTCCCCCGGCACCAGTTCCCGCCGCTGCCTCTTTGGATATGGTCGGGCCTGTTGAAGATTTGGCCGGACATTTACTTCACCGGGACGGCGATGAACATCGTCGCCGGCTGCGGCATCGCCCTCTTCCTTTACCTCCTGGGGCGGCGCCTGGCCGGGCCGTTGGCGGGAGCGGTGGCGGTAATCGCGTTCACCTTCTCTCCCGTTCACCACAACCTGACGGTCACGATGGGCATGGCGGAGCCGGTCTTTTACTTCTGGCTCGTGGCGGGCGTGTTCTTCGCGGCCCGGGCGGAGGCCGGCCTGCGGGGCGCGGCGGGCGCGGCCTTCTGCTTCGCCGCCGCGGCGCTCAGCCGCTATGAGGGTACGGCCTTCCTCATCCTGTACTCGGCCTATCGCCTCTTCCGCCACCGGCCCCGGACGGTCCTGGCCTGGGTCCTCTACTTTATCCCGCTCGCCGTCGCGGGCGTCTTCGTGGCCCACAAGGGCCTCCAGCCCAGCCACGCGGGTTTGTGGCCGGCGCTCGCCGGCGTCCGCGCCGACACCTCGGCGGTCCTTTCCAACCCGACGTGGTACCGGCGCCTGGGTTACGGCGTATACCGTTTCCTCTTCGACGGCCGCGCCACGGCCGTACTGGCCTTCGCCGGTGCGATTCTCGTCTTCCGAAAAAAGTGGCTGCGCGCCGACCGCTTCATGATCTGGCTGGCGTGGGCGCTTATCTTCACCGCCCTCACGGCTATCGCCGTCATAGTCGGCCTGGGCTTCTGCCCGGAGCGCTACTTCGCCACGCCGCTCATGCTCATCTTCCCGTTCGCCGGCCTGGCCGTGGTGGAACTCGTCCAGTTCGTAAAACCGCCCGCGAAGGCCGTCAAGGCCGTCGTCGTGGGCGCGATCCTAATCACGTCGCTCTACGTCACGGCGCGATGGGATTACGTGATAATCAAGCCCGGATACGGCTTCCCCGGCCCCTGCAACACCCGACCCGCCTTCGCCACCGAGACGGCCCTTCGGCTCCGGGAACTCTGGCGCGGCGGCCGGCTCGGCCCCCAGGAAGTCGTGCTGATAGAAATCGGCGAACCGGGTTCGACCGGCTCGTGGCGTTTCGAGGAATACCCGTTGCGGGCCTTCAGCGACCACCCCCTGCACTTCCTACGGGAGACGGAATCCGAGCTGACGCCGGAGCTCGATTACCTCGTACCGCTCCTGCGCGAGAACGACATGCGTATCGCGATCGTTTGTAGCGATACGAACCGGGAGCTTCTGCGCCGGCACTACGACGAAATCCTCCCGGACGCCGTCATATACGACAACCCGACGCAGACCATAGTGGTCCTACGCGAGAGGTGGGAAAAGATACCCGACTTCGCGTCCCGTATTTGCCCGGACGAAGTCACGGTATACGAATAGCGCGCCCCCGCCGGGAACGGCGGCGGGCACGGCACAAGTAGGAAGGGATCGTAGTTACGCACACCGAGAGGGAAGCGGTGCATTCCCGGAAGAAAACGGAGTGGTTGGGTCGGCTCGCGCCGTGGGGATTCTTCGCCCTTAAAATCCTCGTATCCATCTATTCCCTCCACCGGTACATGCCCCACTACCTAAGGTTGACCTATATCGCCGACGGGCCGGCCCGCGGCATAGAGGCCTTCAACCTGGCGTACGGCGACTTCGGCGTTTTTAAAACCTACCAATTCCTGCCCATGCAGATATGGCTCTGGGCGGGCCTCCTTAAAATATATCCCGACGTTTATTGGACAGGGACGGCGCTGAACGTCGCGTTCGCCGCCGGCACGACGGTCCTCCTTTACCTCCTGGGGCGCGAACTCGCGGGGCCGGCGGCCGGGGCGCTGGCGGCCGTCCTCTTTATCTTTTCGCCCGTGCACCATTGCCTGACCATCTCGGAGGGGATGGCGGAAAGCATATTCTTCTTCTGGAACGCCGCCGGCATATACGCCGCGGCCCGGGCGGCGCGGGAAGGACGCGGCGAGTGGGTGGCCGGCCTCTGCTTCGGCGCCGCCGCCCTGACGCGCTACGAGAGCGCGGCCCTGCTCATCCTCTACTCGGCCTACCGGCTGTTCCGAGCGCGGCCGCGGAGCGCCGGCGGGTGGCTGCTCTGGGCGGCGCCTTTGGCGGCCGTGGCCGTTGTACTGGGCCACAAGGCCATGCTCGCCGCGCACGTGGGCGTTCGTCACGACCTCGCCGGCGTCAAGGGCGACAGCGAACTCGTACTGCCCGGGGCGTTGTGGTACGAGCGGGTCGCCTACGGCCTGACGCGCGTCTGGCGGGACGGCCGGGTGTTCGGCCTCCTGGGCGCCGCCGGCTTCTTCCTCGTTTGGCTGCGCGGCATACGCAACGAAAGCCGGCTCCTGATATGGGGCGGCCTCGCCGCCCTGCTGGTCGGCGTATCGACCGTATTCGCGGTAGTCGGCCTGGGCCTGGGGCCGGAGCGGCACTTCTCCATCATACTGATGTTCTTGTTCCCCTTCGCCGGCCTTACCGTCACGGAGGCGTGGCGCCGGGCGCGGGGCCTCGCGTTAAAAATCGTCCTGATCGTATTATTGGCGGCCGCCGGCGCTTACACCGTTTATTTCGACTCGGCCATCAAGGACTACGGTTACGGCTTCCCGGGGCCATGTTACTCCTGCATGACCGTGGACGCGGAGCTGGCCCTCAAGCTCCGGGACCTCTGGCGCTCGGGGGAACTCGGGCCGGACGAGATAATATATATGGAACAAAACGACGGCAATTTCAGCAACTACCCGATCCAGGCGTACAGCAACCGGCCGCGGAACTTCTACGTCAGCCCCGCCTACCAGTCGGAACGGGACCTCTGGTACCTCGATTATATAATGGAGACGAACGGGTTCCGCGTCGCCATATTCGTGAACGCGGTTACCCGCCACCAGTTGAAATCCTTCTATCGGGCCCTGGGAAAGAAGTACGTCATCTACGAAACGCCGGCCCACTCGCTCGTCGTGCGGCGCGACGGATGGCCGCGCGGCCTCCCCGATTTCCGGTCGGCCCGCCACCCCCGGCAATCCCGCGTAGTCGACTACGGCTCGCCCGACGCCGTAATAAAAAGGACGCCCTGACGGGCGCCCGGCGTCGGCGTAGGATTAGCTTATTGTTCGACCGCGGCCTGCGGCATTCCCAAATGCACCAGGCCCAGGTTCATAAAGCCGTTCACGATTTTCAATAGGTACAACTGGTCGTCGATGTTCAGCCGCCGGGCCATATCCCGGATGGTCAACCCCTGTTCGGCCAGGTGGAGAATCTCCCGCTCCATGGAGGAGAATTCGTAGTCGCCGCGCAACAGCTCCGCCAGCGGCCTCGTCTCTTTGTGGATAACGAGATCCACCGACGGGATCCTCCGGCTGATACGCTTGTAGTCGTCCATCCTCTTCGTCGATTCCATCACGAGTTCCGTAACCGAGATGGAGACCGTTATGTCCTCGTCGAGGCGGTAGGGCGTAAGCTCGTAGGTGAACGTCCCGTCCTCGATCAGGAACATGTCGAAGAGTTTTATTTTAATTTTACGTTGGATGAAGTCGACCAGCGTCTCCCGGCCTATCGTCCCCCGGTGCAGGAGGAAAGTGCCGAAGCGGGGCTTCTCGGCGCCGGAGTCCTCGTATTCGCGCAGGGCCCGCGTCAATTGCTCGCGCTTGATGACGCCGGCGTTCACGAGATCCTCGCCGAGGGGCGCGTATTTCTTGCTGGAATCGGCGTAAATTACGAAGCCGTCGTCGAAGTAGGTGCGATACCAAACGCCGAATTCGTCGTCCACCGTCAGGATGCAGGTCCGCCGGCCCAGTTGGACTATCTGAAACAGGTCCACTAACGTCAGGTCTCGTACGTTGCCGATTACCGCCATAAGTCAAGGCCGCCTCGTTTGGAAACGCCGTTGCGCCGGTGAAACGAAGTTATGTCGTTTTTCATTATAACAATGAGGCCCTTTCCGGTCAAGCGAACACAACTATAAGGGGAACGCCGGTTCCGCTTGACCGAAACGCCGTTATCGGTTATATTCTCCACAACGAAGCTCTTTTCGGCTCTTTCCACCGAGGTGCGATATGGGAAACGACGGACCCCAGCTCTCCGCCCGGGCGGCCGCCCTGCCGGCCTCGCCCATCCGCAAGTTAATACCGCTCGCCGACGGCGCCAAAAAGCGGGGCGTTCACGTGTATCACCTCAACATCGGCCAGCCCGACATCCCGTCGCCCGAGGCATTCCTCCGCGCGCTGGGGGAATTCCCGGAAAAGGTAATCGCGTACGGCCGCTCCGAAGGGGAACCGCCGCTCCGGGAGGCCTACCGGGAATACTACGGCCGCTTCGGCCTCGACCTCGCCGTCGAGAATATCATGGTGACGACCGGCGGCTCCGAAGCCCTGCTCTTCGCGTTCTTCTGCGTCGCCGCCGCGGGCGAAGAGGTAATCGTCTTCGAGCCCTTTTACACCAACTACAACGGCTTCGCGGACGTCGTGGGCGTTAAGTTCAAGCCGCTCGCGACCGAGCCCGGCAGCGGCTACCACCTCCCCGCGCCGGACGCGATCGAGGCCGCCATCGGCCCCAAGACCCGGGCCATCGCCCTCTGCAACCCCAACAACCCCACCGGGACCGTTTACGGCGACGACGAACTCCGCGCCGTCGCCGAGCTGGCGAAACGGCACAACCTCTTCATTATCTCGGACGAGGTGTACCGCGAATTCGTTTACGACGGCCTGACCCACACGTCGATGCTCTCCTACCCCGACGTGGCATCCCGCGTCGTCGTTACCGATAGTCTGTCGAAGCGCTTCAGCGCCTGCGGCGCGCGCATCGGCTGCCTGGTTTCGCGCAACGCCGAATTCATGGCCGCGGCGCTCAAGCTCGGCCAGGCCCGCCTCTCCCCGCCGGTGGTGGAGGAGTTCGCGGCGACCGCGGCCCTACGGCTCGCGCCGTCGGAATACGTCGAACCGATGATCGCGGAATTCGCCCGGCGCCGAGACGTCGTATACGGCGCGGTGGCCGACATGCCGGGCGTTCTGGCCTACAAACCGTCGGGCGCTTTCTACATGGCTCCCGAGTTCCCGGTGGACGACGCCGAGAAATTCGTGTCCTGGATGCTCACGGACTTCGAGCACGAGGGCGCGACCACCATGCTCGCGCCGGCGAACGGCTTCTACGCCACGCCGGGCGCAGGCCTGCGGGAGGCGCGTATCGCGTACGTCCTCAACGAAGGCGACCTGGGCCGGGCGATGACTTGCCTGGCCGAGGGCCTGAAACAATACCCGGGGCGGAGTTCCTAGGTGGCCCGGCCGGACAAAACCCTCCCCGAGGGCACGACCTTCCGCGGCGAGAAGCTGAACGCGAAAGATAAAGCCCTGCTCGCCGCCGCCGAAGCGGACGACCTCAAGGCGCGGGACATCGTCGTTCTCGACGTCCGGGAGTTCCCTTCGCTGGCCGAGTACTTCGTAATATGCACCGGCGACACCAAGCGGCACCTCCGCGGTATCGCCGGCCGCCTGAAGGACGCTGCCGACGAGCACGACTTCGCCGTCCATCACACCGAGGGCCTCGACATGGCCCGGTGGATACTTGTGGACCTCAATAACGTCGTCGTCCACATCTTCGACCCGGAAGCGCGGAACCATTACGAGCTCGAGCGCCTCTGGGGCGACGCGGCCCGCGTCCCCTTCGCCCCTCCCCAACCCCCCGGAAAAAAATAATGACCGCCGACCTGCAAACACTCCTCGAACAGGCGCTCGCGGAGGCGAGCGCCGATATGGCGCCGGGCGAGGCCGAGTTCACGGTCCCCCCCGACGCCGACCACGGCGACCTTTCGACCAACGCCGCGCTCGTCTTCGGCAAGAAACTCGGCGTCAAGCCGCGCGACCTGGCCGGCGCCATCGCCGAAGCCCTCAAGGCCGCGCCGGACGCCGCCGCGGTCGAGGTCGCGGGGCCCGGATTCGTCAACGTACGCCTGGCCGACGAGGCGATTTTCGCCGCAGCCTCCCGGGCCCTCTCGGAAGGCGACGACTACGGCCGGAGCGACGTGGGCCGGGGCGCCCGGGTGCAGGTCGAGTTCGTCTCCGCCAACCCCACCGGCCCGCTCAACGCCGTGAACGCCCGCGCCGCCGCCTACGGCGACGCCCTCGCCCGCCTCCTCGAGTTCACCGGCCACGCCGCCGCCCGGGAGTTCTACGTCTGCGACGTGGGGACGCAGATGGACCTGCTGGCCCAATCGGTCCGGGCGCGGATGCTGGAACTGAGAGGCGAAGCGGCGGAACTGCCGGAGGGCGGCTACCGTGGCGAGTACGTCGTCGACCTGGCCCGGCAGCTATCCGAAGCCGGGGCCGTCTCGCCGGGCGACGACGACGGCCGCATCGCCGCCGCCGCCGCCGAGGCCGTCGTGGCCGGCCAGCGCGCCGACCTGGGGAGTTTCGGCGTCGAATTCGACGAGTGGTTTCCCGAATCGTCGCTCTATCCCGACGCCGTGGCCCGGGCCCGGAAGCTGTTGGCCGAACGGGCCGCGACCTACGAGAAGGACGGCGCCACGTGGCTGCGGACGACGGCCGCGGGCGACGACGAGGACCGCGTAATCGTCCGGGCCGACGGCAGGCCCACCTACTTCATGGCCGACGTCGCCTACCACCTGGACAAACACGAACGAGGCTTCACGAGGGTCATCGACGTCCTGGGCCCCGACCACCACGGCCACGTGAAGAAACTCCACGCCATGGTGGAACTGCTGGGCCTGCCGGCCGACTGGCTGGAGGTCGTCATCTGCCAGCAGGTGAATATGCTGGAGGGCGGCGAGAAGGTCAAGATGTCGAAACGGGCCGGCGCCCTGGTCACGATGCGCGAGGTCCTGGAGCAGATAGGCACCGACGCCGCGCGCTTCTTCTTTTTAATGCGGACCCCCCCGGCCCACCTCGACTTCGACCTCGAGCTCGCGCGCAGCCAGACGCCGGATAACCCGGTGTACTACGCCCAGTACTGCCACGCCCGCGTCGAGAGCGTCCGGCGGGAAGCGGGCGAAGACATGGCGAACGCCTCCCCCCAAGACTTCGACGCCGCCGAACTACCCCTCCCCGAGGAACGCCTTCTCGCCCGGACCATCTGGGAGTTCCCCGGCTTCGTCGAAGCCGCGGCCGCCCGCCGCGAGCCCCACCGCCTGACGGCGTACGCCGGCCGGCTGGCCTCCCTCTTCCATAATTATTATCACCACCACCGCATCCTCCAGGCCGACACGGCGGGCCAGGCCCGCGCCCGGCTCTTCCTCGCCCGGGCGGTGGGCCGGACCATGAAAAACGCGCTCGGCCTGTTGGGCGTGAGCGCGCCGTCCCGCATGTAAAGGGGCAGTTAAGGAGTGAATCAGGACCCGCGGCCCGCCGCGGGTTTTAGTTTTACGCCCGGCTCAACGAAGACGACCTCGCCGCCGCGCGGGAGAACGCGCCCCGCGGGCCCCTTGGCCCGGCGGACGTGGCGCCGCTCGACGACGATGACCGGGACCAGGCCCGAGTGCTTATCGCCGGAGTAGAAGGCCGCCAGCGCCGCCGCCTCTTCCACCGTGCGGCGCGGCACCGGCTTATTCTTGTCGTCCCGACGTATCACGACGTGCGAACCCCGGGCCTGCTCCGCGTGGAGCCACAGGTCGTGGGGCCGGGCGACCTTGAAGGTAATCTCGTCGTTCTCGGCGGCGCTCCGGCCTACGATGACGAGTAAGCCGTCGGACGACAGGAAACGCCGACCGGGACCCGATTGAACCTTGCCCGCCGACTTCGCGGCCGGCCCATCGTCCTCCCGCCAGGGCTCTAGTTCCTCGAGCGACGTCGCCTCCCGCAGTTCCGCGAGTTCCGCCCGGGCTTCGGCCAGTTCGCCGTCGAGCGCCGCGAGCCGTTCGGCCACGGCCTCCACGCCCCGTTTGGCCCGCCGGTACTTTTTGAAGAGCCGTTCCATATTCTCCGCCGGCGACAGGTCGGCTTGCAACTCTATTTCAAGGTCGCCGCCGCCGTACGGATCCGGCAAGGTCACGGAGGGCATGCCGCGGCGAAGCGAGGCCAGGTTGTACTTCAACGCCTCCCCCATCCTCCTGTAATCCTCATATTGGCCGTACTCGTCGCGGCGCCGCTCCAGCTCGCGGCGCTGGCGCTCGAGCCGCTTCACCCGGGTCGCGAGGCGCCGCTCCGCCGCCCGCCGTTCGTCGTCGAAACGCGAGGCCGTCTCGTTCTCGGCGTAAGCGTACGCCACGGCCTCGTTGACGCCGTCGAAACGCCGCACCTCGGCGGCGTCGGCGTCGAACAACGGCCCCGCGTACGGCCGCCACGTACCGTCCACAAGCACGGCCGCGGGGGCCGTCTCCCCGGCGGCTACACGGGCGAAGGCTCCGAAACGCTCGGCCGCGTGCTCTTCCGTCCCGCCGGCGACTATCCACCGCGCTACGAGGGGAGACATATAAGCCACGCCGCGGGAGAGAGCCGCGGCGCCTTCTTCGACCAGGTACGGCCCCGGGCCCTCGGCCGCCGCGTCGGCCGCGGCCTTGCGGCCCCGGTCGCCGGGCCAGGGGTACGGTTCCCCCACGGGGAGTTTCCGGCCGGCCAGGCATTCGGCCACGGCGTCGCCCTCCAAAACGAAGACGCCGCCGGCCCGGCCGAAGAACTCCGCCACTACCCGGCGCGCCCCCCCCGGCCCCCCCTGCCCCGCGACGTCGATTATCAATATGCGGTCGTCGTACCACTGGCGGAATTCGACTATCCGGGCGTCCTCCAAAGACGACCGGACGCGCCCCCGCCTGCCGCTCCGTATCTCCTCGGCGAAAAACGCGGCCCCGCCGTCGCCCGGGGCGAGCGTCAACGTACGGCGGTTGCCGTCCGCGGCCGTAAGGGCCAACGCGACCGGCGCCTCCGGCAAACGGAAAACGCCTACCACAGCCGAGCCGGCCAGGGCCGAATTTAATTCGGGGAGTAAAACCGATAAGGTTAGCTCATCCAAACGTGAAATCCTTCGCTTTAACCTTGACTTTCGCGCCGGGGCGGCCGATAATTACGGCGTATGGAAGCGTTATTCGACGTGCTGGACTACTTCACCTACGGTATCGCCATCGTCGGCGGCCTGCTGGCGATCCTCTGGATTTTTAATAGTACCATTAAGGAACGCCGGGGCGTAGAACGCCGCGCGGCGCGGGTGCGAAACCCCGCGTTCGAACGCATCCTGACCCAGGGCGCGTTACTCCAGCGTCTCGGCTTCAGCACGGCCTCCGTCGCTACCGGCGTCGCCATTCTCTGGTTCGCCCGGGGTTATTATAACAAATACCACGTCAACGTCGCGACCGCGTACTTTTACGTGGCCGCGGTTCTTATCGGCATTGGGGCCATCGGCGTTATACTATGTTTACTCTTCCGAAATAAGGAGTGATAATATGAAAAAGATATCCGTAATTATATCAGCCATACTCGTCGCTACCGCCCTTTTGTTCTGGGGCTGCGGTACGACCGACCAACCCACCGTCAAATGGCTGAGTTCCATGGAAGAGGGTAAAGAGAAGGCGACATCGGAGAAGAAGCACCTCCTCGTATATTATAGCGCCGACTGGAGTAAGATGTCGGAGCGGTTCGAGGACGACGTCCTGGACGACGCCACGGTCGAGGAAAAACTGGCCGCCGACTTCATAGCGGTCCACATCGATTCCGACGTGGACGAGGAGACGCCGGTCGCGTACAACGTAAACGCCTTCCCCACTACCATCTTCTATACGCCCACCGGCGAGGAGGTTACCCGGGTCGTGGGCGCGGTCCCGGCCGAGGAATTCGCGAAACTGGTGGACGACATTGTGGCCGGGAAAGTCGAGACGTTGGTGCAGCTCCTGGCCCGCGAGGAGGCCAACCCGGACGACCTGAAACTCGCGTACGAGATAGGGACGATGTACGTCGAGACGGGCCGGCCGGAGAAAGCCCGGTCCCGCTTCGATAAGGTCATCGCGGGCGACGCGGAGAACGGAACCGGCCTCGTCCCCGGCGCACTCCTGCAACGGGGTTTCATCGACCTAATGGCCCCCAACGCGGAGGGCGCGATTCCGGCCTTCAACGAGGTCATAGAGAAATACCCCGATTCCCCGGAAGCGGTTAAATGCTACCTCTACCTGGGCGACGCCGACCATCTACTCGACGACGTTGAGGGAGCCGTAGAAGCCTACCGTCACGTCGTCGAGGCTTACCCGGATTCCCCGGAGGCGGAAGAGGCCCAACGCAAACTGACGAAGCTTACGATGTTCGAGGATACCGTGGAAGCTTTCGCCCAGGGTCCCGAGACGGCGGCCGGCGAAGGCAAATAGGACGGCGGTAAAGCACGCGAAAACAAAAAGCCGACCCGCGGGGCCGGCTTTTTTACTTGTAAGATTGTTACGCCGGGCTACCGGCCGGTTTCGGCCGTCGTATGGACTCCGGTTCGCGCAGGATGAAGTAGCGCGGATTAACGGGGATGCCGTCCTTGATAACCTCGTAATGGACGTGGGTGCAACTCGAGCGGCCGGTGCTCCCCACGTACCCGATGACCTGACCCCGTTTCACCTCGGATCCGACGCGTACGGCGTTCCGCATATTATGGGCATAGCGGGTAACGTAGCCGCTGCCGTGGTCTATCTGGACCGTCAGGCCGTAATGCTCCTCCAGGCCCGCCGCCGTTACGACGCCCGCCGCCGTCGCGACGACGGGAGTGCCGCGCGGCGCCGCGACGTCTAGGCCCGCGTGCATCTCCACCCTTCCGGTGAACGGCGACACGGTGTTGCCGAAGTCCCGGTATAGCCAGCCCTGGCAGGGCATAATGGACGGCACGACCTCGAGCAGGCCCGGGTCCTCGTCGAAACGCGTGCTGACCTTACCCAGGTTCTCCTCGAGCCGGGCGACGCGTTCGGCGACGCCGTCGAGCGTCCCCGCGTTATCCAGTTCCTCGTATACCAGCAGGTCTTCGGGGTCCCGGACCTCGTGGAGGCGATGTTCGCGCTCCAGGAGTTCGTATTGGCCGCCGACCTCCTCGACCTTGACGTCGAGTTCGTCGAGACCCTTTTCCATCACGTCGAGCTTGTAACTCTCCTCGCGCTCCCGCTTCTCGTACGCGCCGAGCTGGGAAAGTTTTATAACGTTTTTCCAGTAATCGGAAACCATCAAACCCGCCGCCACGAGAACGGCAAGCGTCCCCGATACCAAAAACACGAGCACGATGACGTGGACGAGGAGGTTCCGGCTCCGGCCGCCGCCGTGCGGAACGATCATCACGTTCATCCGGCCGCTCTTGGCGCGGGCCGATTTATTCTTGTCCTTCTTCTTAAACATGGAGTTAACCCGCGTATTTTACCGAAAAACCGCCGGCCGGTCAAGGTCAATCCGTAGCCCGCACGGGCCGGTAAGCCCTTTCTTTGCCGCTGTGGACGCCGCTCCGCGTCGGCCGCCGCGGGCTCCGGGCGCCTCCTCGCGCGCTGCGGGGTCGCCCTCCGCACTGTAGTCGACGCCGGACCTACCGTTCGCGGGACGGGGATTATCGCCCGTCGGGCCAACGGGTACCAGCACTCGATAATACGAGTTCTATTGGGGGGGGTTAGGCCGACCCGCCAGCGTTTTTTTCTTCCGCCGCAGACGCAATACGCCCAGGAACGCGGTCAATATCTCCGTGCGGGAAAGGTTGGATTGGCCTCGCCGCCGGTTAACGAAAACGGTCGGCACGTCGGCGAAGCGGCAGCCCCGGAGGTAAAGTTGGTAGGCTATCTCGCTCAGGACGATGTACCCGGACGCGTCGATCAACGAGGGGTCGAGCGCCTCCACCGCCGACCGTCGGTAGCAGCGGTATCCGTTGGTGTAGTCCGAGATGGGAATGCGCAGGAAAAAGCGGGCGTAGAGGTTGGCCAGTTTGCTAAAAAAGCGCCGGGTCCCGGGCCAATTCTCTATGCGGGAATCCGGCAGGTAGCGCGACCCGACGACGACGTCCGCCGCCGCCACCGCATCGAGGAATAGCGGCAGCTCCTCCGGCCGGTGCGAGAAGTCGGCGTCCATCTCGAAGAAGAGGTCGTAATCCCCCGGAAGGCCGCGTGCGAAGCCGGCCAGCACCGCTCCCCCCCGGCCGCCCTTGCCCTCCCGGCACAGCACGTCCATGCGGCCGGGGAACTCCGCCGCCACGGCCTCGGCCGCCGCGGCCGTGCCGTCCGGCGAGTTATCGTCCACCACGAGGACGTCAGGCCGCTCCGGCCTCTCCAACAGGACCCGACACAAGGCGGGGACGTTATCGTGCTCGTTATACGTCGGAATAACTACGAGGATGCGAGGCGCCATTATCACCGTTCGCCCGGCGGCCGCTCAGCGGCCGGCGATAAACTCGTCGAAGAGGCCGACGACGTAATCGGCGTCGTCGTCCGTTATGTTCTGGTGACAACCGATGTAGAAACCGCGCGAGCCGACGTACTCGGCCCCCGGGAAATCTCCCTCGCGGTGCCCCATCCATTCGTACGCCGGCTGTTGGGTGGGGATGGCCCCGAAGGCCGGCCTGGTCTCGACGCCGTGCTGCTCGAGATACTTGGTCAACTCGAAGCGCTGGAAGGGCGCCCCTTCCCGGACGACGATGGGATAGCAGAGGGGGCTTATCTCCTCGCCCTCGGCGGGACGGAATAGCTTCAGGTATTCCTCGTACCGGACCAGCCGCTCGTTGTAATATTCCAGGCGGGCGCGCCGGGCCCCGACGATGTCGTCCATCAACGCGACCTGCTCGACGCCCAGCGCCGCCTCCAGCTCGTTCATCTTGCTGGAGAAACCGACGCGTTCGAAGTGGAAGCGAATATCGGTGTTGTCACCGTATTTGTAGCGGAGGGGGCAATAACTGGAGTCGACGTTGAGGACGCAGACCTTGCAATCGCAGGCGCGGCCGTGGGCGCGGATACTCCGGCAGAGGCGGGCCAGGTCGGCGTCGTCGGTTATGACCATGCCGCCCTCGCCCGTCGTCAGGATATGGGCCACGTAGAACGAATAGGTGGCCATGGCACCGAAGGTCCCGACGAGGCGGCCTTTGTAGCGGGCGCCGTGGGCCTCGGCGGCGTCCTCGATGAGCGTCAGATTATGGCGCCGCGCGACGTCCATAAGCTCGTCCAGCGGCGCCGGCCGGCCGAAGTTGTGCACGGCCATAATCGCGCGCGTCTTCGGCGTTATGGCGGCCTCGACGGCGGCGGGGTCGAGATTATAACTATCCGGGTCCACGTCCGCGAAACGGGGCGTCAGGCCGGCGTGCAGGACGGCGTTCGCGACCGAGATAAACGTGAGGGCGGGGACCACTACCTCGTCGCCCCGCCGGGCCCCGGTCTCGAGCAGCGTCGCGACGGCGACGGCGTCGGCGTCGGTCCCGGTCGAGACCGCGATGCCGTACTGCAGGCCGTGGTACGCCGCGAAGGCGTCCTCGAATTCCTGGACGTATTTGCCGCCCGAAATCCGGCCCCGCGTCAGGGCTTCCATTACGCGTTTTTTCCCGTCCTCGCCCACGGCCACGGTGCCGACGGAGATGCGGCGCTCGGGGGCGGGCACCTTTTTTTCGACCATAAATTACCCTCGTGGAATCGGAATGTAAAACGGCGTCGGCCTGCGACGTACTACCGTAAAAAAGTAGTCCCGGTAAAGCTTTTAGGGGGCGAACGGGCCGGGGCCGTTTTAATTGACGCTCAAATTGACGAATGCTATAATGTATCATAAAATACAATTATGATGCGCGATAAAATAAATGCTTTCCTGGCCCTCGGTTCGAACGAGGGGGACCGTCTCGCGAATATCGACGCGGCCGAGTCCGCCGTAGCAAGCGCCTCCGGGATTTACCTCGACCGGTCGTCGCCCACGTACGAATCCCCGGCGGCCGAACCGTGCGAGGGGCAGCCCGACTTCCTCAACCGCGTACTGGCCATCGAGATCTGGCTCACGCCACGGGAGCTGCTCACGACCTGTCTCGATATCGAAAATAAGCTGGGCCGCGACAGAGGAAAAGAGGGCGACCCCCACGTGATAGACGTCGATATCCTGCTTTTCGGCGACCTTATCCTCGACGAAGCGGACCTCAAAATCCCGCACGAGGCCCTGGCGCGCCGGCCTTTCTTCCTCAAGCCCCTCGCCGACTTGACCGGAGACATCATCCTCCCCGGCTACGGCGTATCCATCAACAGCCTGCTGGCTGGACTCGCGCCGTACGAGTTGACGCTTTTCGAAAAGAAATACTAAATATGAATAAAACTACCGCCGCCGATATTATCAAACTCAAGCGCGATGGGAAACCCGTGGTATGCCTCACGGCGTACGACTACCCCACCGGCGCCGTCGTGGACGAGGCCGGCGTAGACCTTATCCTCGTCGGCGATACGGTGGGAATGGTTGTCCAGGGCCGCGAGAACACGCTGGCCGTCACGGTCGACGAAATGGTCTACCACGTCGCCATGGTCAAACGGGCGACGGAGCGGGCGATGCTCGTGGCCGATATGCCGTTTATGTCCTTTCAGGAAAGCGACGAGGAAACCCTCCACAACGCCGGCCGGCTTATCAAAGAGGGCGGGGCCGAGGCCGTCAAGCTGGAAGGGGCGACGCCCGACACCGTGCGCCGCATAAAAAAAATCGTCGGCAGCGGCGTCCCAGTGATGGGCCATTTGGGGTACACGCCCCAGAGTTTCCATTATTTCGGCCGACATATCGTCCAGGGAAAAACGGCCGCCCGGGCCCGTGTCATGGTCGAGCAGGCATTGCTCCTGCAGGAGGCCGGGTGCTTCTCCATCGTCCTCGAGATGGTCCCGCGCCAACTGGCCGGCCTTATATCGCGCAAGCTGTACGTGCCCACCATCGGCATCGGATCCGGGGCGGAATGCGACGGCCAGATACTGGTCCTCCACGATCTGGTCGGGTTCTACCGGGGATATATCCCCAAGTTCGTCCGTAAACTCGCGGACGTTAACGAGGCTATGCGGGAAGCCGTTGTGCAGTACGGGGAGTTGGTCCGGAACGGGGAATACCCCGCCGACGAGGAATCGGTGGAAATGGCCGAGGACGCCTGGGCCGAAATATCCGAACTCGACCGGCCGGACGAGGGTTAAAACGGTGGAAGTCGTAGTCTCAGCTCGTGAAATGCAATCGACGGCGGAAAGTATTCGCCGTGAAAACTTAACGCTCGGCCTCGTCCCCACGATGGGGTACTTCCACGAGGGCCACCTCTCGCTGATGCGGCGGGCGCGGGCCGAGTGCGACCGCGTCGTCGTAAGCCTCTTCGTCAACCCGACGCAATTCGGGCCCGGCGAGGACCTGGCCCGCTATCCCCGCGACGAGGAGAACGATAAGCGGTTGGCCGCCGCCGCGGGCGTGGATTACATATTCATCCCCGACGAGGCGGAGATGTACCCCGAGGGTTACGCCACGTACGTCGACGTCCTCCGCATATCCACCGGCCTGTGCGGCGGTCGACGGCCCGGCCACTTCCGGGGCGTCGCGACGGTCGTGGCCAAGCTATTCAACCTCTGCCGGCCCGCGGTGGCCTACTTCGGCCGCAAGGATTACCAGCAGGCCCAGGTAATAAAGCGGCTGGCGGAGGACCTGAGCTTCGGCCTCGAGATACGGGTTCTGCCGATAATCAGGGAGGCCGACGGCCTCGCCATGTCCTCCCGCAACAAGTACCTTTCCCCCGAGGAGCGGCGCCAGGCCACCTGCCTCGTTCGGGCCCTCGCCCGGGGCCAGGAGCTTTTCGGCCGGGGGGAGTGCGACGCCGCGAAAATCGTTCGGGAAATGACGGAGATTATTAAACGCGAGCCGGCCGCACGTGTCGATTATGTAGAGATAGTGCACCCGGAGGAACTCACGCCGGCCCCGAAGGCCGACCCGGGAACGGTCGCCGCGCTCGCCGTTTTTATCAACGAAACCAGGCTCATAGACAACACGGTATTCGGCGAAGACGATTTAAGGATTGGTGCAACGCAATGTTGAGGCGCTTTCTCATAGGGAAAATCCACCGGGCCGCGATAACCGAAACCCAACTGGGCTACGAGGGAAGCATCGGCCTGGACGAGGAATTGATGGAAGCGGCGGGGCTCCTCCCCGGCGAGATGGTTCACGTTTTCAATATTAACACCGGCCACCGTTTCGAGACCTATACCATACCGATGCCCCGCGGCTCGAGAGAGGTCATTCTAAACGGCGCCGCGGCGCGGTTGGGCGAGGCGGGCGACCGGATTATTATCCTGGCGTACGCCCTGGCCGAAGAACAGCCCGAAGTCAAACGCATCGAATTGGACGAAAACAACGTCATACAATAAACTCCAACCGCGCGTGGGGGTATTGACACGCTTCTTTATTCGGACAATAGTTTGCGGCGGCGCGCGTGCGCGCGCCTGCTTTTCGCGTTGTTAATCCCGGCCTTGCTCGCCGGGAGCGCGGCCGCCGTGACCGAAGAGGAAGCCTTCGCGCTGGGCCGGAAGATGTTCAACCGCGGCTTGTATAAAGCGGCCTACCGTGACTTCGACGACTACCTGAACCAAAATCCGGCCGGCGAATGGGCCGACGAGGCCCAGTTTTATCTGGGCCGTTCCCTGCAAGAGATGGGAAGCTACAACGAGGCCGTCGCGGAATACCGGCGAGTCGTCAACAACTACCCCACATCGCCCTTCGTCGCCCGGGCGCTCATAAACAAAGCCGCGTGCTACGGGGCCCTGGGCCTCCAGGACGAATCGATAACGACGTACCGTCGCGCCCTGGCCGCGGCGACGGACGGCGACGACCTGGTGCGGGCTTACCTCGAGTTGGGGGAAACGTACTTCGCCGTCGGCGATACCGGCCTGGCGGTTGAAACCTACGAGGAATCGCTCGGCAAATTCCCCCACGCAGCCACCGCCGGGACCGTCCACTTTCGGTTGGCCCTCCTGTACTACCTGGAAGGCGAACCCGCCGAAAGTGCGCGGCACTTCGAGGCCGCGGCCCTGTCCGAAAACGTAGACGGCGCCGGCGTGAATGCCGCGTACGGGGAAAGCCTGCTCGCCGCCGGCGACGCCGCCGGGGCTTCCGCCGCGTTCGAGGCCGCCCTGGCCCAGGCCCCCGAATACGATAGGAACCGGCCCAACCTCTCCCGGGCGGTGGCGTACGTGGCGGGCGGTGATGGGGCCCGGGGCGCGAATGTCCTGCGGGAAATACTCTCGGCCGACGACGCCCCGGCCGATCCGCCGACGGAAGCGGAAGCCCGGTACGTTCTGGCGTTCGCGC
This sequence comes from Candidatus Zixiibacteriota bacterium, assembly GCA_050117845.1. Classification (GTDB taxonomy): domain Bacteria; phylum RBG-13-66-14; class B26-G2; order WVWN01; family WVWN01; genus WVWN01. The sequence goes on from JASFLY010000003.1 coordinate 91,591, forward strand.
TGCTCGAGAACGGCCACCGGGAAGACGCCCGGGAGGAGTTCCTGGAACTCGTGCGCCGCCATCCCGGAAGCGAGTACACGCCCTCGGCCAAGATGTGGGTAGGCAGGTTGGCCCTGGAAAGCGGCGACGTGAACGGCGCCGCCGCCTTCTTCGGCGATCTGGCCCGCGCCGACGACTCCCTGGCGTACGAGGCCCGGTACTGGCTGGGGTGGTGCCACTTCGTCGCCGGGGACTTCTCTTTGGCCCGCGACACCTTCGTGGCACTCGCCGGGGACAACGCGGACCCGGCCCTCACGCCGTACGCCCGTTACTGGGCCGCGGAAGCGGCGACCCGCGCCGGCAACACGCCGGAGGCCAGGGATATGTTGGCCGCGTTCGTAGACCGTTATCCCGAGCACGCGCTGGCCGACAACGCGCTCTTCCGCCTGGGCAAACTGTACCTCGCCGCCGGCCAGGCCGGGAACGGCCGCGACACGTTGGCGGCGCTCTCGGGCCGCTTTCCGGAACGGGACCTCGCGGACGACGCGGCCTATCTCTACGCCGTGAGTTTCCTGGAGGACAAGAACTTCGGCGGCGCCGGCACGGCGTTCTGGGCGCTCGCCCGGAACTTCCCGGAGAGCGCGTACGCCCCCCGCGGCCTCTACGACCTGGCCAAGGGGCAATTCGGCGAACACGACTTCGGCGATGCCGCCGCCACACTTACGGCGCTCCTCGACCGCTACCCCGACGCCTACCTTGCCGACGACGCCACGTTCATGCTCGGGGAATGTTATCTCAATTCGCGTGATTACGAACGGGCGAAAGACACGTACGGGGGACTGGTCGAGAAATTTCCCTCCTCCCCCCGTGCCGACGAGGCCCGGTACGAGATAGAGCTTTGCAACTTTAAACAGGGAAAATATACGTCGCAAATTGAACTAGCCAAATCCTACATCGCCATGTATCCGCAGAGCCGCCTCAACGGCGAGCTCCTCATCCTTTTGGGCGAGTATTATTATCACCGACGGGATTTCGACCAGGCCGAAAAATACCTCGCCGCCGTTCTCGAAGTCCAGGCGGACGCCGAGGCGCAGGTGACCTCGCGCATGAAACTGGCGGAGGTTTACCTGGCCCGGGGCGAGGTGTCGAAGGCGATAGCGCAATACTTCGCCGCGGCGGAAGCGGCTCCCGACGAGGAAACGGCGGCGGCGGCGCTATACGAAGCGGCGGATATCTACGAACGCGCGGGCGACAAGAGCGCCGCTATCGAGACCTACCGCATGGTCGTGGACCGCGCCACGGGCGAACGCGGCTCGGCGAAAGCCCAGTTTAAAATCGGCGAAAACCTGCGCGCCGTCAAACTCTACAAGGAATCAAACGGGGCGCTCGGCAAGCTGGTGCGCGACTGGCCCGAATCGGAATACCACGCCCGGGCGGAGCTTTATCTGGGCCTCAACCTCCTCGACCTGGGTGTCGGCGAGGAAGCGGCCGCACATCTCAGCGCAGCAGCGGCCGGCGGGAACCGGGCGGTTGCGGTACAAGCGTATTATTACCTCGGCGTGGCCCAACGGGACTACGGCGACGAGGCCGCGGGCCGCGAATGTTTTAAAAAGGTACTCGCGAATTACCGGGACTTCCCGGATTGGGTTCGCAAAGCACGGGCGGAACTGAGTCGATGACGCGGCCGTTTTACATGGCGTTAATAATCCTCGCGGCTTACGCCGCGCCGGCCCCCGCCGCGTCGCCGTTCGATTTCGACGACGCGGATCTGAAAGCGGCCTGGGAAGAGAGCGCGGCCAGCTTCGTCACTCCCACGTTCGACGATTACGTCGGCGCCCGCGCAGAGGCTTTCTGGGACGAGATCCCGGAGTTGTTCGACGGCGGGGCCTTGCCGGCCGCTTCGGCCGAAGACCTCTCCGCCCTCGGCAATAAGGGCGACGATAACGATTCCCGCTTCTTCACCGAAATCGACGCCGGCGGCGGTTCCGCCGGACGACTGGACGTCGCCGCCTTCCAGGGTTGGGAAATAAAATTCCTCGACGCCGCGGTCTCGTTCCGCGAGCGCCGCGACCGCAGCGGCGACGGCTGGTACAACAACTCGTCCACCCGCGCCGACGCCGAGGTCGCCTTCTCCGACCAGGCCGGGACGACGGTGGGCTTCGCCGGCAATTACGAGGGTTCCGGCGAGAAACTCCGCCGGGATGATTCGGAACTCGTGGGTGAAGCGGGCGACAATTCCGCCCGAAGCGGCGAAGTCTCGGCAGGATTCCGTAGCAATCTGTGGGGCAAAGCCAAAATCGCGACGAAGGTTTCCGCGACTTTCTCGGAAGGGGACTTCTCGGACACCCGGGCCGTCGACCAGGTTATAACCGCCGACTCGAGTTACGACTTCTTCTGGGTGGGCGACAACCTCGCCCGGGGCCTCTTCTCCCTCAGTCAGGAGAACTACGAGATAGACGGCGAGGAACAGGGCTTCCTATTCGGCCGCCTGACGCTCGAAAACGATATCCCCATCGCGAACCGTCTTTACCTCTCGGGCGGTTTCGGCGGGTACCTCCTTCGCGACGATACGCCCCATTTCCGCTTCTACCCGCGGGGCCGACTCCTCCTCCGCTTGACGCCGACCTGGGGCTACTTCGTAAACTACCGCCCCGGCCTCCAGCTCCCGGATTTCCGGGAACTCTACATGCGAACGGACTACACCGTTCCCACGGCGTTCCGGCCGGCCGAGGACGAATACTTCAGCGTCCGCACCGGCGTGAATTACCACTTCCGCGACTTCGGCCACATCACCGGCGCGGTCTACGAACAGCGCTTCCGCCGTTCGTACGCGGTCGCGGACGCCTATTTCGCGGGCGCGCAATACTTCGACCCCGGCAAGGTTATTCTGCGCGGCGCCGACATGTTCTACCGTCTGACGGTCTCCCGTTTCGAGCATTACGGCGGGTTCGACTACAAGGACGCGGACCTACGCGATAATCCCGCCCACCATTTCCCGTATATGGCGACTTACGGCGGCGAGGCGGGCTTTACGGTCAATATCGGCGGCGGCCATCGCGCTTCCGCGGGCGTCCGTTACGTCGGCGAGAGATACGCCCGGCCCACGGCCTCGGAGCCCCTCGCCCCGGCCTGGGTGCCCGGCGCTAACGTCGTCATTCGAATGCATCCCGGCATTTCCGTCACGGCCGCGGCGGAGAACTTAACGGACGAGATTTATTACGTTCCCGGCGGCATCGTCGCCCCCGGCCGCGCTTTTACCCTGGGCCTAAACCTAATTCTGTGAGTAGGATATGACCTCGAAAGACGAAACCGTAAAAGAACTGACGCCTCGGCAAATCGTCGACGAGTTGAATGAATACGTCGTCGGCCAGGACGCGGCCAAGAAAGCGGTCGCGATAGCCCTCCGGAACCGCTGGCGCCGGCGCCAGTTGTCCCCCGAAATCGCCGAGGACATCGCCCCCAAGAACATCATTATGATAGGCCGAACGGGCGTCGGTAAAACCGAAATCGCCCGCCGCCTGGCCCGTCTGGCCAACGCGCCCTTCGTCAAGGTCGAGGCGTCGAAATTCACGGAGGTCGGGTACGTCGGCCGGGACGTGGACGCGATCATCCGCGACCTCGCCGACGTGGCCGTCGCCGCGGTCCGCGAGGAACTAATGGCCGAGGTGGAAGAGAAAGCCGCCGCCCAGGCCGAGGAGCGTCTGTTGGACGTCCTCCTGCCCCCGCCGCCGCCCGCGCCGATGAAAACGAGCGCCCCGGAAAGCCCCAAGGCCGAAGCGGCGGCAAGCACGACCGCCATCCCCGCCGGCCCCTCGGCCGAACTGGAAAAGAAGAACGAAGAGGAACGCCGCAAGTACGAACGCGCCCGGGCCGTCATGCGGGAAAAACTGCGGCGGGGAGAACTGAACGACCGCATCGTCGAAATCGACGTCGAGGCCAAGATATCCTCCACCGTTGAGGTCTTCACCGGCCAGGGCTTCGAGGAAATGGACATGAACCTGGGTGAACTCTTCAATCAGTTCATGCCCAAGAAAACCGCCACCCGGAAGGTTACGGCGGCCGAAGCCCTCGACCTATTGACCGACGAGGAGGCCGCCAAGCTGGTCGACATGGACAAGGCGGTCAACATGGGCCTGGACAGGATGGAGCAGTCCGGCATCGTGTTCCTGGACGAACTCGATAAAATAGTGGGGCCGAAATCGGCGGTGGGGCCGGACGTTTCCCGGGAGGGCGTGCAACGGGACCTCCTGCCCATCGTCGAAGGGTCGTCGGTAAACACCAAATACGGCATGGTCCGGACGGATCACGTGCTGTTCATCGCGGCGGGAGCTTTCCACATCGCGAAGCCGTCGGAGCTCATACCCGAACTCCAGGGCCGCTTCCCGATTCGCGTGGAACTCAAGAGCCTGACGGCCGACGACTTTTATAAGATCCTAACGCAACCCAAAACGGCGCTCATAAAACAGTATCGGGCCCTGATGTCCACCGAAGGCCTGGACCTCCACTTCGAGGATAGCGCGATTAAAAAAATCGCGGAACTTTCGCAAACGCTCAACGAGAAGTTGGAGAACATCGGCGCGCGGCGGCTTCATACGGTAATGGAGACGCTGCTCGAGGATATATCGTTCGACGCGCCGGAACGTAAAAGCGCCAAGATTACGATAGACGAAAAATACGTCGAGGAGAAGCTGGCCTCCCTCGCCCGCGACGAAGACGTCGCAAGATACATCTTGTAAGAGCGGCCGGCCGGAAGCAGGCCAAGGCCGCGAACGTTGTTAAGGAGTTCCATAATGAGGAAGCAAATCACAGCCGCATTCGCACTGGCGTTCCTCGTCGCCGTTAACGCGGCCGGCGCCAAAGATTGGACTAAAAATCTGGACAGCAAGGACGAGGCCAAACGGGCCCGCGCGGCAGAGGAACTCTGGCATAAGGCGGTAGACGAGGGCCTGAACGGCGACGAAATCGAAGCGCTCGCCATCGCCGTCGACGACCCGTCGGACGACGTCGCCCTCTTCGCCATCAAAGCCCTCGCGTCCAACTCGAAGATTTCCACCTCCCAGCAATACGCGCCCGATTTCGCCAACCGCGGGAATAACTTCGTCGCTTTCCTGTTGTGGACCTCCATTTACAATACGTACTCGCAATTCATCGAAGCCGCCGGCGGGACCGGCGAGGGCGATATGAACGAAGAGATGGATTACGCCGAAAAGGAGGCCGAACGGGCGTTCGATAACATGCTGGACCCGCAACGCAAAGGTTGGGCCGAACCTTACGTCGAAGAGATCTTCAAGTGAGTTCGGACCGGCAAGCGGTGGAGGCGTCGTACTGGCGAAGCGGCGACGAAGGCCGCGCGGCCTGCGAACTCTGCCCCCGCCGCTGCTCCATCCCCGACGGCGCGCGGGGCAGTTGCCATCTGCGGAGGAATCGGAACGGCACCCTGTACGCCGAAGCGTACGGCGAAGTGGCATCGGCGGCCTTAGACCCCATCGAGAAGAAGCCGCTTTACCACTTCCATCCGGGAGACGACGTCCTTTCCACCGGCCCCAACGGCTGCAACCTCCTCTGCCGTGGCTGCCAGAACTACCAGATATCGCAGGAAGAAATTCCCACCCGGTATCTCTCCCCCCAGGCTCTGGCTCAATTGGCCGCCGGGCAGGGTTCGCCCGGCGTCGCGTATACGTACACTGAACCGTTGGTATGGTTCGAGTACGTCCGGGACGCCTCCCGGGCGGCGAACGCGGCGGGCCTGTACAACGTCGCCGTTACGAACGGTTATCTCGAAGAGGCACCGGCGCGGGAGGCGGCGTCCTTCCTCGACGCCGCCAACGTCGACGTGAAAGCCATGTCCGAAGATTTCTACCGGGACTACTGCGGCGGCGAACTCGAGCCGGTGCTTCGTACCTGCGAGATATTCAAGAAAGAACTCCACCTCGAAATAACGAATCTCCTCATTACCGACCTCAACGACCGTGAGGAAGACGTCGAGGCCCTGGTAGGGTGGGTCGTCGAAAACCTGGGCCGCGATACGCCGGTGCATTTCTCCCGGTACTTCCCCCACTATAAAATGGACGCGCCGGCGACTCCCCCCCACCATATCCTGCGCGCCAAAGAAATCGCCGACCGCGAACTCTACTACGTCTTCGTCGGTAACATCGCCGGCATCGGCGGTACTGACACGTTTTGCCCGCAATGCGGCAACCTCATCGTCGATCGCCAGGGGTACCGCGGCCGCGTCGTCGGCCTGGACGACGGTAAATGTAACAATTGCGGTCGGCCGAGCGAAATAGTATTATAAAAAATACGGGATGTGGTTAATATGCGCATAAGATACGCGGCGTTGGCCGTTTTTATCGCTATCGCGGCCGGGGCCTGTACGCCCCCCGGCACCGTTACCACGAAGGATTACAACCGTTTCGCCATCCGGGCCCAGGAGGTGGGTCTATGGCGCGAGGCGGAGTACCGCCTGCGCCAGGCCCTCGCCGAGAGTCCGGACGACGCGCGTCTCCACAACAACCTCGCGGTCGCGCTCGAGGCCCAGGGGAAACTCGAAGAGGCGTACGCCGAATACAACAAAGCGGTGAAATCGGATCCGGAAAACGGAATGTACAGTAAAAACCTGCGAGACTTCACCGCGGCCCACCGATGGGAATACGACCCGGGGGAAGAAGATGAAGAAGACGCCCCCGCTGAGGAGGGGAGTTAACGGCGCGTGAAAACTTACCTGCGAAAAATACTATCGGGCGCTCCGGCCGACTACGCCGAATTCCGGTATCAGGAAACGAGGTCGACGCGTCTCAGCTTCGACGGCGACGGCCTGAAAGACGTCGTCGTTAACTCGGCGCGCGGCGGTTTCGTTCGGGTCCTCGTAAACGGCTCCTTCGGCGTCGCGTCCTTTGAGGACCTGGACCGGGCGGCCGAGTATCTGGACAAGGCCGTCGGTATCGCCCGCCTCAAGGCCGGCGAATTCCGGGGCTTCGACCCGGTGGAAATCGTGGACGAGGACGTCGTACTGGAAGTCCCGCGCCCCGCCCACGAGCTGGACCTTGACGAAAAGGTGGCCGTCGTTAGCAAGTACAACGATATCCTACTGGGCCACGACCGCATCCCCTCCACCGAAAGCGTCTACCTCGATTCCACCGACTACCGCCTCTTCGTGAACTCCGAGGGCACGGCCGTCTCCATTACGAAACCTCGATGCAACCTTTCGCTCCGGCCGCTCGCGAGCGAGGGCGGCGTGGTCCAGATGGCCATCCGCAGCATCGGCGGCATCGTGGGTTTCGACCACCTGTTGGGCCGGGAGGCCGAGGTGGAGGAGCTCGCCGTTCACGCCGCGTCCCTGCTCGACGCGGAGCCCGTTACCGCCGGGACTTACACGGTCATTACGGACCCGCTGTTGACTGGGATATTCGCGCACGAGGCGTTCGGCCACACGGCCGAGGCCGACGACGTCGCCCGGGACGACAACCTACGGGAGATAATGACGATAGGACGCCGCTTCGGTTCGGACATCCTTTCCCTGGCGGACGACGGCCTGGTTGAAGAGCACAACGGCTACGTCCCCTTCGACGACGAGGGGGTCCGGGGCCGCAAGAAATACCTGATCAAGGAGGGCATCCTGACCGGCCTGCTTCACGACCGGGAAACCGCCACGCGGATGGGGATGGACCCGACCGGCAACGCCCGGGCCCTCAACTACCACTTCGCCCCGCTGGTACGGATGACGGCTACCTACATCGAGCCCGGCGAGATTAGCTTCGAGGAAATGCTGGCCGGCGTGCCCCGCGGTATCTACGCCCGTCGGGCCAAGGGCGGCACCGGCGGCGAAACGTTCAGCTTCACCGCCGAGGACGGGTACCTCATAGAAAACGGGAAACTAACGACGCACCTCCGCGACCTCAAACTGCAAGGCAACCTCTTCAAAACGCTCGAGAACATCAGCGCCGTCGGCAACGACTTCGAGATGCCGGAGGAGGGCGTGGCCGGCTGCGGGAAATGGGGCCAGTCGCCCCTGCCGGTCGCCAACGGCGGCCCGCACATGCTCATCCAAAACGTACAGATAGGAGGCCGGTAACCGTGGTCGTTGAGAAGATATTGGAAGATGCCGGCCGCAGGGCGGACAGGGCGGAAGCGTATTTCAGCGAGGGCGAGACTACTACGGTACTGTTCAAAGCCGGGGAACTCCACGAGGCGGGGATAGCGAACAGCCGCGGCGTCGCCGTGCGGGCTTTCGTGGACGGCCGGGTCGGCTACGGGGGAACCACCGACCTCACGCAACCGACGGCCGTGGTCGACGCCGCCGTCGCGACGGCCAAACACGGCCGACGGGCCGAGTACGAACTCCCCGACGGCGGGGCGGACTACGCCGACGTAGCGCCTTTCGACGCCGACGTGGCGGCGCTCAAACCGGAGTTCATGGTCGAACTGGGCGAGCGGGCCGACGCCATGGTAAAGGCCGCCGACGAGCGATACGTCGTAACGGTGGAGATTGAACGCTCCATCGGCCGGACGCGGCTCGTCAACTCCGCGGGCCTCGACCGCACCGAAGAATCGACCGCCTATTCGTTCGCGGTCGTAGTCAATCGGACGACCGAGGGCGACATCTTCTACCACTACGATTACGACATGTCCTTCGCGCGCGACTTCGACGAAATCGCCGTCGTGGAACGCCTGCTCGACGCCCTGCAATGGACCGATCGCATTGTCGAATTGGAAACCGGGAAGATGGACCTCATCGTCGACCCCGCCCAGGTACCGTCCCTCCTGCTCCCGGTGGTTACGTGCATCAACGGCGCGTACGTCGCAGACCGATCGTCGGCCCTGGCCGGCCGATTGGGCGAACAGGTAGCCGCCCCCGCGTTCTCGCTCGTCGACGACGCCACGAATACGTTCGGGTGGATGAGCGGCTCCTTCGACGGCGAGGGCACGCCGACCCGCCGGACGCCCGTAATCGAACGGGGCGTCCTGAAGTCATTCCTAACGGATCTCGCCACGGCGGAACGCCTGGACACAGCCCCGACCGGCCACGCGCGCCGGGGGGTAGGGTCTCCCCCGCGGCCCGGAACGTCGAACGTCATCGTGGAAGCGGGCGAAACGCCGGCCGCGGAGCTAATCGCCGATACGGCGCGCGGCGTCCTCGTCCGAGGCACCGCCGGAAGTTCGATGGGCAATATCCGCGGCGGCGAACTCAGCGCCACCATAACGTACGGCCTGAAAATAGAGAACGGCGAGATAGTGGGCCGCGTCAAGGACTGCCTCTTCGCGGGAAACGTATTCCAGATGCTGGGCGAACGCCTGCGGGCGGTCGCGAGCGACCCGCGGCGCAGCGCCGGCTCTTACCTAACTCCCGCGATATTCGTTAGCGACCAGACAGTTACCGCCAAAGGGTAAAGCTTTTACGCAAACGACGAACGCCACCCGGTCGGGTGGCGCTTTACTAGGGGTAGCGTGGGATTTCCCGATGAAAAAGGGGCCGGCGCGCGCCGGGTGATGGCCAACGCCGGTTACCTGCTGGCCACCAACGCGTACCGCATCCTCCTCAACATGGCGATTTTTTTCGTCATCGCCCGCGTGTTGGGCGCCGACGAACTGGGCCGATACGCCTTCGCCCTGTCGTACGCCACCCTCTTCTCCGTCGCCGTCCACCTGGGCCTGAACGACCTGATAATCCGACAGGTCGCCGTGAACAAGGCCGACGGGCCGCTGTACTTCACGGTGGCGGTCATTACCAAACTGGTGACGGGCGTCCTCATAACCGCGACGACGGCCGTAACCATCGGCGTTAGCGGCAAGCCGTCGATGGTCCAGGAACTGGTCCTGGCCGCGGCCCTAACGACGAGCCTGGTATCCGGCGTCGAGACCGTCGTCGTCGCCTTCTTCTACGCCCACGAGCGGATGCGCTACGTCCTTATCCTGGGCGTAATGCGGGTCACGCTCAACGCGGCCGCCGGCATCGGCGCGGCGCTCGCGGGCTTCGGGGCGCGCGGAGTGCTGTGGGGATTCCTGGCGGTGGAAGTGCTCGTCGCGGCGTTCGCGTTCATCTGGGTACGTCGCCTCGGCCTGCGCTTCGTCCGGCCCTCCCTCCCCGACTTCAAGCAAATACTGTGGCGCAGTCTGCCCTTCGGCTTGAACGGCGTATTCATCACCATTTACATGCAGCTCCACTACTCGCTGTTGTCCTTCTTCCGGGGCGACCACGCGACGGGTGAATACGCCGCCGCGGCCAAACTAGTTACTTTCCTGTGTTTTATACCTTCGGCTCTGACGCAGGCCCTGTACCCGTACCTCTCCCGCCTCGCCGCGGCCGACGACGGCAGTCCCGGTCGGCCCGCCGTACGGGCGGTCCGTTACCTCGCCCTAATTTCCCTTCCGGCAGCTTTGTACCTCTTCTTCCGCGCGGACGCCGTCGTATCGCTCGTATACGGTCCGGGCTACGCCGAGTCGGCGAAGTTGCTATCCCTTCTCGCCCTAACGCTTCCCTTCGTGTTCGCGTCCTACCCAACGGCCGTTGCCCTCAACGCGCTACGGCGGGAACGCGCCAACACCGCGGTGGCGGCGGGGGGCGCCGCCATCAACGTGGCGGCGAACCTCGTCCTGGTACCGCTGATGGGGGCGGCCGGGGCCGCGTTGGCCTTCCTCGCCGCGGAAGCGTCCCAGAGCGTCGCGCGACTGACGCTGGTACGCGTATTCGCCGGTCCCCTGTGTTTCCTGCGCAACGTCGCGCCCGTTTTCATCCCGACGGCGGTTATGGCCGGGGCGATGTACTTCACCCGCCATTTACCTCTCTTCGGCGAGATGCCGATCCTCGCCGTACTTTACGTCGGTACGGCGTGGGCAACGAAGGTCGTCCCGCGGGAGGACCTGGTTCGCCTCCTGCGTCGCGGCAAATAATAAGCGAATTTAAAGGAAGGGTTCGGCGAGTCGCCGCGCCCGGCGCACGACCGCGCCGTCGAGGGTCGCCAAGGTTTCGGCGGAACGAGAGTGCGGGACACGACCGGCGGCCCGGACGGCGCCGGCCTTGACTATCAACCAGAAGGCCACCGCGAGGTCGAGCGACTCGGCCAGGGCCTCCCGCGCCGGCGGCGCCCATGCGTAAGATCTCGACTCCTCGGCGGCGTCGGCGGCCATTATTATACGGTCGGCGAGCGTCGGTTCGGGCCTTCCCGTTACGTGGTAGCGAATCGCCGCCGCCCCTTCGGCCGGCAGGCCCAACGCCGAAGCCACGGCCGCCCCTGCCGGCCCGTGGAGGAGGCCCGGACCGACGGCTTTTTCGACGTCGTCGGGAGGCCAACCCCGCCAATCGGATATCCCCTTCATCGCCCGGGGCGTTAGGACCCGGCCTACGTCGTGCAGGAGCGCTGCTCGCCGGACCAGCGCCGGGGCCGGGTGGCCGTATTGTCGGGCCAGCGTTTCGGCGAGCTCCGCGGCTCCCCGGGAATGGTCGTAGCGACGTTCGGACATCATTTCCCGCAGAGCGGAATCCTCGTCGGCCGCGGCGCCTAAGGCCGCGACGACGGCGTTGAAGTCGTCGGGGAACGTCATCGGTAAAGGCGCGAAGAGAGTATGAAATCGAAAACGGCGCGCGGGACGAGGTAACGGAAGGGTGCCCTCTCCTTAACGCGATTCCGCACGAGCGTGGAGGATACGGGGATGGGGGTGACTTCCAGCGGCTCGAACTTGCCGGCGAGTTCGGCCGGCGCGGCCGCCAAATCGTACCCGGGACGCGTGAGGGCGACGAGCCGGGCTTCGGCGAGCAGGAGCTCCCAGCCTTTCCACGTGGTGACCTCGGCCAGGTTGTCGGCGCCGACGGCCACGGTGACGTCCCGGAAACCCGCTGCCCGAAGCGCGGCCACGGTATCCACGGTATACGATACGCCCCCCCGCTCCACCTCCAACGCCGACGCGACGAAGCGGCGGTCGCCGGCGACGGCCAGCCGTACCATGTGCAAGCGCGTCTCGGCGGCCGTATGCACTCCTTCCAGCTTGTGGGGGGGAGTCGCGGCGGGCATGAATAAAACCGCCGACGGTTGGAGGCGGTAATAAACGTCGTCGGCCACCACCAGGTGGCCGACGTGGGGCGGGTCGAAAGTGCCGCCGAATACGACAACGGTTTTATCGCGTTCTAATCTGGCGACGTACTCCTCCACCTGTCCGGCCCGGCGGGCCGCCTACCCTCCTAACGCCGAAAGGCGGGTCGCCGCGGCCTCCGCAAAGGGGCTTTCCGGATAACGGCTCAAAACGTTACGGTAACTGCTGGCGGCGGCGTCAAATTCCCCCAACTCACCGTAACACTCCCCCGAGAGGAACGCGGCCTCGGCGGACCCGGAGTACTCGGGGTAAGCCGCCCCCAGGTTTTCGAAATACACGACGGCGGCTCTATACTCGCCGGTCTTCTTATAGAATTTCCCGATCGCCAGGAATTTATCCGCCTGTATTCGGCGCGCCTCGGCGATTCCTTCCCGCGCCTTGGGTATCAACGGCGAATTCTCGTATTCCTCGATAAGGGTCGTGAACTCGTCCAGGGCCTCGTCTATGGCCGTCTGGTCCTTCTCTATGGGCAGGACGGCGGCCAGTTTGGTCATACCCTTCATGTACTGCGCGTCGTCGCACCATTCGCTAGCCGGATAGCGGTCGATTATTTGTTCGAAGCGAACGTACGCCTCTTCATATAACCCCTGGTTGTGATAGGACAACGCGATGTAGTACAACGCCTCCGGAGCCGCGGTCGGCGAGCGCGTAATCATGTGCTCGAAGTACTCTCGGGCGGCGGGTTCTTTACCCTGATCCAACTTCGCCAACCCCGATACCCGGAGCTGGTCGACGGTCAAATCCGCCGCCAACTTCTCCTTGCCGCACGCGGCCGGCAACGTCAACGCCACGGCGCAAAAGAACGCGTACTTCACAAATCGGCGTTTCATAGACTAATCGGCGGAGGCCGAAAGCGCGAAGAGGTAAATCAGCGCGCCGGTGATTCCGGTTACGAGTAGCGGTTCGACGAAGGGGTTTTGGCCGCCCTCGGGCCGTTGCGGGCCGATTTGTTCGATACGTTCGTCGGTTAACTTGCTTACGACTTTTTTAGGAACGGCGTTTTCGAATTCGCCTTTATATTCCCCGGCCCAAAATATCTCGCCGTTGGCTCCGTAAACTCGGACGTGGGCGATAGTCCGGCCTATGCGTTTTACGCGGCCCCGATCGGCTTTGGCGTTGACTATCCGCGATTCGATTAGACGATACTTGATTACCGATTCTCCTCCCGAATTCTCCGGAACGACGTCCAAACCACGGTTGGACAGCTCGGCCGATAGAATATCCGCAAACCTCTCATAGAGCCAAGCGTACTCGCCTTCGTCCGCCAGGCTTTCCAATACGAAGGGGCTGTTATCGGGAACCAGTACCCGGTTTTCGCCCGTCGCGGTCACGAGTTCTTTCATCGAAGCCGCAAGCAGGTCGCCGTCGCTCAGGAATTCATCCGGCAATTTATACGTGACGTCCCCACAGGCCGCCAGCAGAAAAACCGTCGCCGCCAGACCCGCTATTACGCCCATGTTTCGTCTGAATCTCGCCATTCCGTACTACCTCCACGTTGAAATCGGACGCCCCACTCCGGGCGTGATTAATCCTCGTTAATAGGCCGGCCGTAGCCGGGGACGGTCGAGGAGTCGATCTCGTAATCACCGTCGCCGTCGAAGTCCAGGAACACGAAAAGGATATATTGACTTTTCGTCCCGCCCGGTTCGAAGTACTCCCAGGCCTCGAAAGGTTCGGACTGCCACGTCGATGAACCGATGTCCACTTCCGATCTTAATCCCATGGGCGAACTTAAAACCTGGTCCGGTTCGCCGTACATCAAATAAATCCTACCCATATCGGTATCGACGCCGTCCCGGAAGGGAATCGAATAACGCTGCTGAACGTAGTAATAACGCTCGTAGAAAGTGTTTTTAAATTCATTCGTCGGCGTCTCCGGATCGGGGTCGCGCCGCTGCCAGAAGTTTTCGATAAAAATGGGTTTTTCTTCCGGCGGGAGGGCGTCGAACGCCGCCATCTCCGCTTCGCTCGCAATGAGCGAAATCTCGCGCCGTATTTGTTTCTCCTCCTCCAACGAGTAAGGTATGAATTTCCCCTTTATTTCGGCCGATTCCTCTTCCGAATATTTATGATAAACGATGAACCGCTTCCGGGCCTCGGCCAATTCGGTCCCGGCGCGGTCCTCCAAACGAATTACTAATTCGTAACTGCCCGGTGGTACTCCCGCTAAATCCAACGTATCGGCTCGAGCGATGTCCCCTTCCGCATCTTCCAGCACCCGCTCCACCCGTACGAAACGCCTGCCGTTTAATTGGGATACGTCGTAGCGGAGGACGAAGCCGCCATTTTCGCCGCCGAGGGGAGGAAGGCCGTAAACCTCGTAATATATTGGTAACACCGGGTCGCTATCACTTACGAGTTTTGTGGGATTGGGGATAATACTCAGGCCGTTTCTAATGAATTCCCCCTCGGTCCCCGCCTCCACCGGCGCTATGGAGCTGGCCAATTCCACGTCCGAGATGGCAATACTACCGCCACGGGGCGGAACCGCGAGTTCGACGCCGTCGACGGTAGGATCTCCCCCGTCCGGCTCGCCGACGCCGATATTTAGAACGTAATCACCCGGCGGGACGGCTAAACCCAAACGACTGACGGAAAGGCGGCCGGCGCTTCCCTCGCCGGGAGCGACGCGGGCCGCTTTGGCAACGACCCGGTTCGCGACAACGGCCCCGTCCCCGGCCCGCTCCGCCCGTACGCCCACGTTGAAATTGTAGTCCTCTCCGCCGTCGGACGTTATCTTCGGCGTAAGGTGGTCGAGCGGAACGGCGATATAAGCCTCCACCCAGACCATATCTCCAGCCGAGGGGTAGAACAAAGCGTAATCGAAATAAAAGGCCGGCTCGGCCTCCGCGGCGAACGCGCCGGCCGCAAAGGCTGCGGCCGTCGCTAAAAACGCGACGTAATATTTTAACCTGCCCGTGAACATATATTGGCGCTTATTATATAACAACGGCGAGCCCTCTGCAAGCCGGAAGTGAACCCGTCCGCGCGAAGGCGAAACCCCGGGCCGCGAGGGCCCGGGGTTATTATACTTATTCGCTACGCGGGACTCTTTAGAAGTCGTAGCCCAGCGTCGCTTTAAGCGATTCGCCGAGGCGCCCCATGCCCGTATAAGAGAAATCGGGCCGGAAACCGCCGAACTTCAGTCCCACGCCGCCGGTGTACGACGCTTCGTCGTAGTTCACCTTATAACCGCCGCGGATGGCGACCATTTCGAGCGGCCACCATTCCCCGCCGACGTCTATCGTCTCGTCACCGTCGTTGGGGTGAGCAGCGTTGACCGCGAGCGTCATGTTCTCGATCGGGTCATACGCTACGCCCAAACGAACGACGACGGGCAGACTAAACGTCGCGTACTCTTCCTGGATATACTCCTCGCGGTTACGCTGTAGTTCCTCGTACGTCCCGCCGTACTGCATTTCGGGACCGAGGTTTTGCAACGCAATCGCCATACGGAGCGTCCGGAAGCCGGTCATGTACTGGGTGCCGACGTCGAACGCGACGCCCATGGCCGGATCGACGCCGTCCACGCCGCTGAACGAACAACGCACTAACTTAACGGTACCGCCGACGGAGAACCGGTCGGTCAACCTACGGCCGAACGCGACTCCCGCGGCCATATCCATGGCGCTGAACGTTTCGCCCGTTCCGTTGGGTTCCTCCGTAGTCGTCTCGTCGATATCGCCGTACATCATGGACGTTACCATGAAGCCGAGCGTACCGAAGCCGAAACGACGAGCGTAAGCGCCGCCGATCATTCTCGTATCGGCGATCCACTCGTTATCGCTTATGGAGAAACCCTGATTCTCGACCGTCACCAAGCCGGCGGCATTCCAGAATATCGCTTCCGGCCCTGACGCGATCGGGTCGTACGCGTCGGCCATCGCCGCGGCACGAGCGCCTACCCCTACGTTGAGGAACTTGGCGCCCGACGTGCCTTCCTTTCCTACGGCGAAAGCGAAAGACGCGCACACCATCGCTAGAACCGATACCGCAATGATGATTTTACGCATGTGTTGTCTCCGCCTCCCTTAGTTCTGGCCTATCAAGACGGCGAATTTACCTATCTTTTCGCCGTACTCGGGCGCGTCAACGTGGTAGATGTAGATACCGCTGGCCACCTGGACGCCGGCTTCCCCGGTAAGGTCCCAGGCCTCGGCGCCGTACGATATGTCGTGATGTTCCAACGTACGTACGAGGTCGCCCGCGATGGTGTAGATTCGTATAGTGCACTTGGACGGCAGGTTCATGAAGTAGAGACGACCCAAGCGGGAACCCGAGCCCGTCCACTCTTCCCAGTCCGCGCTACCCTTGTAGGGGTTCGGTACGACGCGTATATCGTCGAGGACGTTGCGCGAAGTCGGCAAGGGGATAACCGAAACGGCGTTGACGTTACGTCCGCCGTACGCCGGGAAGTCGAACGACGTGAAGTTACCGAAATCGTATCCGACAACCGCGTAGTAGTAACGGGTACCGTTCGAAACGTCGCCCGTAACCGCGCCGCCGCCGTCCACGCCGTCGACTAGTTCGTAATAACCGCCGACCTTACGGAGGCGTATCGTGCCGCCCTGCCGTGTATTACTCGGGAAGCTGCCTTCGCTTATATTTTCCAGAGCCACGGCCGGCGTATTGGATAAATTGGGTTCGTTGGGCCGGTTCGACCGACCCGTCGGAATAGCCTCATTCCAACGGTTGTGAGCCTGCCCCGAAACCCGCCAACCCCACGGATAGTAGCGGTAATCCGCGTCGGGGTTCTCAGTGGGATCGGTTTTACTTAGTTTATCTATCCAGGCTATGGTTTCCCAACCACTGTCGTAGCCGATGTCCGAACGCCATACGAGGTATCCGTCGAAGTCCCGGATATTGGTACGGGGATCAGGTTCGGTCTCGGTATTGTGGCCGGGCGCATAGTCCGGATTCCAACGCAAGATTACCTGGTTATCACCGCGGACGGCCACCAAGCGGGGCGATACCGGCGGAGAAACAACCTGCCAGTCGTCGTCGGTCCCCGGTAAACCGTCGGCCCCCAGGAAGTCGGCGTAGAGGGCGTCGGCGTTCACGCGA
The DNA here is from genome assembly GCA_050117845.1 of Candidatus Zixiibacteriota bacterium. Classification (GTDB taxonomy): domain Bacteria; phylum RBG-13-66-14; class B26-G2; order WVWN01; family WVWN01; genus WVWN01. Next base: position 108,718 of record JASFLY010000003.1, read on the forward strand.
ATGTCGAAGAGGTCGCCGCCCATTACGACGCCGGTCCACCAGTGAATTACCTGGTTGGGTTCCATGGCGAAGGGTCCGAAACACGGGTCGATACGCCAGTCGTACGCGGTATTGATCTCCTCGTACGTGCCGACGTCGATCATGTATCCGTATTTGTAGGCGTCGGTATCCGGGTCGTTCATGATATCCCAGGAGTGCTGGCTCGATATCTCTATGAGCGAGCCTTCCTTGTCGTCGTCGTCCATCCAGCCCATGACGCGGACGCCGCAGTAACCCGGCGTATCGCGGGACTCGCCGCCCTCGTCGTACATGTACGTTAACATGCGGGGCCAGCCGATGTCGCCTTCCCCTTTAACCAACGGTTTGGTAGCTACCGTCGAGGAGAAGTTTACGGCGTCGTTCTCGTCGGGAATGCCGTCCGGCCCTGTGATGGTCCACTCCTCGCCGACCGAGGTCGGGTTATTCCAAGTATCGGCGTTCGAATTACCGTCGTAACCGACGAGGTCGTCGATGTAGTCCAACGAGCCGCCGATGTCGATATCGTACGCCAGCGAGACGTAACAATCGTTCGATAGCGGGCTCGAGTTATCATTGGTAAGCCAACATTCGAGGACTATCCAGTCATCGTGGCCGGGAGCCGACCAACAGATGCCGTGCATCTCGAGCGTCGCCGGGATGGGTCCGTTTTCGCCCGCGTTATCGTCGTTACATATGGCATAGGTATCGAGGTCGCCCGTCGAGATGCAATACGACGGCCTTAAGTTCCAGTTTTGCTGGTCACTCGCCAGCAATTCGGTCTCGGAGACTCCCATCTCGTGCCACTCGGGGTCGCTGTTACCGCCGACCGCGAGGTCACCGCTGACGTGGATGTCGCTACCTATAAGCGTACCGAACCAAACGTAACCGGCGTAAATATACGTTACACCCGAACCGCCGGGCCACGTGCCCGATTTGGGATCGCTCTGGCTATCCCCGATGTATTGCCGGTTCCAGATTTTATTCCAGAAGTTACCGACGTCGAGGTAATCGTACGCCAGAGCGTCCATGGAGTCGGAGCCGGCGGAGCGCATGCCCTTTTTAACGGCCGCGGTTAAGAGGAGTATTCCGCAGACCGCCACCAACCCCGCGACCATGAGACGCGGGACTGCTCCTTTTCGCCTGATATATCTCAACTCTCCTCTCTCCTTTCCGTGAAGAGCGGGATATAGGGGAGCTTCCCTTTGGGAAGCTCCCCGTTATATGCTCTAGAATCCAATATCCAATCCGACGCGAATGCGCATGGGATCGCCGTAACATTCCATATCGTCGTACGGGCCGTCCGCGTCATCGTAGAAGTAGTACCACGGCAGCCAGTCCGACCCGGCGCCATCGCCTTCGTCTTCGCCGAAATTGAATACGTTGTCGTGATTGAGGAGGTTGATAACCTCGCAATACGCCGTGTATTTCAGGCCCCAGTAGCTAAGCGAGTAATCGGCCTTGAGGTTCCAGTTAATAGTCCACGGCATACGTTCCGAATTGATCTTGGGTTGGCCGGCACCTTCCGGCGGCCGGGAATAAGGCATGCCCGAGCCGTACGTGAGCGTCGTGTTGGCGCCCAGGCCGTGTATCTCGGCCAACGTCGTCCGGTAATCGACCGTGAGGTCCAGCTTGTGGGTCTGGTCCCAGTCGAGGAGGTTTTCTTTATTGGGGACGTTCCATCCGCGGTAGGCGTAGTTGTAACCCTGATAGTAAGACGAAGCCAAACCCTTGGCGACGGAGAACGTATACCCCAGATTACCGGAGAAGTTTTTCGTCATCCGCTTGTCCACGGACAACTCCATACCGCGGACCGATCCGAAGTCGGCGCTGATTATCTTGGTGTAGTTGAAGCCCTGTTCGTAGTTGATGCGCTCGGTATCGATAAGGTCACGAATGTCCTTGAAGTAGGCCGATACCGTGGCTTTGAGGTCGTCGGTGAACAGGTGCTCTACGCCGATTTCGTACTGCACCGTCCGCTGCGGTTTCAAGTCCGGGTTACCCATAATCGGATACGCACCCGTTAACTCGATCTGCGAACTCCGATAGAGGTAAATTAGCGGCGGAACCTGGAAGAAGTGGCCGTAGGAGAAGTGGAGTTTGTCGATATCGGAAATGGGATACGAGACGCCGACGCGCGGGCTTACCTGATACGACTTCTCCGCTTGCTTCCGCGGCATCTCGGCGTAACTCCGATACTGACCATCCGAATTTACCCTGACCCACTCTTCGCCGGTAACCGGGCTGTGAGTGAAGCCCCATACGTAATCGTACGGGTCCTCGGGATACGTGGCGTTGGGGTCGAAGAGGTCCATCCGGACGCCCAGGTTGATGACCATACCCGAGTATTCGAGCTTGTCTTGGACGTACGCGTGAGCCTCGTAGGGGTAAACGTGGAAGATGTCCGTATAGACGTTGGACGAATAAGGCTGGATCTGGTAGAAATCGACGTCCTGGGTTTTGAAACCGACGCCGCCCTTAATAACGTTCATCGATACGGCGCGGTTATCGCCCACCCGGGCGATTTCGTACTGGAGGTCGGCCTTGCCCTCGTAGTACATCTGGTCTCGGGTTTCGTACAACGCGTAATCGCCCGTGGTTACGAAGTAACCGGTCGGGTCGGTCTTCAAACGGTTGATATCGTAGTTGTGCCAGTGCTTCTCGCCGTCTATGAGGGAGCGGTTCTCCTTGAACGTGGCCCCCGTCACGGTGTAGTAGAAGCGGTCGTTCACGTTGTGGGTGAAGTTACCGCTCAGGCGGCTACTGCCGATTTTGCGATACGGGTAGCCTTCGAGATTGTACTGGTACTCGTTCGAGAAGAGCTGGCGTTCTTCCCAGTGACGGCCGCCGCTGAAGACGAAGCGTACGGTGCCCGTCGGCCGGAGCGAAATCTTGCCGTTGGCGTTCCAATTCAACGCCGGGTCGGGCAGCGGGTACACGTCCCAGTCGCGCGCGTAGTCGCCCGCGAAGAAGTAGCCGACCTGGTCGACGCCGGGCCAAACCGGCCCGCCGAACGACGCCCGGTACTTCGAGAAGTACGCCTGGCGAGTTTCAGTTCTCCAAGTGACAAGCGGGCTCGCGGGATCTTCCAGGCCGGTAGCTTCGAGGGCCTTGTGCGAATCCCAGCTACGCTCGGCGGTAAAAAGCTCCTGCGTCGCGCCGACGTTACCTGTATACTCGTCGCGTCCCTCTTTGGTCTGGATGTTAATGATCCCCGATTGCGCTTTACCGAATTCGGCGTCCCATCCAGCGGTGATTACGTTCATCTGCTCGATGGCCTCGACCGGTACCTGCATACCGGCACCGCCGACGATGGGGTTGGTGATGTTAACGCCGTCAACGATGTAGGCGATCTCCGTCCCGCGGCCACCACGGATGTGGAGGTTCAGGGTGGAAGCGTCGCTGTTCTCGTAGACAATACCGGGTGTCCGGACCAGCATGTCTGCGAACTCGTCGACGATCTGAGTCTCGATTTGGTCGCTCCCGATAACGTGCTCGACGTGAGTCTGGTTGAACTTGATGAGCGGGTCCTCGGATTTAATGTAGGTTACGCCGGCCGTCTCGGATTGCAGCTGGAACGAGATGTTCGTCCGCAAACCCGCGATGACCTTGACGCTCGTTTTAACCTGTTCGCTAAATCCGACCCGGGATGCCTTCACTTCGAACGATCCAACCGGGACCGGCGAAATGACGTAATACCCGTCGGCGTTCGTCGTCGAGAAACGGTTCGTCCCTTTTACGACGACTAGCGCGCCGCTGACCGGGGCACCGTTCTGGTCCGTTACTAACCCGGATACCGTCCCGGTGTCCGCGGCCCAAGCCGCGCTTGCGGCGAGTAGCGCGAACGTCATTACGACGAAACTCTTTATCATTTTTTCGCGCATGTGCAGAGGACACCCCCTTTCGAAAGGTTAGGGAATGTTGGCGTACAGCGCCGTTGCTTTCTCCGTTCTCTTAGAATCTATTGTCCTTACGTTATTGCAGTTATATAAGGTGGTTCGCTAAACTCCTTTCACCTCCTCTTAAGCACGAACGATAAAACCTTACAGACGCCCGGCCAGCGAATCGATTCGGCCGCACGCCTTTTATTTTCCTTTTGCGAATCTATACGAAACAAACGCTAACATATGCATCCGAAAGCTGTCAAGCTAAAAAAAGCCTCTTTTCTTATCGGCGGGCCGAACCACGGGTAATAACAAACACCGCATTTCGCGCAATAGCGCACGGCCCGGTTTAGTCCCGGTTCAGAATACAAAAAGCCACCGCCGGAGCAGGGCGTCTCCGCCCTTCCCCCGAAACGATGACCTCTTTTTATATCCAAACCGGTTTCGGCCCCATACGGGGACCCCGGATATTTGGCTTTTATTTTCATCCCGTACTCCCTCCTGTACGGGCCGGCCGGTACCCCGGCACCATATAAATTGTATCAGACCGGGGCGCCAAGTCAACCCAAAAACGCCCTCGCCGGGTCGCCACGAGAAAACGCACACTATATATTGTACCACCCCCGAGGCCCCACGCCGGAAATTCGGATTTTCCGCCGCTTAAACAAGATAGACATATAGAACTGACATAATACCCGATATCGCGAGACGTTAATTATGCACATATTGTCTATTGCCATATTAATGTACGCATAAAACAATAAATAGTAAGTAATAGTCATTATGGGGCGTGGCGCGATTCAAAATTCGCTTCAGCGTCCAATAACGTACGATATAATGGGGGCCCCGCATGGAACCGAGCGGCGCGGGTACCCGATATAAACCGCCCTATTATCGTTAACCCGTTACCCGTTTCTCAAACCCGCGCGGACCCAAACCGCCGTCAAGGCCGGATATCGAAAAAAACCTTGATTTTAAACCCTGGCGGATTTATACTGCATCTAATACTCGATATGGCGAATCTCAACGCCAACGTACTCCTTTTGAATGCCAGCTACGAGCCGATGGCGGTCGTAGGCCTCCGGCGCGCCGTCGGGTTACTATATCTCGATAAGGTAGAGACAATAGAAACAAACGGGATCGTTTTAAGGTCGCCCTCCGCGGAGTTCCCGGCACCTTCGGTTATACGTCTGATGCAATACATAAATCCGGCCCGGCGCCGGATTAAATTTAACCGAAAGAACGTATTACGCCGCGACGGGTTCGCTTGCCAGTATTGCGGCCGGCACACGGCGGACCTCACCATAGACCATATAATACCTATCGCCGTCGGCGGCAAGCACACCTGGGAAAACGTCGTGGCCTCGTGCCAAACCTGCAACAACCGCAAGGCCGACCGCACCCCCGAAGAGGCCCGGATGAAACTCCTAACCCGGCCCAAGGAACCGGCCTTCCTTCCCTATCTCCAAAAAATCTACGCCGCCGACCTGGCCGGCAACGCCCAATGGCGCAAATACCTTTTCCTCGACTGATAGGAGGGACGAGATGCGAAAAGCCGCGTCGGCATCTCTCGCTTTCGTAATAATCCTGACGGCTACCCTCGCGTGCGGCCCCTATACTTTCAATCCCAACCTACCGGGCCATATCAAGTCCGTAGCCATCCCGCTGTTTAAAAACCCCCGGACCTTCAAATACGGCGCCGAGCGCGTTCTGACGGACGCCGTTATCAACGAATTCGTCGCGGATGGCAGCCTGGACGTCGCCGGCGAGAACGTGGCCGATTCCAAACTCACGGTCGAAATCGTCAATTATAAGAAAGAGGCGCTGAGTTACGACGTGCAGGAAGTCGTAAAGGAGTACAACCTGGCCGTCGTCATTTCGGCCACCTTTACGGACCTGACTACCAACCAGGTCCTGTGGCAGGAACCGTCGCTTTACGAATCGGTTTCTTACTACGCCGTGGGCGGCCGCGCCGAGACCGAGGACGAAGCCCTCGACCGCCTGGCCGAGGAACTCGCCCGCAAAATCGTCAACCGCACCCTCCAGGGTTGGTAATCTCCCGGTGAGCGAAGAGCAACTCAAACGCCTGGCCGCCGATATAAAAGCGGGCCGGCTACAACCGGTGTATTTGTTCGAGGGGCCGGACGAATATCGCAAACTCAGAGCGCTCGCCGCCCTCCGTCGCGCCACCGTCGGCGAATCGCCCGACGAGATGGCCTTCGAGCGTTTAGATAACATCTCGGCCTCGGAGTTGTGCGACCGCGCCCACACGGCGCCCTTCTTCGTCGAACGCCGTCTGTTGGTCGCCACCGGCGTCGAGAAATACGGCGACGCCGACCTGGCCGCGCTGAACTCCTACGTCGCCGAGCCGTCGTCGAGCGCGGTTGTCGTTTTCTGGGCGACGGGCAAAATGGACCGGCGCAAGAAGACGTACAAATTCTTCGAGAAGCTGGGCGCCTCGTACGAGTTCGGCCACCTCACGGGGCAGGCCCGTCGGGCCCGCATCCAAAACGAGGCCGGCCGCCTGGAACTCAAGTTGAGCGAGGCCGCGCTCGCCCACCTCGACTTCGCGCTGGGCCCCGACCTCTTCACCATAGTCCGCGAGCTGGAGAAACTGGCCGCGTACGCCGACGGCGAGGAGGTCTCGGCCGAAACCGCGGCCGAGGTCGCCGCGGCCAGCCGCCTCGACAACGTGTACGATATGGTCAAGCACGTCGGCGAGGGGAAGCTTGGTCAGGCGCTGGAGGAACTGCGTCGTCTCCTCCTGTCCGGCGAAAGGCCGGAGTCGATGATCGGCCTCTTCGCCCGCCAGATCCGTCTCATCTGGCTCGCCCGCTGTTTGCGTGAGGCCGGCCTCCCGCCGAGCGAAATCGCCTCCCACCTCAAGGTTCCCCCATTTTACGTCGGCGAGTATCTGGAATCCGCGGACAGGTTGGACGACGACCGATTGGCCAAACTCCATCGCCTCCTGGCCGAACTGGACACCGGCGTCAAGACCGGCCGTGTCGCGCCCGCGCTGGCCCTGGAACTCTTCGCCGCCGGCGCGGCTACCCGGGATTAACCTCCCCCGATATCCGCCCCGTATCCCCTCGCCACTCAAACAAAAAAGCCCCCGGAGGGGGCTTATTGATTTGCGGAAACTTTTCCGGCCGTTATTCCTGTTCGGCCGCCGTCGCCTTATTCAACCGACGGGCGAGTCGCGATTTCTTGCGGGCCGCCGTACGCTTGTGCAGGACGCCCTTGCGGGCCGCGACGTCGATGGCTTCCTGCGCTTGCCGGCAAGCCTCGCGGGCGTTTTCCGGTTCGCCGGATTCCACCGCGACTACTGCCTTCTTGATGGCCGTACGGGTGGCGCCCCGGACCGTCCGGTTACGGTCCCGCCGTTTTATCGATTGGCGATGTCTTTTCTTGGCGTGTCTTTTCGTACTCAAGTCGTGCCTCCAGTTTGAAGTGGGGATAATAACAGAACGTCCCGCCGTTGTCAACCCGAAAGTATTATACTCCCCGCCCCTCGTCGGTACTCGCCGCCCCCTATCCAGACGTTTGAAAAATACTTACATATATAATAGTATATACGGAACCGCTATAGCCGCTTACCCTGGGAGACCTTTATGCTCAAACCCAAAGATATCGACGTGGCCTACCGTTACCTCCGCGGCAAAGTAAGCGCCGATCCCGCCGTCGCCGTCGTCCTCGGCTCCGGCATCCCCGGCCCGCGCGTCGACGTCGAGGCCGAGGTCGGCTTCGACGAACTACCCTATTGCGCCTCGGCCACGGCCGAGGGGCACCGAGGCGTTCTGGTTTTCGGCCGCCACGGCGACGTTCCCGTGGTCGTCTCCGAAGGCCGCCTCCACCCGTTCGAGGGGCACCCTCCCGACGTCCTCGCCCTTCCGGTCCGCCTCTTCGGCCGGCTCGGCTGCCGTACCCTCATCTTGACGGGCGCGGTCGGCGCCCTGCACGCAGGATTCGGCGCGGGAGACGTCGTCGTCCTCCGCGATCATATAAACTTGCTGAACGCGTCCCCCCTGGCCGGCCCCCACGTCGAGGAGTACGGCCCCCGCTTTGTCGCCACCGCCGACGCCTACGACGCCGGCCTCCGGGCCCGGGCGGCCGAGGTCGGCCGGAACTTAAGCCTGGAATTGAAGGAGGCCGTCTACGCCGCGGTCCCGGGACCCCAGTACGAAACCGGCGCCGAGGTCCGGGCACTCGCGACGCTCGGCGGCGACGTCGTCGGGATGTCGGTCCCGGGGGAGGTGCTGGTCGCCCGGCAGCTCGGCCTTAGGGTACTGGCGCTGTGCGCGGTCACGAACGCCGCCGGCGAAGCCGGCGCGAGCCACAGCCACGTACTCGCCGCCGCCGCGGAAACCGGCACGAAAATCAAATCGCTCGTCGAAGCCCTCCTCCCGACGGTCGCCGCGGAGTGATATAATATATGGTGTAAGTATGATACGCGCCGTCATATTCGATCTGGACAACACGCTGACCGACTTCATGAAGATGAAGGAGCGGGCCATCGAGGCCGCGGCCGAGGCCATGGTCGACGCCGGCCTGGCCGGTACCGTGGACGAAGTAATAGCCGGCATCAACGACGTGTACGAGGCCGAGGGCATAGAGTACCAGCGCGTCTTCGACCGCTACCTCATCGAGGCCCACGGCAAACTCGACCCCCGGATCCACGCCGCCGGCGTCGTCGCCTACCGCCGGGCGCGGGAGGGCACTCTCGCCCTCTACCCCCACGTCCACTCCACGCTGCTGGAGCTGTTGCGTCGGGGCATCAAACTGGGCGTCCTCTCCGACGCGCCGCGCCTCCAGGCCTGGCTCCGGCTCGCCTACCTCCAGCTCCACAATATCTTCGACGTCGTCGTTACGTACGAGGACACGGGCGTCCGCAAGCCCGCGCCCGAACCCTTCCTCCTAATACTCGAGGAGCTGGGCGTACGGCCCGAGGAGGCGTTGATGGTCGGCGACTGGCCCGGCCGCGACGTGGAGGGAGCCCGGGCGCTGGGCATCCGGACCGTGTACGCCCGCTACGGCGACACCAGCGGCGAGAGTTGCCGCGAAACCGACTACACCGTCGACGACGTGGCGGACGTCATTCGCATCGTCGACGAGTTGAATGCGAAGTAAATTAAATTCGGCTCAGGTCGTACTGGTCGTACTGGTGGCGATGGGCGTCGCCCTCGCCGGCTACGTCGGCGTCCGGGGGATGATGACCGCCGGGGCGCCGCCGGGCGCCGGCCCCGACGAGGCCGCCCGCAGGGAAGCCTTCGACGAGGCCATGTCCCGGGGCAACCTCTCCTTCGAGGAGGCGCGCTACTGGCGTCGACTCGAGGAGACGCCGGCGACCGCTTCCCCCTCTCCCTCCGCCCCCCCCGATGAGGCCGGCCCGTGAGCCCCGCCGCCACCGTCGAGTGCGAGCTGTGCCCCCGGCACTGCATCCTCGCCAACTACCAGCGCGGCGACTGCCGCGTCCGCGTCAACGTCGACGGGACGCTCTACACGCTGGTCTACGGCAAACCCTGCGCGACCCACGTCGACCCCATCGAGAAGAAACCCCTCTTCCACTTCCTCCCCGGCACCGGCATCTACTCTATCGCCACCGCCGGCTGCAACCTCCACTGCAAGTACTGCCAGAACTGGGAGATTAGCCAGACCGACCCGGAGGACGCCCGGAACGTCGACCTGGCGCCCGGGCGCGTCGTGGCCGAGGCCCGGCGCACGGGTTGCCGCTCGGTCGCCTACACCTACTCCGAGCCGATAATATTTTACGAGTACACGATGGAGGCGTCGCGGCTGGGCCGCGGGCGGGGCCTGCGTAACGTCCTCGTCACCGCCGGCTACATTGAACCCGAGCCCCTGCGCGAACTCTGCCGCGTTACCGACGCCGCCAACGTCGACCTCAAGTCGCTGTCGGACGACTTCTACCGGGACATATGCGACGGCCGCCTGGCCCCCGTGCTGAAGGCGCTGACCATTTTCCGGGAGGAGGGCGTCTGGCTCGAGGTGACCAATCTTATTGTACCAGAGCTCAACGACAACCGCGCGGGAATAACGAAGCTGGTGCGCTGGGTGCGCGACAACCTCGGCCCGGATACGCCGCTGCACTTCTCGCGCTTCTGGCCGATGTACAAGCTGGCCAACCTGCCGCCCACGCCGGTGGCGACGCTCACGATGGCCCGGGACGTCGCGCTCGAGGAGGGGTTGCGTTACCCGTACGTGGGGAACGTCCCCGGCCACGCGGGCAACAACACGTACTGCCCCGGCTGCGGCGAGGCCGTGGTCGAGCGGCACGGCTACCAGATCCTGGCGTACCGCCTCGACGGCGACAAATGCCGTAAATGCGGCTCAACGGTGGCGGGCGTGTGGGAGCGGCCGCCGGCGAGCGATATGGAGTGGGTGTTTTAAAAGTTAATCGGCTCGGGAAGAATAAGGGATGCTCGGGAAATATACGAACCTGGTAATATTCCTGGCCGCCGGCGGGATTACGTTGGTCACGGTCGTCGGCGTTACTTTCGTATTTCCCCCCTCCGGTGACGACTATTTCGGCCGGAGGGAACCGATAATAATAGAAGTCCCGAATTTACTCGACGAGGAGCCGCCACCACTTATTTACGTAGACGAAGCGCCCCCACCACCATATCTTCCCCCGCCGCCTACGCGGCAATATGTTTCATTCTTCGATTACGATACGGGCCCCGTAATAGTAAAAGAATACCGCCCCGTCTACCCGGACGACGCCAGGAAAAAAGGCATCGAGGGTGACGTGATATTACTCGTATTCATCGACGAACGCGGGGACGTTAAAAACGTTGTAGTACAATCCTCGCCGGGCTTAAGATCGCTGGAGCGAGCGGCGACAATGGCGGCGTACCGGTGCAAATTCAAACCCGCGTTACTAGACGGCGAACCTATCGGCGTCTGGTACAGCATCGTGATGCAATTCCGGCTTTGATAGCCGAAAGGCCTGGAGCCCCTCCCCCCTTGCCCTCCTCCCTCGCCTCGGCTATAATAAAACAATAGAGATGCTTTTCGAGGCGGAGGGCCCGCTATCACCACATCCCGTTATAATTCTATCTCGCTCCCTACGCCGACGCGGCCGCTTGCGACGTCGCGCCGGCGCCAAGTGCCGCGGAAAAGCCTCGGGCGAGGAGGTAATTAAGTGAAAATCCGATGGTGGTATTTTCCCGCCGGCCTGGGCGGCGCTGTCGTCGTCGCCTGCATCCTGTTTATTTTCGCCTTTTACCTTTACGCCTACGCGAATATAGTCGCCATGGGTTTCGTCCTCAAGGGCCACAAACATTACGACAACGGCGAATACGAGGAGGCCGTGAAATGGTACGACCGCGCGCTCAGCCTCAGGCCTTTTATCGCCAGGGGACATTTCCATTACGATAAAGGCAAAGCGCTCGCCAAACTGGGTAGATATGAAGAAGCGCTCGAGTTATACGACGAAGCCCTGCCTTATTTAAAAGACTCTGATATCGCGTTTATCGTATACGAGAAACGAGCCGACGCCCTCGCCCACCTGGGCCGGTGGGAGGAAGCGGTTGAGGACTACGGCCACTCCATCGACCGCACGCCCACCTCGCGGGCTAACGACCCGTCGTCCGCGGGCGACGCCGAATACGACGAGGAGAACTACGCCAAGGCCATCGCGTATTTCGAGGCCGCGGCCGAAACGGACCCGGACGACTCCGCACTTAAATTCAAACTCGGCGTGTCGTGGTTGGCCCTCGGATTCTGCGAGAAGGCGGTTTCTTATTTCGACGACGCCACAGAACTCGCGCCCGACGACGGGCTGGCCTGGAACTACAAGGCATGGACGCTTGGCCTGACGGGCCGATACGAAACCGCCCTCGAGTGCGCCGACCGAGCCCTGGCCCTCGACGCGGACGACCCGAACGCGTGGATCACCAAAGGGAAAATCCTAATATTGGCGGGTGACGCCGGGGGCGCCCGCCGATGTTTTGACCGCGGGTCCGCTCAAGACCCGTCCTCAGCCGAAGCCCTCAGCAGTATGGGTTTGACGTATTTCGTCGAGGCGAAATACGATGAAGCCCGCCCCTACTACGAGCGTTTGACCGGCCCGGGCGGTTCCCCCTACGGGTTGATATTCCTGTATTTAATCGACCGGGCCGAAGGTAGGCCGGGCGCGGCCCGCCTCCAACCGCTCCTCGATGCCCCGCCGTACCCCTGGCTCGGGAGGCTATGCCGGTTTTTAAGCGGCGGGATAAGCGCCGACGATTTACTGGCTGCGGCGGAGGGCGACCGAATGTCGACGTGCGAGGCCCATTTCTTCATAGGTTATATAAACAAACTCGACGGGGACGACGCGGCCGCACGCCGCCATTTCGAGGAAGCCGTGGCAGTGGGGCGGTACGAACAAGCCGAATATTCCCTGGCCCGATACGAGCTGGCGCGCACCCGCGGCGCCGGGGAGTAGGGATACGGCCCGGGTGCGAAGCAGAGGAGAAGACTGATGGCTAGGTTGCGACACGTAGGCATAACGGCGGCGATCGTTGTGGGCGCGGCGGTTTCGTTGGGAGCACTCTACTCTCTAACCCGAGCCGCCGTGGCACGCACGGTCGATATATGCTGCCGCGCCGGGGCGGGCCATTATGCCAACGCGGAATACGAAGCCAGCCTCAAGTGGTATGAACGCGCGCTGGCGCTCGACCCCACGAACGCCGGCGCGTGGACCCGCAAAGGGCGCATCCTGGTGATGTGGGATAAATACCACGAAGCCGTAGAGTGCTACGATCGGGCGCTGGACCTCGACCCCGAATACGCGGAAGCGTGGGCTCGCAAGGGTTTCGCCCTAATTCACTTGTCCGAACATGACGAAGCTATGGCGTGTTGCGACCGGGCGCTGGAACTAGAGCCGTATTGGCCGTTCGCGTGGACCGTCAAGGCCCTTGTCCTTCACGACCTGGGCGAGTACGACGAGGCCCTGGCGTGCTGCGACCGGGCGCTGGCCTTCGACCCCGAAGACGCGTACACATGGATAAATAAAGGTTACATCCTGAGTGACCTGGAACGATACGAGGAAGCTTTAACGTGCTACGGCCGCGCCGCGGAGCTAGAACCCGGAAACGCCGACGCGTGGGAACGCAAAGGTTTCACCTTGAAAATACTAACCAGAGATGAAGAGGCCCTGGCTTGTTACGAACGGGCCTTAGAAATAAACCCGTACAGCATCAGCGGGTGGGTTCAAAAAGGCGACATCCTGTACTTACTCGGCCGACATAACGAAGCCCGAACGAGCTACGAACGGGCGCTTTTACTCGAGCCTAAAGATATACTTTCCTGGGTTCATAGAGGTTCCGCCCTGGCGTCGCTGGGTCGATACGCCGAAGCTATAACCTGCTACGACCGGGCGTTGGAGCTCGACCCGAGGACCGAAACCGCCTGGGCCGACAAAGGTTCCGCCCTGGCGTCGCTGGGTCGATACGCCGAAGCTATAGCCTGTTACGACCGGGCGTTGGAACTGGAGCCGAGAGACGAGTTCGCCCGCGTCTGGAAGGGAAGCGCCTTGTATGAATTGGGCGAGTACGCAGGAGCTTTAACGTGTCTCGACAAAACGCTGGAACGCGACCCTCGACACGGGTACGCGTGGACGTGCAAGGGTGACGTATTGTTCGAATTGGGTAAATTCGGCGAAGCCGTGGCGTGCTACGACCGGGCGGCGGCCATAGAGGCCGATGCACCCGCGTGGAATTACAAGGGCAAAGTCCTACTTTCGCTGGGCGACGTCGAGGGCGCGCGCGAATGTTTCGGCCGCGCGCTCGGTCAGGACCCGTCCTCGTCCGGCGCGCTCCTCGGCAAGGGCGTAACGTTTTTCGCCGAGGGTAATTACGACAAAGCCCGAAGCTACTTCGAGGAAATAACCCGTCCGGGCCGTCCTCCGTATTACGTACTCTACTTATACTTAATCGATAGGGCTGAAGGTAGGCCGGCCACGGACCGCCTCCAACCCCTCCTCGATAACCCGCCCGACCCATGGCTTAAAAAAGTAAGTCAATTCCTCGTCGGCAGTATAACCGCCGAGGATTTACTCGCGGAGGCCCCGACCTACGAGGCGACGTACTGCTACTCCCATTTCTTCATAGCTTATAAAAACAAATACGACGGCGACGCCGGCGCGGCTCGCCGTCATTTCGGGGAAGCCGTGGGTACGAGGCGCCACGACTTGACCGAATATTCCCTGGCTCGATACGAGCTGGAGTACTCGGCCGGCGTCGGGGAATAAGGGAAGGTAACCGATGAAAGCTAGATGGTGGCATATGCCGTGGGAGCTTTGCTTGGCGGTCATCGTCGGGTGCGTTTTGGCGACAGGGGCGGCCTCCCCCACACCCGGCGTAGACGCCGAAGAGGTTTTACCCGAAGCGGCTTCCAAGGTCTATCCGCAATACGAATACGCCGGCGAGTGGGGCGACCCAAACCCTATAGCCGGGTTCATTCATAATATAAGCGCCGTCGCCGTCGGCCCCAACGGCAACGTCTACGTGGCGGAGGAGTTCGACGTCGCCAAAGACCAAATCCAGGTCTTCGACCGGGCGGGAGAATTTTCGCACGCCTGGGGCGAGCGACCCTACCCCGGCCGGACCGTGGCCGTATCGACCGAAGCGGACTTATTAGGTCCACACGAAATAGCGGTCGCGCCCGACGGCACGGCCTACGTCGCCGTACTCCACGGCCTCATAAAACGTTTTTCGCCGGACGGCGAACAACTAGGGAGTTGGGCGTTGCCGGAGGTCGACGACGATACGTTCTATCCCCAGGACATGGCGGTTGCGCCGGACGGCACCGTTTACGTGGTCGGCAGCGAGTACGTTCAGTACTTCAGCCCGGAAGGTAGGTTTTTGGGCGAATGGGGAAAAGAACGTTGGCCCGGCGAGGAGGGGGCCTTCTGGTTGGACGGCGTTGCGGTGGCGCCCGACGGTACGGTTTACGTAAGCGGGAACACCGACGGAAACGTCGCACGCTTCACGCCCGACGGCTCGTATTTAGGGACTATCGACGTAGAGTGGGCGCTCGACATGGCGTGCGCCCCCGACGGCACCATATATGCCTCTCAGGGAGGTCGCGGTTACGTCGTGGCCGTCTCGCGAGAGGGCGGCGAGTTGAGGCGATGGACGGTAGGGTGCACCTGGGGTATAGAACCCGACCCCGTTCACGACATCGCCGCCGGGCCGGACGGGACGGTTTACGTCGCCAACGGCTTCCGGAATTCGGTCCAGTGTTTCACTCCCGAAGGGGAATTACTCCGCGAAATCGGCAGCCCTACCCCACCCCTCGGCTGCTTCCACGAACCGCACGGAATCGCAACCTCCGCCGACGGGAAGGTCTGGGTGGCCGATTCTTATAACCGCCGGGTCCAATGTTTCACCGCCGAGGGCGAGCCTTTAGGCCAGGTCAACGACGGTATAACCCCCCTTGGCTCCCCGGTGGGCGTCGGCGTATCGCGCGAAGGCATCGTATCCGTAGGGATCTCCGACCCCTCGCGTATGGCCCGCGAGTATGCGACAACCCGCTATACTCCCGAAGGCTACTTGACCGGGAAATGGTTTTGGGAAGATAACCCCGGCGACAGTTATATCGGGATGATGGGAGGGTTGGAGGTTACGCCGGGCGACGCTATCTACGTTACGGACAGTACCAATAACCGGATTTATCGTTTTTCGCCGCGGGGCGATATACTCGAGACCTGGGGCCGAGAGGGGACGGGCCCGGGCGAGTTTGACGGCCCGGAGGGTATAGCGGTGCGGTGCACCGAGGAGGGTGAAGTTACCGCCATTTACGTCGTCGACCAGAGTAACTCCCGCGTTCAATACTTCGCCCCCGGCGGCAGGTATTTGGGCGAATGGGGCGAGGGGGGCGACGGCGCCGGGCAATTCTTCAATCCCGCGGGTATTGCCGTGGGGCCCGACGGCACCGTCTTCGTCGTGGACGGCTGCAACCACCGCGTCCAATATTTCACGGCGGACGGCGGATTCCTCGGCGTCCTGGGCCGGGAGGGCTTAGGTGAGGCCGAGTTTAAGTTCCCCGTAGACGTCGCCGTAGCTCCGGACGGGACGCTTTACGTCACCGACGGCGGCAACGACCGCGTCCAGTACTTCCGGCGGACAGAGGGGGAATAATCGCCCCGCGAAAGAGGCGTTGTGAAATACGCGAAGATATTGATAACGGTTTTGACCGTCGCGGCGCCGAGCGCCCTCGCGACGTGGTACACGGTTTGCGCGGCGACGTTCTCGCCCGACGGCTCCAAGGTCGCGTACCTCTCTAACGACATATGCCAGGGCGGGATAAGTTACGCCATCTACACCATTAGCGCCGACGGTTCGGACCGAGTCAGGCTCAAGCTAAAGGGAGGTTTGTGGGGCGCGCCGCACTTCTCCCCCGACGGCTCGAAGATAGCGTTCATCGGCGACCGCGAGTGCTTCCCGTACGGCAACGTATTCCTGGTCAACGTCGACGGGACCGACCTGAAGGCCGTAACCGCCTACGGCGACGACCCCTTTGAAGTTGACTACAATACCGGCCGGAAACTCGGCGTCCTCGACGCGGGCTTGACGTTCTCGCCCGACGGCGGCCGTATCCTTTACCTCTCGGACGAGTTCGGCTCCTCGGATATCTACGCGATTAACGTTGACGGCACGGGGAAGACGCGCCTGACCGATTTCGCCGGCTGCGACGAATACAAACCCATCTTCCTCCCCGGCGGCGAGCTGCTATTCACCGTAAAGGGGACTTGGGACAAGGCCGGCTTCTGGATTATGAACGCCGACGGCTCGGCCCAAAGGAGACTGGCGACCGGCGAAGACCTAGCGCTGGTGGCGCTTTCGCCCGACGGCACGAAAAGGGCGTACGCAGGCCGCTTCGGCGAGGATTACGCCACCTACGTCGCCGATCTCGACGGCTCGGGCCGTTTCAAGGTGGCGGACGGCGGCGTCTACCTCTCGTTCTCTCCCGACGGGGAAAAACTCGTATATTGCGATGACGACCGCGTTTACATCGTCAACGCCGACGGCTCGGGCCGGAGAGCGCTGACGCCGGAATGGCCCATCGCGTACGGCGCGACCTTCGCCGCCGGCGGCGCGAAGATAATATTCCTGGGGCGTCCCGCCGGCGCCGAGGAAATAGGACTCTATACCATGAACGCCGACGGATCGGAGCGGACGCCGTTCCGGGCCACGAAGGACATGTACGTCGGTGGGCCGGTCGACATATTCGGCTCCTGTTGCGGCCTCGTGGTCTCCCCCGCAGGCGACAGGTTCCTCTTCAACGGCGATTATAAGGACTACGTGGGCGACGCCCCCGTCGACTACTTCGCCGTCAACGTCGACGGCTCGGGCCTCGCGCGCATCTCGGAGTACAACTACAAAACCAACCCGCGGCCGGAGGAAGAAGTAACGCCTTACGGCGGAGATCGCGCGGAGTCCGTAACCCCGGACCCGTCGCAAACGACGAAGGTCCATTGTCCCGATCGGTAACCGGCCTTCGGGCCGGCTTTTTAGTGCCCCGAAACCCCCTTGCCCTCCTCCCCCGCCTCGGTTATAATCGCGGCAGACGATAACTTCGCACTCGCAACCAAGGAGGGAACGATGTCGCGATGTATAGTGGCGGCGACGCTCGTCGCCGCGGCGGCCTTCGCCGCCTGGCAATCCCCCGTTAATCTCGGCGCCGTTGTCAACTCCGCGTACGGCGACTGGTATCCGGTTCTCACCCCTCACGGCGATTATATGTTTTTCGTTTCGTCGCGGCCCGGCGGCTACGGCAACGGCGATATCTGGTGCAGCGCGAACATCGGCGGCGTATGGCAGGCGCCGGTCAACTGCGGCGCGGCCGTCAACTCGGCCGGCCTGGACACCGGCATCGCGCTCAACCTGGCCGGGACCAGACTCTATTTCGCCTCCGACGCGGCGGGCACACTCGGCGACCTGGACGTCTGGTACGCCCCGGTAACCGGCGGTACGCTCGGCGCCAAGGTTCATCTTCCCGCCCCGGTCAATTCGGTTTACCGGGAGTGTTGTCCGGTCATAGGCCCCGGCGGCGACGACGTCTATTTTTCCAGTGAGAAACCCGGCGGCCAGGGCGGCCACGATATGTACGTCTCGAGTTGGACCGGTAGCGGTTGGAGCGAACCGGTATCGCTCGGCGCCCCCAACAGCGCCTATAACGAGTGCCCCCGGTGGATATCCGACGACGGCCTAATGCTCGCTTACCTCTCCTGGCGGCCGGAGGGCGAGGGGGGCTGCGATTTATGGTACACGACCAAGACGGGCGATACGTGGAGCGAGGGCGTCAACTTCGGCGCCCCCATCAACTCCGCCGGGAACGAGTTCGGGCCGTGGTTCCATTGTAATCACGGCCAGATGCACGGCTTCATGTATTTCGGCTCGAGCCGCGAAGGCGGCCATGGCGACTTCGATATCTGGTACTCGGAGGACGGCGAATTCCACGCCGTCGACGCCACGTCGTTGGGCGGCGCCAAAGCGGCGTTCCGTTAGCTACCCGATCTTATTGTAGAAAAACGGCGGCCTTCGGGCCGCCGTTTCTATTCGGTATCCCCCTTTGTCCTTACCTATAGAGCGCGCGTACGCGGCCGAGCGACGTCGGCTCGACCGCCACGTCCGTCACCTGCACCATCACGTCGTCCACGCCGGCGGCGTAGCTCAAGCCCGGCGTTCAACCCGTGCGGAGAGACGGCTGGACGGACAGGTCGGAAAAAGGCCGCGTTATCTTCTCGGCCGGAAAGGTTACGTAGTTCCATCCCTTGACGAGTTCGCCCCGCTCCGACGATAGGAGTATCTCGTTGCTCCCCAACGATACCGTCAGGAACCAGGGATTGCCTTCCGTATCCGGCAAATAATACACCCACATACCGACCCGGGTCACGGCCCCTGCCGTTATCTCCCGGCCGAAGTTTTGCGTTATTTCGCCCCACACCGCCTGTTCGGCGTCGAAGCCCGGGGCGCCTGGGCGGCCGCAAGAATCGCCGCTTATTAGCTCATAGAAGTACGCGCCGTAGGACCCGGTGCGGGCCCCGTCGGCGGAAATCCCCATGTTCGTCGTTACCCAGGGCGAGGCGTTCCCGGACTCGAAATCGCCGTTCTCTACCACGTTATCGGCCGCATACGCCGCACCGGCTGCGAATCCGGCGGCCAATACGATTATAGTTATCATTATCCGCTTCTTCATTTGCCTTCGTCCCCCTTCATATATGACTTACTCTCTCATGTATATTATAACATATCCTCCATTAAAAACAAGGGAGCCGGCTAAAAAAAAAGACGCCCTTTCGGGCGCCGTTTTCTGCTCGCAACGTGAGGGTATTAGTAAAACGCCTCCAGATCTCCCTTAAGTTCGTCGATAACGGCGGAGACGGCCGCTTTATTCCCCTCCCCCTGAGCCGACAAGGTCACGATGTAAAATTCTTCTTCGGCCTCGCCGGCGTGAATGAACGGATAGAACGTGAACACGTCTCCCGTCTCGCGCCGGATCTCGAGTTCCTCAACCTGGCCCAGGCCGACCGCGACGGTACGACGGAATATCTCGGCCGCGGCGGCCGTCAGCGCGGCCACGTTCTCCTGCCGGTCGGCGGCGGCGGTTTTCGCCCATACTAGGCCGGTCCGGCTTATCAGGTACGCAACCCGATAACCGCCGGCCCCGACCAACTTCTCCAGCGCCCGGGCGAATAGCGTTTCGCGGTAAAATACCATACTCGTCAGTCGGGCCGTACAATGTAGCCCGGCCCTTTCGGGGAAAGCCCCCTGGCCGCCCCTTGTTCCGCAAACATTAACGTAAATACGACCGCCTGGCAAGTTTTTTATCGCTACCCGGCCCGGGGTTAAACGGCGATGATAAATTTGCACCGGCCTTGGTATATATGATATATTTTTATGGGTTTACTATCGTCTTTTTCGCGGGATTCAATGTTGGCAAGGGTACTTTCTCACGTTGAGGTAACCGGTCATATAAAACGCAAATAAACGGGGAAGCATAACTGACGCGTTTTAACGGAATATATAACGTTCGGACCCGGCCGCTTCGCCCGACTCTAGCCCCCCTCTGCGTCAACATCCCCTCCTTACCTGACGTTATATTTCTCCCGTAAAAAAGTTATGGGGCGGCGACGCCGTTAACCAGCGGCCGACCTTCACGATTTACCGGCGCCGCGCCGGGCGACGAAGAGGAAAACACTATGACGGGTAACGGCCTTCGCGTCCTTATCGGATGGAAGGAGATCGCGAACTACCTGGGTTGTTCTACCTCGACGGCGGTACGCCGCGTGGACGACGGCCTACCGGTCTTCCGCGTGGGGGGAAGCGTCCGGGCCTTCGTCGACGACATCGACCGCTGGCTAGAGGGTGAACGTATCCGGAAGTTGGAGGAGCCGCCCAAGGCCGAGACCGATTACCCGGGGATCGTGGTCAACCGCGAAGAGCTCGGCGACACCATGGCCTCCTTCGCCCGCGAAAGGAAAGACGAACGCTTCGCCGTAATCCCACTGGGAATCGATACCTCCAAATACGAAAACATAGAACTTCGGCTGAAAACGGCCGAAGAAAAGTACCGTTGGTTGTTGGAGACTGTCCCGGTTTGGATTTGGGAAACGAACGCCGACGGAGAATATACGTATTCCAACGTCGCTATAAGGGACATACTCGGATACCGGCCGGAAGAGCTCGCCGGTTTCAAACCGGTGGAATTCCTCGTCGCGCCGGCCGACGTCGAGATACACAAAAACGAGACCGATAACCTCCGGCAGAATAAAAGAGTTATCCGTGACTTCCAATGTCGCTACATCCACCGGGACACCTCGATCAAATGGTTGGAGACGGACGCCGAGCCGATTTTCGAGAGCGGTGGGGAGTTCTCCGGCATCCGGGGCGTCAGCCGCGATATCACCGTACGGAAGAGAGTCGAGGCCGCGCTCCGGCAAAGCGAGGGCCAGTATCGGACCTTGTCGGAAAACATCCCGGTAGGCGTATTCCGTATGGCCGCGGATCCCACGGGCCGTATCATATCGGCGAACCCGGCGTTGGCCCGCATGTTCGGGTTCGACAGGCCGGAGGACATGGTGGGCGAACGTATCGCCGATTTCTACGCTGACCCAACACGCCGTTCCGGGTTCGTCGGGGCCGTCGCCGTTAAGGGCGAGATTACGAACTTCGAGGCGCGCCTCAAACGCCGCGACGGGAGCGAGTTTTGCGGGTCGTTCTCGGCCCGGGTCGGCCGCGGCGAGGACGACGCCATCGTCCATTACGACGGCGTTTGCGAAGACGTCACGGAACGCCGCCGGGTCGAAACGGCCCTGCGCAAAAGCGAGCACGAAAAAACAGTTATCCTGGAAAGCATGGCGGAGCTGGTCGTCTACGTAGGCCGCAATCTCGAAATTATATGGGTGAACCAGGCCGCCGCCCGTTGGGCCGGGGCCGCCCCCGAGGACATGGTGGGCCGGCCGTGTTTCGAGGCTTGGTACGAGAGAAGCGAGATGTGTGCGGAATGCCACGTTAAGCGGGCCATAGAAACGGGCGAACCCCAGGAATTGGAGCTGACCACCGCCGACGGCAGCATCTGGCACGTACAATGCAATCCCGTACGGGACGAGGAGGACGGTATCTGCGGAGCGGTGGAGGTATCGCTGGACATCACCGAGCGCAAACGGGCCGAAGAGGCACTACGCGAAACGTTAACGAAAAACGACGCCCTCCTGGAAGCCATCCCCGATTTGATGTTCATTCTCAAGCGCGACGGAACATGCGTCGATTTCAAGCGCGGCCCGGCTGAACTATTCGCCCTGCCGCCGGATCAATTAATAGGCGCGAATATCCGGGATATCGGCTTTTCCCAAGCCGACGAACGGCGGGCCTTCGAGGCGATTGAGGAAACGATACGAACCGGCAAGACCAGCGTCATCGAGTACGAGCTCCCCATACCCGGCGGTCTGAAGACGTTCGAAGCCCGTCTGGCCAAACTCGACGACGACCGAGTCATATCCGTCGTGCGAGATATAACGGAAATAAAAAAAGCGGAACGGGCCCGGGCCGAACTCGTTTTCGAGAAGGCCGCCGCCGCCATCTCCCGGGAATTCATCCGCGCCCGGAATATGGACGAAGCAGTGGAAGCTTCGCTCGAGATAATGGTCAACTTCAACGGGGCCGGCCGCTCATACTTGCTTACTTTATCGGAGGACGGCAAGGAAATAACTAACACCTACGAGCGCCTGTCCCCCGGCGTAGGGCCACGACCAGAGGAATTACGCCGGGTTCCAACCGATCCGTACGTATGGGGCACGGCGCAACTCCGTCAGGGCGAACCTCTAAGTATTTCCGACGTCCGGGCCCTGCCCCATGAAGCCGCAGCGGAGAAGAAAACCCTCGAGGAACTCGGCGTCAAGGCCGTTTTGGTATTGCCGTTGTTCACCGAAAAAGATGAGCTCCGCGGTTTCGTCGGTTTCGATAATTGCACCGCGCCCGGCGATTGGAAAGAAGTCGACCTTGATCTGCTCCGATATTTCGCCGAGACTTGGCAATACGCCGTAAGCCGTAACCTTTTCGAATAATCCCCGCCCGTAATTCCCTCTTCCAATGACGCCGTTCACGAAGCGCCCTCCGGGGCGCTTTTCTTTACGATAAACGGCAAAATAGCATTAAATGAGTAATTTACTTAACATATATGATAAATTTTGAGTGAATTCGACAGGTTTTGACGAAAGCAGGACGATTTTACTCCGCTATATATATAATGGAATCAGTATTGGAACGTCGTTTATTACTGGGCCGCCCTAAAAGTCAACTATAGTCGGCCCAACTGTACCCCCCCCAAAGTAGTCCGCTCTTTAACCGTTCCCTAATGATTTCGAAGCCCCGGCGCAATGCCAGCCGGGTATCCCTTACGCCGTCGTGCCTACCGGCCGTCGGACAACCGATTAGTAATAACGCACAGGAGGATCGAGTATGGCCAAATCCCGTTCTGAAACGCTAAGGAGCATCCTGAAAGACTTGGAGGCCGCGACACCCGATATCGAGGGGAGTTGCGTTGTGTCCTCCGACGGCCTGGTAATGGCCAGCGCCCTGCCGGCCGATGTCGACGAGGACCGGGTAGCCGCGATGGCGGCCGCCTTGTTGGCCCTCGGCGACCGAAGCGCGACGGAGTTGGACCGCGGCGAGTTGAGCGAGGTTTTCGTCAAAGGTGAACACGGTTATATCGTATTGATGGGCGCGGGGCGGGAAGCCGTACTGGGAGCGCTTTGTCGGGAAGACGCGAAACTGGGCATGATATTCCTCGATATGCGTCGCGCCTCCAAAGAAATCGGCGACCTGGTTTAACCAGCGCTCGTACGATAATCAACGCCGAGACCTTACGTTACGGCAACCAGGCATTATACGAGAAAGGAGAACAAATTGGACGCACGAGGATATAATTCACTACTTAACGTGACGATGTACGGTTTTGGGGCGGCCCTCAACAACCTGGTCGACCTCAACATGGTTCGTCTCGTCATCCGCCAGTTCGGAGACGCCCTGGTGGATTCCGAATTCGGCCCTAAATTCCTGAAAGGCATCGGATTCGAAGAACCAAAGGGTGACGACGTGCCTTCGCTGACTAAAGCGTACGCCGAGGAAATGAAGAAATCCGGCATTACCCAGGTGTTCGACGTAGTCGAGGCCACGGACGAGAAACTCGTCCTGGATATCGGCATGTGCGTTTTCGCCTCCGCCACCGCGGCATTCAGGGCCGAAGGTATCGAAATTCCGCCCTGCCCCATCGTCGGGATCGTCCTGGCCGGCCTGAACAAACGGCTTAAGGTCAACGGCAAGGTAGCTTCGGCCGAATATAAATCGCAAGCCAATACGACGCTCTTCACTATCGACCTTTACGGCCGGTAAACACCGCCTCCCGGGCGGAAGGCCGATTCGTGGACGATGGGTTAGAAACTCGTCCGCCGACAAGGCCGAGGCGCAGTTACGGCGAAACCCGTAATCCGGGCGTCCTACGCCTCGGGAAGAAAGGAGTGCGGCGCCTAATGGCGAATGAGAAATCCGATTGTAAATGGGCCCAGGGCGACCCCGACCCGACGGGCCTCTTCTGGTGCGATAAAATGGCGTGCATGGTCAACGGTAAAGAGAAACCGACCTGCACCCATTACGAGAAGGACTAACGTCTAATTAAGGTTCCTAAGGCAATTAACCAATCCCAATCAACCGCGAAGCCCCCAGATTACGAGGAGTGAAGCATGGCAAATTCGAAATCAGATTGCAAGTGGGCGCAGGGCGACCCGGATCCTACCGGCCTATTCTGGTGCGATAAACTGGGCCGTATGGTCAACGGCGAAGAAAAGCCGGTCTGCGAACACTACAGTTCCGAATAACGCAATCTAACACCCCTCTCGTCAGGGCAAGCTTCAAGGGCAAAGGACGTGGGACGATGAGTAAGGGAGACTGTAAGTACGCTGGCGAACCTAATGAATTGGGTCATACATGGTGCGACAAAATGGAGCGCTATGTACCCCCAAAGGACGAAGAAAACTGTGAGTTGTATGAACCCAAGTAAGTAAAGGCACCTCCTTTACTTAACGGCCGGCGGCGTAATAATACCTCCGTCAGGTATTATGGTACGCGTCGCCGGTTTATCTATTCCACGGCGTGAACGCCGGCCAACCGCACGGGAATAGTTGTTTCACCTATTGGGTTGTAATATACTAGAGCGCCGTTGAATTTATTTATAGCCTCACGGCATACTACCCTATTATATTTACCCATACACCACGAGAAAAGAACTAACAACGAGCTAGTATTACATTTACTTGACTCGTACCGCATTTAGCTGTTATAATTTAATTCCCGCCCCCGAAAACCGGGACGTTATCCGTGGTAGATGATGACGAAATATGACTTATTTTGAACACGGCAACGGTCACAGGGCCTGTTATATATAATGAGAGGGGATTATTGACACTGTACGGATAACGTCGCGGTTAACGGGACATTCCCGTTTAGAATGCGAACGACTCTTACATGAAATCCATTCCGAATCTTTAACGGTAACGTCGGTGAACCCGGCGGGGAATCATAATAACCGTTTCGGGTGAGCCGAACCAAACGAACTCTTAAGTAAAGGAGGTTGGATTATGGCGAAGTCCCGCGCAGATACGCTCAGGGACATTTTAAAAGACCTCGAGGCTGCGACCCCCGATATCGAAGGGAGTGTCGTCGTCTCGGCCGACGGCCTGGTAATGGCCAGCGCGCTTCCGTCGGACGTCGACGAAGACCGCGTAGCGGCCATGGCCGCCGCGCTGCTGGCCCTGGGAGACCGGAGTTCCACGGAACTCGACCGGGGCGACTTGAGTGAAGTTTTCGTAAAGGGCGAGAAGGGTTACATCGTCCTGATGGGCGCCGGCCGCGAAGCGGTACTCGGCGCTTTGTGCCGCGAAGACGCCAAATTGGGTATGATTTTCCTTGATATGCGTCGGGCGGCGAAAGACGTTGAATCGGTAGTATAGCGTCTTATGCCGGAGATTGGCGGATCCCCGGTAACGATTGACGAATTTCCCGGGTCCCCGAAAAGAAAGCTAAAACAGACAACCCCGGGACCAATGAGAGATAAGCTAAGGAGGTGCCTTATTAATGGCCGATAAAAATACGAGCCCGGCGATGTTCGAGAGCCTATTTATGGCAGGCTTGCGTGCCACCGGGTTCGTCCTCGGCGCGCGACAGCTTAAGATGTACGTTAAAAGCCTTGGAGAAGTCTTTATTAACGACTTACCAGAGCGCCTGGGGACGGAACGCTCCGCCGAGAGCGACGCCAAGGCGAACGTCGAAGCTTTCGCCAAGATCGAGGAAAAGACGGACGCTTACGAGGCGGGCCACGTTAGCATCGAGGACGCGGACGGAGGTTTCCGCGCGACGTTCTCGAGTTGCCCCTATGCCGGCCCGTGTAGTGAAATACTGGGCGAACTTATCAAATCCGGCCAATTCACCAAGAAGAACCTCCCGTGCCTCAGGGCCGACATAACGTCGGCGCTGATATCGGAGAGCACCGGCCAAAAAACCAAATACGAACTCACCCAATTCGCGCCCGGGTTCAAATGCGTCGGCGAAATCGAATTGCTCTAATGAAAGGGGTGTTACGAAATGGCCGATCTATCCCAGATCAAAGAAACGTTCCTTGGAACCATAAAAGCCGACGCTGACAAATCGCGGCTCGAATTCGGTGGGACGGAAGTATCGTTCCACTGCGATAAATTCAATACGCGTGTCGTCAAAGGACTGGAAGACGTCGTAGGCTTCGAGGACGCCCAGAAGCTGTTGGCACACCGGGCGGAAGTCACGCACATCGACTTCCTGAACAAGTTTTTCGTGGACGGCGCGGCCGCGGAGGCTTTCGGCGGGATGTCCCCCGAAGAGAAGCTGGCCGCGATTTTCGAGGTATATAAAGTGCTCGCGTACGGCTCGTTCAACGCGGACGGCGCCGGAGAAAACGGCGGGACCGTAAAGGCGCCGACGTCGTACGTGGCCGAAGGGTGGCTGGAGAACCTCGAGCGGTGGAACTGGACGTTACGCGACAATCCGGTTTGCCACGACGCCTGCGGCCAAATCGCCGCGGCCTTCTCGGTCGCCTTCGGAAAACCCGCTGACACCTATTCCGTTAAAGAAACGCAGTGTCGCTCCACCGGGGCCGACGCTTGCGAATTCGTCGTGGAGGTGAAGTAACATGGCAGTCGACCATGCCAAGATTCGGGAAGGCGTCATGGGCCTGGGCCTCGTCGGAGCTGAGGACACCGGCCTGCTTCACACCTTCGGCGTCATACTCGCCAACAACCCCGTCGACTACCTGGTCGACCGGGAACTGGACTTCATATCGCTGTTAGGGGACTCGGCGCGGCCTCTGGCCGAAAAGGTCCTTATCGACGCCGCCCAGTGGTGTGCGAACGCTACCTTCGGCGGCATCATGGATTCCCAGGAGTGGGCCGGCCTCATCGAGCCGATGGTCAGCTCGACGGCCGACCGGCTGGAAGGCCTTATCGCGGTCACGAACGTTCTCGGATGGGGCCACATATCGAAATGGGACCTCGACGAGGATAAACAGGAGTTAACGCTCCAGGTGGACCACTCGTACTACGTCAAGAATTACCTCGACCGCCACGGCAAGTCTGAAGTCCCGATTTGCTACATGTGGACCGGCGTCGCCGGCGGTTACATGGACTTGCTCTTCGGTAAGAAAGTCCACGAGTTTGAGGGCAAAGAAATCAAGTGCGGTGCCATGGGCGACGACACTTGCATCTTCGAAGCCCGCCGTCTCAAGAAGAAATTCGCGATGACCTAAAATGGATACGGACCGTCTAATCGACAGGTCGGAATTCGGACCTTTGGCGGACTCGAGTCTGGTATATTTCGATTCCGCCGCGACGTCGCTTACGCCGAAGCGAGTCGTCGAAGCCACGGTTCGGTACTACCAGGAGGTGGGCGCGGCCGCAGGACGGAGCGCCCACCTTCCTGCCGTCCAGGCTACGGCCCTGGTGGATGATGCCCGGGAAAGCGCCGCCGCGTTCTTTAATTGCCGCCCCGAGGAAGTCGTGTTCACGAAGAATTCCACGGACGGCATTAACCTCGTCGCCGCCGGTTTGCCGTGGAAAGCCGGAGATCGCGTCGTCGTGACGCTCTTCGAGCACCACGCCAACCTGCTACCCTGGATGAGACTACGCGACGAACGAGGTATAATCCTGGACGTGGTACGGCCGCGGTCCGACGGTACCTTCACCGTCGACGATTTCGTCGAGCCGCTATCCCGACCCGGCGCGAAACTCGTGGCCTTCACCCACCGGTCAAACGTACTCGGAACGACGCTCCCCGCCGCCGAAATCGTGGTCGCGGCCCGCACAGTCGGCGCGCTCACGCTGGTGGACGGGGCACAGTCGGCGCCGCACGAACCCATCGACCTCGATGAAATCGGTCCCGATTTCTTCGTCATGTCGGGCCACAAAGCACTGGGGCCGAAAGGCGCCGGCGTACTGGTCGTGCGGGAACAGGCCTGGGACGAACTGGTGCCTTCGCGGCTCGGCGGCGGAATGATAACCGACGTTTCGTTGGACGAATTCCGTCCCGCCCGCCCCCCTATCTGTTACGAGGCGGGGACGTACGACGTTCCCAGCATACACGGCCTGGGCGAAGCTTTCAAAACGCTAACGGAATTGGATATGGGCCGCGTTGCCGCTCACGACCGATCGCTCGGTAAATACCTGTTCGACGGCATGCGCGCCGTTACCGGCATAAATTGCTACGGCCCGGCCGAAGGGCCCGGCCGCACCGGAACCTGCGCTTTCTCCATCGAAGGATTATCCCCGCATCGCACCGCATCCCTCTACGACCGGCTCGGCGGTATAGCCGTCAGGTCCGGCCATCATTGTGCCCTGCCCCTCGCGACCGAATTCCTGGGGCGCCGGGAAGGCACGGTTAGAGCCTCCCTTTACGTATACAACGACGCCGACGAAGTGGACCGTTTTCTGGAAGTGACGGAAAAAATCGCCGGCATGGCGCGTTCGTCGAGTCCTCCGCGCGCGGCCACGCGACAGGAGGCCAGCAACGATGTCTGACAAGTGCGAACTACTCGATACGTGTCCGTTCTTCCATCGTTGGAAGGGCAACACCGAGGAAGAAATACAAGGGTGGATTTCGGAATATTGCAACGACCTGGCGACGTCGGAGAAGTGCGCCCGTAAAATCGTACGGGGGTCCACCGGCAAGGCGCCGGCTGATAATTTCTCCCCCACCGGAGAACTGCTCGACTAAGAGAAGAGGAGCCTACCAACGCGCCCTCGGGCGTACCGGGTTCATTCCGTGAAGACTACGGCGATATACGAAGGGGAAGCCATAAACGTTTACGCGGTCGACCTTTGCCACTACGGCGACCGGGGCGATTACGAGGTTTTCCCCGACAGAGAACTCCGGTTGGACGTGACCCGGTACGCCGACGACCTCGCGGCCGCCGGCTACCGGGTCGAATACGTCGACGCCGAGGTCTCTATTTTCCGCGACAACGCGGACACCGAATTCACCATGTACCCGGACGGCCGCTTGATACTGGAGAACCTAAGGCCCGGCTCGATAGAACAGGCCTTCGACGTCGCGGCCTTGATTATGGGCTTCGAACGAAAATAAAACCAAGTCGGAAGAATTAAACGCTTAATGAGAACGCAGAAACCAATTTGCCCCTTCCCCCTAAATGTCGGCGGCGCCGAAACCCGCGGAAGCAATAATCAAGGCGCCGCCGGCGACCTTAAACGCCGGGGGGCCGGCTTTACTGGACGCGACGAACTAAATTGTGCTATAATATGGGCTAATAACCCCTTTCAACAGTTTACCCTGTGGAAATCACCCCCAACGGTATAACGGCATAAAAAGGAGGGGATCCGGGCCACCCCCGTGCCCCCAGGTTTTTGACGCTCAAAGGAAACATAGCTGATTTCGACCTAGCGGATATCATCCAACTGATAGGCCGGAGCAAGAAGACCGGCAAGTTGGTCGTCTCCGGCGGCCATAATTTCGTCACGATATACTTCAAGGAAGGCCGGGCGGTTTTCGCCAGCCCGGCTCACCAACGTGACTACCTCGGCAACATTCTTATACGCCGGGGCATCGTAACGCGCGAAGACGTGGACGAAGCCCTCATGGTCCAACGGAAACTCCGCAAGAACGGCCAAAATATCCGCATCGGTTCGGTCCTCGCCGCCAAAGGTAAAGTATCGCGGAAGACGCTGGAAAATTTCATCCGCATCCAGATAGAGGAAACCGTGATGGCGGCCCTAAGCGAGACTACCGGCAACTTCGAATTCCTTCCGGAACTCGACCTCGACGACGGAGATATACTGGTGTCCGTTGACGCTGAATGGGTAATACTCGAGACCTCGCGGCAAATCGACGAATGGGGCCTGGTCGGCAAAAAAGCCCCCGCTCGCGACGCCGTTTTCATTATCAATCCCGATCCGGAAACGGCCACGACGATGAGCCTGGAACTCGACGATTGGCGAGTCGTGAGCCTCGTGAACGGCGTCCGTACGGTTGAGGAAGTCGTGAACCGGGCAGGGATGTCCCGCCTCGTAGCGATCCAAACCCTCGCCCGACTCATCGAGCTAAACGTCGTCGTGGAGAGCCGCGCCGGGACCGAGAAGAATAACAAATGGACCTTCGTAACGGAAACCTACCAACAACAGCCCGCGCCCGAAAAAAGCATCCTGGGTCGAATCATCGACCGTATCCGCGGCATTTAGTTTAGCGGTAACCCCATGACGAAAACGGCCGTTAAGATCCTTATTACCGGCGACGTCGGCGCCGGAAAAACAGAATTTATACGTACCATCAGTGAAATCGATATCGTGTCGACGGATCGACGCACTTCCGACGAATACCGGGAACTCAAAGACGAGACTACGGTCGCGATGGACTTCGGCCGCCTTACCGTCGATGAGGAGCTGGTCCTCCACTTATTCGGAACGCCGGGCCAGGTCCGCTTCGATTTCATGTGGGAGATCCTGTCGATGGGGATGTTGGGCTATATCATCCTCTTCGATTCCTCCCGACCCGACACGTCGCCGAGCACCAGGCGCATCATAGACTTCTTCGAAGAATTGGGTAACGTCCCCTTCGTCATCGCCGCCAATAAACAGGACCTCGAGGGCGCGCTCTCCCCGGAGGATGTATCGTACATCCTGGCCCTCGACGGGAAACGTCCCATACCGGTATTGCCCTGTCGGGCCAACGACCGCGGCGACGTTAAACGTGTACTGTTACAGCTGTTCCACGAAATAGCGGCCGGCGTTCCGCCGGATTAACGGCGTCCGGATCGCGCCGGGAGAATCGGATCTCGCCGGCGGTTCAAGCCACGCCGATGGCCCAACATAACGAATATTAAAAGCCGAGGACTTCCGTCCTCGGCTCTTTTTTCTCCGCTGGCCGGTACCGTTACCGGCCCCTATACTCGTCCCGTCCGAAGGCACCCCGCTCGCACGGGGATCCCTTTATTCACAACCGGACCCGGGAGCCTATCGCCAGCCGACCGCCTTGACGTCCATCGGAGTGGCTTCGCCCCCTCGGAAAAGGTCTCGTTAACCGGATACCAAACCCGTCTCGCCGAGAATGACCTCGCCGTAAACCGGCACGGCGTCGAAATCCTCGGTCGTGAATTTATCCATTTGGGATTCGTGAACGAACAAACGGTTCATCGCGAACTTCAACATGACGGCCTCGACGGCCGGTAAGGCCACGCCGGCGGACTTCATCTGCCAGCTCACGATATCGGCCGCCGGCCCCATTAGATGGAAGCATCCGGCTTTCGATAACTTCACCTTGATCGCCTTGACGGCGATAGGCAGTCTCCGCTCGGACTCCACGACGACACAACCGTCGCCCTCCGAAACCCAAATGTCCGGGCACAACGCGAATAACTCGTCTACCGGACCGGGGTTGGGACGTACCGCCCGGCCGCGGCCGTTTTTACCCCTAAGGGCCAGTTTTGAGCTCTCCAGGTATCCGTGTATGATGCAACAGTGACCTTTGTCGAGAGGTTCCCGTAAGAATTCCGGCTCCCCGTTCCACCCGTAACCTTCGACGAATATCGCAAGGTCGATGGGGTGAGCCATGACCTCGCGAACGTCGTAGAACTCTATCGAGAGCGAAGAAGCCTCCGGGAAACTCTCTTCCATCACCTCAGCCGCTTCCCCCGCAGCCGGCGGCGAGGGCGACGCTCGCAACATGCTTTCGACGAACCGGGCGGTAGCACCAGGCTCCCCAAAATTGGTCCGAACGGCCCGGAATTCCGGTATGTCCATCCGTTCGTGAACGTCGGGCCGGTTCCTCGGCGGTTCCTCGTGCAAGTCGAAGACTTCGCCGACAACGCCGTAGTGGCCGTTCAACCGGGCAAGCAAATTAAAAACCCTAACGGCCTCGCCCGGAAGGGAAACGACCTGGTAATGTTTTCTTCGGAGAAAATCCGGGGTAAGGGCTTTTTCCATACGACTTCACTCCGTCTCGACGAACACCGTACGTTTAAACCAACGGCGGCGCGCCCGCAAGGCCGTCGGCCGGGAAGGCACCTACGTTACGCGCCGATTCCGTATCCCTTCCAACCTCATTAACAGTTTCGCCCACGAGAGATCGCACTCCGATATTTTTTGGTCGAGTATACAAAGGAACTCGTCCTTAACCTCACGGTTATTCTTCAGGAGGTCCAGTTGGTGGAGGCGGTCTATAAAGAGCGGCGAGCCGGCCGGCGTCTCGCTTATCTCGGCCAGCAACGCGCGGCCCGTTTTCCGCCGGGTCGTGGCCTGTATGAAGTACTCCGCCAGGCATTCGTTTCGCGCGCTCCTCGACAAACTCAGCTTCGGGATCGTCTCGTCTTCGTGTTCGGCAGGCCGTTGCCGCAAGAGCACGTGGCCCGCCCGCAGCAAAGCCGGGTTCTCCTCGTCCTCGATGGAACGGGCGATATCGTCCAGCTCGCTACTCGACAGATCGAAACTATTCAAACACATCATCGCCCCGAGCCGCCAATACCATTCAAGGTTTTTATCGGCGGCGTCGAAGCGGGCCAGTTCCTTTAACGCCGGAGAGTACTCCCGGCCGTACGCACCTAAACGGTAGCAGTAGTAATTATGGTAAGGTATCCGTACGCTTTGCCGGCCCAGCGCTATCACAAGGGCGCCGGCGAAGAAGAAGCGGGCGGCGAAGCGCCGTAAATAACGGAAGTTCTCCGAGAGCAACGAGGCCGTGGGGTTGTGCAAGAAGGTCGGTAAAACCAGCTCGAATACGGAATCGTCGCCCTCGCTTCCTAAAACGTCCAGGGCTTCGAAATAAGCCGAACCCCATTTCTCGAGGTCCCCGTCGAAGATGTCGGCCTCGATGAAGTCGCGGGCCGCGGCCACTCGGTCCCCAACGGCCCTGGAATCCGTCGGGAACTCGTATCCGGCCGTCAACGCCGAGGTCGCCAGCAATTCCGGCGGCCTCATGTCACCGCCGAATCCTTTCCGGCACAAACCCTCGTAATCCTCTATGACCTTTCGGGCCTCATCCTTGGTCTTGGTGAAGATAAGGGCTTTATCCCGGAAACGAACGTACTTGCGGCGGCTATCGTCGCCTCCGTTGGCCATGGCCCGGTCCAATTCCACGAGGGCGAAATTGGCCAGGAAGCCGGACGCGCCGTCGGCCGTCCACGAAAAACCGCCACCGTTGTTTCCCGGTTTATCCAAACCGCGGGCCCAGAAACGGTATACGTCGAATAGCGCGGACAACGATTCGGCCGCCCCGGGGACGCTCCCGCCGTTTCCGTTCGACAGCGACAATATCCCGTCGCGGAGGCGGTCGACGTTCACTTTCTCGCGGAGGGGCGCCACGTCGATGGCCACGCAATAATCGTAGCGGCCTTTCGCCTCCTTGATGGACCGGAGATAACCGTTATCCCAACCGCTTGACCCGGCGTCCCAACGATAGGACTTCACGCCGTCGCCCAGTTTCGAATCCAGCCGGGGCCCCACCTTCATTAAGAAAGCGTAAATTACCGCGAGATCGCAAATCGAAGCAACCGTCCGCGGCCTGAAACTTACGGGCGTCTCCGGCGTATTGACCTCGAGTAGAGGTTCGGGAGAGAAAAAACCCCCGTCAATATCCGATTTCAAGCGCCGGGCCAACCGGGCGGAATTCCATTTAACGTCGGCGTACCCGATCATATCGGCGATCGGGCTATATTCCGTATCGTTTAAGGCTCGGCCACACGCGGTCGAAACATCTTCGGCACTCGGCCATAAACGATTTACTACTTCTACTACCATATTTTATCTGCTCTTCGCCCTTTACCCATGTTTAGAGACGGGGGAGCCCGGCGAACGGACCAGGCCGGGCTCATCCCCGCACTCGGCTCCACGCACTAGCCGTCGTGCTCACCATCGGGAGGTGGTGATTGTGGTGGCGGAATTATCGGCGGTTGTACGTCACTGGCCGCCGCGATACTAGGAGCTAATATCGATAACAGAAAAACTACGATTATTGATGTAAGCGTTAATTTCCGTACTGCTCGCATAAATCCTCCTTTATCTTGACGATTACTACTATCGCAATTCCCGTGCCAATCCGGTATCTCATTACATATGAGGCACTTACGCATCAGCGCGGGTATAAGGGAGGACGCTTTTTTCCGTTAATATTGGAGGAATTTAAGCGAATTTAACATGAAAAGGCCAAAATTGCTTTAAAAAACTGAATAAAAAACAACCGCCAAAATTGGCGGTTTTTGACGGTAAAGTCGGTAAAAATGGCCCGCGCTATTCTATCGGGAATTTTTCCTCCGGACTTATACCGTACTTTTTCATTTTGTACCTTAAGTTCGTTTCGGAAATCTCCAATTTACGGGCCGCGGCCGCTTTCACCCACCTCGCCTCCTCGAGCGCCTCGAGAATCATCTCGCGCTCCAGGTTGGCCAGAGACTCGTTCAGCGAGGAACTGCTCGTGCTACGGCCCGGCCTTCCCATTTTCCTCAGGTTAACCGGGAGGGCATCGGGCTCGATAACGCGGCTCGACGTGGCCGTAAGGGCGTACCGTACGCAGTTTTCCAGTTCCCGCACGTTTCCGGGCCATTCGTACGCCGTCATTATCGCTACGGCCTCCGGTGAGAACCGGGGCCTGTCTTTCGCCTTCCCCTGGTAATATGTGGTCACGAAATGATTCAGGAGTTCCGGAATGTCCTCCCGGTGTTCCCGTAAAGGCGGACAACCGATAAGGAAGACGTTCAGACGGTAGAACAAGTCTTCCCGGAACTTGCCGCTGGCGATGGCCTCCGGCAAGTCGGCGTTGGTCGCGCTTACGACGCGGGCCTTCAACGGGATGGTTTGATGCGTGCGACTGCCGAGCCGGACGAACCTTTTCTCCTGGAGGACGCGGAGCAGCTTGGACTGGGTATTCATATCCATGGCCGCGACCTCATCCAGGAAGATAGTCCCGTCGCCGGCGCGTTCGAAGAGGCCGATCCTCTTGTCGACGCCGGTCGCCGTCCCCTTTTCGATCCCGAACAACTCGCTCTCCAGAAGCGCCTCCGGGATGGCCGCGCAGTTCACGCCGATGAACGGCGCGTCCGCGTTAGGGCTGAGCGTGTGGACCGTTCGGACGACGAGTTCCTTGCCGGTGCCCGACTCCCCGACGACGAGAACGTCGACGTTGGCCTGGGCCGCCGAAGCGACGGCGCCCCGCAATTCCTCCATGACCTGAGACGAACCGACGAGCAGGGGTTTGGCCGCTTCCTCCCGCGGCGCGATGCTTATGGTGGCGAAACTCTCCTCCGAGCGGCGACGGCGCCGTTCGATTTCGTAGGCCGCGGCGCGCGCGAAGACCTGGGCGAAATTCAGGTCCTCCTCCGCGAAAAGGCTCTCGCGCTGAAGGCTGTCGAGGTAGACGACGCCCTGGAAGGCCCCGTCCCCCCCGGCGAGGGGGATACATATCAACGAACGGATTCCGTGGAGCTGGACGCTGGCGCTGTCCTTGAAACGGAAGTCCTCGGCGGCGTTGGGGCTGAACACGGCCTTCTTGGATTCGGCGACGTGGCCGATAATCGTCTTGCTTATAACGGACGCATCCTCGATGGTGGAGTCGTCGACGCCGGCGGTTCCCTTAATCCGCAGGACGTTGTTGTGCTCGTCCAGGAGGAAAATCACGCCGCGGTCGGCCTCCAGCCTTTCGGCCAGATACGACAGTATAAACTTCAGAAGATCGTCGAGGTCGGGCTGGTCGGACAGTTCCTTCAACCCGTCGGCCAGTTCCGCGAGTTTCTTCTCGCCTTCGTCGCTGTTGCGTTCCGCCATAAACAAGTTCCCTTCCAACTCGAATATTTTTACGCGGTACTTATTCACGCCAATCTCGCCGAATAGAGTCTTGGCCTTTTCGAGGTCGTTCCGCGCCTGCCTTATTATATCAACGTCTCCGGCCCCGCGTAAAGCCTTTAACTTCAATTCGGCTCGCGCCATGTAGCAGCGCCCGAGGAAATACTTGCTGCTCAGCGCCGTAAAAGTGGAGAGTGCCTGGTCGAGGTACGCTTCCCCGAGGTCGGCGTCGCCTCGTGCTCCCGAGAGCTCCCCCCGGGTAAGCAAAACCTTCGCGTGTTCCAATTTGTCCCCGGAGTCTTCCAGGTTCTTAAGACAGCGCGCCAATTCCTCCTCGGCCTCTTCGTAACGGCCGGCCAGGAATAGCACCCGGCCACGGAGGGAACGGGTATCGTCGACCTCCGTCCGGGCCCCTCGCTCCGTGAACGACTCCTCCGAACGTTTCAGGTGTTCCAACGCCTCGTCTAGTTCGCCGTTCTCGGCCGCGATTAGCGCCCGATAATAACTAGCGTACCCGGGGATCGCCCCGGCCAGGGACTCCTCGGCGTCCAACTCGTCCAGGTAGAACTCGGCCCGGCGGTACTCTCCGGCGCGTATCATGTTCGCCGCGGACCCGACGTAAATCGACGCCAGGAGTTCCGGATTGTCGATAAGTTTGCACTCCGCCTCGGCGGCCTCGAATTCCCGGGCGGCCCGTTTCACGTATCCCTGGTTGTGATATATCCGGGCCAGCCGGATGAGGGACGCGACCAGGGCGTAGCGGTCGTGGGCCCTCTTGGCCAGCTCGATGCTGCGCCGGGTCGCGTCTTCGGCCCGTTCCACGTCCGCCCTCCACAGCAGAACCTCGCCGGTCAGATTCAACGCGATGGAAGCCAGCCGGGGCTTGCCGGCCTCCTCGGCCAGTCGGGCCGTTTCGGCGAACGCGGCCAACGCGGCGTCGGCGTCGCCGGCGTAATAGGATATCGCGCCCTTGACGTAATTCACGTACGCCACGAGGTCGGGACGGTCCACCGCCGCGGCCAATGCCTCCGCGTCTCGCGCCAGCGTTATCGCCCGGTCGAAATCCCGGTTGCGGAAGTAGGTCCAGGCCAGCAAGGCCTGTCGCAGAAACCTATCCCCCGCTTCCAACTCGTCGGGCGGGAGACCGTCCAGGTCCCGGGCCGGCGCTTCGAAGTCACCCAACACCAAACGTTCCCGCGAGAGTTGCAGCAGCGCTTTTCCGTAGCCGACCTGGCCGGGCTTCCGGCACCGCACCAGGGCGTCGTAGTAGCCGAGGGCCGAGGCGTGGTCCCCCATGGCGGAATAAGCCTCCGCCAAATCGGTGACCGCGTCCTCGTACGCCTCGCTGTACCAGTTGCCCTCGGTCGTCAGAGCCGCCTCCAGGAGTTCGACCGCGCGTTCGAAATCGTTCGTCCGGGCGGCGGCCCGGCCCGCCTCGAGGAGAGGGCCCCGGGCCTTGCGGCTCGACCCCATGCGGAGGTAGGCCCGGCCCTTCGCCTCCAGCGAATCGACGTCGCGGACGCCGTTTCGGTCCAGGAAGGCCACGACGCCGGCCGAGGCTTCCTCCAGATACTCCTCCCGAGCCCACTCCAGAACGTACTCCCTCACGGCGGCGTTCGCGAAGGAATACCCGGCGTCAGGCGTCTCCTCCTTGCTAATGACGCCCGCCTCCACCAACCGGCCCAAGACGCCCCCGTCCTTAACCAACTCGCCCGGGAAATAATAGCCGTACGCCGCGGCCAGCGCCAGCGATTCCTTCTCGTTCTCCCCCAGGCGCTCGATAACGCCGACCAGATAGTCGTCCGGCGCCGGGCAGACGGTCGCGGTTTTCAGGCTGCCGTAATCGACGTGCCACCCGTCCAATCGGCGTATAACCGTCTTCTCCGCGATAAGATGTTCTATAGTGCGGCGGAGGACGCCGGGGTTCCCTCGCGCCAGCCGCTTGACGTGGCGGGATAAAGCCGGGTCCACCTTGGGCACGCCGAGGGCGTATTCCAGATAACGCTCCGTCGTTTCTTCCGAGAAACCCTTTAATTCGAACTTCTTTACCGTTAACAACCCTTGCGGGCCGGCCAGGATTTTTTTCGTAAAGGCGCCGCCGGGCCGAGCGAGCGCGATTACGAACTTCACCCGGCCCCGGAACGGATAGTTCACGAGGCGCGTTACCGATTTCGCCGTTCCTCCGTCCTCCGCGTCGACGTTGTCGAGAGCCAGGACGGTCACGTCGTACTTCCCCGACGAGTCGTTCAGACTGCGGAGGACGTCGGCCTCGCCGGCGACGTCGTACGCCGGGGCCCCCATCAGGGCGGCCTCCAGCGAGCGCGAAATGCCGGTACCGTCGTAAGCCTCCGGGAAAGCGGCGCGGACGCGGACACCGAGAACGCGACGCAACGCCCGTAATACGCCCTCGCCGGCGCCGCAGTCGACGTATAAAAAGGAACCCCGCTTTAACTGAGCGACCCGGCCTACTTCGCGCAAAAACGCCGTCTTCCCGACGCCCGCCGAACCCTCCACGATGAAGACCTCCGGCCCCTGATTATCGCCGGAAGGACGGAAAACGTCCGTCACCTCTTTCTCGTAACCGAAGAAACGGCCGGTCGCGAGGTCCGTTTCTATGCGCATCGTTTCGGGAAGAGGGATATCCTGAGCCCGGGCGAGTTCGGCCAGTTTCGTTATGGCTTCGTACGCGGACGCGAACCGGTCCGCCGGATTGTGCTGGACCAACCGCGACGCGAAAACGTCCAATTCCGGGTAAACGTCCGGGGCGACCTCGCGCAAGCGTACGTAGTCGTACCTCGGCTTACGTTTGACCCGGGATATATCGTCGCCGGGCATGAACGGCAAGCGGCTTGTGATAACCCGGAAGAACAGGATGCCGAACGAGTAAAGGTCGGACCGGGGATCGTCCATGACCCCCTGGAAGACCTCCGGCGCTATGTACTCCATGGTACCGGAGACGGGATAGCGGTCCTCACCCTCGACCTGGCGGACAAGGCCGAAATCCCCCAGGATGAAGCGGCGCCGATCTTCAGCTTTGGCCTCGAAAACGTTACCCGGTTTCACGTCGCCGTGGATTATGCCGCGCCGGTGGACGTAGTCGAGGGCGGACAATAGCTGCAGGGAGAAGTCGAAGAGGTATGGGAGGTTAATGTCCGGGCCGGCCTGGTCGAAGCGCCACCCGGCGTAATAATCCATCGTATAATAAATGAAATCCTGTTCTTCGCCGAAATCGTAAACGCGTACGATATTGGGATGGTCGAGGTACGTGAGGGTTTCGAACTCCCGTCTGAGAAGCTCGATGGGCCTTGCCCGGGATTTATCGACGGTTTTAATGGCGACGACCTTTTCCCGGCTACGGTCGAAGGCTTTTACCACTTCCGACGTAGGAGTGCGGGCAATTTGTTCTATTATGTCGAACCTGTCGTCGAGCATGGATTCCCGGTATCACAGGGTTAAGTTAACTTCGCCTGGCGTTCGGGTTATCTTACGATATTATTTTCCACTTTAATAATATATAATTTTACATAGCGCCGTCAAGGTTTTTACGCTCGTAAGCTTGGCAATAGAACGCTTTTATCTTCCGGCACTTACGACACGCGGCAGCGCCGCGGGCTCCCGATCCCGGCCTAACTCGCCGGGGCCTTCGTGAGCCGCAACCGAGGCGTTCCCATCGAAAGCTCCTCTTAGTTCAAACCGTATCATCAATACTCCTACCCTAATATATACGCGAATTCGGACCATCCGTTGCCGGAGCGCCGGAACGGATATTACGTAATCCCCCGTTGCCTATTATAATCATTCCCGGCGTAGGCCGTAAGTGCTTAATTATCAATAGCATAGCTAGTATCGACGACAAGGGCTCCCGGGGCTAAAATGGCCGCCGCCGCGCCAAGGTGTCACTGGACTTAATAAAAAGGCCGAGAAGCGCCGCCGATCCGGAATCTACCCGCCGCAACGCTGAACCGCTCTAACCGGATTCGCGGCAATCGCCTTTTCCCAACAGACTGTAACCTTACTTTATTGAAAATCGTCAAGTCATCGAA
The DNA here is from genome assembly GCA_050117845.1 of Candidatus Zixiibacteriota bacterium. Lineage (GTDB taxonomy): Bacteria > RBG-13-66-14 > B26-G2 > WVWN01 > WVWN01 > WVWN01. Next base: position 148,518 of record JASFLY010000003.1, read on the forward strand.
CGCGGCGGCCTTCGTCGGAAATATAATGAAAACTGGTATAAGAACTGAGTATTTTTATAACGGCCCTATGTCATAAATTGACATACTAGTAATATAATTATTGTACGAGAATTGGACGAGCCATAACTCTTTATGCTATAATAAATAATGGACAATTAAGTCGGCGAGGTATGACAAGATAAAACTTAGGTTAATCCTTTTTTGTAATGATGGGTTATACCCATAGGGAGGCTTGGTCTAACCGACTAAGTTAAAAGGACGGTATCTATGTCCGTAAAGCGTGCGGAACGGCTCTTTCATATGATAAGTATATTAAGGACGGGACGGGGATATACCGGGGCCGAGTTGGCCGACGTCATGGGCGTTTCCCAACGGACGGTTTACCGAGACGTCGTCGACCTGTCGGGACTGGTGCCCATATATTACGACGACGGGTACCGGCTCCTGTCCGATACTTTCCTGGCCAACCTCACTTTCACGCGCGAAGAATTGGTGGCCCTCAAGCTGGGCGTACAGATGCAGGCGCTGGCCGAAGCCTCTCACCTCGGCGCCGCGACCCAATCCGTCCTCGCGAAAATCGACGAACAGCTGGAACGCCGGTTCCAGGGCGAGGCGGACGACGGCGACGTAATATCGGTCCACGTGAAGGCTCACCCGATGGGAGAGAAGACGGTGCGGGTCCTACGAGACCTGGAGGACGCGGTACGGCGCCGCCTGACCGTCGAATTCTCCTATTACACGCTCAGCCGAAACGAGAAGACCAAACGGACGGTCGACCCGTACGGCCTGACGTTCCGACGCCATAGCTGGTACCTGGTGGGCTATTGCCACCTTCGCCACCAGGCGCGCGTATTCCGTCTCGATCGGATCTCCTCCGTTGCGGCCACGTCACACAAATTCGAACGGCCCAAGGACTTTTCGCTGGAAGAGTTCTTCGCCGATACCTGGGAGGTATTCGCCTCCGGCCCTCTGGCCGACGTCGCGTTGCGCTTTTCCCGGCACGCGGAATTCATCGCCCGGCCCACGCTGGGAGGCCGCGGCGAGTTCAACCTTGAACGAAAAAGCAATAAAATAGTATTTCGCGGAGAAGTCCCTGTAACGGACGAATTCGTACGTTGGCTTCTGACGCTTGGAGAGAACGTCGAGGTCCTCGAGCCGGCCGAACTCCGCGACAGGGTAGCTTCCCGCCATCGCTCCGCAGCCGAACTCTACGAGCCTATCGTCGCGGAGGCGGGTTCGCGAGGGATAAACACCGGGTAGGAGGCCGCTTCCCCGTCCCCGGGACGGGGCTGTTTAAGCAGGCGCGCCGCACTTTTCGGGGGATTATCGTCCGAATGCTCGAGCGACACGGGTACGTCGTAAAAAATAAGGCGGGCAACGAGCGCGCCTCGTTTTACGTTATCGATATTGTCCGTTTCCCTTCCGTTTTCCAAACCCTTACTAACGTCAAAGGCTTGTCCGAAGCCGTTACCAGGGCCGCCCCGTCGGCGTTCCACCGTACGACCGGGCGGACCGTATTGTAGCGCCGTTCCCCGAAAGCGGAACGGGCCGGCGAATAGGGCGGACGTAAGTCGCGCCCGACAATTTAAGATAGAAATTTGACAAGCGTAATGGGGGCCCGGGGATTACGGTCCGGGCTTTTTCCCGAGGAGGTCCCGGGAATGGACTTTTGTTCGGCGGACGACCTGGCGGCGGCGTGGCCCTACGCCCGTCGGGATGCCGCGGACAATTTCGTCTTCGACGTTATCGATTATGAAGACGTCAAACATAACCTGCCGCATATAATCCGGCGGCTCGAGCGCGAACTCCGGACGGACCAGTATAAACCGGCCCCCCTTCTGTCCGTCGATATACCGAAAAGGCCCTACACCATCCGCCCGGGCGCAGTCGTCTCTTTAATCGATTTAATCGTACTTTACGCCCTGGTCAGGAAAATAGCGCCGGCCCTCGACGCGAAATTATCGCCCGGCGTATTCTCCTACCGTTGGGTCCCCGAGGGAAAAAAGCCCAAGTGGTCCATCTTCTCGGAATCGACCCAGGACGAATGCGGCATCGACGAAATCCTCCCCGCCGCGCCGTTCGCTCCGTACCCTCCTTTCGACGAGGCCGCGCCGGCGGGATGGTTCCGGGGGTGGATAGAATATCACGAGCGCGCGAAAGATTCCGCCGCCCGCTATAATTATTGCGCCGTCGGCGACGTTACAGCCTATTTCGAAAACGTCGCCGTGACGTCGCTCTTCAACCGTATAGGGGACCTCCTCGGCCCGGAGCACTCGGAAGCCCTCACCCGCCTCCGCCGCTTCTACGAGTATTGGGCCTGGCATCCAGCCGGTACGACCACGCGCGGCGAAGTCCTCCCCCAGGGCAACGATATATCGCTCTTCCTCTCGAATTTCTATCTGACGAAACTCGACGAGGCCATGGCGGCCGAAGTCCAGAACGACCCCCGCCGGTACTTTCGCTACGTCGACGACATCTGCGTCTTCACCGATACCCAGGAGCAGGCCCACCACTCCCTCCTCACCGGCGACCGGGTGCTGCGCGATCTGGGGCTGAACCTTAATACGGAGAAGACCGGGATCGTTCCCACATCCCGCCTCTTCGACCGGGACGTGGAGCGCTGGCTCGAGGACATGTCGCCCGTTACGGCCAACGCCGCCGAGAACGCCCGTGACTTCTTTAAGAACCGCTTCGACGCCGACGACGTCGAGAAGTGGGAACGCGCTTACCTGCGGGCCTTAACGACTCTCCAAAGAGCCGGCGACTGTTCGGTCGCCCCCGCCGCCCTTCAGGTTTTCCTGGAGAACCCCACGTACAAACTGCTGGTTAAAAATTTCGATTACCTTAGCTTCTTCGCGGAGCGTTTCCGATTCGGCGACGACGTCGCCCGCCGGATCACCGAGGGAACGTTCAACTTTCCATTCCACAAACACTACCTTTACCGCCTGGCTGCTTACTGCCGGCAGAACTCCCCTTCTCTCCGCGAGCAAGCTCTGGAAGAAGCCCGCGGCGACGCCGAATGGTACGTCCGAATCGCCGCGTTATACTGCCTGAACACGTTCAACCTTTCGCCCGACGAACTCGACGCCGTCGAGGAACTGGCGGGCAGCGAGGCCCACCCGCAAGTGGCCCGCGCCGCGCTCGTCGTTTTGCGACAACGGCCGGCCGACGAGGTCGCCTCGGCCGAGGATCATTTCCTCTTTACCACCGCGCCCGGCCAGGAGAACCTACGCGAATATTTCTTCCGCCTCACGACCGAAGAGGAATTGGCGCGTGCCGTCCTCGAGCGGATCCGGAACCAGGAGGTGGCCTCGCGCGCTTTCCTGAACCGCCTCCACCAACTGGACCTCCTCAAGGGCAATCCCGCCGTCCGCGAGGAATACGGCCGGATCCTCGAACAAAAGATAGACGAATGCGACCCGGCCTGGACCCGCCTCTATAGCCGCCTCCGGCGCATCGCCGAACTGGCGTCGGTAAGTGCGTTGCGCGTTCGAAAAGCGCGCAAAATCGCCCGGGCGCAAGGCCACCTTCAAACCCTGCTGCGAAGCTCGCGCGAGGCCGTCCTTATAACCGGCCCGGGAGGAGACGTCCAGGTCTGGAACGACGCCGTGAACAAACTCCTCGGTTACGGCCGCCGCGAGGTCCGCGGGAAAGACGTGACCGACATCTTGCCTTCCCCCGGCGGCTTCGCGTCCGCGGACGAACTCACGGCATACGTCGCCGAGAACGGCGGATGGCTCGTCGAGGAGGCAACCCTTTACGAGCGGCCGGACGGCGCGCTGATTGACATTTCCACCACCTATTCCGTTATCACGGATCCCATTACGGGCGAGCCGGTCGGCCTCCTTATCCTTGTACGCGACGCGACCGCCGAAGTACGGGCCGCCCGCATCGAACAGGTACAAATCGCCACCGAACAAACCCTGGCCGACGCCACGGTCCGGCTTGTCTCGCCGGAAGACCTGGACGCCGCCATTGAGCACACCCTGCGAGAGACGGCGGACGTGCTGAACGCGCAACGGGCCACCGTTTTCCGTTTCAGGGAAGGAACACTCGTCCTCGATGTAACCCACGAATGGTGCGCGCCCGGCGTCCCTTCGACCCGCGACTCCGGAGGAAAACTGGACCTCGGCGAACTCCCGGACGTCCGCGAGCGCTTGCATTCCGAGCGCGTCCTTTCGATATCGAACCTCTCCACTCCCAGCGCCGGGAGTCAACGGGTGATGAAGGAACGGGGTGTCAAAGCGGCCCTCGTCGTCCCGTTCTATATTTCCGACGAGATGACCGGCCTAATAGCGTGCACCGATACGACCCGGCCTCGCGACTGGGCGTACGGCGAGGCCAATCTCCTCTTCGCCGTAACGGCGCTTATCTCGAAAGCTCTGGCGCGCCGGGAAGCGGAGGAGGAAAAGCTGGTGAGCGAGGTCCGCTACCGGGCCGTCGTCGAAGACCAAACGGAGCTGATATGCAGATGGCGGCCCGACGGGACCCTTACCTTCGTTAACGAGGCTTACGGCCGGTATTTCGGGAAATCGCCCGGCGAACTGGTGGGCCGGAGTTTCATCCATTTTATCTCGGAGGAGGATCGCGAAACCGTCGAGGCCGAATTCGCGTCTCTGGGTCCGGACAAACCATCCTCGACGCATGAACATCGCGTTACGACGCCGGCCGGTGAAGTCCGTTGGCAGCAATGGACCAACCGCGTCATCATTGACGAGCACGGCGCAATATCGGAATACCAATCCGTAGGCCGCGACATTACGGAGCGCAAACTCGCCGAGGAAGCCCTCGACTTCGAGCGCCGCCAACTCTTGTCGATCTACGATAGCGTCGAGGAAGTCGTTTACGTCGCCGACCCCCGGACCCACGAAATCATATACGCCAACGAGTACTTGAAATCGCTGTACGGAAAAGACATGGTAGGCGGCGTATGTTACCGGGAATTCCAGGGGCTGGAGGCCCCCTGCGATTTCTGCACGAACGGAATAATACTCGAACAAAAAGGCAAGGCGTACCGTTGGGAATTCCACAACGAAATACTAGACAAGTCCTTCCTGTGCACCGACCGGATAATTAAATGGCCCGACGGCCGGGACGCCCGGATCGAAATCGCCATAGACATCAGCGACCGCAAAACCGCCGAAGAAGCTCTGCGGAAGAGCGAAGAGGAATTCCGCGCGCTCGCGGAGCAGTCCCTCCAGGGAGTTACCCTCGCGACGGAGGATCGGACCATCTTCGCTAATCGGGCTTTTTACAACATCACCGGCTACGAGCCGGACGAGATAATCGGCCTGACGCCGGGCGAAGTCGCCACCCTAATCATCCGGCCGGAGGACAGGGAAACCGTTAAAAAGAACTTCCGGCGCCGCATGGACGGAGAAAGCGCTCCTTCGCCGTACGCCGTGGGAATACTCCATAAGAACGGCTCCACCCGGTGGGCCGAGTTATACTGCACGATCGTCGATATCGGAGGGCCGCCGGCGAATCTTACCACGCTCGTCGACATAACCGAACGGAAGCGGGCCGAGGAAGCGATCAGGGAAAGCGAGGTCAAGTACCGAACGTTGTTCGAGAACTCGCCGGACGCTCTTACGATACTCGACACCCGCGCGGTCATTAGCGACCTGAACCGGGCGACCGAAGAACTAACGGGGTACTCGCGGGAAGAGCTACTGGGGCGGCCCTTCGTAGAAATCCCGTCACTACGGGCCCAAAAACGGGCCCGCCTGCGGAAACTGCATTCCGACCTCGTCGCGGGCCGTGAGGCCGAACCGTACGAATTGGAAATCGTACGACGGGACGGGACCCGTCGATGGGTAAACGTTACGGTCGCCGCAATTAAAAAAGGGTCGGACCTTATAGGAACGCAGCTGATAGGCCGCGACGTTACCGAACGCAAACTCGCCGAAGAGAAGATAAAACGCCGTTTGGAATTTGAGGGCGTAGTCGCCCGCATCTCGTCGCGCCTCGTGGCTCCGGCGGACGTCGACCGGGCCGTAAACGAATCGTTGGCCGATATAGGCCGGTTCCTCGGAGCCGGCCGAGTACCACTATTCCTATTGAGCCGGGACGGCAGCGAGATGTCCATCAGCCACGAGTGGTGCGCCGCCGGCGTAAAAAGCCTGATCGGAGAGCTGCAAGGGGAGCCCACGTCGGGAATCCCGTGGTGGACGGACCGACTCGGCGGGGGGGAAGTGCTGCACATACCGGACGTATCGCGAATGCCGCCGGAAGCCGCCCCGGAACAGAAAATCCTGGAGGGACAGGGGATTAAATCCATCCTCGTATTGCCCGTCGAGATCGGCGGGAGTTTCAGCGGCTTCGTCGCGTTAGACAACGTCGAGGGAACCGGCGGCTGGGACGTGGACGACGTGGAACTCCTCCGCGTTATGGCCGCGGACCTCGGCCGGGCCTTCGAACGACAACGAGCGGAAAGCATCCTCCGGGAAAACGAGGAACGTTACCGCGACCTGGTGGAAGGTTCCCATGATCTCGTCCAAAGCGTCGCCCCCGACGCCCGCTTCCTATTCGTCAACCGGGCCTGGCTCAGGACGATGGGCTACGCCGAAAGCGAACTTCCGAACCTCACCCTTTTCGACGTTATTCATCCGGACTACGTCGGGCACTGCCAGGAATTGTTCCAGCATGTTATGCGCGGCGAAACCGTTAGCGATATCTCGGTCAAGTTCGTGACGAAGGACGGCCGCGAAATCATCCTCGACGGCACGGCGGGGCCGCGTTTCATGAACGGCGAAGTCGTGAGCACGCAGGGTTTCTTCCACGACGTAACCGAGCGTAAACGCGCCGAAGAAAAACTCAAGCGCCATAGCGAAGAAATAGCCGCCGTCAGCGAACTGGCCATAGAACTCGCCGGCGTCGATACGAGTGAAGAGATGTTCCCCCTTATCGCCCGCCGCCTCCGGGAGCTTACCGGCGCTTTGGCCGTCCTGACGACGTCTTACGACTACGAGGCCGATGAATTGGCCGTCAACGCCGTCGAAGCCGACGTTAGCACCCTGGACAAAACGAACGATATCCTGGGCGCGGAGCTTTCGACGATACGCTTCCCGTTTCCGATATATTCCCGCGAAGCCCTGGCTTCCGAACACGTCGCCGTAACGACGGGCATCCCCCACCAGGCCCACGCCGTCATTCCGAAAAACGCGTGCCGAGTAATCGAGGAAGCCTTCGGCATCGGCGACGTTTACATTTTAACGTTCCACTTCGGCGGGGACATGATCGGCGCTGCCGGCATTATTATGCAGCGAGAGACTACCCGGCCTTCCGTCGATACGCTGGAGGCCGCGGCCAACACGATCGCCACCACCCTCCGGTCCAAACTCGCGGAGGAAGCCCTGGTCGCCAGCGAGCGCGAGAAGACGACCATACTCGAATGCGTGGACGATATGGTCGTTTTCTGTAATTCGGAAATGGAAACGGTCTGGGCCAATCCCGCCGCGGCCGCGTGGCACGACATGACGCCCGAAGAAATGGTAGGCCGCCGTTGCTACGAAGAACGCTACGGCCGGACCGATCCCTGCGAGGACTGCGCGGAAGTCGAAGCGCTGAGAACCGGCGAACCCCGGGAAATCGAAACCACGTCCCCCGACGGCCGGTCATGGTACAACCGAAGCATACCCGTCACCGACGATTCGGGCGCCGTCGTCGGCGTCGTAACCACCACGCAGGAAGTAACGGCTCGTTACCACGCCAGGGAAACGTTAAAACAACGGGCGACGAACCTGGCCGCGATAAACGACCTGGCCGTCGAGCTGGCGTCGGCTCCCTCCGCCGACGCGATCCGCCGGATAGCCGGCGACCGGTTGAGAACGTTGGGCGGCGCCCTGGCCGCGATAGTCACGAGTTACGACGAAGAGGCCGGAGTTTTCGTCGTCCGCCATATTTCCGCCCCCGGCGACGTTTTCACCAAAGCCAATAAAATCCTGAACGGCACCGTTTACGACATTCGTTGTCCCGTTGACGACGACGCGTACGAAGAGATCCTGGCCCGCCGGGTTAAACCATACGAAGGCGTTTACGATCTGGCGTTGGGCGCCATTCCACGAAAATTGGCGACCGCCATCGAAAAAGCCCTCGGCCTCGGCGAAATAATCGCCGCCGGGTTCCGGCACGGGGGACGCGTACTAGGCGGAATCTCCGTCGTCATGCCGGAAGGGCGCCCCGCGCCGGACGCCGAAATACTCGAAAACTTCGCCAACGTCGTATCGTCGGCGCTCGTCCGGCAGGCCGCCGACGAATGGCTCGTAAAAAGCGAACGGGAGAAATCGGCGATACTGGCGAACATGACCGGCCTCGTCGCCTACATGAAACCGAACCTCGAAATCGTGTGGGCGAACGATGCCGCGGCCGACTGGGCGGGCCTCACGCCGCGAGAGATGGCCGGCCGGTACTGCTACGACGTCTGGTACGGACGGACTAAACCCTGTAAGCGTTGTCACGTCGTACGCACGGTGGAAAGCGGCGAGGCCCAAACGTTCGAGACCGATTTCAGAGACGGCAGCGTCTGGCACGTCCAATGCAATCCGGTACGTAACGCCGCCGGAGAAGTCGTGGGCATCGTCGAAACCTCTACGGACATCTCCGCCCGGAAACGGGCCGAAGAAAGCCGCCGCGAAACGGAAGCGCGGTACCGCGCGCTCGTCGATACCATGAATGATGGATTCATCGCGCACGACGAGCGGGGCGTAATCACGTACGTCAACGACCGTTTGTGCGAAATACTCGGCTTCCCGCGCGAGAATATCGAAGGCCGGCCGATGGACGACTTCCTCGATCGGGAAAACGCGGCAACCCTGCGGGAACGACGCCGCCTTAAAAAACCGCGGGCGGAAGCGTACGAACTTTGTTGGACAGGCGAAGGCGGCCGACGCGTATACACCGTAGTCTCGCCGGGAACCCTACCGAAGACCGAAGGCCGGTCCGCCGGCGGTTACGCCACGATTGCCGACATTACCGTCCGTAAACGAGCGGAAGAAAACCTCCAACGTCGAAGCGACGATATCGTAGCGGCCAACGGCCTTATCCTCGAACTCGCCGCGGCCCGCACGCCCGCGGAGGCCGCAGAGATACTTTGCGAAGGGTTGAAACGTCTCACCGAAGCACTCGCTATCGCCCTTTTGAAATACGACGTTAATACGCGCGAACTGGTTATCGAATACGTAGCCGCGGAAAACGACGTCAAATCCGAATCCGGGAAAATACTGGGGGGCGAACTGTCCTCGCTCCGCTTCCCGTTGGACCGAGCCGGGGCCGACGAACTCGTAAACCGCCGCGTCGCGGCAACGAAGGGTCTCCCCCGCAACGTTTACGGCGGTGTTCCGCGAAAGGACGTCCGCGCCTTCGAAGAAGCCCTGGGCTTGGGTGAAGTCTACGTCCTACCGCTCCAGCACCGGGAAGGACTGATGGGGACGGTCGCCATAGTGACCCGGGACGAAAACCCGCCCCTCTGGCCCGGAGCGGTTGAGGCCGTTGTCGCCGCCGCGGCGGCAGTACACGAACGCGTCGAAGCCGCCGAAAAACTCCGCGCGAGCGAGGAAACGGCGCAGGTCCTGCTGAACGCGCCCGCTAATTCGGCGTTCCTTCTCGACGCCGAAGGTACGATCCTCGCTTTCAACGAAACGACGCGATGCCGAACCCGCCTCGGCGCCGAAGATTTGCGAAGCGCGTCGTTGTGGGAAATCCTCCCGCCCGCGGTCGTCGACGCCCGGAAAGGCCAACTCGAAGAGGTCGTCCGTACAGGCCGCCCCGTCCATTTCGAAGAGAAGCGACCAGGCTCGGCCTTCGAAAGCTACTTCCACCCGATACGAGGGCCGCACGGCGTTACCAACGTCGCCCTATTTTCATGGCCCGTAACTCTCCGAAAAGAAATCGAAGAGAAACTGGCCGAGCCGAAAAAGGACTTCCGGCCCGCAGCCGAGGCTTCGCCGGTCGCGGCGTTGGTGCTAAACCACAGCGGGGGAATCTCCTGGGTTAACAAGGCCGCGCTAAGCCTATTCGGCTACGCCAAGAAAGGCCAAATGAAACGACTGCCGCTCCGGGAACTCTTCCACGCCGAGGACGAAAAAGAGATGGAGCGGGTAATGGACCTCGCGGCCGGTAGCGCTACGACGTACGCCGGATTTACGGCTCTTACCGTCAACGGCGAAAGGCGGCCGACCGTCGCCCGGGCGGCGCCCGTATTCGAGGACGGTAAACGCCGGGGGGTACGGGTACTCGTGGACGACGTAAGCGAACGCGTACGTACCGCGGAGGCCCTGGCCGCCGGCGTCGACCCGACGGAACTGCTGTCGACGCTAACGAGTTCTTACGCCGTTGTCGCGGACGGCAAGGGAGCCGTAACGGCCGTGAATACGAATACCGAAACGCGGCTCTGCAAACCGGCGGACGACGTTATCGGCACGCATTTCGAATTTACCGTTCCGCGTGGGACGGAGGAGTCCAGGAAGCAGGCCTTCGAAGAAACGCTACGTTCGGGGAAAGCCGTGCTATTCGAGGACGAAACCACCGCCGCGACGTACGAGAACGACCTCTACCCCATACTAGACGGCGAGGGTAACGTCTCCCGCGTAGCGTTCTTCAGTCGCGACGTAACCGGGTCAAAAGCGACCGCCGAGGCCCTCAGCGCGACCGAAGCGAAGACCCGCCTCCTAGCCAACCAAATACCGGCGATTATTTGGACGACCGACGACGAACTCCGGATAACGTCCCTGCACGGCGGCGGCCTGGCGTTTATCGAGACGCCGCCCGCGGAACTCCGGGGTAAAACGCTACCCGAGCTCTATGGCACCAACGAGGTCACGTCCACGGTCATTGCGGCCCACCGGCAAGCGCTCCGGGGCGAAGTGGCGACTTACGACCAGGAAATCGGCTCTCGGACATTCCAGGCTACGGTGGAGCCGTGTAGGGACGGAGAGGGCCGCGTAGTCGGATGCGTCGGCGCGGCCCTCAACGGCCTGACGCTTTACGGCAAAATAAACGGTCCCGCCCGGACCGGCGGCGATCCCGGCGAGAAGTCAACGTCGCCGGAGTACCCGCCTCGACCCAAGCCGAGCTCGACGGGGTCCTAAGTACTCCGGTACAAAAAAACCCGGCCCTCAAAGGCCGGGTTCTTCGTAACACGGGACGCTTTCTCACGCGACCGGTGCGGCCGTACGAATACGTTCCTCTGTTGCGTCCGCGGTCAGGCCCTCGGCCGGGTCCGCCGTCGGCAGCAATCCGCCTTTCGTCGAAGCCAATACGTCGTAGTAGAGTTCCCGGATATCGCGGCCCAGGCGCTCGAGCGTAAAACGCCTCTCGTACGTCTCCCGGCCGAGCGCCCCCATCGACGCGGCCAGCGACGCGTCGTCAAGCGTGTGAGCCAGCGCCGCCGCCACTTCGCCGGCCGACCCGACGTCGGTTAAAAAGCCCTCGCGGCCGTCTTCCATGATTTCCGCGACGCCGCCCGCCCGCGCGGCCACGACCGGGACGCCGCGGGCCATAGCCTCCACTACGACGCGGCCGAAGGGCTCGGCCTTCACCGGCGTATGGACCAGGACGTCGAACGCCTCCATGGCCCGGGCCGCGCCGTCCAGTTGCCCCGGGAAACGGACCCGCGCTCCCAAACCCGCGCGACGGACCCGGTCCAGGAGTTCCGCCCGGTACGAGTGGGCGCCGTAGAGCGGGCTCCCGATAACGACGAAATAAACGTCCGGGAAATCGGCCGCGAGGCGAGCCGCGGCGTCCAGGAAAACGTGTTGGCCCTTCCACGGCGCGAGTTGCCCCACGCAGCCCACGATTCGGGCGTCCGCCGGTATGGCCCACTCCTCCCGCCACCGATCCCCGTCCCGGCGAGGATACGCCGGCGGACGGGCCACGGCGTTATACACGACGGCCACGCGCCGTCGCGCGCGACGGAACTGCCCGGCTACGGTCCGGGATATCGCGACGACGCGCTCGGCGCTTATAGCCGCCAAGAGGTCCATGATCCCCCGGGCGAAGCGACCCGGGAGAACGTCCCGCATGTGCCACACCAGCGGGACGTCCGAGGCCACCGCGGCGAGGGCCGCGAAGACGTGAGCTTTCTGGCTGTGAGTATGGATCAGGTGCGGCGAGGCCGCGTCTATAACGCGACGGAGACTACGGGCCGTCCCGAACGCCCGGAATACCTGGCGCCACCAGCTTACGGAAAGCGGAGAGATATCCTCGCGGTGAAAGGTTAACAGGGACGCGTCCGCCCGGTAATAGTAGATACGTTCGCCCCGCTCGGCCAGAGCCCGGGCCAACGGCCCCGGCCCCGGCACCGCGAACGATATTTCATAACGCTTGCGGTCGAAAGTCCCGGCCAACTCCATCATGCTCCGTTCGCCGCCGCCTACCGTAGTGGCGTGGTCGACGAATAACAACCGCGTCCTAACCATATCGGCTCACCTCGTATCGCTGATGCGACCTACGACCGCCGCTTCGAAACTAGCCACTTGCGACGGCACGGTGAATTCCCGTAATACGCGCTCACGGCCGGCGTCGCCCAGACGCCGCGCCTCGCCCGGATACGTCAACAACGCCACTACCGCGGCGGCCACTTCCGCCGGACATTCCGGATCGACCAAAAGGCCCGTGTGGCCGTCGTCCACGGCGTCCAACGCGCCGCCGCACCGTCCCGCCACGACCGGCTTGGCGAAGAGCGACGCCTCCAAAAAAACCAATCCGAAACCCTCGTTCTTCTCGACTCCGTCCTCGACCACTCGTCGGTTCGGCATAACGAAGACGTCGCACGCCCGGTAGTACGGCGCCACGTCTTCCACTCGCCCCCAGAATACGACGTTGTCGGCCACGCCCGACTCCTCGGCGAGGTCGCGCAATCGGGCCTCGTCGTCGCCGGCCCCGACGATCCAGTAGTAACAGCGTGGGACACAACGGACTATGAGCGGCATGGCCCGGATCACGACGTCGTGCCCCTTGTAGCGCTCGTCGCCTCGCAGGCGCGCGACCGAAAGGATTACCCGTTCCCCCGCGTTCTTCAATCCCGGGCTCGACCCCCCGTTGCCGGAAGCCTCCACCAACTCGGGCGCCACCCCCGGACGGATAACGTCGACGGCCTCCCGGGGCAGGCCGAACCGCGATACGACCAGACTCCGGCCGTAACGACTCCCGGTAAGGATCCCGGCGGCGCGCCTGAGCAGGAACGTGAACAGGCGTCGATATCGTTCCGGAGTTATCTCGAGCGCGTGCACGTAGACGAGATAGGGTTTGCGATATATGGTCCCGAGTAAGTACGCGGCCGGGGCCGCGGCGACGTGTCCGCAAAATAATACGTCGCAATCCGCCGCAAGCGGCGTCGCCGCCCGGGCCATGTTCGCCATCCGGCCCACCCGTGAGTCGGACGGGGCGTAACGGCGAACGCGGTAAATCAACCCGGCGTCAAACTCGTCGGCCCCCGCCGACGCCGGCGCCACCACCGTCACGTCGTTTCGGGCCGCGAGGCCTGCCGCGATCCCGGCCAGAAGCGTCTGCACGCCGCCCGGTTCGGGCGGGAAATCCGGAGTTAGGACGAGATAACGCACGGCACGGATTTAACCCTGAGGGTCGGGGGAAGGAATTCGTCGATAAACTGCCGGTGCCATAATTCCAGGCAGAACAGGTTCCACACCTGCTTGCCCCCGACGCCGCTTTCGAAATAGCGATCGAGGAGGGACGTTACCGCCCGGGCGTCGAAATAGCCGCGGCCTAGCGCCTCGGGCGAAGCGACGGTGTCGTATACCCAATCCCGCCGATACTCCCGCAGCCATCGGTCCACCGGTACCTCGAACGCGCGTTTTGGCCGTTCGACGACGGGCCGGGGTAAAAGGTCACGGGCGAATTCCCGCAGGAGTTTCTTCGTTATCCCGCGGCCCACGCGTTCCCGGTCGCTCAATTGGCTTACGTGCTCCACCAGAACGTGGTCGAGGAGAGGCACGCGGGCCTCGATGGCCGTGGCCATGCTGGCCTTATCCACCTTCATCAAAACGTCGTCGACGAGCCAGGTTTTCATGTCCGCGGCCGTGAGACGTTGGAGGGGGCTCCGCCCGGCCCCTGCCCGGAAGTAGTTTTCGTAAAGGCGAGCCGCCCGGCCTCCCGCCGTCGTCGCGGCGAAGTCCTCGGTAAAGAGGGCCCGGCGTTCGGCCTCCTGGAAAATACTCAACCACGCCACGTTACGCGCCCAGGGCCGGGGAGCGGACGCGGCGAGCTTGGCGGCGTAACGCCACCACGGGTTGTCGGGCCGCCGGCCAGCAATTTCGCCGGCCGCGGCGGCGGCGACGTGCTTCGCGAACCCGGGAAGGTAGTGGTAGTAGTCGGCCGCGCGACTGAGGAGGTAACGGGGGTAGCCGGCGAACACTTCGTCGCCCCCCTCCCCCGTTACCAGTACGGACACGTGAGACTTCGCGTATTGGCAGATGAGGTAAGTGGCCCAGGCCGCGGCGTCGGCGATGGGCTCGTCCAGATGCCAGATAACGCGGGGGATGGCCGCGAGGTCGTCGGGGCGCGCTTCCAGTTCGTGATACTCGTACGATAACGCCTCGGCGGTCGTCCGCGCGTATGCGGCCTCGCCCTCCTCCCCGGCGAAGCGGATGTGGAACGCGCGCACCGTCCCCGGGAGATACCGGCGAAGCAAGGCGGAAACGACGCTCGAGTCCAAACCGCCGCTTAGCAGCACGCCCACCGGGACGTCCGAAACCGTGCGGGTCTGCACGGCCTTGGCTATCAAATCGGGCACGTTTTCTTTCCCCGGGCCGTCGTTCGAGTGCCGCCCCGGCCCCCCGGGCGCCGGGACCTCCCAGTACCTGCTAACCCAACCGCCGTGGTGATTGATACGAAGCCAGTGGCCGCCGGGCAGTTTATATATACCCTTGAAGAGCGTCTTGGGCGCCGGGACGTATTGCAGCGTTAGATGGTCCTCCAGGGCCTCGGCGTCGACCTCCCGGCTTACGCCGGGCGCCAGCAGGAGCGCCTTTATCTCCGAGGCGAAATAGAATCTGTCGCCGACCCAGGTGTAGTAGAGGGGCTTGACCCCCAACCGGTCGCGGGCGATGAAGAGCGTGTCGCCGTCCCAGAGCGCGAAGGCGAAAATGCCGCGTAGCTTGCTAACGCAATCGCGGCCCAACTCCTCGTAGAGGTGGACGATAACCTCGGTGTCCGAGACGGTGCGGAAATGGTGGCCGCGGCGCCGGAGTTCCGCGCTGAGTTCACGGTAGTTATAAATCTCGCCGTTCAGAACGACGGTTATACTGCCGTCCTCGTTCGAGATGGGCTGCCGGCCGCCCTCGAGGTCGATTATCTTCAGCCGCGTCATCCCGAGGCCCACCGGCCCGGCCGAGAAGGTCCCCCGGTCGTCGGGGCCGCGGTGATCCAGGGCCTCACACATCTCTTCCAGAAGGCCGTTCCGGCCGTCGTTGTAGTATCCGCAAATCCCGCACATATAATATCCCTAACGTCTTCCTGAGAACGCAAATAGCTTCCGTTTTTCTTCCCGACGGTAACAGGCCGGTATGTTAAAAAACGTCATAAGTAAATTCTCCGGGTTCGACCCGCGCCCTAGCCGAAACCGCCGGCCGCCCCGTCGCAATAACACGTTCGAACGCCGCGGCGGCCCGGTCCCAGGTGAAGCGGCAGGCCGTCGCCCGGGCGCCCCGCTCCATCGAATGCCGGCGCTTCTCGTCCTCGAAGACGAGTTCCACCTTGGCGGCGATATCGCGGCCGTCGCGCTCGACGGCGAAGCCGTTGAACCCCTCGCACAAACAATCGTCGGCGCCGTTGACGCGGGAGAGGAGTACCGGCAGGCCGGAAGCCATCGCCTCCAGCGTGACCAAACTGAAGGCCTCGTAATAGGACGGCAATACGAAAACGTCCGCACCTCGGTAAATCGCGGCCACGTCCTTGCGGGAACCCAGGAAGTGGACCCGCCGCCCCACGCCCACGTCTTCGGCCCGAGCTCGGTACGTCGCGTCGGGGCCTTTCCCGGCGATTACCAGATGGTAGCGCGAGGGCAGGAAGCGCACGGCCTCGATAGCGTGCGACAGCCCCTTGAGCCACCACAGGCCGCCGACGAAGAGGACGACGCGGTCGTCCGCCGCGAGGCCCAGCGAATCCCGGAGCGCCGTTCTCGCCTCGTCCCGGCCGGTGTCGTTGAACTCGCCGCAGTCGACGCCGTTGTAAACGACGTTAAGCCTTTCGCGTTCGACCCGCGGATAATAGGCCGACAGTTCGCGGGACGTTCCGCTCGAGACGCTGATAATCTCAGGACGCCGGCCGCGGAGCAGTCGTTTCTCGACCGCGCACGCGAGCGCGTACCACGCCTCCTCGCCCGCCCGCCTCGCCGGCCCCAGACGGACGCCGTTCCGCACCAGTTTGTGGAAAATGGCCCGCCGGCCGGCGTTGACGGTATGCACCACCATATAATCGGCGCCCAGCGTGTTTATACCCTGGCCGATGACGGCGTCGAACTTCATCCGCTTGATCATCAACGTACTCAGGAGGGCGAAGGCCGGAACGCGGACGAGGGTCGGAAGGTCCGGCACGGGGACGCGGTGCCACGTTACGCCGGCGCCCTCGATGCCTTCGGCCGTCGCGGCGAAGACGTGGACGTCGTGCCTCGGGGCGAGCCGTGTCGCCAGTTCGTAGACCACGCGTTCGGTGCCGCCGCGCTTGTGAACGTCCTCGCATACGAGCGCGAGTTTCATTTTTCCTCCGACTCCTCCGGCCTCGTTAAAAACGACGCCGCTCCCGCCATCAACCAATAGCAAACTGGCGACAGGCCGGTGTAGAGCGGCATCCCGGTAAGCATCGGCAATAGCATCGACAGGCAAAACGCGAACACGAACAGGGTTCGCCAATTCCGGTCCCAATCGACCCGGCCCAACTGGAAAAGCCGCGCCGGGACGGCCAATAAAGTCGTTACGAACAAAAGCAGGCCCGGCCACCCGAGCGAAACGAGTGCCGCGCCGTAACCGTTTTCTATGAACTTGAAACCGGAGGACCAGCCCTGCCCCGCGAAGATGCGCCCCACCTTCGCGGACGCCGTGATGCCCAGGCCGAAGGGATGTCCCTCTACCAGTTCGACGGCCCTGAACCAATCCCAGGATATCCGGGCCAACGTGTACTGGTAGTTCGTGAAGACAAGCGTCAGGCGGTACAGGTAAACGCCCCGCGACATAAGCAGTACGACGACGATGCCGGCCAAAAGGCTCAAGGCCACGGCCACGAGTTCCTTCCGCCGTCGACACCACAGGCCGAAGACGGCCACGCTGAGGAGGACGGGTACGTACGTCGTACGACTGCCAGTGAAGGCCAGCGCGGCGAAGAACAACCCGAGCGACGCGATGAGGATTACTTTATATCCCGGCTTTTTAACGTTCGTTATAAACGCGACGGCGATGACGATGGCGACGTGCATGGCGGCCGCCAGCTCGGCCGGCACGCTGAACGTCGAGAAGACGCGGCGTCGCAGCGCCTGATCGACGTCCATCCCGTACCACTGGCCGAAGGCCGCGATGTGTTTATAATGGGGGGATACGGCGAAGAGATGGTCGAAGCCGACCCAATATTGAATAACGCCGTAAATCCCGGTAACCGCGGCCGCGCCCAAAAAGACGTAGCACAGTCGGTCGAAACGACGCCGCGAATTGATTACGTCGGCCCCCACGAAGAACAGCGGGATATTAGCGAGCCACCACCGGGCGCCGCCCAAACGGTAGAGGAGCGGGTCGGGCGTGAAGGGGATTATCGTTACGACCAGGGTGTAGAATACGAACGCGCCGACGACGAGTGAGATAGGTTTGTCGTAGCGGCCCCGCAGGCCTCGGGCCAATGGGTATTTCACAAACCACACCAGATATATAACGGTCAAGAAGATGTCCCTCAAGAAGAACGTTACCGGGTAGGGGTACGCATTCTTAACCATACCCTCGACGAACATGAACGCGACGAATGCCGTCACGAAGATGTAGAGCCGCCTCGCCGCCAATAAAAGGCCCCCGAGGCCCAGGCCGCTAAGTATTATGGTGTTGGACGTCGCCGGCCATACTATAGCGACTGAAGCGGCCGCGGCCGCGGCGCAGGCGACGGCTATAACCAGTAAACCCGGCCTGCTCCCGCCACGGTAGTCATCCCGACTGGAAATCGCGTGTTCCACTTTCGCCGGATTACCCTTTCTTCAAAACGATGCTGCTAATTCGCTCGATATCGTTTTATACGGGGCGCCTTGCCGTAGCGCATTAACGTGTTCACCAACCGAGTTCGCGTCCACGGCCCGCTCAATCACAAGTACCCCAGGTCCCGGATTTGGCCTTTGGTATCGTCCGATATCACCGGCACGGCGCCCGCCTTGACCTTTTCGACATCGGCCGTAACCGCCGCCGTCCAACCGTCGAGTTCCCGCTTAAGGCGCTCAAACGTCGCCGGCTTGGTCGCCGCGATGTTTTCTTTTTCCCCTCCGTCGTTCTCGCGGTCGAATAACAGGTAAACGTCGCCGTCGTGGATTAGGGTGTATCGCTCGTCGCGGACCGACCGGTATTCCGGATGCAACGAAGCGCCGTCGGCGAAGACGCAACGGTTTGTTATACCCGACTCCGACAGACGAAACAGGTTCTCGCCGGGGAGCCCTTCCGGCGCCTCCACGCCCGCCAACGCCAATACGGTAGGTGCGACGTCGATCATGTTAACGTTAAGGCCGATCCGCCTCGGCTCGAGGCCCGCGTCCGGAACGCGCATCGCGAAGGGGACGGCGAATAATTCAGTATAATGGGAGGGCCCCTGGTCGCCGTGGCCGAACTTCCCGTGTTCGAAGAACTCCTCTCCGTGATCGGCCGTCACGATAACGACCGTCCTCCCGGCCAGGCCCGTCTCGTTGAGCGCATTTAAAATAACGCCGAGTTGTTCGTCCACGTATTCCGTTTCGGCCCGGTACAGGTGGCGCAGCATGGCTTCGTCTTCCGGCACGTAGTCGGAAATATCCCCCGGGCGCCGGTGGTTGGTGGTTTCGATGAAGAGTTCGACCTCGGCGTCGCCCCGATACGGTTCCCCGATTAACTCCTCGGGGGGATTATAGGGATAATGGGGGTCCAGGTAGTGAAGCCACAAGAAAAACGGCCTCGCGTCGTCGTCGCGGATGGACCGTAGCGCCTTCGCCGTCAACGTCGCCGTCGTATCTTCGAAGAGGTACTTGTAAAGGAATTTCTCGGTGAACCTATTGACTACCTGTATCAACGCCGCTTCGCGGAAAGCGCCGGTCGCGGGCGCGTCGTACGGCCCGGAGAACTTCTCGAAACCCCTGATAAACCCGTGTCCGGGAGTAATGACCGGCGTCGCGACTATGGCTTCCGTACGGTAACCGTTTTCGTGCAACAACTCCGGCAAGGTCCGGACCGAAGGCGTACAAGAAGCTTCCCACGTCGCCCCGTGGACCGAGGGGTACCGGCCGGTTAACATCGTCATCATCGACGGTACGGTCCAGGGCGCGTTGCTATAAAAACGATCGAAGACCAACGACTCATCGGCGAAAGCGTCGAAGTTGGGCGTTCGAACCGCCACGTCGCCGTAATACGAGACGCCGTCGCGTCGGAGCGTATCGATGGTGATAATCACGAAATTGGGGCGGCTCCCCGGCCCGGCGTCGGCGTTACCCGTTGGCCAGGCGGCCACCGCGACCACGCCCGCCATGGCCACGACGCCGCCCAATATACAACCGCCGTTATAAAGAACCGGCCAAGGGCGGAACCGAGCCACGAGCCGGCGGCCCCGCGTTCCTATGACGTAAAAGGCCGCCGTCAACGGGATTACGGACGCGGCGAGTAAACCGTTCCATAAATACCCCCCCTTAGCGCCGATGGGCGGGAAGACGTAAGTATTCAACGGCAGGGACGCGTACAGCAAAACGACGAACGCCAAGGAGAACGCCACCGCCAGCGAACCCGGGGTAGCCTCTCCGGCTGGTCGCTTCCGGATTAATAACAACAAGCTAAACCCTACCCAGGCCGCGACGCCGACGCCCGAAATTACGACGAAGGCAGCCGCGGCGTTCTGGAAAAAAGCCGCCGGGAAGGACAGACAGGCCGGAAACGCGCGGTCCGCAATATCGTCGGCAACGAATACGCCGACGACGCCCGCAAGGACGCTCCAAAACCATACGTTTTTCGCGGACGATAAAACCGTCTCCGCGAACCGCTTTACCCTCGTCGAATCGGCCTTTACCCTATTCATCACGTTACTCCTCGTGGCGACGAGTGCCACGCCGTCGTCGCGCGGCTCGACCTTACAACGCCTCCGCTACGCGAACGAAGACCTCCCGGTCCCACTGCTCGGCGATGCGGGGCCAGGCGAAGTACTCGTCGAACGTGGCCCGCGCCCGTTCTCCCATCGTACGGCGCAGCGCGTCGTTCCCGGCCAACCGCTCCACCGCGGTGGCCAGGGACGAAGCGTCGCCTTCGGGCACGACGATTATGTTGTCGCCGTCACGGAAGACGTCCTCCCGCTCCCGGCCGTCGTATGCCACGACCGGCAAGCCGTGGGCGTACGCGGCGATCAGCGATCCCCGGCGGCCGGACGGTCCGGCGGCCTCCGGCGAGACGAAGATATCGCTACGAGCCAGGTATCCCGAAACCGCGCCCGCCGACAAGGGCCCCGTTATCTCGACGCGGCCTTCAAGGCCGAGCTCGGCGGCCAAACGGCGGATCCGCTCGACGCGGCGCTCTTCGTTGCCGTAACCGCCGACGAGGAAAAGACGCAACGGCCGCGGCGACGTAACCGCGCTGACGGCGTGTACCAATTCCTCGATCGCCCGGTCCTGGTTCCACAGGCCGAACGACGTGATATACAATTCTTCTCTGTCTCGGGACGCCCGGCTCCTGATGCGGGCCGCCGGGATATTCGTGCCCACCGGAATCCTCGTTACTCTCTTCGAGTCGACGCCCGGCAACTCGCGCAGAAGCCGCTCGCGATACGAGTTCGTGACGACGGCCGACGCACAGCCCCAGACCGCCGCCTCGTAACACTTCCGGGACATCCACGAGAGTACGGTCCCTTTGACGCCGGAGCGCCGCGGCCTGTATATCTCGTGCACGTTCAGTATCAACGGCCGTCCCACCCGGCGGCGAAACGCGTCGAAGAAAGCGACGAGCCAGGGCGCCACGCCGCCGCGGCCGTACATAAAGACGACGAATTCCAACACGTAGACGTCGGCCCCCACCGTCCGCAGGGCGCGGATAAGCGCGGGGAGGTGCCGCAGGTTCCATTTATTAATAACGGGTAGGACTTGTCGAGGTCGCCCTTCGCCGCGGGAAGCTTTAACACCACGTCCCGCGGACGTGACCACCGTGACGCCGTGCCCCCGGGCCGCCACTTCCCCCGACAGGTACCGTACGTAGTCGCCCACGCCGCCAATTTGCGGGGGGTACTCGGCAGTTATGTAACAAATATCCATTTATCCCCGTTTATCCCGCCGGCTGTTAACGCCCCGACACGCGGAGGACGTAGAACACCTGGGAATTGAGAAACCGGCCCAAACAAGAGAACGGTGAAAAAGTCCGATTAACGATATCGAAGTCCATCTCCGCGAACTTACGCTCCAGAATCCGGAAATCGAAGCCGACGTGCGACAGGATATACGAACCGTCGCCCCGCCGGGCGACCGGGAGCCCCAGGAAGGACCGGGCCACGGTCGCCGGCGTCGTGTTCTCGTGGGCCTGGCCCAGAATCACGCGGGCGCAGTTCTTTAAAAGCGAGGCGAGGCCCACTTCCAACGGTACCGATATTATTGCAATACCGTTTTTCGCCAGGAGCCGCTTTATATTCTCCAGCGCTTTTTCCAAACTGGATTCTTCGAGGTGTTCCAATACCTCCAGACAGGTTATTTTTTCGAATGACCCGTTGTCCATTATAGATAGGTCATCGGTGAAACGTATCCCGCGAGTGGCGCCCGTAAATGTCTTGTTTACCTTATAATCCGACCACAGCGGGTCGTAACCGTACGCCCGTATCTTCGCCCCCGCGCCGTTAAGCAACTCGAGGAAATATCCGTCCGAACACCCGTAGTCCAGTATCCGTTCGCCGTTCCGGGGGGCGACCAGTTCTACCGCCTTCTTGAAGCGGGCGGAATGGGCGAATCTCTTGAGGGCGGACCGATTGTCGGTGGTCCACTCGGCCGGTTTCATCGTCGCGATATATTCCGCTTCATCCATAATTCGACCGTCGAGACGCGCCGCTCCGTCGCCGTCTTCCGCGGCGGCCGCCGTGGAAGCGTTGAGGATTTGAGCGGCGACATCGTCCGAATACATCATGGCTGCCCGCGCTTCCGCCGCCCGGCGCGTTCGTACACGGCGAGCGTCGCGTCCACGTGGCGGCCCAACGAATACTCCCCGACGGCCATTCGGCCGGCGGCCCCCATCGCCCCAGCTCTATCCGGGTCCTCCAAAAGTAGATTTAATTTCGCCGCCAGGTCTTTGGGGTCGGCCGACCTCGCCAGAAGGCCCACTTCACCGTCGGCCAGCCATTCCGGAATCCCGCCGACGCGGTACGCCACGACGGGCCGGCCGTGGCTCAACGCCTCCACGCCGACGTTCCCGAAAGCCTCCGGGCAGAGCGACGGCAGGGCCACGACGTGCGCCCGGCGGTAGAGTTCCGCCATCTCCTCGTAGCGGACCCACCCGGTGAAGCGCACCCGGCCGTTCAACCCCATCCGGCCGGCGAGCGATTTCAGATTATCCAGTTGCGGGCCGTCGCCGACGAGGGTGAGCGTTACAGCCTCCGGCAGCTTCGCCACCGCGGCGATTAGGTCGTCGAAGCCCTTTATATAGGACGCGCGGCCTACGGCGACGACGAGCGGCGGTCCGCCGTTCGCCGGGGCCGACTCCGGCGGGACGTCCACGGGCGGCGGAATGACGCGTACTAGGCTACCGTCCTGGCCGGCCGCGACGAGCATTTCCTTCATCCATTCGCTCGTGACGACGACGGCGCCCAGGCGCGCGTCCGCCCGACGGAAGGCGTAGCAGGCGGCGATCCTACGGACCATCTCGGCGGCGCCGATGCTTCCGCCGTCCTCGCGCCGGCCGCACCCCCGACGGTTCCCGGCCGCGAGGCACCACCAGCCGAAAGGCCGGTCGCAAACGCGGCGATCCACGGGCCAGTACTTGGTTCCGGTCGGGCAATAGGTCCACGGCGTGTGCACCGTGCGTACCGTCGGGAAGGACTTGCTTACTTCAAGCACTACCCTCGGCGCGTCGAAATTCCGGAAGTGGACCACGTCCGGGTCGAAGCGGCCCAACGCGTCGGCGATATCGCGGAGCGCCGGTTTCCATCGGAACGGCGTCGCTTCGCGCACCGACGGGAAGAATACGCTACCCGGCTCGCCGGCGGCTTCGGCGTCGCCGTGGGCGACGAGGACGTCGTGGCCCTCGTCCCGCATCCGGTCGACGCAGCGCCGCATCGTCTTCTCGCTCCCGCCGACGATGCCGTACTTCTCGTTAATCTGGACGATCCTCATAAGGGGCCCCCGCACCGGCTACGCCCGCGGCCCGATTCGTAGACGGCTCCGTCCGCAACCCTCAAGGCCGTCCGCAGCGGCACGCCGGTGACCAGTTCGGCCTCCGTCGGCAAATACCACCGCCACGTTACGTTATCGAAGTACGCGATCACCGCCGACGTCCCATCGATTTCGCTCATACATTTTCCTAAATCATGTGGGTACGTTTCGTTGGGTAAACGCGAAGCGCCTACGAATTTTCGCGGAAGAAACCGAGTCGGCCTGCCGGTGTGGATATAAATGGCGTCGGGTGCGTTGGAATAAACTACGGTGCCGGGTTCTAGCCTCCCGACCGCGGCGACGAGTTCCGATTCCCGCCATTTCTCGCCGGTAAACTCCAAAACGTCGCCGCCCCTATACGCCTCGGTTACGACGGGGACGGCGCCCGATAACCCGCAGGCTACGAACAACGCGGCGGCCGCGGCCGCAGTCGCCCGAACGCCGACGCCCGGGCGCAAGCGGCGCCACAGGTAGTCGGCGATAACGGCCCCGAGCAAAAGGGACGCGACGTAAACGGACAAGAAGGTCCGGTTGCTCATCTGAACGCATACGTCCACGAACGTTATCGTGAAAAAGTAAATCGAAATATAGGAGGCGATATACGCGGCGGGGACCGCGGCGACCCGGATTAGCTCTTTGAATCCGCCGTTGCCGGGCCCGTCCGTTGCCGGCGTCCGCCTTTTACGTAGCACTAGAAAACCCGTGGTCAACAACGCCGCCCCGGCGATTAGTATCAGCGCCCGTTTCGTCGCGGTCGTGGCCACAGGAACTGAATAGGCCAACGCCGCGGCGATGCCGCTTTTAACGTGATCCCAGGTTACGGGGTGGAACGCGATCGGCCTCGCGTCCACCGAACCGCCCCGGTAGTATTTCGCCGCCAGCCACATAATCGCAGGTAAAACACTCAGCGTCATAAAAACCGCGAGCGCCGCAAGCCGCCGTTTCCGGTTTTCTTTACCAAGGAACAACAAGGCCGCCGCGCCGGCCGCTATGAGTGCCGCGCCGTCGTACCTCGTCAGGATGGCCAAGCCTACAATGAGCGCCCCCGCCGCGAGCAACCCGACCTCCCGCAGACGGGTATAGGCGACGACCGTCGCGACGCCCGCCAAGCCGAGGAATATATAAAGCGGTTCGGTCCAGGCGAAGAAGTGGACGTTCCACGCGGCGGCCGACGATAGGACGGCGAGCGAGACGAACGCCGCGAGCCATCGCCGCCCCGTTAACCTGTATGCAACGAACCCCACCAGGAATACGTTGGCGGCGAAAAGGGCCGCGGCGAGGACCCGCGCCGCGTCGACCGCGTCGAGGCCCGGATAACTGACCGCCGCCAGAGCCATCGGGTAGAACGGCGGATGGTACGGCAAAAGCACCAGCCCGGCCTCGTCGGATAATACCGCGGCGCCGTTCCCGGCGACGATGTTCCGGGCGGCGCAAATGTAGGCCACGGAATCCGGAGAGATGCCCGGACCGTATCTTGTGCCGACTAACACGACGGCGGATCCCGCCAGCGCCAGGCCGACGAGTAACGCGGCGAACCAACGCGTACGGCCGCCCTTTAACATAACGACGCCACTTCCCTCATCGCCCGGGCCATAGCCGCGACGTTCTTCTCGATGTCGAACTTCTCCTCGACGATCCGGGGGCCGGCCGGGAACCGGCCGCCGCCGTTCCAGGAATCGTCGTAGACCTCTTCTATGGCCCCGGCCAGCGCTTCCGCGTCCCCCGGCGGAACCAGAATGCCGGCGCCGGCTTCGACCGCTTCGGGTATCCCGGAGATATCCGTGGAGACCACCGGGACGCCGGAGGCCATCGCCTCCTTGATGACCACCGGGCTCGAGTCCATATAA
The DNA here is from genome assembly GCA_050117845.1 of Candidatus Zixiibacteriota bacterium. Classification (GTDB taxonomy): domain Bacteria; phylum RBG-13-66-14; class B26-G2; order WVWN01; family WVWN01; genus WVWN01. Next base: position 173,910 of record JASFLY010000003.1, read on the forward strand.
CCCCCGGGGACGGGGACGCACGGCAGCACGAAAACGGCCGCCTCCCGTAAACGCTCCTTAACGTCATCGTGCGAGAGGGCCCCGGCGAAGGTTACGACGTCGGCCACGCCGAGTTCATCCCGCAAAGCTTCCAGGTCGCGGCGCAACGGCCCGTCGCCGACCAGGACGCATTCGAAGGCCAGGCCGCGCTCCTTCAAACGCCGCGCGGCCCGCAACAGGTACCCGAAACCCTTGGGCTCCACAAGATTGCCGACGGATAAGATGCGGAAGGGCCGGCGGCGGTGGGCGCTCGTCTTTTCGAATTCGCGCCGATCCACGCCGCAATGAATGGCGCGGACCTTTCCGTTCCCGCCGAACCGGCCCAGGAGGTCCTCTTGTATATATCGCGTCGCCGTGCGCACGAACGCGGCGTACCGCACCTTCTGTTTTAACATTACCGCCTCGGCCCGCGTGTCCCGGCCGGAGTGGGCCGCGAACGAGAAGGGGAGGCCGGAAAGCGCCGCGGCGAACATCGCCACCGTCGCCGGCTGGTCCGCGAAACCGCCGTGGAGCAGGTCGACTCCGTGGCGGCGCAAGTGGAGGGCCGCCTTCCCCGCCTGGAGGAAATTAAGGCAGACTGCTTTCCTGCGGGAGAAGACAGCCGACAACAGCGTCCGAACGAACGCGACAGGCCGCCGTACCGCCAACGAGAACATCCGGAATAAAACCGTCAAGCGCCGCAGATTCGACGCCGGCAAAGAGCAGTCGACGGACGGGACGTCGGCTTCAACGCCCTCGACGAGGGAAGGCCGCGGCCGCGGCGGCTCGAGCGTGAACGCCGTTACGGCCACGCCCCGCCGCTCGAGCACCGCTATCTCGCCCGAGATAAAGGTCTCCGAGAGCTGGGGAAACGCGAATACTATATATCCTATACGCATAGTGGTTCTATTCGCTAGCGGGATTAACCCGTCTTTACCACGGCAACGTATTGATGCGTGTTTTTTATTTTGGCTTCCGGCATATTAGGAGTTCCGTCGTAGGGCTTTCTTTAAATAGCGATACGCATATATTTTCGAAAGGGTATAGAACCATTCCGAATAAAAAACCGGATAATTCGTTCTTAGAGGCGACGCTAACTAACGCCCTCCAATTCGCCTTAAGGAAGCGGCTTTTCGTATCGATGGGGTCATTCATTAGGAATAGCAACGGAACCCGTTTTACTAATTCGAAGCCCGCTTCTTCCAAAACGAATTCCGTCGTTTCCAAAGGCCTCCATACGAAGTGCTCCGTTCGTACGGTACTTCCGTGGATAAAAACGTCGGAAAAAATTAATACGCCGCCCGGTTTTAATAACGAATACAGGTTCGTTATCGCTTTAGCGAAACGGACATCGTCGACGATATGGTATAAAACGTCCAAGGCCGAAATCGCATCGTACGTACGGCCTGCTAACTCATTTAAGCCGCCCCCGATATCTAGACGGTAGAAAGGGTGATCTGGGTATTTCCCCCGTAGTTTTTCGATCGATATATTAGTAATATCTACGCCGGTCATTTTATCGACGCCGTTTTCTTTCCAGTTATCGAAACAAAAACCGGTCCCGACGCCTACATCTAATACCTCCTTATCCTGTAAATCCGGACCGATAGCTTTCATCTCTCGGGTCAGTACACGTTTCTTTACCCGATACATCCAATTATTGAAACTCTTACCAACCCCCAATCGGCCTACCGATTCGATACCGAAACTCCCCGTTAGTCTATTCTCCCAGTAATTCTCCGGGATAAACGTAGGCATAGCATTACTCTCCTTTATACGCCGTATATTTCAAACTGGTGGGTACTGGGGGAACCGTAATCATATTCGGCCTTTCGCTTGGGAAATTATCCTATCGCCCTGGTACCCGTACCGGGCGAGAGTTAGACGAGCCCTCTCTCTCACAAACGAGACGGCAGTTATTATTTCGGCACGTCGGTACGCGAAAGCGAAGATAGCGTAAACGAGTGTGGATACGAAAACTGAACCTGCTACGCTTGCCAAGGTACCGTAACGGGAATGTAGCACCCAACCCGTAAGGGAAGTACAGACGCCCACCGAGACAGAAGTAAAAACCGCCGGCATTACCGATTTTACGTATTGCCTCAGACGCAACCCGATAATCCGGTTAGTAAAATACTGGCTTAAGCCGCCGGCTATCAATACGTACGCAGCGAATCCGATACCTACTCCGACTAAACCGTAACGGACACCTATGAACATACCGGCTATTATTAATGGTAAGGAGAACATCGAAAGTTTTAACTCCAAACCGGCACGTCCTTTAGCTAAAACGACGGGCCCATTAAGAGTAATAACCGCGACGGCGGCACCGGCAATACACATTAACCGGAGCGGCGTAACAATAAACAACCACTGGGAACCGAAGAACACTTCCACTACCGGCCCGGGATTGCCGGCGACGAAGGCGAGCGCCGGCCACGTTATAAAGGCCGTCACGGATATAATTTTTATATACGCCCGCCGGAGCCTTTCGTCGTCGTCCTGGATGCGCGAGAAGCCGGGGAAACAAACCTTCGAGAGTATCCACGACACGCGCTGCTGGGGAGCCGTTATCAGGCGTTTCGTAATGTTGTACCCGCCCAGGAGGCCCGCGCCGAGAGCCCGGCCCACGATAAAGGTATCTGCCTGGAATCGGACGGCGTGGCACAAGTTGGAGGCGGCGTTCTTCGCGCCGAACGAGAACAGGGGTCGGAGAGACGACGCGTCGAAGCGGCCGAAAGGCCGTTCCCGCGAAAGCCAGGTCAACACGACCACCCGGCCGACGGCCCCGCCGAGCTCGCCCCCGACGAGACTCCACGGGCCGAAGCCGGAGAGTGCCAGAGGGACGGCGACGGCGACGTACGAAAAAGCGTGCACCGCGTCGGCGACGCCGACCTCGCGGAACTTCATCTTTCGGCGCAGAACGGAATCCGGTACGACCGCCAGGGCGTTGATAACGAAACCGGCCGAGAAGACGCGGAGTAATGCTACCACTCGCGGCTCGCGGAACAGCGCGCCGAGGAGAGGGGCCGCCAGGACAGTTATCGTCGCGACGGCCGCGGCGAGCGCCAGGAAAACCCACGCGGCGGAACTCCGTTGGAGAGGCGTCAGCTCCCGGGCCTGTATCAGCGCGTTGGGCAATCCCATTTCGATAAAGATGACGGTTACGCCCGTCACGACGAAACACATCGCGACCAGGCCGAAGTCCCCGGGCGATAGTATCCGCACCAGAACCAGAAGGCCGACAAAGCGGACACCCTGGACGAGCACCTGAGACGCCCCTACCCAGAAGGCGCCGCCCAGGATCCGATCCCGGAGTTCCGTCAATTTAAAAGATGCGGGTTGAGGAGTCTCGTTCGCCAATTGGCCGACCTTATTCCGTAATATTTATCCCGTCGTTAAATCCGTTGAGCCGGACTAACCCCGCCCCGTGACGTCGCGTCAATCCTTTACGTACGCCAGACTCTTCAGCCGGAATATCTCTTCCTCGGTTAATTTGACCGTCGCCGGGGCCGCGCACTCCCCCGCTTTCTCGGCGACGGCGAGGCGTTTCCGCCGGAGTTCGCCCAGCAGATCGTCGGCGTCGTCGAATCGGTATCGGTTTAAACGCTCGTCGGGGTCGTCCTCCCGATCGTAGAATTCGATCCGGCCCTTTTCTCGGTCGTCGATTATCGTGAAGCGCGCGGAGTGAAGGGCCGCCGGTTCGTCCGCGAAAGTGCGCGTTTCGGAATATACGAACCTCTCGCCCGCGGAAGCGGCCACGAGGGCGCCCAACGCCTTGCCCTCGAGGTCGGACGGCGCGGAGACGCCAGTGTGGGCGTAGACGGTCGGCGCCAGGTCCGCCAGGCTCACCGCGCCGCCGTACCAGCGGCAAGAAGCCAGCGGCCCGGCGGGAGCGCGGACCAATAACGGGACGCGGATAACTTCGCGGTAATGCGTATCGTGCCCCAAAAAGCCGTGTTCCCTGAACATCTCGCCGTGGTCGGCCGTGACTATCACCAACGTGTTTTCGAAGAGGCCCCGCCCCTCGAAGGCGGCGAATACGTCTCCCAGGCGGTCGTCCACGTACGCCACTTCTCCCAGGTACAGCGCCCGCAGGACGTCGACCTCGGTAAACTCGTACGAGTAGCCGTCCTCCACGTCACGGGTTAGTTTCTCCAGGGCCCGCCGTCGCAACTCCGGCGTACCGCGTACGAACTCGGCCGGCGGTGTATAGGGCATGTGGGGGTCCAGGTAATGGGCGTACAGGAAAAAGGGACGGTCACCCTCGTAGGAGTCGAGGAAGTCAACCGTCTCGCGCGTCACCAAATCCGTTATTCGCTCTTCCCCCGGGCGGTTCGCCAGGAGGCGGACGGACGCGCCGTAAATACTATTGAACACGGTATCGTGGAACGCGGGGAAGGCGTCCGGTTCGGTTACCATGTGGTAGTCGTCGAAGCCGCGGTTGAAACCCAAGGCCGGCCTCAGGACGTCGTTGCCGATTATCGCCCGGCAGTAGTATCCCTCCCGTGACAACGCCTCGGCGAGAGTGATCCAGTCGCCGCCGGGTGCCGCGTCGATCCGGGCCTTGTGAACGGTCGGGTACTGGGAAGTGAAAATCGTCATGACCGACCGATTGGTTTGGGGCGCGCAGGAATACGCGTTCTCGAAACGGCAGGCGCGGGCGGCGAAGCGGTCCAGGTTGGGCGTCGGCAGCGGCGCGCCGTAGCAAGAGAGCGCGTCGGCCCTCAGCGTGTCGACTACGATGAGGGCGACGTTCGGCCGCGGCGGCGGGGCGGCCGACGCCTCGGCGGCCAATCCGCCCGGCGCGAACAGGACCAGGGCCGAAAGCGCAACCGCGGCGGCCGCGGCGACCTGCAAGGTCCGGAAAACGCCCCAGGCCGCCAGGTGACGGAAGTATACGGCTAAAAGTTTTGCCGCGGGGTAAACGGCGACGGCGAAGGCCGAAAACAACGCCGCGTTCAATAGAAGGCTTTGCGCCGAGAGGAACCTCGCGTTCCGGCCTATGTAATAGAAATTAACCGGCTCGAGGCATATAAGATAAGCGAGGCTCACGGCGGCCACGGCTGTCGGCCACGCCGGACCCGGCCGCCCCCCCTTGCCCGATATCCGCCGGACTAGCGCGGCCGCGCCGGCGACCACGGCCGTGACGGCGGCCATGAATATGAAATCGGCGAGCGTATTCTGGGCGAAATAAGAAAGCACCTGGGGACGGGTCGCCTCATGCAACGGCCCCCGGGCCAGCATCCAAAAATAATTACCAAGGACCCAATATTCGGCCAAAGCGCACGTGAGCGCCAGGAGGCCAAGCGTACCGAACCACGTCAAATACCAACGATAGACTTTCCTCACGTCCTCTTCCTTCTGTCAACCCAACTCCGTAAACGATTCCGGCGTACCTGAAGATTGCGGCCCCGGCCTTGCGCCCCGGGCCAAAACGTACTTCTTTCGCATCGTCCGGGTTATTCTTTGAGTATCGGCTCGGCCTTATCTTTCCGGCCGTAACCGTAGCGGTAATAACGATAGTACCCGTACCCGTATCCGTACGACTCTCCCAGTTCCGCGCAATTCAATACGATTCCGGCCACGTCGCCGCCGACCTGTTTGAGTGTGCGAACGGCCCGGTCCAACTCTTGCGCCCCGACGACCCCTGCCCGGACCACCATAATGAACTTCTTGACGGCCCCGGCCACAAGGGCGACGTCGGCCACCGGGAAGACCGGCGGAACGTCGAACAGCGTCAGGTCGAACTCCTCGCGGGCGGCCTTGATGAAGGCCGGGAAACGCGGCGAGGCCAAGAGCGCCGGCGACGCCGACGCGTTCGTTCCGGCGCCGACCACGACCAAGCCCTCGGCGTCGGTCTCGTTTTTAATATCTTCCCAACCGGCTTCGCCTCTCAAGAAATCGGCCAGGCCGGGGCCGCCGGCGACGCCCGCCAGCTCCCCGGTGGTGCGTTTTTCGAGGTCGGCGTCGACGAGCAGCGTGGGCGTGCCCAATTGCGCGAAGCTGCAAGCCAGGTTGGCGGCTACCGTCGATTTCCCCTCCTGGGCCCGGGAACTCGTGAGGCCCAGGATGACGCTACGGCTGCCGCCGTTGTTCCCAAACAGGTGCGTGAGTTGGGCGTAAAGCTGGCGATACGCTTCCGCGGCCGGGGACTTGGGCGCGTCCGCGACGACGCGGGCCGGGTGGACGTCGCCCCAACCGTTTCGCCCGTTGCGGTTCCCGGCCGACGCAGTCAAACTCCGCCGGGCGCCGAAATACGGGATAACGCCCAGGACATTGGCGCCGGCGACCTGTTGGGCGTCGCCGGCCGTTTTGACCGTACGGTCGAAATATTCCACGGCGGCTACGGCGGCGGAGCCGAACAACAAACCGCACAGAACGCCCAGCGCCAGGCTCTGCTTGCGGCGAGGCGCAAACGGGTACTGGGGCGGGACCGCGCTGCTGAATACGCGGGCGGTGCCGACCTCCGAGGCTTCGGCGATCCGCGCCTCCTCGCGCTTCTCGATAAGAAGCATATATATGTTCTCGTTGGCTTCTTTCTCGCGGGTCAGGCGGGCCAGCTCGAACTCCTTTTCGGGCAGGGCCGCGAGCCGGCCTTCAGCCGTCGCCACGGTGACCGATAGTTCCCGCTCCGCCGTCTCGAGCGTCGCGACGTCGGTCCGTACGGCCTCGAGTTCCTCCGCCAGCGCTCCTACGCGCGTGAACAGGTCGAGGTTGTACTCGTCCCCGACCACTCCCGCCGCAGCTTCGGCCAACTCTCCCCGGGCCAACGCGATTTCCTCGCCCAACGACTTTAATTCGGGATGGCTCGGGCCGTAGCCCTTCAGTACCAGGCTGGCGTACCGATACTCCAGAGTTACCAATTTCTTCTGCAGTTGCTCCGCCACCGGCGAGGAGACGTTGGTTCCGGAGGCCAGGAGCCGTTCTTTGGTCTCGCGCAATTCGTCTTCCAGATATCCGCGCTTGCGTTCGGCCACCGCCAGGTCCACCCGCGTTTTCTCGAGCGATTTTTCGAAGTCGGCGCCGGTTCGTATCAACTCGGTTGTCTCGGCCGGAAGCGACACGACGCCGCTCGAACGCTTGAACATCTCGAGCGCGAGCTCGCTCCGGGCCAGCCGTTCCTCGTACCCGTCCAGTTGCTTCTCTATAAATTCCTTCGCCGTGGATGCGCTCTTGCGACGGTGACGGAGGTGGGCGTCCATGAACGCCTCGGCCACGAGGTTAGCCAGCGCCGCCGCCCGGTCCGGGTCGCGGGCCTCGGTCGTAATCTCCACAATATCGGTATCGTTGAGCGCCCGGGCCTTGAGTGCGCCACCTATCTCGGCCTCGGTGGGCGGGTCGTCCGGGTACAATTCCCGCCCCAGGGACGCGGCGTTGACCACCGTTTCCCTGCTCCGTATTAACTCCAGGTCGTTTTCGAGTTCGTTGGACCGGGGCACAAAGGCGGCCTCCAAGCCCAAGCTCTCGTTCTCGCGGTCGAAGATAACGCGGGCCGTCGCGGCGTAACGATCCGGTGCCTGAAGAACGTATATCACGGTGGCCGCGACGGGCAAGGCCGCGGCGGCGACGAACAGCCAACGCCGGCGCCATACCGCGCGCCACAGGCGGGCGAGTTGTCGGACTATGGGGTCGAAAGACCAATATGTCTGGTTTACGTACATGTCGAGTTACCTCACTCTCCGCCGGCCACTTCGACGTACAAAATCACCGTACCGGCGATTACGGCCAACTCCGACATAATTTTTACGAATTCCCGCCACGCGTATTTTTTATTGCGCCTAACGTAAATCGTATCCCCCGGTTGCAGTACGGGCAACCTGGCCACGTCGCCGGTATCGAGGTAGGCGTCGACGTCCACGGCCTCGTCTCCCCCGGCGCCCGGCCTCGTTAGCCGGACCGTCCCCAAATTGGCGAACTCGGTGGGGCCGCCAGCGTACGATATCAATCTCGTAACGTCGGACCCGTCCGGGATGCTGTAATACCCGGGATTCCGCACTTCGCCCCAAATACTAACCGGGACCAACAACTCCTCGTCGAGGGGCCGGGTCGACCCGTACGACGCCCGGTATCCGGGGTCCGCTTCGGCGCCGGCGCTGGTCCATACGTACGAATCGCTTCCCGCGGCGACGCTCACGCCGAAAATCGTCGTCGCCGTGAGGACGCATATTCCCCTTTTTACCGCGTTAAGACTCAAGTTTCCCCTTTCAGTTAACCCAAGGCCGGAACCCGGCGCGCGATCGCGTACCCGTTATCGTATCGGTATTTGTAAGAGCTGCCCCGCGAATATCCAGTGCGGGTCCTTAATCTGGTACGCGTTGGCTTCGTAAATAACGGGCCACTCACCCGGATTGCCGTAGTACTTGTCGTAGCCGGCGATCTTCCCCAGGTACTCCCCTTCGACGACGCGGTGGATGGTGTGCGGCCCCGTATACCGGCCCGTGGGCCGCGGGTTTTCCCGTTCCCCCGAACCGGGATCCGTACCGGCCGGGCTCCGTTCCTCCGGCGTGGCCATCGCGACGTCGTGCCGTATCTGGCCGCCGTCGCCGGCCGCCACGGTCGCGTACGCTTCGGCGCTATCCGGCGAATAACCCAACGCCTCCAGCTCGGCCCGTAGTTCGTCCCGTCGGGCCACGGCGACGCGGGTCGCCTCGTACTCATCGCGCATTTCCTGGAGTTGCTTCAAGAGCGCTTCCCGTTCTTCGGCGGAGCGGCCGCTTTCGGCTTCCAGAGTTTCCAACTCCTTCTCGAGGCCGAAAAGCTCGTCCTGCATCCCGGTGATCGACCGGCCGGTTTGGCACGCGGCGGTCATTAACGCCCCGATAGCTATCCCCGTCATTAGTAGCTTTCTCATACGAACCTCCAAGGGCTCGGCGCCCCGCGAAACCCGGGCGGCGTCCCTTATATCCCTCCGCCATTATCGGGCGCATCTTCATACGGCTGGTTTTCGCGAGCCGCTTCAAGGGCGCGTTCCAACCTTTCGATTTCCAGATTGACGGCCGCCGCGGAGGACGGGTCGATACCCTGGTCCTTGTACTCAGCCGTCATCGCGTATACCTCTTCGCGCAGCGCCGCAACCAATTCCTGTTCGTCCTCGATTCGGCGCTTCAATACGTCTATCTCTCCCGTGGCCGAACGGATGCTACGCCGTGCCTGGAGGCGTTCCGGGCCGGTGTGCAGCGGCCGGGGACTGAACTCTATCGTAATTGAATAATACGGGTCGAAATCGGGCGACCAGAGCTGTTCGGCCTTCTCTATCGCGGCCCCCAGCGTGATCCAGGGGAAGATGTGCCGAACGCCCACGTTGACGTCGCGGCCGTCCTCCTCGATCATTATCTCGAAGGTCTTCCAAACACGTCGGTTATAGCCGGCGAATACGCCGCGCAGCTTCCTGCTTTGGGGCCCCTCGCCGACGAATCGGCCGGTACCCCATCCGACGTGGAAGGTCCCCACGGGGTCGATGGTTTTACTGAATACGCCGTAGGCCGTAATGTTGTCCTGGAAGTCGAGATCGTACGCCGCAGTGTCCCGCGGATGCCGGTTGCCGGCGTTCGATACGATACCGTCGCCGATCGTCAGGTGGTCCATGCCGACGGAAAACGCAGGTTGGTATTTAAAGAAGTGCTCTTCGTCAATGGCTTCGACTTTGAAGTGCGCAGCCAGGGCGACCTCTTCCCATACCGAATACGCCGCCACGCCTACCTCGGACATGCCGCCGATACCGAAATTGAAATTCAGCGTACCGTAATCCGAGATTTCCTCCTCGGCCGATACGGCGATAATCAGGTCAATTTCGTATTGCATGTGGTCGAGATACTCGCTGGCCGGTACGTCCACCAGGCTGGTCGACGAATACCCGGCCGCGACCGGGGACACGGCCGCTAGAGCGAGCGCCGCGGCGGCGACCAACGTCGCACGCGCGTGAATGGAGACTCGTACCTTACTCATAACTGTTACCTCCCGGGATTATTCGGTATACGCCGCTTCGACGTGGGCGGCCGACATACCGACCGGGGCGTCCAACGATTCAACATCCGCAAAGCCGACCGGGGCGGTGGCCCCCCGCCGGTACCGTTCGTAACACGAACTTACGAAATCCGCGAACCGAGACTTGAACCGGCTCGTGTCATACGTGACGGCGTGGCTCCTTACCATCTCAGGATCGTAGCGCCGGGCGTCGAAGTTCATAACCGCTTCCCGTAACGCTTTCGCCGTCTGCTCGTCGAAGAATGCGCCGCTTACGCCTTCTTTAACCGTATCCAGGGCGCCGCCGCCCCGATAAGCGATAATCGGTTTACCGCAGGCCATGGCCTCCACCGGCGCGATACCGAAATCCTCGAGCGCCGGCATAATGAACGCGAGTGCGTGGCGGTAATACTCCCTAACGGTTTCGTCGTCCGCGTCCAATACGAACTGGACGTTCGGGCCGGCCCTCTTCATTAACTCCTCCCTCGCCGGCCCGTCGCCGACTATTACAAGCCGACGCGAAAGGCCGCGGAACGCCTCGACCGCCAGATCCACCCGCTTGTACTCCTTGAGACGGCAAACGACCAGGAAGTATGGCTCGAAGAAAGGCCGGCCAGGCCAGTCGCCGTTGCCGTTGGCCGTGGGCGTGAAGAAGGACGTGTCCACCGGGGGCGGTATGACCTCGGCGTGGCGGCCGTAATATTTCTGGATCCGGCCCTGAACGGCCCGGGAATTGCAGGACAGGAAGTCGACGCGCCGCGTCGCCACGACATCCCACATCCTGAGGTACGACATCGTGAAACGGAGCGGACCGCGGTAAAGACGCGGCAGCCGTTTCATGGTCTTGTGGTAATAATCCCAGGCGAAGCGCATCGGCGTATGCAGGTACGAGACGTGGCACGTGGGAGGGAATGTCAATACGCCCTTGGCCCAGGCGCTGGAATCGCTGACGACCAGGTCGTATTCCGACAGGTCCATTTGCTCGATGAAGAACGGATACAGGGCCAGGTATTTTTCGTACCACCGCCGCGCGAACGGCATACGCTGAAGCCACGACGGCCGCACGTCCATATCGTGGTAAAGGTCGCCCAGACGGTCCCGGTTCTCTATGAGCGTGTAGACCGGCGCTCGAGGAAACAACGCCGTGACGGCTTCCAGGACTTTCTCCGCTCCACCCATTTGATTTAAATAATCGTGAACGACTGCTACTTTCATATCCCTACTCCGATCAATCCGCTGCTTATTGCTGCCGGTGTTCCTCTACGGTCCCATCCCCACCGGCGAACCCGGAGCCGGGCCCCGTTACGAGGGGGCCGCGGCCGGCGGCACAAAGACGACGTTGTGCAAGGCCGGCGTCATAACGATAACGCCGTGTGTCTGGAAGAAACCTATCTCCAGCGGCCTTTTGGCCGGAAGAGCGGCCGCCGCCGTCCCGAGTAAAAAGTAAGACGACCGGGTAGCGGCCCAGATCTCGTGCACGTATCGGGAGGCGTAATATTCATTTCCGAATCCTTTTTCGGAAATCGCCAAATCGGTCTTTCGGTCTGTCGCCATAAAAAGTCCCCGCTTTCTCCTTGCCCGCTTTTTTACCACGGCCCATTGTCAAAAAACGTCAGTCTACATTCTGATTTTTACCCTCTTTTTCTCTTTCGTATGCTTTTTTAACGCCCGGCGGCCGGGCTCTCGACCGCCTCCTCCAACGCACCGTACCTTTTCAATTTCGCCCACAACGTAGTCCGGCTAATCTGTAACATCTTCGCCGCGCGCGAACGGTTGCCCTTCGCGATGGCCATAACGTCCAGGATATGCCGGCGTTCCAGCTCGTCCAACGATAGGCCGGCGTACGCGGCCGGGGCCGCGCCCGTCGTTTCCCCACTGCCGTTGGAGCGCGGCGGCCCGATCGTTATGGCGGATGGAAGGAGGACGTCCCCCTCCGTCAGGATAACCGCCCGCTCAATAACTCCCCGTAGCTCCCGGACGTTTCCGGGCCACCGGTAGCCCAGGAGAATCTCCTCCGCCTCCGGCGAAATCTCCGATACGCTTTTCTTAAATTCCGCGTTGAATATCTCGACGAAATACGTCGCGAGTGGGAGGATGTCCTCCGGCCGCTCCCTTAGCGGCGGTACGTAAACCGTGAAGACGTTGAGCCGGTAGTAGAGGTCCTCCCGGAACAACGCCTCGTCCACCATCGAGCGCAGGTCGCGGTTGGTCGCCGCGAGTATGCGTACATCCACCGTTATATCGTCGAGGCCGCCGACGCGCCGTATCGTCTTCTCTTCCACGGCCCGCAACAGCTTGGGCTGGAGCGACAACTGCATATCCCCGATTTCGTCCAGGAATAACGTTCCCCCGTCGGCGTATTCGAACAACCCCCGTTTTTCTTTGCGGGCGTCGGTAAAGGCTCCCTTGGTGTGGCCGAAGAGTTCGGATTCCAGGAGGTTCTCGGAGAGCGCGCTACAATTCACGGCGACGAACTGGCGCCGGGCGCGGGCGCTCCGCCGGTGGATTTCCCGGGCGATGACCTCTTTACCTGTGCCGGTTTCGCCGACTATCAGCACTTGCGTCTGGGGAGTGGCGCTCAAACGGTCGACTAGCGCGAGGGTCCGGCGCATTCCCGGGCTCTCGGAGACGATGTACTTGAACCTCTCGGATTGCCCGTTTTGCAACAGCGACAGCTCGCGCCGCATGAAATACGCGTGCAAAGCGTTTTCCACGAGGCGCAACATGTCGTCCGGCTCGAACGGCTTTTTAACGTAATCGTACGCCCCGTACTTAATGGCCTCCACCGCCGGCCGGATGTCGCCGAAGGCCGTCATCATTATCACGACGGTCGTCGGTTCGCGGAGTTTTATCTCCCGCAAAACCGCCAGGCCGTCCATCCCCGGGAGTTTCAGGTCGAGCAGTACGGCGTCCACGGCGCGCTCTTCGCAGATTCGAACGCCGGTCTCCCCGTCCTCCGCCTCCAATACGTCGTACCCGGCCTTCGTCATAAACTTGGCCAACGACCGCCGAAGAACCGCTTCGTCCTCCACTATTAATACGCTAGCCTTCATGGCGTACTCCCGTGACCGGCAACGTTACGGTCACTTCCGCGCCCAGTTCCCGGCCGGCGAGTCCGAGGTCGCCGCCGTGGGCTTTCACTATTTTCACGCACAACGGAAGGCCCAGGCCCACGCCGTCGGCCTTCGTCGTAAAAAACGGCTCCAGCGCCCGGCGAGCCTCCTCGGGAGTTATCCCGGGGCCGGTATCCGCGAAGGTGAGTACCACGTTCGCCTCGGCGGCGTCCGCGCGCATACGGATAGTCAGGTTCCCGCCCTCGGGCATTATCTGCCGGGCGTTGACCACCACGTTCTCGAAAACGGATTTCATTAGGCCGCGGTCCAGCTGGAGCGCCGGCAAACCCTCCGCCAGATCGAACTCGACGGCCACGCCGGCGGCGACTAGCCGGGGCCCTTCCTCCTCGACCACCTCTCGCAAAAGAGCGGCAACGTCCACCGTTTCGCGCTCCGGCGACAGCGGCTTCGCGAAATCGAAGAACCTCTTGAGCAAAGCTTCTATCTTACGAACGCCCTCGACGATCCATTCCACGCTGTCGGTTTCGAGGCCGGCGGCCGCTAGTTCCTGCCTCGCCACCGCGGCCGACGTCGCGATCGCCGCCAGGGGATTACGCACCTCGTGCGCTATCCCGGATGTCATCTCGCCGATGGCCGCGAGGCGGTCCAGCCGTGCCAGTTCCTCCTCCATCCGCTTCTTTTCGGTGACGTCGCGGATGACGGCGGTGAACCCGCGGCTTCCGCCGCCGGCCGCCGCGGACAAGGAGATCTCGGCCGGGAATTCCCTGCCGCCGTGCCGAAGCAAAGGCACGGTTATAACGCCGCCGAGGCCGTTGCTCCGTCGCGCCAACTTCCGGTCGACCTGTCGCGCCACAACCGAACGCGCCGGCACGGGCACCAGCGTCTCAAACGGCCGCCCCTCGATATCTTCGGCCTCGTAGCCGAACATCCTCCGGGCCCCGGCGCTGAAGAACATTATCGAGCTTTTACCGTCGACGCTCACGACCGCTTCCTCCGCCGTTTCGACCAGCGTGCGATACCGCTCCTCGGACGCCCGAAGCTCCTCCGCGAGTTTCACCCGTTCCCGGGCCAACGTAACGCGGTCCAGAACAGCGGTGACGGTCGTGGGGAGTTTCTGTACGTGTTTCACCGATTTGACGACGTAGTCGGCCGCGCCCCTTTTAATCGCCGCGGCCGCTATCTCCTCGCTGCCCGTACCGGTCAACAGAACGACCGGCGTATCGGGGGATAAATCCTGCACGACGTCCAGGACCTCGAGGCCGGTCAAGCCAAGGATGTTGTAGTCGGATATTACGAGGTCGAACGTGTCGCAAGAAAGCCTCTCTTCCAGATCGGCTCGGGACGCGGCCTCCACGACGTCGTACGTTTCATCCGCCCGGGACAAAGCCCGTTTCACGAGCGCCCGGTCGGCCTCGCTGTCGTCGATGATTAAAGCCTTAATCGCCGGCACGCACTCGCACCTCGATTCCCGGCGGCGACGTATTCAACGCCAGCCAATACTCCTCGATCCGGGCGACGACGCCCCGGAACTGGTCGAACGCGACCGGCTTCACGAGATAGCTGTTCGCGCCCAACTCGTAACTGCGATCGATGTCCTTTTGTTCGCTGGACGACGTCAATATGACCACCGGAATCGGCTTCGTACGGGATGCTCTCTTGACGGTCTCGAGGACCTCGAAGCCGTCCACCCTGGGCATCTTCAAATCGAGGATAACGAGACGGGGAAGGGGGTACCTCCGGCGGTCGTCGTACGGCGGCCTACCCAAAAGATAATCCAACGCTTCACCGCCGTCCCTGGCCACCTCGACCCGCTTGGGTAGCTGCGTCTCCCGGAACGCCCTGCGAATTAGAGCCACGTCGTCGTCGTTGTCCTCCACTACCAGTATTACCGCCTCACCCTGATTCATCGCACCAACCTCGCGTGTACGCCGACGCCGCGGCGTTCGGCCTTACCGGTATACCCGTACCTCATGGGGCGGGGTTCCAAATTCAGTACGCCTCTCGTTCCCTGGAAGCCGTCCAGAAATTCTCGATTTCGCCCGCGATATCGGCGAAACTGCGGCCGGCGTGCGGTTTCACGAAATACACCGTAGCGCCCAAATCGAACGTGCGGTCGACGCTCGCGGCCTCTCCCACGCCGGTAAGAATGACGACCGGGACTTCCAACAAATCCTCCTGTGACCGGATTACCTTCAACACCTCGTACCCGTCGACGCCCGGCATCCGCAGGTCCAGGATGACGAGTTCGGGCAAAGGATGGTGGTCACGGTCGTCGTAGGGCGACGCGCCCGCGACGTACGCCACGGCCTCGGCGCCCGTCCGTATTACCTCCAACCGACCCGGGAGCGAAGTCTTTTTAAGCGCCCGCGTTATCAACATCACGTCGTCCTCGTTGTCCTCTACCAAAAGGACCAGGGGGCCGTTCTTCGCCACAGCTAACCTCCGCCGCCGTCGCCGTCGTCCCGGCGGGCCGGCAACTTAAAGTAGAACGTAGTCCCGTGACCGGGTTCGGACTCGTACCATATTCGGCCGCCGTGGGCCTCCACGACTTTCTTGGCGCTTGCCAGGCCGATACCCGTGCCGGGGTACTCGTCCTCCGTATGAAGTCTTTGGAAAATATCGAAAACCTTTTGTTGATACTTCGTGTCGAGGCCGATGCCGTTATCCCTCACGGCCACGACGCAATCGCCGTTTCTCGTGTGAGAACTGATATTCACCTCGGGCGCCACCCCCGCCCGATGGTATTTGACCGCGTTCCCGACGAGGTTTTGCAGCAACACGAGCAACATCGAACGATCGCCGGGCACTTCCGGTAACTCGCCCGATACGTCCAACCGGCCGCGGGCCGCATCGATACTCTCCCCCAACTCTTCTCGGATTACGGCAACGAGTTCGTTCAAATCAACCAACTCGTATTCGACGCCGCGCCGGCCGAGGCGGGAGTAAGTGAGCAGGTCGTTTATCAATCGGTCCATGCGGACGGCCCCGTTGACGATGCGGTTGAGGAAATCGCGGCCGTCCTCGTCCAGGCGTTCCCGGTAATCGTCCATCAGCGCCCGGGAAAAACCCTCTATCGACCGGAGGGGCGCCCGGAGGTCGTGCGACACAGAATAGGCGAACGACTCCAGTTCGCGGTTCTTGTTCTCCAGAGCCGCCGTCCGCTCCTTGACCATCTGATTGAGTGCCCGGTTGTGGGCGATTATCTCTTCCTCGAGCGCCTTGCTCTCGGAGATGTCGGCGCCGACGCAGCAGTACACCAGCTCCCCATCGAGCCAGGGGACCGCCCGGATGTTAACGCGCAGCCACTTCCCCAACCTTTCGTTGAACGCTTCGCGTTTGTAGGTAACGTCGTCGCCGGGCGATGGAGCTTTATCGATGTGGCATTCGTGGCACGGGCCTTCGAGACCCCAGACCGCCCGATAACACGATTGGCCGACCGCCTCGCCGCGCAACACGCGTTGCGCAGAGTGGTTCACGAATAGTATTTCGTACGTCGCCGGGTGTACGACGTACACGAGTTCACTCATATTATTTAGGACGTTCTCCAGCACCCACCGTTGTTCCCGCATCACCTTCTCGTTCTCGTGGCGTTCGGTCAAATCGCGCACGAGGACGAGTTCGGCGGGAAGAGCCTCGTAATGAAGCGACGAGATATTTACCTCCACTGGGATTTCCCGGCCGGCTTTAGTCACGCCTACGGTCTCGTACGACGACGGGACCTCCTGTTTCGTCTTACGCTTCGCGTAGTTTTCCAATATCCTCTTACGTTCCCGGGGTGCGACCAACTCGACGAATGGACGTCCGTAAAGTTCCTCGGCGCCGTAGCCGAGCGTGTCGTACAGCTTCTTGTTGTAGAACTTCAAGACGCCGTCCTGGATAATAGCGAGGCCGTCCTGAATCTGTTCCACGACGTCGCGGTATTTCTCCTCCGACTCCCGCAGGCGTTTCACCGTTTCGGTAAGTTCGACCGTGCGCTCTCCCACGCGCTTTTCCAGTTCGTCACGCGCCCGCCGGAGTTCCTCCTCCGCCTCCTTCCGGGCAGTAATGTCCCGCAGGATCGACAACGCGTGCCAATCCCCTTTGATCTTTACCGCCGATACCGAGAGCTCCACCGGGAACTCCTCGCCCCCCCGCCGGATCGCCTCCATTTGAAGGGTGCGCCCCAGGACCGGCCCCCACCCGGCCTCGCTGAATCCTTTCAATCCCTCCATATACCGCTCGCGGTATTTCGCCGGGGCTATCGTCTCGTGCAGCAACTGGCCGTATACTTCACCGGCCTCGTAACCGAAAATCAATTCGGCGGCGCGGTTCCAGTACGAGATGCGGCCGTCGCGGTCCATCATAATGATGGCGTCCTGCGCGGTATCGGAAATCTTACGGAATTTCTCTTCGCTATCGCGCAGAGCGGCCTCGGCGCGTTTCCGTTCCGTTATGTCCTCGCCCGAACTCAAAGTCCCGACTATCTCTCCGGCCTCGCCGAAGAGGCACGAATTATGCCAGGCGACGACTCTTTCCTCTCCGGCGGTGGTAAGGACCCGGGCTTCGACGTACGTGTGATCCGTCACGTTCCCACTTACGATTTTTTCGAAAATACCCCGGACTTCCCCCACCGTTTCCTCCGGAAGAAACTCCGCGAACCAATCCTTGCCGACCGAGTCCTCTTCCGACACCCCCAAAACGTCACAGCCCTTTTTATTTATCAGGGCGATCCTACCTTCGGGATCCAGCGCCAGCATGATCACGCCGGCCACGTCGAGGTACGATTGAGCCCGGTCCCGTTCCCGGCGTAGCGCCTCCGCGGCTTCCTTCCGCGCCGTGATATCGCGCGCTATACCTTGTATAGCGTACGGCTCTCCGTCCCGGTAAATAACGGACGCCTTGGTCTCGACGTCGACGTAGGTCCCGTCCTTCCGACGAAGGTGATATTCGGTCAACTCCTTTTGGGTTCCGGTTTCCCGTATCTCCTGCGCGACGGCCGACGCGACCTCGACCTGCCCTTCGGGCAAGAGCGCCGGAAAACCGATTCGCTGTATCTCGTCCCTGGAGTAACCGAGCAGGTTCAACGACGCGGCGTTGGCGTCGAGGAAATTGCCGTCGAAGTCGTGGACGTAAACGCAATCCCGCGAGCGGTCGAAGAGGGCGAGATAGCGCTCCTCGCTCTCATGAAGAGCTTCCGCCGCTTTCTTGCGTTCGGTAATATCGAGGACGGCGCCGTCCAGGAATTCCGAACGGCCTTCGTCGTCGGGCACGACGCGCGCGGACACCGACGCCCAAAAACCTTCTCCGTCCCGCCGTTTGAGAAGGACCTCGTAGTTATCGACCGCCCCCCGCCTCTCCACGGCTTCGGAGAAAACGGCCCGGTCGCCCGGGTCGACGTAAAAATCTTCCGCCGGGACGCCGCGCAGTTCCTCGGCCGTGTCGTAGCCGAAGATCCTTATAAAAGCCGGATTGGCGGATATTATCCGGCCCCGTTCGGAAAACTCCCTGCGGTACAGGCCTATCGGGATATTCTCCGTCAGCGTCCGGTAACGTTCTTCGCTGGCGCGGAGCTCCTCCTCCGCCCGACTTTTCTCTTCCGAGAGGCGAGCCTGCATTATCGAACGTTCGATAACGAGCGGCAATAACTCGAGGTAGCCGCCCTCCGCGTCCTTTACGACGTAATCCGCGGCGCCGTGTTTCATGGCCCGGGCCGCGACGCGTTCGTCCCCCGCCCCCGTCACCATAATTATCGGCCGCGGGTCCCCGGCGTCCGATAGCATCCGTATGACGTCCAGGCCGTTGTGCACGGGCATATTATGGTCGACCAGCAGAACGTCGTACGCACCCGCCCCCGCCATCTCGAGGCCCAAACCGCCGTCCGGCGCTACGTCAACGTCGTAGCCCTTCCGGCTCAGCTTCTTCTGAAGGAGGCGGGCCAGGCCTGAGTCGTCCTCCATGTAGAGAACGCGAACGGATCTACGGGCAGCCACGCGCCTTACGCCTCCTCCGGAACCGTTACCACCGCAAGGAATAAGCCCAAGTTCCGGACCGCTTCCGAGAATCGGTCGTAATCGACGGGCTTCGTAACGTAAACGTTACACCCCAGGTCGTAGCACCTTTCTACTTCGCGGGGGTCATCCGTCGTCGTTAACACCACGACCGGGATACGACGGGTTCGTTCGTCGGCCTTCATCCGATCGAGTACCTGATACCCGTCGACCCCCGGCATCTTCAAATCGAGAAGCACGAGGATAGGCCGCGAGCCGTTGCTGACCCACCCGGCCTCCTCGTCGAAAAGGAAATCCAAGGCCTGCTCGCCGTCGTTCAGGGTTATTATCTCGTTGGAGATATTGGACCGCCGCAGGTTTTTCTCGATAAGCCGGGCGTGTCCGGGGTCGTCCTCGACCAAAAGGATCGTAACCTCGTGGTTATTCGGCATTAGTATCCCCTTCCGTTTGGTCAACCGGAATCGTGAAAGAAAAAGTCGTTCCGACGCCCGGCTCGGACTCGCACCAGATCCGGCCGCCGTGGCGACGTACGAGCGTTTGCACGTACGTTAATCCCATACCTTCCCCGGGCACGACGCGTTTACCCACCCGGCTGAACGGTTCGAAAATCTTTTTTATATCCTCCGGTTTGATGCCGCGGCCGTTGTCGCGTACGTGGAACGTTACCCGGTTCCCGGCGCGACTGCCCGTAACGTTTATCTCGCCCGGGCGGGACGGTTCGAGATAA
This sequence comes from Candidatus Zixiibacteriota bacterium, assembly GCA_050117845.1. Classification (GTDB taxonomy): domain Bacteria; phylum RBG-13-66-14; class B26-G2; order WVWN01; family WVWN01; genus WVWN01. Next base: position 193,682 of record JASFLY010000003.1, read on the forward strand.
AGGACGGCGTTCGTTAAAAGGTTGCCCATTATTTGTTCTACGGCGATCCGGTCGGCGTAAACGTCGGGCACATCGCCGACGCCGAAACTGGCGCTACGCTCGTCGAGTTGGTGTCGAAGCGAGGCCATAATGCCCTCCACTATCTCCTTTATATCCAGGCTTTCCGGCTCTAGTTCCCGGCGGCCCAAACGCGATAGCTTGAGGACCCCCTGGATGAAACGGTCCATCCGGCCGACGGAAGCCTCTATGTAACCCAGAGCCTCCGGCACGTCCTCGCACAATACCGTCTCCACCGCTTCCCGGTCCGCGTCGTCCAGGTGGGGCAAAGCCGGCGACGTCTTCTCCGTAACGGCCGCCACCGCCTCTCTCAACTCCGCGGCGAAGCCCTGGAGATTGACGAGCGGGGCCCGCAGATCGTGCGACACGATATACGTGAACGCTCGCAGTTCCTCGTTGCTCTGGTTGAGTTCCGCCGTCCGCTCCGTGACGCGATGCTCGAGTTCGTCGCGCGCCCGCCGCAACTCCTCGTCCGCGCGCTGACGCTCGGTAATGTCCCGCATGATGAAAATGAACCCCTTCGGATTCCCTTCGGCGTCGCTCACGATCGACCCGCTCGACTCCGTCGGCATATAACTGCCGTCGCTCCGCCGAAAATCGAAAGAGGCGTTTACGGCCGTTCGCTTGTCGACCAATTCCTGTAATACGACGGCGGCCTCCTCCAACTGCCGGGGCGCTACTAAATCGAAAAGGTTTCGGCCCACGAGCTCTTCCGCGTCCGCGTAACCCATCACTTCGGCCCCGCGTTTGTTGAAAGCCAATATCTCGCCCTCCATGTCGCTGAACCCGATGGGGTCCGGCGACATCTCTATGAGGTTGCGGTACAATTCCTCGCTCTCGCGCAACGCCCTTTCGGCCTGTTTACTCTCGGTCACGTCTTCCAACATGACGACGACTTCCTGCACCTCGCCCGTAACCGCTTTTACCGGGTATAAAGAACCGCGGAGCCAAAGGCTGATTACTTCCGGCTCGTCCCCTCCCGGCACTTCGAAGTCGTAGGAATGCGGCGGTATTACCGTTACCTCGCCGCCGAAGCCGCGCTCAATGTACGGTCCGATGCCCGACGCCCGGATTTTATCGTCCGTCAAGAGGTTGAACTCGTCCCGCATCGCTTCCAACCCGGCGGTATCCAACCCCCACAGTTTGCCGAACGCTTCGTTAGCCAATATGAGAGCCCCGTCCGGCGCGTAAATCGCCGTGGCGAAGGGCGACTGCTCCACGACCGACCTGAACCGTTCCTCCGATTCCTTCAACGCTATCTCGGCGTGCTTGCGTTCGGTTACGTCCCGTACGACCGACAGGACCTCGTCCTCGGCCAGCTTCACGAACCGGGCCTCGTATATCCCCGGGCCGACCGGCGTTTCCAACTCGTATTCGACCAGGCCGGCCTCCCCGGTCAGGAGCGTCCGTTCGATTTGCCCCGATACCTCCCGTTCCGTGGCCGGCGTAAAGCCCGTATCCCGGACGTTTTTCCCGATAATCGCCTCCGGCGGAATTGCCAGGGATTCCTCCGAACTCTGTTTAAAATCTACGTACGTCCCCTCTTTATTAATCACGAACATCAGGTCCGGGATGGCCTCGAGCAATGCCTCGTTTTCCCCCACGGCCCTGCGCAGGGCATCCTCGGCTCGCTTCCTCTCGGTAACGTCCCGTATCGTCACGATGGCCGACGAGGGTGCTCCGGCCGCGTCGCGCAGCGGCGTCGACCTGATTTCCCCGACGAACGAACTGCCGTCGAGGCGGAGTATGTCGATTTCCAAATCGCTTACGCCTTCGGCTCTGAGAGAGTTTTTAAAATCCGCCGCGGCTCCCTCGCGTATCTCCGGCGGGATAAACATCGTAAACGGCTTGCCGATTAAATCCTCGGCGTCGTCGTACCCGTGCAACGCTGCGGCCTGGGGTGATGCGTACGTTATTATGCCGTCAAGATTCAAAACGGTTACGCCGTCCGGCAGCGTCCCGACGAGTTTCCGGTACGTTTCTTCCGACTCGGCCAGCCGCTTCAAGGCTTCCGTCAGCTCGATCGTACGGCCGCGAACCCGGTCTTCGAGTTCGTCCCGGGCGCGAACCAAAGCCTCGTCGGCCTGTTTTCGCTTAATAGCCGAGGCCGCGACGTTTGCGAAGTTCTCCAGCACCCCCTTCGAGAATAACCCTTCACCCTCGGGCAACAGTATCGCGACGCCCCCGACGACTTCGTCGCCGGAGCGCAGGGAGACGGCCTGTATCCGCCCCGAGCCAAGGGCTTTCTCTAAAGCGGCCGCGGCGAGTTTCGGAACCTTACCGTCACTCAATTCGTGCAAGCCCGCGTAAGCGGTAACCCTATCCGTCAACATGGCCCGACGGCGATCCTCGCTCTGGGAAAACCCCGCTCCCACGGCGAAACCGCTTTCGGCCACTTTGGAAATTATCCCTTCCCCGCCGGAAAGGTGCCGTACCGTGAGGTCGTTCTTGCCCGCCTCCAGGCTGGCCGCTATGACTAGCCGGGCCCCGGTTAGCATCCGAAGGCGGTCGCCGACGATTTGGAAAACCTCGTCCACCGAGGCCGCTTCGCCGAGGTCGATAGCCAGTTCATTAATGAAACGGAGGTGAGCCGCCCGATGCCGCAACTCCTCCCCCGTTAATTGACGCCGTACGGCCGCAGCGATCACGTTCGCGAAACTCTCGAATATCCCGGCCGATACGGCGTTCCCGTTTTCACCCGTAAAAACCGCGACGCCGCCCAACAACGCGTCCCCGTAACGTAATGAGGCCGTACGGATTTCCCGGACGCCGAGCGCCTTCGCCAACTCGCCCCCTATCCTTTTCGGCATCCGCCGGTTGGTCAACTCGTAGAACCCGTCGAACACGCTAACGCAAGAACCGGAAAGCATCGCCTCCTTGACAGCATCGTCGACCGGCGTGCGTACCGCTTCGAACAACCCTCCGGCGTACTTGTTGGCCTTTGCGATAAGGGCGGTCGGGGCCGAAACGTGCGCCACTCGTAATTCCTCGGCGGCGTCGTCGTATGCGGTGATGGCCACGGCTTTGGCATTGAAAATGAGCTTGAGCGCGTCCGCCGCCTCTTCATAAACGGACTCGACGGAATCTACGCGGGCCAGCTTCATCGCAAGTTCGTTGAGGGCGGCCAGGTCGCGAGCCCGGCGCTGTAGAGCCTCCTCCTCCGCTTTCCGTTCCGAGATGTCCCGCATGACGCATTGGATAGTTACGACCTTGCCGTCCTCGACCAACGGCTCGCCGGTCGCCTCCACGTAGAACGGGTCGCGCCCCTTGGCTTTAAACAGGAACTCGGCTTTACCCCCCTTTTTATCCATTAATATCGTTTTTATTACCCCCAACGTGCTCAGGAGTTCGCTCTTGCGGGAAAAGAAGTCGGCTATGTGCTTGCCCACCATGTCATCCGGCTCGTACCCCCCGAATTCCTTCACGGCCGGACTTACGTACTCGAGCCGCGCCGTGGGCGAAACCTTCAAGACTACGTCCGTCAGCACCTCCGTTAGTTTTTTATATGTGTCCTCTTGGCCGCGCAACGCATCCCCGACGCGTTTGATTTCCGTATGGTCGAAAGTAATGAGTGACGCCGCCACGACCTTCCCGTCGCGTTTTAACGGGCCGCATAACGTTTGGTACCAACGGACCTCCCCGCCCGGATCCCTTACTTCATTTTCGATTTTACGCGACTCCCCCGTCGCGAAAACGGCTTCGATCTCCTTGCGATAACGGTCCGAATGCGCCGAGCCGACGAGGTCGTAAAGGCTGGTCCCCACCAAATCCTCACCGACGTACCCCGGAAAGTTATTCCTGTTTACGAATTGAATAACCCCATCGCGACCTACCGTCATAACGGTATTCGGCGTGTTCTCCACGAGCGAACGAAACAGGTCCACGGATTGACGGACACTGGCGGCGGCCCGCTTCAAATCGTCGAGTTCGCGGCGTAATTCTCGATTGGAAGCTTCCAGTTCCGCTATGCGCTCGGGCGGGTCAGCCGTAAGCGTTCCCGGCCTCGCTTCGCTTCCGTCGACGTCACGGGCCGTAATAATCCTACCGGCGCCGGACGGGAAATCTCCGTCGGACTCCAAGGGCCTTTCCTTCTTCCGCCGTTTACGGGGCATACTGTTTAACCTCCGAGGCCTTTTGCCGGGGGCGAGCCGCTATTAAAATTATAGCCGTAATAGGCCCCCTAGCTTAGGACTCGTTTCTGTCAATTTTCGTCAGTTGTGTTCATTTTTTGGGGGATACGCCCCTCCTCTCCGCCTCGACGGACGAACCCTCGGCGGCGGTTTCTATACCGGCCGACCGCAAAACCCATTACCCGGCATATATCATTGATAACGTTGACGTTGCGAGTCGTACGTTCCGGCCGTGCGGCCCAATCGCAGCACATTACGTGAATGCGAACCGCAAACCCACGGCGGCGAAAAAACCCCATTCCAAAGGAAAAAAGGCGCCGTTTCCCCGTGGCCGCCCATTCCCTTAACGCCGACGCGCCGGCCGTTAAGATACCGAATACCGCTGTTTCACTTCTAAACGTCCCGGGCCGAGAAAAACCGCTTTCACACGCCTCCGGCCTCGGCGCTTAACAGCGTAATCTCCTGATATGCAATAAGTTACGCCGCCGGCCCGTCGGGCCGGCGTTTTGGCACCGTCGTTGCTTTTTATATAAGCGTGAGAACTAACGGCCTAAAAAACGGAACGACGAACGCGAGGAAGTTTGAAATGAAAGCAATAGCCCTTATCGCCCTAATAATAAGCGCCTCCGTAAACGCGTCGGCTACGGACGACGGCACCGTCGCTTCGGTAGGCCTCGTCCACATCGACGATAACGACGTCGACACCTATTATAATTACCTCGCCGCGGTTCCGGTCTTCCGCTACTGGGACGAGGCGCGCATGACCGAAGCGCCCCTTCTCACGGACGACGCCCTCCCCATCAACGAAAACGCCCCGGTCGCCTCCCGCCTGTTGGTCGTCGGCGACGCCGGTTCGAACGACGTCGACACCGTCCGCGCGACGTACGGCGTTTCACCCAACGGCATCGTCGAAGTCGACGGCGACGTTCCCGCGGTCGCGGCCTTCCTCGCCGGCAATTGGGCCCGGGCAAACGACGTCGTGGTCGCGCCGTATTCGCCGTCGGGAAACAAGGCCGCTTCGGCCAGCGCGTCCTACGCCGCCGCCCTCGCCAGCGCCCTCAACGCCCCGGTCCTTTACACCTACACCAAGCGCGTCCCCGCCGAAACGATTACGGCCCTTCGTCGCCTCGGCGCCAAAAACGTTTTCGTCGTAGACTTCGGCGGCCAATGCGACGACGAAACCGTCGAGAAATTGGCGAGAGACGGCCGCCGTCTCCGGGATTCCTTGACGCGCCCCGCCGACGTCGACTCCCTGGTCGACAGCGTCCTGCGGAGCCAAACGATAAATAACCTCCCGCGGGAAGCGTAATCCGCGCCGCCCGAAAAGAATAGAATTGATACTCGAAAAAATAAGGAGAAACGACGTGGAAAAAGAAAAATGCAACGATTGCCCCGGGGAATGCAGCGAGAGGGAATGTAGTTACGTTCGGGAACTGGCGGACGGGCGGGTAGTATCGATATCCTGCCGGGGGACCTGCCACGGCCGTTGCGCCGGATGCCTAACGCCCCCGGACGACGACGTAAAATTACCCGCGGCCGGGGCCGGGGCTAAACCGGACAGTGGTTCGCGCGTACGGCTCCGCTCCCGGGAACTCTACTTCGAGGCCGAAGAGGGATCGCGGGGAGACTCCTACGAAGTCTCTTGTGCCGTCGGATGCGTCGTGGGCCACGCTCGCCAAACGCCCAGTGGCCAGGCAGACTGTTACGGTTCATGTCTGGGAATATGTTACGGCGTGGCCCGCGTGGAGGAACTCGCCGAAACGGCCGCCCCGGGCTTCGAGGAATAAACCCGACCGGCAATAAAACGAATCGCGAAGCAGGCGCCCGGTTCCCCGGGCGCCGTTCCGTTCCCCCCTACGTCGGGGACTTTAATACTTTTTCGTTAATTACCCCGAGGACTGACATGAATTGACGTACGGCGCTGTTATTAGTTCGGCGAAGAAGGGAGACGTCCGTAATTGGGGACGCAGATGATATGAGCGATATCAAGATAAAGGTTTTACTTATCGAAGAAGACGAAGACGCGGCGGCGGATATCCAGGCGATGTTAAACGGCTCCGAGCATCCCCGTTTCCAGGTCACGCGGGCCCGAGACCTCGTTTCCGGAATGGAACTCTTAACGGAAGAAGAGTACCACGCCGTCATCCTCGACTCGGCCGTTTGCGGGGACCTCGCAGCGAAAGCCGTCACGACGATACAAACGGTCGCCGCCGAACCGGCCGTCATACTCCTGGCAAGCCCCGACCAGGAAAGTAATACGACCCGGGGCATCTTCGCCGGGGCCGTCGAGTACTTCGTCCTCGACGAGTTCGACCCCGCCGAATTCAAATTACGGCTGCGTCGTACCATCGCGAAGCATTGGATTCAACGACAATTCGAGCCGGCCCGTTACGCCGGCGCGGCGGTTCCTCCCGTGGCCGGGATTGATTAACGTTGGAAACGTTGGGTGGTTATATGTCCGAAAAAATACTATTGATCGAACGAGAAGAAGGCAGTGAGTTTTTAATTACCAAGTTAATCGCGGAAGGTACGGACGGCCTTTTCCAAACCGTATGCGTGCCGGATCTACCTCGCGCGCTCGAATATATGGACGATCACGATTTCTCGGTAGTCCTTTTGGACCTCGCTTCCGCCGGCATCCCGGGACCCCACGCCGTTGCGGCCTTGCAGGCCGCAGCCCCGGCGGTACCGATCGTGATACTCGCCCTTCCCGACATGCTCCTGGAAACTTTCAAGGCCGCGGACGAAGGGGCCGCGGACTTCATATTCAAACATAAAATGAAAAAGGACACACTCGCCCACGCGTTAAACTACGCTCGCAAGGCCGCGACGCGCAAGAAAGCCACGGCGGCCCCCGCCGGGTCTCACGACGCGGATTAACGGTTAATTAAAAATCCTCACCCTCTCCCTATAAAGCCCCCGGGAAACCGGGGGCTCCTCATTGCCGGTAAAACGACGTACGCGTCCCCCGGGGGGAGTCCGACGCCGGATCATCTGCGGATAAAGAAAACCTTTTTACTATCCAATCCACGGTGCTATGTTATACTAATGCGATTATTGATTCGTCACTTAGTCGGCGGGCCTCGGGGTTCGATACGCCCGCCCGCGTCACGCACCCCGGCCGGGGGAAGCTATTTTCGCCGGAGGTCGTTATGAGACGGATAGTTGTCGCCGCTTGCGTGCCAGCCCTGGCCGCGGCGGCGTTCGCTTTTGAGCGAGATATGATCGACCTCGACGTCCCGACGGCAGTCGAAGCCAGAGACGGCGTGCTTGATATCCGGCACCGCTTTTACGGCGCCGTGGACGAGGACCCGGCGGGGACTCTCCTGGGAATAACCGAGGGCGCCAACGTCGGCCTCGGGTTCCGGTACGTTATCTGGTCGACGCTGGAAGTCGAACCCACGTTTACGACCTTCCAGCGCGAATATACGCTGGGCCTCAATTACAGCCGGCCGGTCGGCGACATCCTCACGGTCGGCGGCAACGTCGATTTCTTCAGCTACGACCTCCCGGAGCTGGAAGACCGAAGGCAAAACTTCTTCTACGCCCTCGAACTCGCCGGGACCCCGTTGCTGGGAATCGTAACTCCCGCGGTTAACATCGGGTACGACGCCTACGAGGAGCGCGTCGGCGCCGGCGTCGCCGTCGCCGTCGGCTTCGACCGGAAAGGTATACTCAAACACGTGGCCTTCATCGGCGAGTACTACCCCGTAATTGACGCCGACGAGGGACGCACCGGCCCGGAGGATAGCTTCGCCGGGGGCGTCGAACTCCAGACGTACGGCCACCACTTCACCTTCCTAGTTGGCAATAACCCCCAGATCGGTACGCGCCGATTGATGCTGGGGGCGCCGGGAAACGAGCTTTACTTCGGGTTCAATATATACCGCCGTATCGAATTTTAATCGAGGAGGACGCCGATGTATAAGTTAAAAAAACCAATCGTTCGCGCCGTCCTCGTCGCCGCGGCCTTAACGATAATGGGGACGTCCGGCTGCAATACGGCGGACGACGAGGTCACGCCCGGCGGTAACGGCGGTACCGTTACCGCGTCCGGGATCACGCTCTCGTGGCAACCGAACGACACGACCCTACACGTGACGATGCTAGCCCCGACAACCGGTTGGGTAGCGGTCGCGTTCGACCCGAGTACAGGGATGGCCGACTCCAATATGATAATCGGTTACGTCGCGGCCGGGACCGTATATGCCCGCGACGACTTCGGCACGTCGCCGACCGGCCACGACGCGGATACGAATCTCGGAGGCGCCGATGACGTCGCCGATGCCACCGGTAAGGAGGAGAACGGCTCCACCGAGATTTCTTTCACTATCCCGCTCGACTCCGGGGACATTTACGATAAAAAACTAATCGTCGGACAAACGTACCGGGTCCTCCTCGCCAACGGCCCGGACGGCAGCGACGACTTCTCCTCGAGGCACGAAGTCCGAACCGCCGTGAACATAACCATATAAACGACCTTTATCCCATTCGAAAGGAGAGTCCATTATGATCAAATCCGCCGTCGCGTTAACGTTTGGTGTTTTTATTATTCTATTCGCGCTCAACGCTTGCGGGAGTAAAGGAGACGCGGAAACGACGGCCGCGCCGCCCGCGGAGGCTCCCGGCCCGGACGTCGCCCCCGCAGCGGAGGAAGCGCCGGATCCTCCCGCCATTGAAAAACCCGCCGGCGAAAAACTGGTCGAGGAAAGGTGCGCCGCCTGCCACGGCCTCGACCGCGTTGAAGGAGAGTCGGCCTCGGCCGAGGAGTGGGCGGAAATAGTCGACGAGATGATAGAGAAGGGCGCGAAACTCAACGGCGAGGAACGCGACGTCGTCGTGGCTTACCTCGCCGAGAAATACGGCGAATAGCACGCTCACCGCATATCGGATACAAAAAAGCCGCCCCGAAGGGCGGCTTCTTTTTATCTATCATAGGTTTACTGCACGGCGAGCGTTACCCCAACGCCGACAACGCCGCCGCCGGTCCCGTAGCCCCCGGCGACGCGCACATCCACGTTGCGCCATACGTTCCACCCGACCGCCCCGACCGCCGATACATCCCGCTCCGGAAAGTCGACCGCGACGGCCGGGCCGGCGTGCAGGCGCCACGCCCGGACGACGTCCACCCCCGCCATAACGTTCGGGCCGCCGTTACTCAATCCCCCGCCGACGAAGGGTCGCAACTCGAACGCGACCGCCGGCTCGGGCTTGTAGTATACCGTTACTTCGTGGCCCCGACCTTCGGGTACGGCGACTTCGCCGCCGGGCAACACGCCGAGTTCGACGTGTTCCCCCTTCTCCGTCTCGACGTGCACGACCCGCGACCCGGCCGGCCAAGCCGCCAGGACTTCGTCGGCCTTGGTGGGCCGGTGGAACGGGTTGAACCTCTCCACGGCCGACGACGGCCTCTCTTCAGGTACGACGGCCCACCCCGGGGGAGGGACCTCGGCCCGAAGGCTTGCGGCTTCCGGGGTCGGCCCCTCCCCCCTTTTAAAATAACGTCGCGCCAATAGCGCCCCGGTTATCAGCGCCGCGACGATTAGCGCCGTCAGGGCGACGCGCTTGAACGTTTTCATAAGTAGGACACTCCCTCCGCCGGGACGGCCGCCGGGTCGCCGCGCCAAACGACGTTCGCGGCAAACGACGGCGGCGTGACGAACGGCTCGAGCGCCCGGACGCGGTCCCAGTCGAACAACAGGCCGGGGTCCGTCTTTGAATAGTGGACGTTCCCGTGCGCCAGAAGGCCGCGGAAGCCGTCGAAATCGCCTATGTCGTACGCGTCGCCGCCGTGGGAATTACTTGCGGTCGGGTCGCAACCGCGCCACGGGTCGGGCAACGTCGCGACCGGGACGCCGAATCGGCCGAGCAAGGGCGGCAGCAGGAACGCCAGCGCCCGGTATTGTTCCTCCGTAAAATCGTAGGGAGGGCCGGCGTTGGATATCTCGATGCCGACGGAGCGCTCATTGGGCCGGAGGGCGCGCCAGCGGCGCCACTGCCACGTATAGGGCCGACTCCACGTGATGCCGGCGTGAAAGGCCACGTTCTCGAGACGGACCATTTGATAGACGTCGCCCCGCGGGCAGATGTAGAAATGGGCCGACGGGCATGATGGCCGGGGGGACCGGGCGAGCCAGTTAAGGTCCCCCGGATACGAGCCCGCGGTGTAATGCAGGACGATCCAATCAACTTTAAATTCGGCCGGCCGGGCCGCGAACCCGCGTGCCGGCTTCCAGTATAATTTCGGCATAGCTCCCTCCGATACCCGCTGGTCGCGTTACCCGTTACGCCACGGCGTTTCGATTAATAGTTACATACACCTACCCGCCGTCAATCGCCCGCCGTCTTCCATTCGCGTTCAAAACGGTTCAACGTAGCGTATAAAAAACCGGAGGCCCAGGCCTCCGGCTAACGTCGGGTAGGGGCGCAAGGCCTTGCGCCCTTAACCTTCTAGCTGCGATAATCGCGCCTCGCCGGCGCGGCAGCGGTACGCCGTCTGGATGTCGGCGTCGACGCCCGGGGCCACGCTTACCTCGACGTTGACGTTGGGCGCGGCGACGTTCACGTTGGGCGTCCCGAAGTCGCCCGGGCCGAAGCCGTAGCCCGGCCGGCCGCCGGACATCAGCGCCCGCATCCGCTCCTGTGTCACGACGAACTCCGGTTCGTACTCGCCCACCATCGCGAGGGTGGGGCGAGTTACGAGGCCTTCCCGTTGGAAGCCGAGGAAGCTCGTTATCATGCCGAGGCCGGGGATGGCGCTGAGGATAGCGCTTATCCCTTTCGAAGCGAGGTTGGTGGCGGCGGTGGTGGCCATCTGCGTTCCCAGGTCCGCCAGTGCGCCCTTAACGTCCCCGGACTTGAAGCCATCCACCAGGCTCGACGAGATCATACCCGAGACGCGGTCCAACGATTCCTTCTCTTCCTTCTTCTTGCTCTTCTGGCCGACCCCCTGGCCGCCCTCCTCCTCTTCTTTCTTCTTCCCGGGCGGTTTGGGGAGTTCGCCCTCCGGCGTGCGCTGGAGCGGCTCCTCCTTGAGGGCGGCTACCTCTCCCCGCAGACCCTCCGCGGCGGCGCGGACGTTTTGGAGTTTTTCGGCAGAATCCTCCGCCCCATCGGCGCTTACGACATACACTATTTGCCTTTCTTCGCGCGGCATTACTAATCCCCCTTAAATTATTTAGAGAAGATTATTGGCTGTCGTCATCGAACCACGGCCTTAAACCCGCATGAGGCCCGTTTCGTTTTTTCTCTTCGCGGAAAAAATCGAAATACTCCTTCGAATAATAGTTAACGTGGACCTCTAGTTTGCCGTCGTAAAGTTCGGCTACTAACCAAATATTCGTTGTTTCGGTTTCCCAATGACGGACTAGCGCAAAATACCCGCTTAATATACCTTCCTCGACCGCGGCGGCGTCGCCGTAATAATAATGCGCGAGGATAACGTTGTCCTCGGTTAATAGGTCGTCGCGGTTTTCCGTTTCCCCGAATAAATCCGAAAGCGCCGCTTCCCACAGGTAAAATGGCTTTATTCTGCCTTCGACGGGGACACAAAAACCTACACCCAATTTCTCTTCGGGCGTGAATTTAAAAAAAACGGAGGACTCTATACCGAGGTATTTCTTAGAATAAGCAAACCATTCGGTAAATATTTTATTATTCGAATAGGGTCCGCCCCCTATCCAAGGGAGGACTTCCCCTTCGTAATGCATAACCTCTGCGGGCGAATCACCCCAATCGTTGTTACGGAAATCAGCACCCGAAGAGGACGAAACCGAAATCAATAACGAGCAAAGGAGTATAAACGGACTTATTAATCCTACCTTATTCATCGAAATCCTTCCTAAAGTATAAATTATGCTACATCGGTTAGCAGCGAACCCTAGATTATATACCATACCCAACTTGTCCGTCAAGTAACCCGTACCTAAATAGTTATTCGTTATCTTTTTCCAGTCCTATAAAATCGTGTATCTCCATTAGCGATTCGTTACCTTCTTCGTACCAATCTGTTACCCGTTTCGACTTACCTTCTTCTTCAACCCACCAAGCGTCATATTCTAAGTCGGTACGAAAAGCGCATACCCTATTCGTATCCCCACCAACCATATCTAACGCCCATTCGTAAAAAGGGCCTCGCTCCGAAAAACAGCCGAACAGTATGATTACACCTTCCGGTTTCAACGGCAGGCTATCTACACCTTCTATTTCGATTCGGTGCCTGTTAAAAGGGGCCCCTTTAAACAGAACGCCGCTTTCCGGTAAACCATGCCCAATAAAATGGATTTGGTCGAATAACAACCCCGCCTCGCTAGCCTCGATACGAACCCAAGACATATCCCTACCAAAGGTATCGCTCGCCGTATCCGACGATTTCTTATCTGACAACATTGCTACACGACGTTCCGTCCTTTTAGCCTGGGGAAAAGTATCCCGAATTAGGTTAACGTACGCCAGTAGCCCCGATTCGTCGTCGTCGCGTTGAAGGCCGATGTCGGAGATCACGTAGATAAGAATATTTAAATCTGGGTCGTCCCTCCGGACCCGGCCCGGGGGCGCGCCCTCCGCCGTCCCCGCGCCACCCGCCGGCGTCGCGATGCCCTGCCAGCCGTCCGTCGTCCGCATCCACTCGCGGAAGAAGACGCCTTCCCGCCGCTCGATGTCATCTCGGAGGACGTCGCCTATATCCTCGCCATTCTCCAGGCGCGCCAGCACGCCGTCCGCTACGGATTCCTCGGGCATTAATCCTCCTCGTCCGGAAAGGGGAAGCCGTGTTCCGAATTCGTATTGAGGCCGAACTTGCTGAATGCGCTATGCCCCAAGTCGAAGTTACCCACAGTCGGCAGCGGTATCGTCTTGGCTACCGGTAGCGAGAGCTTAATCTTACTTCCGACTATGTCCTCGCTGAATTTCTCCCATTCGCGGAAGTACGTACCTGCCGCTTTCCGCCCCTCCCCCGTCCAGCCCTGTTCGCCGTAGGCGGAGTTGATGCAGTGGTAGAGCGTCAGCGCCAGGCAGACGCGCCAGACGTACTTGTCGGCGCCGGGGTCGGTCAGGTCGTAGCGGTCCCGCAGGACCGCTTCCATCTCCGCCTCCGAGCGGTCGCGGTTGGCGGTCACCCGGGCGTCGGAACACAGGTCCTCCGTCAAAAGCGGATACTCCGTCCGCACGTCGCTAACATTTACGGCCGTCGTCCACGCCATCCTTACCCCTCCTAATAATAACCGTTATATACTCCGCGTCGTCGCGGCGAGTTGTTCCAATACCTCCGCGGCCTTCTCGTAACCCCGCACCTCTATCTCGTATACGATCTTGTGCCTCTCCTCCGCCATATCTCTTCCTCTTCCTTAACGGTGGCTTCGTGCTCCAGGGCCGCGTTCTCCAATCCCTCGACTATCGCATAAAACCGGGCCGCGTTGTAGTCGAGTACTTCGTCGAGCGGAACGCGCAATCGCGCGGCGACTTGTAGCGCGAGTTCGGCTAGGCCGCAGTATCGCGCGGACCTACCAAGTCTTTTTTTTTACCCAATACGAACGCCGCGAACGATATAAGCGCGTCCCGCAAGGACTCGGCTATGACGCCGGCGTTAGGGATGGCCCGCACGAGTAAGCGCCGCGCCGCCGCCTCGTCCACCTTCGGCACCCGGGACCGCTGCCGCCACGGGATGCGGCGTTCCCGCGGTTTTTGATGAAGAAGCCAGAACGCCCGGGCCAATATCGTAATGTACTCCCCCTCGTCCTTTACGCCGGGGCCGAGTTTCTTGAGCTCGGATATGAAGGCCTCGAAAATATCCAACGGCGGCACCGGGATGAGGAGCTTTAAATGCCGGTCCTCGTAGGTGTAGACCTGGTCCCGGGCCAACCTCGTTAGCTCGACGCCGACCTGGCCGGCGCGAGGAAGGCCGGGGGCGTACGCCTCGATCATTTCCCGCACGTCGCTCGGCATTTCGCTCCCCGGCCTCACGTCCACACCCAGCCGCTTGAGTTCCTCTTTGATATCCCCACTCATCGATACCCTCCACCGGCCCTTACCTTGGGTTAATACCGCTGTTTAAAGAATAACCTTGACGACGATTAGTTAAACATACCCCCCCCCCGAATCAACGGCTCAACGGCGTCCAGTTGCGTCTTAAAAGGCTGGAATGTCGTTAGGGGCGCAAGGCCTTGCGCCCCAACCGAAACGTGAACAAAAAGCCGGAGGTATTCCCCTCCGGCTTATCGAATTAGTATCAGCTATTACTGAGGCGGTGCGCCGTCGAGGCCGACAAGGCCCCGGGGCGCTTCCCCTTCCACGTAGTACAATTCGTACCCGTGTCTCAGTCGGTACGGTTCGCTTCCGGCCGGTTCGGTCGGTAACGGGAACGGCTCGCCGTACGTTCCGTCCAGGTACTTCGTAACGATGCGGACGCCGTTCTCCTCTACGTCGAGTTCGGGAATGTAGACTATCGCGTCGCGGCCGTAGCATAAAACGAACTCGGCAGTAGTATTCTCTACTACGACCTTGCGGTAGTTCCCCGGATCGCCGGGTTCCCGGATATAATAGACAATACCGTAACTCGAACCGCACTTCTCGATACCGAGAGTATAAGCCATCGGCCCCTCGCCCGGTACCGGCGGCGTTATCGGCCCCGCCCCAGGATTCCAATGCCTGTCAGGCGGTTCAAACCCTAAGGGCTTTAATTCCCCCGTTGCAATATCGAAATAACCGTAAACCGTCGTCCGTCCTTCGGCCGGCCACTCGTCAAATGTAACATATAAGAAACCTTCCACCGCAACCCCTTGTAAGGATACATACCCTTCCAACTCGGCCAATTCCTCGACCCCGGTATCCGGCGTGTAACGGTAAAATACCGTCTTATCCCGTCGTTCTACCTCCCCCTCAACGAGTACCGAGAAACGCCGGCGGAGGTAAAATATATCCCCTTCCGGCGCGGGGATGATTATCGCGCCGTCGCGTTCGCGGGAACGATCCTCTAAAACTACTTCGTACTCAACGCCCGGCCTCAACGGGACTTTACAGAAGCGGATAACGTCGCCGTCCTTTCCCTCCGCGCCCCCCGTAACGAGCGCGTAATCCCACGTCGCGTTCGGTATAATGGCATAAATATAGAAACCTGGTTCGAATTCGTATACCGCTTCGTAGCTACGGGACACCAAATCCCCCATGCACAAGGTCATGTTGAGACGCCCCTGTTCGTCGATCAACGTTCGCGTCAGCAGGTACCTCCAC
>JASFLY010000004.1:0-198510 GCA_050117845.1 Candidatus Zixiibacteriota bacterium
TGGTGTCGAGGATGCCGTCGTTGTCGAGGTCGCGGTGAAGGCCGAAGTAGTTGTCCTGTCCCACGTTGTAGAACACCGTCGGGTTATTTTGGGGATCGGGGTTGTTGTAGTTAAGCACGTCCCACGTCTGGCCGAGCGTAAACGGCGTCATGTAGAGTGTGAACGGGGACTTGTTTCCGGCGGTATCGTAGAAGTACGTGCCGATCACGAGGTCACGGTATTCGCTAAGATAATTATAGCCGCGCAGCACGAAGCGCGAACCCGTATACGTGAAGTAATCGTACTTGTAGAAGATATCCTTCTGGACCCAGTAGTCCGCCTGGTTCAAACGGAACCGCTCGTTGTCGGGCCGGGCGCCGTACTTCGTGACGAGAATAGGTTCGATAGGCGCGCCGGGATACGCCGCGATGGCTTCCACCGATACGTGGGTGTAGAACGGCTTGGAACGCGCCGGGTCCCGCGTCACGTTGTACGTGTCGTAAACCCATTTCTGTCCCACGGTAGTCGGCAGGTACTCCTCGCTCGCGCCGTTGGTGCCGGATTGTTCCGTACCGCACCCCAGCAGGGCGAATAAAACCGGAAGAACCAGCACGGCGGCCGCGATGGGAATTCCTTTAAAACGTCGTTTCATTAGTTTCCCCTTTCATCTTAAAAGGCGATAACCGAACCGTCGAATTTTCCTCTCGGTAAATCCTCCTTTCATCGTCAATCAAAACGCGTTCCGGAAGGCACTCCGGTGCCGTTCCGAAACGCGGTTTTTTATCTGGATTTGCTCACGGGTTTCCATGGCCGGAGAACCCAACTTCCACCCCGACCATTATAATGGTATTGCGCCGCTTTATCAACGGGAAATTGGCGACTCCACCGAGACCGGCGCCCGCCCCCTAGTCCCGTCGCATTAGCCAGATGCCGCCGCTCACCAAACAAACGCCGGCGAACAAAGACGGGATATTAACCGTTCTTTCCTGTACCAGCACCGAATTGCCGGTGCCCTCGTATATCTTGTCGGCGTAGTAGGGCCTTCTCGATTCCTTGTGCAGGAACAGGGCCCACGCCATGGACGTTACCGCCGTGGTTATCAGCGATACGCCTATTACCTTCTTCATGTCCTGGGCCGCTTTGCCGGATATGTCCTGGTAGCGGGACCATTTCACCTCGACGAAGTCCTCCTCGACGCTCTCGCCGAAATAAAAGATTTCGTCCTCGTCCTCGTCCCCGGCCTTTCGGGAGAACGGGTTCTTTCCCTGGCCGAAGTAGTAATTGACGTTTTCCTCAACCGTGTCCGAAGAAGAACCCTCTTCCCCTTCTTTCTCGGCCTGGGCGATCGCCGGGGCCGCCGCTCCCCAAAGGAGCAGGGCCACGAGCGCGATTACGAATAATTTATCAGGTTTCATCTATTGACCTCTTTTGTTTATTACCACCAACCTTATATTTTATTACCTAAGGCGGGTCGTGTCAACCTATTATTTGGCGCCGCCCCCGCGCGCCGGCGCCGGCCGGCCGCCCCCATAAAACTTGACCGCGCCCCGTCGCTGTGTTAGCTTCTTTTAAAATTTACTAAATTGAAAGGTGTTGACGAAATGACCGAAGACGTTACGAAATTGATAGGCCGGATGCTCGACCGCGAGAATGAACTCTCGCCCCCCTCCGCCACCTTCAAGGGCCTCCACGACCGCGACGAGGAATGGGACGACCCGGGGCCCGAGGGCCTCGCCACCTACTGCGATTTCATCGACGAGTACGCCAAGGCGTTGGACGAGGCCGCCGCCACGGCCGAGGGCGACGACGCCGTCGACGTGGGGCTCGCCCGTTCCCGGCTGGCCATTTACGACATTACGCTGCGGGGAATGGACGAGGCCCGGCGCAACCCCATCGGCGTGCCGGGGACCGTCGTTCAGACCATCTTCATCATGCTCGTCCGCGGGTACGCCCCCGCCGCCGAGCGCTTCGGCGCCATGCGCGCCCGCCTCGAGAAGGTTCCCGAGTACTGCGCCCAGGCGAAGCTCGTGTGCGAGCGGCCGGTCGTCAAGTTCACCGAACTCGGGGCCGAGATGGCGGCCCAGGGCGGGCCCTTCCTGTCCCAGGTCGTACCGGCGATCGCCGAGCAACAGGCTCCCGAGCACGCCGCCGCCATAAAGGCCGCCGGCGAAAAGGCCGCCGCGGCCCTGGCCGACTATATCGCGCACGTCCGGAGCCTGCCGGCGAACGAGGACTTCGCCGCGGGGCGGGAGGCCTTCGACCGCCTCCTCTCCGAGTACCACCTCCTCGACTACGACGCCGACTCGCTGCGCGCCTTCGGCGAAGAGTCCATCGCCGCGCTCCAGGCCGAGATGAAGGAGCTCGCCGAAACAATAAAACCCGGCGCCACGCCCGCCGAACTCATCGAGGAGTTCAAGCAGGACCACCCCGCCGAGGACGAGGTCCTCGACTTCTACCGCGAATGGATGGACCGCAGCCGGCAGTTCGTCATAGACCACGACCTCACCGGGATGCCGCCGGGCGAAGAGCTGGAGGTCATCCCCACGCCCGTGTTCGAGCGGGCCGTCATCCCGTACGCGGCCTATATGCCGCCGGCCCCCTACGAGAGTCAGCAGAAGGGCTTCTTCTACGTGACGCCCGTGGACCCGGACGCCTCGGACGAGGAGAAGGCGCAGAAGCTGGCCGGCCACAACCGCGTCAAGGTCCCGGTCGTGGCGCTGCACGAGGGCTACCCCGGCCACCATCTCCAGCTCTGCTGGGCCAACCGTGGCGAGAACCGCCTCCGCCGCGAGACCCACTGCAACCCCCTCATCGAGGGTTGGGCCCTCTACTGCGAGGAGATGATGCGCGAGGAGGGTTTCTACCCCGACGACCGGGCGGTCCTGGGGCAGAAGAAGGATACGCTGTGGCGGGCGGTCCGCGTTTTCCTGGACTCGGCGCTGCACGCCGGCGGCATGACCTACGACGAGGCCGTGGCCCTTCTGATGGATAAAGTCTCGCTGGTTCGCGTAAACGCCGAGGCCGAGGTCAACCGCTACATCTACACGCCCACCCAGCCCATGTCGTACCTGGTGGGCAAGCAACAGATAATGGCCCTGCGGGACGAATTCGTCCGCGCCAACCCGAACGCGTCGCGTCGCGAGTTCCACGACCGCCTCCTGGCCGCGGGTTCGCTGCCGGTGAAGCTCGTCCGGGATATCGTGATGGCGTAGGGCCCGGGGGAGACGGCTTTCCCGCCCCCGGGCGGGGATGATACCCCTTGCTTTTGAGATACCCCTTTGGTATATTGATTTGGCCCAGCCGCGGCCGGGCCGGGAGCGCCCGGTCGTGGCGTGGGATAATATAGTTCGGCGTTGGCGCCGCGTTCCCGCTGCGGTGTGGAACGAGTTGCGGCTGCCGGGAGCGTTGTGGTACCTGGCGGTCGCGGCCTTCGTGACTTCCGGCGTCGGCATCCTGTCCGCGAACGCGTACGTTCTCCCGGCGCTGGACGTTTTGGCCGTGCTCCCCGTTTTCGTGTGGGCGCGGTCCAGGTCCACCTTTCAGGGAACGGCGCTGGCGCTTCTGTTGTGGGCCGGGTGCAAGGTCGCCGCGGTCGCGTTCTTCACGGTGCAGTTCCCGGGCCGGGCCGCGGAGGCCGTCGCCTTCGGGCCGGCGTACGCCGACGGGATGCGGATGTGGCTCTCGTCGGGCGAGGACGTCCTGAACGTGGGGGCGTGGGGCACGTTGCGCCTCAAGGAGGCCGGGATACTGGCGGCCTCGAGCCTCGCGACCGGCGGCCTGGGCGGCCTGGCGTGCGGGGCGGTCCTGGTCAACTGCCAGGCCTATTACTTCGGTACGCTGATAGGCCGGTCCGTGGACCCCGTTCGCGTCCTCATATTCGGCTGGCCATTGTGGGAGGTGTTCCGGGCGCTCGGCTTCGTCAACGTCCTGTTGGCGGGAGCGGAGCCCTTGGGCTCCCGGGTCCTCGGGAAGCCGGTGCGGGCGCGGGAACTCCGCGACGGCCTAATAATCGCCGTCCTGATGCTCGCCGCCGCGTACGTGGCCCAGATATCGTTCGCCGCCTGGTGGCGGGATATGCTCGCCCCGGCCTTGCTGTTCGAATAACGGGATATTCCTCCATGAAGAAATTCCTAATCGTAGCGTGCGTGTTGCTCTTCGTCGGCGTGGGCCGGGCCCAGGTGCTTATCTGGGACCACGACAACGGCCAAACCTTCAAGAAACCGACTTCCGACGAACCGGTCGGGACCGAGGCGGCCATTGCGGAGGCGCTCGCCGCCAACGGCGTGACTGACGTCCAGAAGAAGAACTTCCTCCCCTACGACCTCAGCGGCTACGAGGCCGTCTTCGTCCTGTGCGGCTTCTGGCCCGACGACGGCACGCTTACCTATACCGAACAGGGGATCCTCGCGGCCTACCTCGCGGGGGGCGGCAACCTCTACATCGAGGGGACGGAGCTGGCCCGCCGCTACGGCTACTCGGCCCTTTTCGACATGATGGGCGCCACCTTCGCCGACGACGGCCGGACGATGGGGGAGGGCAACGTCAACGTCGCCGAGGGTATCGGCCCCTGGGCGGGGATACGCCTCGATTATTATTCCTATCAGAAGGACGGGCCGGACGCCTTCGTGGACGAGCTGCTCGCGACCTCTGGCGAGGCCGTCGTTCGTTCCCGGCGCGCCGGCAACAAGTCGAACGCCCGGGTGGTGAGGCGCGCCGGCGAGAGCGAACCCGCGTACCGGTCTCTGGTGTCGTCCTTTATCTTCGGCGCCCTGGCCGACGGCGAACATAAAAAATCCGATTTAATGGCGATATATCTGGAATACTTCGGCCTTTCCGGAAACCATAACAACATCGGCATCGCGCCGGCGTCGTTGGGGCGAGTCAGGGCGCTGTTCCGCTAGGCTCGTTCCGGCCGCACGACGGGAGGCAAAGAGCGATGGGATACGACCCCGGGTTAAAGAAGTTGATGGCGAAAGTCGAGGCGTCGCGGCCCGACCGCATCGCGGCCGTGAAGCGGGGCGAACATTTCCGAAGCCTCACGCTCGAGGAGCGGGACGAACTCCTGCGGGCGTTCCACCCGGACTTCCGGGACGACGCCAAACGCGAGGTGCGCATAGGCCGCAATAAGGGCGCGGTCTACCCCAACGAGCTGGTCGACGTGCTCGAGTCCCGCAGCCGCCTCGAGCCGGCCCGGGTCGACCTCGAGAAGGTGGATTACGACGTCGACCTCCTAATCGTGGGCGGCGGCGGCGCCGGCTGCAGCGCGGCCATAGCCGCCACCGACGCCGGCGTCGAAAATATCCTAATCGCCACCAAACTCCGCCTCGGCGACGCCAATACCATGATGGCCGAGGGCGGCATCCAGGCCGCGGACAAGGAGAACGACTCCCCGGTTATCCACTACCTAGACGTCCTGGGCGGAGGCCGCTTCGCCAACACGCCGGACCTCGTCGAGGCGCTGGTGCAGGACGCCCCCCTCGTTATCTCCTGGCTCGAGAAGATGGGCGTCATGTTCGACAAGACCGAGGACGGCACCATGCGCACGCTGCACGGCGGCGGCACCAGCCGCAAGCGTATGCATTCCTGCGGCGACATCACCGGCGCCGAGATTATGCGGACCCTCCGCGACGAGGTCCAGTGCCGGCCGCAGATAAACATCCTCGAGTTCGCCCCCGCCGTGGAGATAATCAAGGACGACGCCGGCCGCGCGGCCGGGGCCGTGCTCTACGACCTCGACCGCGACCAGTACATAGTCGTCCGGGCCAAGTGCACGATAGTCTCGACCGGGGGGCTCGGCCGCCTTCACCTCATGGGGTTCCCCACCACCAACCACTACGGCGCCACCGCCGACGGCCTGGCGATGGCCTACCACGCCGGCTGCGAGCTCGTCTTCCTGGAGTCGTCGCAGTTCCACCCCACGGGCGCCATTTACCCCGAACAGATTATCGGCCTCCTCATAACCGAGAAGGTCCGCGGCGCCGGGGCGCAGTTCCTCAACGTCGACGGCGAGCAGTTCGTCTACCCGCTCGAGACCCGCGACGTGGCCTCCTCCGCGCTCATCCGCGAGTGCGCCGCGACGGACCAGGAAGGCCGGGGCAAGGGGGTCCCGACGCCGTCGGGGCGCTTCGGCATCTGGCTCGACTCGCCCATGATAGAGATCCTCCGCGGCCCGGGCACGGTCCGCCGGGACTTCCCCGGGAAGTTCCGCATGTACGACAATCACGGCATCGACATCTCCCGCGAACCGATGCTCATATACCCGACGCTCCACTACCAGAACGGCGGCGTCATGTTCAACGCCGACGCCTCGAGCGCCGACCTGGAGAACCTCTACTTCGCGGGCGAGGTGGGCGGCGGCATCCACGGCCAGAACCGCCTGATGGGCAACTCGCTCCTCGATGTCTGCGTCTTCGGCCGGCGGGCCGGGGCGTCCGCCGCGGCCAAGGTGCCCCAGGTCGCGGTCGGCGCGCTCAACCTCGACCACGTGCGGACGTGGAACGAGGGCGTCGCCGAGGCGGGCCTGGAGAGCGAGCGGTCCGCGCCGCTCCTCTTCCCGGACTACCGCGGCAAGGTAATGTAGGGGCGAACGATGCCGGGGCTCGACCACGTTTTGCACTTCTTCGGTTACGCGGTCTGTCACTGCCTGCCGAACCGCACGTTGACCCTGGGCGGAGAGTACTTGCCGGTGTGCGCGCGCTGCACCGGCATTTACGTCGGCATCGCCGTGACGTACGTGTTCCTGATAAGCCGGCGGGGCTTCCGCGTCAACGCCTTGCCGAAATTGCCGGTGGCCATGGCCATCGTGGCGCTGCTCCTGCCGATGGCGGTGGACGGCGTTTCCTCCTACCTCGGCCTGCGCGAGACCACCAACACCCTCCGCTTCCTCACCGGCCTGTCCGCCGGTTCCGCCCTGCCGATATTCGCGTTCCCGCTCCTCTCGGCGGAGCTGATAGTGGACAAGAACGACAAGGAGATAGTGCGGCCCTTCGGCCGGGTTTGGGATTACCCTATTTGGCTCGGTTCGGTCGCGGCGGCGGGGGCGCTGGTAATGTCCGGCTGGTCCTGGCTCTATTACCCCATATCCATACTGACGGTCCTGGGCCTGGCGGGCATCTTCTTCAATCTGTCGCTCACGGTGTGGGAGATGGCTCTCGAGCGCGCCGGGAAATGGGGCAAGAGGCCGCGGACGTTCATCCCCGCGGCACTGACGGTACTCCTGATTTTCACCCTGCTCAACGTCTTCCACTATTACACCTTCCGGGCGATGATGAACGCCACCGGCGGGGAGTTGCCGCAGTAAAGGCCGGGCCGCCTTAAGGCCGATAAGGGGGCCGAAGAAGAGGGAAGGACCATGGAAGCGCTCCAAGCCATACTGACGCGACGCAGCATCCGCACCTTCACGAACGACCCGGTTTCCCCGGAAGACGTCCGGACCATGCTGGAAGCGGCCATGGCCGCCCCCTCCGCCGGGAACGAACAGCCCTGGCAGTTCGTCGTCGTCAAGGCCCGGGACGTCCTCGACGAAGTTCCCACCTTCCACGAGCACGCCGGCATGTTGCGCGAGGCGCCCCTCGCCGTTCTGATATGCGGCGACGCTCGCCTCACGAGATACGATGTCTTCTGGCCCCAGGACTGCGCCGCCGCGACGCAGAACCTCCTCCTGGCCGCCCACGCCTCGGGCCTGGGGGCGGTGTGGATAGGGGTATATCCGGTGGAGGGGTTGATTCGCCGGCTCCGCGAAATGTTGGCCCTGCCGCCGGAGGTGACGCCGTTCGCCCTCGTGGCCGTCGGCCATCCGGCGGAAGAGAAACCGCCGGCGGGCCGCTTCGACGAGGGCCGTATTCATTACGAGCGATGGGAAGGTAAAGGCTAGGTGGTCGCGATGGAAGGCGAGAAGGCCAGACCCGAAACGGGCTGGGACGAGCGAACGCACCGGCTCCTGGATCTGTTGGAACCGCTGTCGATCGCCTGCCTGTACTTCATGTCCGTAATATCCTGGATTTACGGCTTGGTATTCGGCATCGTCGCCAGCACGCAGTGCAAGCTCGAGGCCAACAAGCGCGTCGGAAAAATTTGCATTATCCTGGCCCTGGTGAACTTCGCGCTTATCGCCCTCGTCGTCGTTTTATACGTTGTCCTTATAGTATTTATGATATTCGGCCTCGCGTGGTCCGCGAGTCCGGGCGGCACCGGTTGAGGGTAGCACTCATACGTTCAGGAGGACCGTAAATGGATGAGATAACGAACGTGGACTGGGACGAGAAGAAGAAGCGCCTCGTCGACCTGTTCGAACCGCTCTTCGTCGCGTATCTTTATATAATGGCGGTGTTCTCGCCGATCATGGGTCTTATCCTCGGCATCGTCGCCATGACGAAGTGCCGGATGGACAAGAACAAACGAGTCGGCAAGATTTGCGTCATCGTGAGCATCGTGATGCTCGGCGTCTGGTCTCTCTGCCTCGTGGCGTATATCCTGGTTATCGTCGCCGCGACCGGGAGTTACGGCTCGGGCTTCAACATGTAAATAATCCTTACGACCCGGAAACCAAACGCCGCGGCCGCCGGCCCCGGCGCACAAGGAGCTGGTCGATGAAGATCCACGAGTACCAGGCCAAGGAGATATTCAAGGAATTCGGAATCGCGACGCCCGCGGGCCGCGTGGCCTCGACGCCCGGCGAGGCCGAGGCCGTGGCGGCCGAGGTCGGCTGCCCCGTCGCCGTCAAGGCCCAGGTGCACGTCGGCGGCCGGGGCAAGGCCGGCGGCATCAAGGTCGCGAAGACCCCCGCCGAGGCCAAAGAGGCGGCCGAGAAGATACTGGGCATGGACATCAAGGGCCTCACCGTCGGGAAAGTCCTGGTGGAGAAGGCTTCCAACATCGGCAAGGAGTACTACCTGGGTTTCGTCAACGACCGCGGCGCCAAGGCCGTGACGCTGATGGGTTCGGCCGAGGGCGGCGTCGAAATAGAGGAGGTCGCCCGCACCAACCCGGAGGCCATTATAAAGGTAACGATGGACCCGTGCCTGGGCCTCCACGGCTACCAGGCCTTCGCCGTCGGCAAGCGCCTCACCGGCGACGCGAAAAAGGCCCGCGTCGTGGCCGACGTCCTGGGCCGGATATATAAGGCGTTCACCTTCTACCACTGCTCGCTCGCCGAGATCAACCCCTTCGTCGAGACCGCGGAGGGCGAGTTCATCGCGCTCGACGCCAAGATAAACATCGACGACAACGCGCTGCACCTGCACCCCAAGCTGGCCGAAGGCCGCGACGACCTGGCGCAGACCGAACTGCGCGCCAAGGCCGCCGGCCTGTCCTACGTCCCGATGGAGGGCAACGTGGCCTGCATCGTCAACGGCGCCGGCCTGGCCATGACGACGATGGACCTCATCAAGCTCTACGGCGGCGAACCCGCCAACTTCCTCGACGTCGGCGGCTCCAGCTCCCCGGAGAAGATATTGACCGCGATGGACATCATCACGTCGTACCCCGGCGTCAAGGCCGTGCTCGTCAACATCTTCGGCGGCATCACCCGCTGCGACGACGTCGCGACGGGCCTCGTGGCCGCGCTCGAGAAACAGCCCCTCGACGTCCCGCTGGTCGTCCGCCTTACCGGAACCAACGAGGAGGAGGCCCGGGAGATACTGAAGAAGGCGGGCATCGAGGCCGGCTCGGACATGGACGAGGCGGTCAAGGCCGCGGTCGCCGCGGCGGGGAAATAAGCGCCGGAGCGAAAGTAGCGATGCGCAATATCGACTGGGACGAGAAAGGCCCCCTGGAGAACTGGCAGCGCGCCGTGCTGGCGTTCGCGCGGCGCGCCCGCGAGGAGTTGGGGGACCACATCGTCCACATCATCCTCTACGGCTCCCGGGCCCGGGGCGACTATACCGAGGAATCGGATATAGACGTGCTGGTGGTGGTGCGGGACATCGACGCCAGGGATGCCGACGACCGGATATTCCCGTTCGCTTATGAGATGTTGGATGAATACGAGGAACTCCTCTTTCCTCATGTCGTGAGTGAGGATGAGTACATAGTCCGCCAAGGTAGGAGTTTTTACATCAACGTTAGGGAGGAGGGTGTGCGCGTATGACTGAAGATATTATTGAAGAGATAAAGGAGAATATCGGGGCCGGCCGGGAACGGTTCGCGGCTTTCGAATCGGCTCTGCACGAAGGCCATAACGCGTACGCTGTTTCGCATTTATATTATGTGTGCTTTTATTACTTGCGAGGTTTACTACTAACAAAAAGCACAAAATACCAAACGCACAAAGGGATCCTAAACGGATTCCGTTTATTTTTCGTAAAAGAAGGACTAGCGCCCATTCCGATGGCGGCGTTCCTGGAGAAATTGGCTCGTAACCGGATTGAAGCCGATTACGAATTCGGAAAATATACTCTTGAGGACGTTGAGGCGATGAAAGTAAAGGCGGAGGAGTTCATCGCGTTCGCCGAGGATTATCTAAAAAAGTTAATGGATTAAAGAAGCTGATGGGCTGAGGTAATAGGCCGCCACGAAACTGACGAAAACTGTCCGAAGCCGACGTTAATCTACCGGAGGCATCATGGCAATACTGGTTGACGAGAATACGAAACTCATCGTGCAGGGCATCACGGGCCGCGACGGCTCCTTCCACACCGAGCGCATGATCGAGTACGGGACGGGGGTCGTCGCCGGCGTCACCCCCGGCAAGGGCGGCGGCGCCATGGGCGAAGTCCCCATATTCGATACCGTGGGCGAGGCGGCCGAGGCCACCGGCGGCAATACCTCCATCATCTTCGTGCCGGTGAAGTTCGCCGCGGACGCCGTGTACGAGGCCGTCGACGCGGGCCTCGACCTCGTCGTCATCATCACCGAGGGCGTCCCGGTGGACGACATGAACAAGATTTACCACTACGCCCGTACCCAGGGCACGCGCTTCATCGGCCCCAACTGCCCGGGCCTCATCAGCCCCGGCAAGGCCAAGGTGGGCATCATGCCCGCGCGCATCCACGAGCCGGGCGGCGTGGGCGTCGTGTCCCGCTCCGGAACGCTCACCTACGAGGTGGTCTACGCGCTGACGCGCGCCGGTATGGGCCAGACGACCTGCGTCGGCATCGGCGGCGACGCCGTTATAGGCACCGGCTTCATAGACTGCCTCGAGAAGTTCGAGGCCGACCCGGAAACCAAGGGCGTCGTCCTCATCGGCGAGATAGGCGGCGACGACGAGGAGAAAGCTGCAACCTACGTCAAAGAAAAAATGTCTAAACCGGTGGTATCGTTCATCGCCGGCCGGACGGCCCCTCCCGGCAAGCGGATGGGCCACGCCGGAGCCATAATCTCCGGCGGCGCCGGGACCGCCGAGGGCAAACGAGAGGCGCTCACAGCCGCCGGCGTGGGCGTCGCGGATACGCCGAGCGCCATTCCGGCCATGCTCGCGGAACGGCTCGGCTAAGTACGGTTTAAACGCCGGAAACGAAGGCGGGGTCGAATTGTTGTTATGAGAAAAGTAATGCTGCACGGAATGCTTCTCCTGGCGGCGGCCGGAGGAGGCACGCTGGTCCTGAGTACGCCTGCCGACGTCGCGGCGCAGGACACCATAACTTGCGTTTACTGCAACGGTACGGGCGAGGTAACGTGCGCGTACTGCCAGGGCAACGGCACGGTGGAGTGCAACTATTGCGGCGGCACCGGCGAGGTGACGTGCACCTTCTGCAACGGCACCGGCCGGATCCGCTGCGCCGATTGTTTCGGCAAAGGGTTCCTGTACGACGACGGCAAGAAAACGGAGTGCACAACCTGCGAGGGCAAGGGCTATATCCATTGCGACTACTGCAACGCCGGGAAGATGCCCTGCGAGGTATGCAACGGTTCCGGAAAACTCACCTGCCGGATCTGCGACGGGTACGGAACGGTGAAGTGCGCCGTGTGCGAAGGGACCGGCGAGATGGAGTTGAAGTAACCCCACGCGAAACGAGCGGGCCGCGGCCGAGGCCGCGGCCTTTTTCATGCCGCTTGACGCCGGGCCCCCGTTTCGCTAAAATACCTTGTTAATGTAAGTATGCTGAAACAACTCTACATCGAGGACTTCGTGCTGATAGGGCAGGTGGCGCTCGAGTTCGGCCCGGGTTTCACCGTCCTCACCGGCGAGACCGGCGCCGGCAAGAGCATCATCGTGTCCGCGTTGGAGCTTTTGCTCGGCGGCCGGGGCGACAGCCTCCTCGTGCGCCGCGGCGCCGACCGGGCCCGGCTGGAGGCCGTCTTCGAGGGCGACGGCCGGGCGGCGGAGCTGCTCGAGGCCGAGGGCATCGAGGGCGACGGCGACGAACTAATCCTGCGCCGGGAGATAGGCAAGGACGGCCGCAGCCGCTGCTACGCCAACAACCGCCCCGTCACGGTGGCGGGCCTCGCCGCGCTCGCCGGGACGCTGGTCGAACTCCACGGCCAGTTCTCGGAACTGCCGGCTCTGAAGGGCCGGGGCCAGACCGACCTGTTGGACGACTACGGCGGCCTGGGCGAACTGGCGGGCCGTTACCGCGCGGCGTACGAGCGTTGGCAGGCGGGCCGGGCGGAATGCCGGCGGCTCGAGGAATCGCGGGCCGAGCGCGACGTCCTGCTCGACGGCCTGGCCTACATGGTGAAGGAACTGGAGGACGCGGCCCTCGACGCCGACGAGGAGGAGGCGCTGCGCGAGAAGCGCGGCCTGGCGCGCCACGCCGTCCGCATCAACCAGGACGTGGAGTCGGCGCTGGCCCTGTTGAGCGAGGGCGACGGCTCCATCGCCGCGCAACTAACGACCCTCGCCAAACTTCTCGGCGACCTGGGCGAGGTGGTGCCGTCCACCGCGGCGTTGGCCGGCCGCGTCTCCGAAGTGGCCGCGGTACTCGACGACGTCAACCGGGAGGTCGCGGCGCTCCGGGCGGCCGACGACGGCGAGCCGCTCGACCTGGAGGCCATCGAGGGCCGGCTGGCCGTACTCGAGCGCCTGAAGCGCAAGTACGGCCGCGACGTCGCGGGCCTTCTGGTCCACCTCGACGAGTTGAAGGAGAAGAAGGCGGACCTGGAGCAGGCCGACGACCGATTGGCCGACGCGGAGCGCGAGGCCGCCGCGGCCGCGAAGGAAGCTTCGGCCTTCGCCGCCGAACTCACCGCCGGCCGCGAGGATGCGGGCGCCCGGCTGACCGAGCAGGTCGAGGCCGACCTTCCCGCCCTCGGCATGGTGGGGGCCAGGTTCCGCGTCGGTTTCGACGCGCCGGCCCGGCCCGTTTCGCCGGGCGAGGGGGAAGCGGCGCTGGGGCCGCTCGGCGCGGAGGAGGTAGTCTTCGAACTCGCGGCCAACCCCGGCGAGGACCTGAAGCCCCTGGCCCGGGTCGCCTCCGGGGGCGAACTCTCCCGGGTGATGCTCGCGGTGCGGTCGGCTTCGGCGGGGGAGGCGGGCCTGGACACCGTCGTCTTCGACGAGGTGGACACCGGCATCGGCGGCCGGGTGGGCCACGCCGTGGGTAACCGCTTGCGGGAGCTGGCCGCCGATAAACAGGTCATATGCGTGACGCACCTGGCGCAAATCGCGGCGCGGGCGAACACGCAGTTCGTCGTGCACAAGACGGTCGGGGGCGACCGCGCGACGATAGACGTAGAGGGCGTCGACGGCGAAGGCCGGCTCGGCGAGTTGGCGCGGATGTTGGGGGGCGGCAAGCCGCCCACCGCGACGACGCTCCGGTACGCCCGCGAACTTCTGGATACGGTCCGGCGGGAGGTAAGCGCCGCCGCAGAGAAAGGTGCCTGATTATGAAGAAGACGTTGCTTTGGATCCTATTTTTCCTGTTTCTGGCTTTGATTATCAGCCCGCTCGACCTGGCGCCCGGGCCGATAGACGACGTCATCTACGGCATTATAAACATGATCATCGTGGCTCTCCTCGGCTTCTCCCCGGATAAGAAAAAGAAGAAGGAGCTCCCCCCTTCCGAAGAAGGAGAGAGCTCGGTTATTGACGAAGAACGCTAAGGGGCGTTTACGCCCCGTCGTGGGCCGGCGCTAGCAGCAATCGGCGTCGGCCTTTCCCTTGCCTTCCTTCCCGGACGAGCAGCAGCAGAACATCGGCAAGTGCTTCACGAAATGTTCCGCCTTGTCGCCCTTGATTCGGATGGTGTATTCGCCGTCCTTCTCTTCCACTTTCAACTCGAATATATTTTTATCCACGGTACCACCTCCTTTCGTTGTTTGCTATATTTGGATATTTAAAACGTTGGATAATCACCGGTAAATTTTTTTTACTTCTTCGTGGTCCCGCCGGCCTCGTTGTTTATCTCGAACTCCTTGCGGACGCACCCGCACACCGACGACAGGAATTCCTTGTTCATGGAATAATAAACGGTCGTGCCTTCTTTTTGGGCGATGACCAGGCCGGCGTCGCGCAGGATCCGGAGGTGGTGCGATATCGCCGGTTGGCTGAGGTGGAAGCGCTCGACTATTTCGCCGACGCTGAGACGCTCGCAACAGAGCGCCTTCAGTATGGCGGCGCGGACCGGGTCGCCGAGGGCTTTAAGTGGCGTACATATATCCATACATTTAAATATATAACACGGGGGGCGGGAAAAGTCAAGCCCTTTCCGCTTTCCCTACGCCCCGAACTTCTCGGCCCGGCCGGACAGGTTCAACAATATCTGCAGTACGTCCCGGCCTCGTATCCGCCCCACGCCGCCGGTGGACGCCGGCCTCTCGCCGTAGGCCTCCACCGCGTCGGGCCGCGTGCCCGGCCCGTAGAAGATAATGGGCACCGCGTCGCCGCTGTGGTCGCGCACCGCTACGGGCGTGGCGTGGTCGCCCAGTACCGCCAGGTGGCCGCCCGGCGGGAAGGCCGCGATCAACGGCTCCACGGCCCGGTCGATGCGCTCTATTATGTCCACCTTGGCCCGGGCGTCGCCGTCGTGGCCCGCCACGTCCGGCCCCTTGACGTTCGCGAGTACGAGGTCGTATTTTTTTACCGCCCCGATGACGGCCGCGACCAACGCGTCGAGGTTGGTGTCCAGGCCGCCGTCGACCGAATCGGGCAGGGGAACGATGTCCAGGCCGCAGTAGCGGGCGATGCCGCGAATAAGGCCCACCTCCACCACCGCCCCCGCCGTCAGATGATGAACGTCGGTCAGCGCCGGAATGTGGGGGGCGAGGCCCGCGCCCCGGGGGAGCAGGATGTTCGCCGGGAGTTCGCCGGCCCCGGCCCGTTCGACGTTTACGGGATGGTCCCGCAGCTTTTCGTAGGATAATTCGACGAATTGGTTGACCACCGCCGCGGCCTTCTTGTCGGCGTCGGAAGTCCCCTGGGCCTCGGCCACGGGCCGGCCGTCGTCGTGGGGGTCGACGTCCGTGACGACGGCGCCCAGCCCCTCGCCGCGCAGCACCAGCGCCGCCCGGTGGGCCGTCGATTCCGTGACGTAGCACGTGACGCCGTCGAGTTCGGCGCCGTTCAGCGGGGCCACGAGCTCGGCGGTCCCTTCGGTTATCCGGCCCGCCCGCCGGTCCACGACGATCAGCTCGCCGCCGCGCTCCTCCACCGTGGCGAAGTTGCAACGGAAGGCCACGTCG
Organism: Candidatus Zixiibacteriota bacterium; assembly: GCA_050117845.1. Lineage (GTDB taxonomy): Bacteria > RBG-13-66-14 > B26-G2 > WVWN01 > WVWN01 > WVWN01. The sequence continues at coordinate 15,538 of JASFLY010000004.1, forward strand.
CCCGGCCGTACGTCCATCCCCACGCCCAACGCCTCGAAAGGCCCCCGGCCCGTATAGTACTCGTACGGGTCGTAGCCGAGCAGCGCGAGGTGGGAGGTGTCCGAACCGGCGCGCACGCCCGGCGCGATGGGGTCCATCAGGCCCGACTCGCCCTCCCGGGCCAGCCGGTCGAAGTTCGGCGTACGTGCGGCCTCGAGCGGCGTCAGGCCGTCCAACTCCGCCACCGGCCTGTCGGCGATGCCGTCGCATATGAAGATTAGTATTTTACCCTTCTCGGTCATAATCAGTACGCCTTCGCGAAATAGGCCCACGTCCGGCCTTCCTCGCCGCAGCCGACGCATTTCGTCCCGGCCGCGTCCTCGCCCTCGAGTTTGAGGAATCGTATGGTGGCCCCCGTCTCCTCCGAGATGCGCGCCTCGCATTCGGTGTCGCCGCACCACGGCGCCCGTACGAAGCCGGGCCGCCCCTCGAAGAGCAGGTGGAAGTCGTCGCCGTTCTCGACGGACTTCGTGTTCTCGTCGCGGTAAGCCGTGGCGGCGGCCAGCATGTCGGCCTGAATCGCGTCGAGTTCGGCGCGGGCCCAGGCCGCGACCTCGGCCGCGGGCACCGGCGTCTTCTGCCGATTGTCCCGCCGCACCGCCGTCACGACGCCCTTCTCGAGGTCCTTGGGGCCGAGCTCCAGGCGCAGCGGTACGCCGCGCATCTCCCACTCGTTGAATTTCCATCCCGGTTTATATTCGTCGCGGTCGTCCAGCTTGACCCGCAGGCCCGCCGCTTTCAACTCCTCGGCGAGCGCGGCGGCCCCCGTCAAAACCTCCGACTTCGTCCCCTCGAAGGTTATCGGCACGATGACGACCTGGACCGGCGCCACTCTCGGCGGTATCTTCAGGCCCGCGTCGTCGCCGTGCACCATGATGAGGGCGCCGATGAGCCGGGTGGTGACGCCCCAGGACGTCTGCCACACGTAGTGGAGCTGGTTGTCCTCTTCCAGGAAGGTGATGTCGAAGACCTTGGCGAAGTGCTGCCCCAGGTTGTGGGAGGTCCCGGCCTGCAGGGCCCGGCCGTCCGGCATCAGGCCCTCGACGGTGTACGTCTGGACCGCCCCGGGGAATTTTTCGCGGTCGGTCTTGATGCCCCGGTAAACCGGGATCGCGAGGACGTCGTGCATGAAGTCGGCGTAGACGCCGAGCATCTTCAGCGCTTCCTCCTCCGCCTCCTCGGCGGTGCGGTGGGCCGTATGGCCCTCCTGCCATAGGAACTCGGTGGTGCGGAGGAAAAGCCGCGTTACCTTTTCCCATCGGAGGATGTTGGCCCACTGGTTGATGAGCACCGGGAGGTCCCGCCAGGAGCGGATCCATTTCGAGTACATCTGGCAGATGATGGCCTCGGACGTGGGCCGGATGGCCAGCCTTTCCTCCAGCGTCTCGTTCCCGCCCTGCGTCACCCAGGCCACCTGGGGAGTGAAGCCCTCGGTGTGCTCGGCCTCTTTGGCGAGGTAGGATTCCGGGATGAGCAGCGGGAAGTAGGCGTTCTCGTGGCCGGTCGCTTTTATCTCGGCGTCGAGCGCGGCTTTCAGGTATTCCCACATCGCGAAGCCGTACGGCCTTATTACCATGCATCCCCGGACGGGGGCGTAGTCGGCGAGTTCGGCCTTGCGGACGACGTCGATATACCACTGGGAAAAGTCGACGTCCCGGCGGCAGATTTCCTTTACGAATTCCTTATCTTCGTGTTCGGCCATGTCAACTCCGGGATTAAATTTTCGAGTGCGGGGGAGCCGCTTTATACCATAAAGGGGGGTGTTTTGTCTACGCCGTCGACGGGGAATCGGCGGCGGGAGAGGTCGCCGGGGGCAGCGGTTCCGGCGAGGGGAGGGCGGCCCGGGCGGCTTCGATTTTTACCGTGGCCCGATGCAGCGCCGCCGCCGCGGCGAGAGCGACGAAGAAGGACTGGCCGCCCCGTATTATCGTTTCGAAAGACCCGGATACGATTACCGCGACGAACCACGCCTCGTAGACGTCGTTTAGTAGGCCGTATTCCGGGAGGCCTACCCGGCGGCATCGCCGCCCGTTGGCGCGGAATATTAAATACGTCGATACCAGTAAGCCCAGGAAGAAGACGAAGCCCAGGATACCGTTTTCAACCAGGATATCGAGAAAACCGCTATGGGAGACTTTTACGTGGGATAAAGGGCCTCGGACTTCCCCGGCGTATTCGGCCTGGTATATGCGGCCGAAAGTCCGGGGGCCGACGCCGATTATGGGCGACCTCGTGAATATTTCCAATGCCGAGCGGTAAACGTAGCCTCGCGATCCCCCCGTAGCCTCTTTCGTCTCCCCGGAGATAACGGCCCCGAACCATTCTTCCTGCCGCGCCGTGTATTTCCCCGGTATGAGTACGAACGCGCCTACCAATACGAGCGCCGCCGCGGCGTAGGGCAGGAGGTTCTTCCTCCTCTTTATCAACTGGTACGTAAACGTAACGATCACGGTCAGAAGGCCGCCGCGGGACCCCGTTAGGATAATCGTTACGAGGCATAACGAAAGGCCTCCGAGATAGAAGGCTTTTTTCTTCAGTTCGCTCCCCGCGAGCGTAAGCACCAAGAGCACGGCCGCGGCTTCGTTCGAGACCATGGCGAGGCCGTTGGCGTTTCCCAGCGTACCCGCGGCCCGCACGATGCCTTTCAGCGCGACGGACGCGACCCCCGATAGGCACGCGACAAGCAAGGAGAAAAGCGATACCCAGATGAAGCGCGACAACCACTTTTTGTCGGCGAATAGGTTTACGAAGAGCAGATAAAGAATTACGTTCTGGCCCATCTGGAAGATATGGGTCCAAACGTTTTTCCACGCCATCGCCGCGAATGCCGATATCAGCGTGGCCATGAATAGGCCGTAAAGAAATACCAATTGTGTCTTATGGCCGAATACCGGCCGCACCTTCTTCGTTACCAGAAGCGCGATAAAACCTACAAGGGTGAATACGCCCAGGCTCTTCGTCATCGTTACGCCGAGGCCTTTTATTAGCGACTCGACGTGCAAGCCCCGGGCGAGCGACCGGTAAACCCTCAGCGCTAAAACGCCAAAATGAGGTTTTATAATTATCGCGACCAGCGACACGGCCAATATGGATATTTGCAATAAACGCAGCGGGCTTCCCCGGAAATACGCGAAGTATCCCACTACGAAAACCAGCGTGACCGCCAGGGCGGTAACCGTGCGCCGGGTGTTCGTGCCCCAGGCCAGCGCCGACAGGCGGCGGAACGCTCCCCGAAGGGGTCCTTCGGCCCCCGGGACGCGCCGGAATATCGTCGTGCCGATACGCATATCGATTAGTCCGTTTAACGCTAAGGCCGGTGCGAGCCGGCCGTATTTTCGTTAAAATACTAGCAGATTACGCCGAAATGTAAAGGCTTTTTGCCCTCCGCGCGGCCGTGGTGGCGGCCCCGCGGCGCTTATGGTATCATTGTATAAGCGTTATGAGAAAAGCACTCGCTATCCTGCTGATGGCGGCCGCCGTGGCCGGCGCCCAGTGGCAGGCCGAAGAGCCCGCGGCCGGCCTTCTGGTCGTCGCCAAACTCAAGTACGGCGGCGGCGGCGACTGGTACGTCAATCCCACCGCCCTCCCCAACCTCCACCGGGCCCTCCGCGAACGGCTGGACCTGCCCGCGGCCCCCATCCGTGACGACGTCGTGGCGGACGTCGCCGGCGACGGCCTCTCCCGCTACCCGATCCTCCACATGACCGGCCACGGCAACGTCCGCTTCTCCGAGGATGAGGTGTTGCGCCTCCGGGCCTATCTCGAGCGGGGCGGCTTCCTGCACGTCGACGACAATTACGGCCTGGACGAGTCGTGGCGCCGCGAGTGCAAGCGGCTGTTCCCCGACGACCCCCTCGTCGAGCTGCCGCCCGACCACGAGATTTACCACACCTATTACGATTTCCCCGACGGCATCCCCAAGATCCACGAGCACCACGGCGGCCCCGCCCGGGGCTACGCCGTCTTCCACGAAGGCCGGATGGTCGTATTCTACTCCTACAATACCGACCTGGGGGACGGCTGGGAGGACGCCGACGTGCACGACGACCCGCCGGACAAGCGCGAGGCCGCCCTGCAGATGGGCGTGAACATCATCCTCTACGCGCTGACGCATTAAAACGCCCGTAAATTTCTCATTTTCCGACGTCGCCGGCAACGTTATGCGTCCGGCGGCCGCGTCCGATTCACCCCGGCCCTTGGCATATCCCCGGCGCCAAACGCAACGTCCCGGCCGGATTTTTTAGATTAAACCGTAACGCCGGCCCCCGGGTCCCTACTAATGTTACGAATCCGAACGTTTTCGTGCTATAATAGATGGTTATCCACCCCGGGCCGCGCGCCCACTCCGTTAATTTCAATCCCCAAGGAGGTCGCCGTTATGCCACGTTAGTCTCGCCCGGAGGCCTTATATGGCAGCGGACGATTCTAAATTGGCACTGGCGATTCGCAACGGCGACGAAGAGGCCGCGGCGACGTTTTACGAAGAGTACAGCGGTAAAATTTACCGCATGATGTACTTTTCGGCTGGTGGCGAGGCGCAGGCTGAGGAACTTACTCAGGCTACGTTCGTCGCCTTCTTGGAGTCCCTCCCCCGATTCCGCGGGGAAGCGCGTCTCTCCACGTGGCTGTATTCCATCGCCAAGAACGTTCTCCGTAACCACTACTCCCGCAACAAGCGCAAGCGCGAGGTATCGCTGGAGGCGGTCGACGCCGCCGGCGAGATCCGCTCGTACCTCGACAACCAGGCCGCCGACGAGGACCCCCCGGAGGAACTAGTCTCCCGGTCCGAGACCGCCGACGCCGTGCGCGAGGTCCTCTCCCGATTGGCCCCCACCTACCGGGAAATCCTGACGCTGCGCTACTTCGACGGCCTTTCCAACGCCGACGTGGCCGCCGCCCTCGGCAAGACCGAGAGCAACGTCCGCGTTCTCCTTCACCGGGCGTCCAACGCCTTCGCCCGGGAACTCCGTAAAATGGAAGCGCGCGCCGGCGGCACGCTGGCCGACCGGCCCGAGGGCAACGGCTCAAAAAGAAACGGCGCGGCCTCCGCGTAGTTTTCTCCCTGACGACCCACTTCAACTTAATCGCCGGATAAGGTTGAAATTATTGGATTTTGCCTTGACGCTAAGGTGAAATTCAGTTAAAGTATATAGTGGCAGAGTGTTGAAAGTAAGAGAATAAAATTACCCAGGCGATTCGCCCGGAGGTAAGATATGGGAGAAAAGGTATTACGTACCCTATTCGTAGTGGCCGCCGTCGCCATTTGCGTCGCGGCGACCCCTGCCAAACGCGCCGTGCCCGGTGACGTCTCGGCCCCCGTCGGAAAAACGCCGGGCTCCGTCGTCTCCGCGCCGCGCGGGTCCGTAACCCCGGGCGGCACCGACGTTAATAATTATTTCCGGGCGAGAGGCGAGAACTGCTATCTCGTTTTTTCGAACTTCGGCCTTTTCGGCTGTCACACCTTCCAGGAAGACTACGGATTCCATTTCAACGTGGGCACCTACAACCCCCCCGAGAAATACTCCGGCCTCTATTCCTGGACCGAAGCGCCGACGCTCCCCAGCTATAACGACTACGTCGAGTCGGTTACCTCTCTGCCCGTCTGGCTCCAGCTGCCGTCGTCCGGGAATCTGACCGTCAGGTACCGGGCGAAGTGGGATATCGAGGAAGACTTCGACGGCGTCGAGCTGGTAATCTCGACCATCGGGAATCCGACCAAGCAGGACAACCTCCATCCCACCAGCGCCGTCCTCGGGTCGGGCCAGATAGGCCAGCCCAGCACGAGCCGCTATTACTACGAGGGCGAGACGAGCCAGTGGATGCTGGAGGAGGCGGACATCAACGCGTACCTGGGCAAACAGGTGAAGATCCGCTTCTACTTCCGCAGCGATACGTCGAATTACAATCCGCACCACGGCATTTATATCGACGAGTTCCAGATATTGCAGGATACTACTGTTCTTTACGAGAACGGCTTCGAGAATAAATCGACGGACGCCTGGGACAGCGACGTCGTGCAAGGGAATCCCCAGGAAGACGGCTGGGGCTTCAGCGAATCCCTGCCCGCCGAAATAAACCTGTTGAACAACGGCCAGTTCATGGCGGGGGCGTCGGCCTCGTACGTCGCCGACGCGTTCACCCCCGACTGGCTCCCGACGTCGAACGGTACGACGAACTACGTGCGGTACTCCAACGCCGGGACCCGGCAACCTTCCGATCCGGAATATCGGGTCGACCAGTACATTTACCCGTATAGCGATTACGTAATCGTGGATTGCTACGTTAAAAACGGGAAACCCGAAGCCCAGAGCAATATCTACGGCGGCGTCCGTATGAACGTCGACATCCGCCACAACGACTACGAGCGCGACGACGACGAACGGGTCATTTATAAAAGCGCGCAGCGCATGGCCATGTTCTACGACGACGGCCAACTCGACCAGCCCGTCTGCGGCGTCATGTACCTGGCCGCGGGGAACGCTTCCCCGACCTCGGTCAATTTCACCAACGTCATGGACGAGTGGATGTTGGACGGGACTAACTTCAATTATATGAGTAACGGCGAACTCGATTACGCCGATTCGGCGTCGGCCGTGAACAGGTGGGCCGTGGTCATCGGCGAGGGGCCGCATCAGCTTAATATGAGCGAAACCTTCCGTTTCGCCTTCGCCATTCTGGGCGGCGACGACGAAAGCGACCTTTTGGCCAACGCCACCGCGTGCCGCAACACCTTCGCGACGCTGCCGGACAAGACGCCCATATCGGTAGCTCCGACCTCCTTCGGCAACATCAAGGCGATGTTCCGTTAGGCCGACTATTACCCGAAATAACGAGGGCCGCCCGCGGGCGGCCCTTTTTCGTCTCTACGTTGCGGCGCCGTCAGCGCCGGTAATGTTTGAGTACCTTGTCCACCGCGGCCGCGACGTCCGCCGCGTCGCCGTCCTCCATCGCGGCGAAGAGCGGCAGCGTCAGCGTGCGCGCGAAGATCTCCTCCGCCCGGGGGAAGTCGCCCGGCGCGTAGCCGAAGGCCTCCCGGTAGAACGTGTGATAGTGGAGCGGGATGTAGTGGACGTTGACGCCTATGTTCTCCGCCCGCAGGGCCCGGAAGACCTCGTCCCGGTCCGCCGTGAGAACTTCCAATTTGAGTTTAATAATATACAGGTGGCGGCCGTGCCGGACGTGTTCCGGCGTGGCGATTATGTCCAGATCGTCGCGGCCCGCGAGCGTCTCGTCGTAGAATGCGGCCAGCGTCTGGCGCCGGCCGTCGTCGGCGTCGAAACGGCCCAGCTGCGAGAGTACCAGCGCCGCGTTGAGGTCGGGCAGACGGTAGTTGTAGCCCAGGTCCACCACGTCGTAGCGGTATCCCGCCCCGGCGCCGTGGCGGTCGCCGGCGCTCGTCGTCAGGCAGTGGTTGCGGTACAGCCGGGCCCGGGAGGCCACGCCGCCGTCGTCGGTCGTAAGCGCGCCGCCCTCGCCGGCGGCTATCTGCTTCACGGCGTGGAAGGAGTAGCAGCCGGCGTGGCCGACGCCCCCCAGCGGCCGGCCGCGGTACTCCGCTCCCGGCGCGTGGGCCGAGTCCTGTACGAGCGCCAGGCCGTGGGCCTCGCAAACCTCTTCCACCGCCGCCATGTCGGCCGGCAGGCCTCCCATGTGGACGACGGCCACGGCCCTCGTTTTGCCGGTAACGCGCCGGGCCACGTCCGCCGGGTCGACGTTCAGGTCGTCGCCCACGTCGGCGATGACCGGCTTCCCGCCGGCCGCGACGGCCGCCGCGGCCGTGGCCGAGAACGTTATCGCCGGTACTATTACCTCGTCGCCGGCCCCCAGCGGCACCGTGCGGTAGGCCAGGTGCAGCGCCGCGGTGCAGCTCGAGACCGCCACCGCCTCCGCCGCGCCGGTGAAGGCCGCGAACTCCTCCTCCAGCCGGCCTATCGTCGGGCCGGTCGTCAGCCACCCCGAGCGCAGGACCTCCTCCGCCGCCCGTACGTCATCCTCGAGCAGGACCGGCCGGGAGTAGGGGAGGAACTCGGCGCGCACCGGCGCGCCGCCGTCGAGCGCGAGTTTATCCGCCATTTCTTACCGCCTTAATCATTTGTCGCCGAGGCGGGCGACGGTTACGCCCTCGTTGCCGCCGGGCCCCGGGCCGTACGAGGCCACGGCGGGGTGGTCGCGCAGGAACTGTCGGACCCCCTCGCGGAGCCGGCCGGTCCCGTGGCCGTGGATTATCTCGACGCTGCCGAGCCGCGCCACCAGCGCCCGGTCGAGGTAGCGGGAGAGCTCCAGCACCGCGTCCTCCACCGTGAAGCCGATGAGGTTGAGCGAGGGCGAGACGTCGCCGTCCGCCTCCACGCGGGTCTTGCCCCGGGACGGTTTGCCGGCCGCCGGCCGGAGGTCGTCCAGGTCCACCCAGGCCTCGACGCCGCCGAATAGCACGCGGGCCCGGCCCCGTTCCTCGTCCACCTCCGCCACGCGGCCTTTCGTCGCCGTCCCGCGCACCGTTATCCAGCCGCCTTCGACGATGGCGACGTTCCCTTCCGCGGGGCCTTCGACGATTTCGGCCAGCCGGTCCCGACCCTCGACGGCGGCCTTCTCCGCCTCCAGCAGTTTGCGGCGCTGCTCTTCGGCCGCGGCCACGTCCGCCTGTTCGCGCAGCTCCCGGATGATGACGTTGGCCTGTTGCCGGGCTTCCCGGATTATCTTGGCCGCCTCGTCGTACGCGTCCTGCTTCAACTTGGCGGTATGGGTGTCGTAGGTTCGGCGCTCCCCTTCCAGCGCCGCGAGTTTGGCCTCGTATTCGGCGCGGAGGACCGAGAGTTCGCCCGTCCGTTCGGCCGCCTCGGCCTCGCGCTCTTCCATCCGGGCGATGAGGCCCGCGAGCGAGACCTCCTCCTCGCCCAGGCCCTCGCGCACCGCGGCCACGAGGTCCGCCGCGAAGCCCAACCGCTCCAGGATGGCCAGCGCCTCGCTCGCCCCCGGCCGGCCCGTCTTCAGCTCGTAATTGGGCTCGAGCGTGACGGGGTCGGAGTCGACCGCCGCGTTGACGAAGCCTTCCTCCTCCAGCGCGAACTGCTTGAGTTCGTCGTAGTGGGTGGTGCACGCCACCCGCGTGCCTCGGTCCCGCAGCTCCCGCAGGACCGCCGCCGCGATGGCCGCGCCGTACTTGGGCGAGGTCCCCACGCCCACCTCGTCCAGCAGGACCAGCGAGCGCTCGTCCGCCGCCCCGAGGAATTTGCCGATGTTGGTCATGTGGGACGTGAAGGTGCTCAGGTTCCCCTCGATGGACGACTCGTCGCCGATGTCGGCGAAGATGCGGGTGAAGCGTCCCACCTCGCTGCCCGAAGAGGCGGGGACCGGGACGCCCGCCAGCGCCATCGCCGCGAGCAGGCCCGCGGTCTTGAGGGCCACGGTCTTGCCGCCGTTGTTGGGGCCGGAGATGACCATGCCGACGTAACCGTCGCCCAGCGCCACGTCTATCGGCACGACCTTCTCGACCTCGCGGGAGGTGAGGAGCAAGGGGTGCCGCGCCTTGATGAAAGTCAGGCGAGGCTCGTCGATTATCTCCGGCGTCGCGGCCCGGTACATCAGGCCGTAGCCCGCCCGGGCGGCGATGAAGTCCAGTTCGGAGAGCAGTTCGACGTCGGTGGCCAGCGCGTCGCCCTCCCGGGCGGCGTGGGCCGAGAGGGCCCGGAGGATCCGTTCCACCTCCGCCGCTTCCTCGGCCGTGAGGCCCTCGAGCTGGTTGTTGAGTTCGACCACGGCCATGGGCTCGACGAAGGCCGTGACGCCGCTGCCGGAGTGGGCGTGGACGATGCCGCGCACCGCGCTCATGGAGTCGGTGCGGACCGGCAGGACGTAACGGCCGCCCCGCTGCGTCACGATGGGCTCGCGCAGCGCCTTCTTGACCTTCGCGGAGTTCAGCATCCGCTCGAGCGAGGCCTGGATCTCGTCGCGTTTGGCGGCCAGCTGGCGGCGGATGCGCGAGAGTCCGGGCGTCGCGTCGTCGCGGACCAGGCCGTCGTCGTCTATCTGCCGGGTTACGTCGTCGGCCAGCTCGCCCAGGGGCTCCAGGGCCGCGGCGTATACGCCGAGCGCCGGGTAGTCGTCGCCCCGGCCGAAGGCCCGCTTCGCCCGCATCGCCGCTCGCAGGAAGTCGCGCAGGGCGATCAGGTCGCCGCCGGTCAGGACGCCGTCGAGCTCGAGGCGCCTTAGCAGCGGCCGGACGTCGGAGAGGCCGGAAAGCGGAATATCGCCGGCGGCGGCGTAGGCCATCATCTCCGCGGCCTCGGCCTGACGCGTACGGGCCGACGCGGCGTCGGGCGCCATGGCCCGGACGAGGTCGGCGCCGAGCGGCGAAAAGGCGTAAGCCGCCACGGCCTCGCGGATGCGGTCGAACTCCAGCGCTTTCAGGGAACTCTCGTTCACGGCGGGAAGTATATCACAAGAGAAAGGGAGGGCAAAACGCAAACTCCCCGGCCTCGCGGCGGCGGGGGGCGGCATTAGGCGTTGCGGCTCAAGGCTTTACGGCGGCCGGGAGCGGCCGGGAACCACGGGTCCGAGGGGGCGGGAAATTCGGGCGCAATTTTTTTCATTGCGTAATAGTCTGATATTATTGTATTTACGAGACACTGTGATTTTTTTCACTTGACATGAAAACGCCTTTTCGTATAATGCCGCCGAAACACGCACGACCCCATGATAATGTATCGACGACGAAAATGTAAGCGTGCCGCCAAGGCCCTTAAAACTTCTTCGAGAAGTAAGGGCTTTTATTTTTAAATTTTATTTGACCCGCTTTGCGGGTCATTTTTTTTGCCTGATTACAAATAATTAGGCCCGGCGCCGGAAGGAGGTGAGGACCCCGTGGCGCCAGGCCGCATGAGAGTTACTCATAACATACCATAAAAAGTTCAAAGGAGAAATAAAAAGATGAGTAAGGCCAACCTGCTTATCTGTGCTATACTGGCGGCGGCGCTTGCGGCTTCGGTCGCGGGGGCGGATTCGTTCAAGGCCCCGGCGCTGTCGGGAACGGTGTTCGCGCACCTGGGTTACGACCTCACCAGCTACGACGACGCCGACCAGGAAGGCGCGTGGGCGTTCGACGTTCCGCGCGTGTACGTGAACGTGAAGGGCGCGGTAACCGAGAAACTGCACTACCGCGTAACGGCCGACATAGGCCGCGAGAAGTACAGTTACTACACCTACGACCTCGTCTACAACGAGGAAACCGGCCTGTACGAGCTGGAAGAGACCAAGCATACCAAGAACGGCAAACTCGACTTCTACGCCAAGTACGCCTACTTCGAAGTGAAGGACGTAATCACCGACCACAAGATAATCGGTGGTATCGAGAAGACGCCGTGGATCGACAACGAGCAGGGCATCTGGGGCTGGCGCGTGGTGCGCAAAGTGGCCGTGGACGACCGGAAGTACGACAACTCGGCCGACCTGGGTATCGGCCTCTCGGGTAAAATCGGCGGCGGCATCGTGGAGCACCACCTCACCTTCACCAACGGCGCCGGCTACAAGGGCCTCGAAAACGGCCTCTCGGGCAAGGCGGCGGCCTACCGGCTGTCGCTGTTCCCCCTGGTGAACAACGAGGACCTCAGCGGCCTTTCGGTTAACGCGTTCGTCAAGGCCGACAACCTGGGCGAGAAGGTGCCGGAAGGCGCCGACGGCAACCCGGTTACGGTCTACGGCGGCCTGTTGGGCCTCGAGCACGAGTTCATCAACTTCGGCGCCGGCTACTTCATGAAGTCGGAAGGCGAAGGCGACGCCAAGGTCGACGGCAACGTCATGACGGCCTACGCCTCGGGGCACTTCGCGGCCTCCGAGGGCATGAGCATTCACCCGCTCGTCCGCTACGACATGTACGAACCCAACACGGACGCCGATGACGACGAGGAAACGCTCATCGTCGGCGGCGTGGCGTTCAAGTTCTTCGACGGCAATTTCTCTCTCATCCCGAACTACCAGACCGAAGGCTACAAAACCGTCAACGAGACCGGCGGCGTCGAGGATGCCTCCGAAGACTACTTCTACCTCCACGCCCAGTGGGACTGGAAGTAATTCAGTTTTAGCTATCATTATTCAGTATTAATAATACGAGGAGAAGAAGATGAAAAAACTCCACTACATAGCCTTGGCGACGCTCGTCGCGGCGCTGGCGCTCTCCTTCGGCGCGTGCAAGAAGGCCGAAGAGGAGGGCACCGGGGAAACGGCCGCCGGCGTAAGCGGCACCATGCAGGTGAAGGGTTCCGACACGCTCCTCATGCTCAGCCAGCGTTGGGCGGAGGCCTTCATGGAAGTGAACCCGGAGGCCGTGATCCAGGTGACGGGCGGCGGCTCCGGCGTCGGCATCAAGGCCCTCATAGAGGGCACGACCGACGTGGCGAACGCCTCGCGGCCCATAAAGGATAAAGAGAAGGAAGAGGCGGCCGGCAAGGGTATCGAGGTCGTCGAGATCCCCGTGGCCGTCGACGGCATCTGCTTCATCGTCAACCCGGCCAACCCGGCAACCGAAGCCACCATCGACGAACTCGGCGACATCTACCGCGGCAAGACCAAGGACTGGGGCGCGCTGGGCGGCTCGGGCAATATTATGTGCTACGGCCGGCAGTCCACCTCCGGGACCTACGACTTCGTCAAGAAGAACGTCCTCAACAAGGACGATTACCGCAGCGACATCCAGGAGATGCAGGGCAACTCGCTTCTGTGCGACTCCGTCGCCAAGGACGAAATGGGCATCGCGTACGTCGGCTACGGCTACGCCGCCAAGCGCGACGACGTGAAGATCCTGGCCGTTAAAAAGGACGCCGACTCCCCGGCCATCAAGCCCGACAACGCTTCCGTAGGCTCGATGGAGTACCCGGTAAGCCGTTACCTCTTCAACTACGTCAACGGCAAGCCCGACGGCGTCGCCGGCGCCTTCATCAAGTTCGCCCTCTCCGAAGAAGGCCAGAAGATAGTCGAGGAAGTGGAATACGTCGCCCTCCCGTCCGATACGCTCAGCGAGAGCCGGACGCTGGTCGAGTAAGCGTTCCAAGTACACTTCCATAAATTTGCGCATCATGGGGTACCAAAGCCGGGCAAAGAGTAAGTAAATAAAATTCCTCACCTCCTCCTTGGGTGCCGGGGCGCTTCGGCGTCCCGGCTACCCGCCCGGCGAAGACCTCCGGAGATTCTAATAGGCCATGCGACGCAACTGGAAGAAATATATAAAATACGCCGTGCCGGCCGCGATGATACTATTATCGTTCGCGGTTAAGGGCGTTATAGGCTGGCTTTTGTTCTGGGGCGGCCTGGCCGCGCTCGGCGGCCAGCTCGCCAATTTCCTCGCCGCCCGTTTCTTCCCCCGTCGGGTTCGCGAGGGCGTCATCAACGTCATTATCACGGCCGCCGGGTATTCCACCATCGTCATCATCGCCTTCATTTTCCTTTTTATTTTCAAGGAAGGGTTCTCGGCGTTCCGCGAAGTCCCCTTCGGCGATTTCTTCAAGACTATCTGGCAGCCGGCCTCCGAGGTTCCCAAGTACGGCATAATCCCCCTGGCGACCGGCACCGCGATGGTCACGCTGATATCGATGATTATCGCGATTCCGCTGGGCCTGGGGACCGCCATCTATCTCTCCGAAATAGCCGGGGCCCGCGAGCGCGAGATAGTAAAGCCGGTGGTGGAGCTTCTGTCCGCCATCCCGTCGGTCGTTTACGGCCTGCTCGGCATGGTCGTTCTGGGGGACGTCATTCCCGCCATAACCGGGACGCCCTTCCGCCTCAACGCCGTCAACGGCGGCCTGGTCCTGGCCGTGATGCTGACGCCGATGCTCGCGTCGTTGGCCGAGGACGCGCTCTACAGCGTGCCGCGCTCGTACCGCGTGGGGTCCTTCGCGATGGGGGCGACGCGCTGGGAGGTCATCCGCCGCACCGTCGTGCCGGCGGCCTCCTCCGGCGTGACGGCCGCCGTCCTCCTGTCGGTCGCGCGGACGCTGGGCGAGACCATGGCGGTCCTGCTCGCCACCGGCAACATGGCCGCCTTCACGGTGAACCCGCTGTCGTCGGTCCGCACGATGACGGCCACCATCGCCATCGAGATGGGGGACGCCGTCTTCGGCGGCGAGCACTACCACGTGCTCTTCGCGTTGGGCGTCGTCCTGTTCTCCATAACGTTCGTCGTCAACCTGGCGTCGCAGATAATCATGGACCGCTACGCCCGGAAGTTCAGGTGAGGGTATTATGGCCGAGCTTATGAGCATCAGCATTCAGAAGGGCCTGACGCCCGGCCGCCGCATCGCGAACGCCGTAATGAAGCAGACGTTCCGCGTCCTCACCTATCTGGTGGTCGCGACCTTCCTCGCCATCGTCGCCTATATTTTCGTGCGGGCGCTGCCGGTGCTCAAGCTCACGTTCCTGACCCAACCTCCCCGCCACGGCATGCTCGAGGGCGGCGTATCCACCTGCATCTACGGGACCATCGCCCTCCTGATGCTGACGGCGACCTTCGCGGTGCCGCTGGGCGTGGCCGCGGCGGTTTACCTCAACGAGTTCATCGGGTGGGGGAAGCGGGCGCGCGTCGTCCGCGCCGCCGTCAACAACCTCGCCGGCGTCCCCTCCATCGTCTTCGGCCTCTTCGGCCTGGGCTTCTTCGTAGTCTTCCTTAAAATCGGCGCCTCGCTTCTGGCCTCGTCGCTGACGCTCGCCATCGTCGTCCTGCCCATCGTCATCGTCTCGACGGAGGAGGCGCTCAAGGCCGTGCCGCGCGAGTACCGGCTGGGCTCGGCCGCCCTGGGGGCGACGCGGTGGCAGACCATCTCCCGGGTGACGCTGCCGCAGGCCATACCCGGGATAATCACGGGGACCATTCTCTCCATAGGCCGGGTGGCGGGGGAGACGGCGCCCATACTCTTCACCGGCGCGGCCTTCTACCTCCCGCACCTCCCGGACCACCCCCGCCAGCAGTTCATGGAACTCTCGTACCACATCTTCGCGATGGCGACGCAGGCCTCCGACATAACGAAGTCCATGCCCGTGGCCTTCGGGACGACTTTCGTCCTCATAGCCCTCGTCTTCGCGTTCAACCTGATAGGAATACTTTACCGGGCCAAGCTCAGGAGACGGAAGGCATGGTAACGCCCATAGTCAAGTACGAACGCTTCTCGTTCTGGTACGGCGATTTCCAGGCGCTGTTCGACGTCGACCTCGACGTGGAGCCGCGTTCGGTTACGGCCATCATCGGCCCCTCCGGCTGCGGGAAGTCGACGCTTATAAAGTCCGTGAACCGCATATCGGAGATGGAGGCCAACGTCAACGTCGTGGGCAAGATCCTCCTCGAGAACGAGGATATCTACGCCCCCGGCGTCGACCTGGTGTCGCTGCGGCGCCGCGTCGGCATGGTCTTCCAGAAGCCCAATCCCTTCCCGATGTCGGTGTTCGACAACATCACCTACGGCCCCCGGCTCTTCGGCGTGACCAAGCGGCCCGAGCTCGAGCAGATAGTCGAGGAGTCGCTCAAGCGCGCGGCCCTCTGGCCCGAGGTCCGCGACCGCCTCAAGTCCTCCGCCCTGCGGCTCTCGGGCGGCCAGCAGCAGCGGCTCTGCATCGCCCGCTGCCTCGCGGTCCAGCCCGAGGTCATCCTGATGGACGAGCCCGCGGCCTCCCTCGACCCCACGTCCACCCAGAAGGTGGAAGACCTGATTATTGAACTCAAGGAAAATTATACTATAATAATAGTGACCCACAACATGCAGCAGGCCGCCCGGATTTCGAAACGGACGGCGTTCATGATGAACGGCCGGCTGGTGGAGGAGAACGACACCGAAAAGATGTTCACCCGGCCCGACAATAAATTGACCGAGGACTACATCACCGGCCGCTTCGGTTAGGCCGAAGGCCGGCGCGACTACCATCGAACGAAGGTGACGCCATGGCGCCCGAAAAACATTTCCACGAGGAACTGGCCGAAGTCAACGATATGCTTCTCGCGATGAGCTCCCTCGTGCTCGAGATCTTCGACGACGCGGTGGAGAGCGTGCTGACGGGCGACGTCGAGCAGGCGAAACGGATCATCGCCGAGCGGGGCCGCGTCGACAGCCTCGAGGTGGCCATCGAGGAACGCTGCCTCGCGCTCATCGCGCTGCACCAGCCGGTGGCCATCGACCTCCGCATGATAATCACGGCCGTCAACATCATCCGCGACCTCGAGCGCGTCGACGACATCGCCATCGACATTTCCTACGACGCGCTGGCCCTGCACGAACTCGAACACAAACCGGGGACGCTGTTCGACATCCCCGGACTGGCGCGCGTCTCTGCCTCCATGGTCCACGACGCCGTCCGGGCCTTCGTCAACCGCGACCCGGCATGGGCCCGGCGCGTATGCGAACGGGACGACGAGGCCGACGACCTCGACCGCAAGATCAACAAGGACATCATCGCGCACGCCGAGAAGAACCCGAAGCAGGTCGCGGCCTGCGTCCACCTCCTCACCATTTCCCGCGCCCTCGAACGTATCGGCGACCACTCGACCAATATCGGCGAGATGGTGGTCTACCTCATGACCGCGAAGATAATAAAGCACCATCACGACGTCGACACTTCGGACGAAACCGAGGCCGAGGCGGCTGGCGACGCGTAAACTCGCGGCGTGACCCGGCCGCCGAGGCCGGACTTCCTCTATACGCCAAAAATACCGGCCGAAATTACATCCGCGTCATTATGGCGCATACTATTCCCGCCGCCCGAAACCCGGGCGGCGGAATTCACTTCGAAACTTCTTCGATAATCCCCTTTTTTTAACCCTTTTCGCCTCCGAAAGGCTCTAATTAAATACTTTATCAGGTGGCACATAATTTGCTACTATTTATATTAGATATTCCTCATTCGAGGCGACGATTATGATTAAACCGGTAGCACTGGTAGTAGACGACGACCGCGACGTACGGTACTCGCTGTGCGATTTCCTGGAGCGCGCGGAGCTAAAGGCCGAGGAGGCCGAGGACGGCGTCAAGGGCCTGGACCTCGTGAAGGGGGCCGACCCCGACATCGCCTTCCTCGACTTGCAACTGCCGCTGCTCGACGGCCTGTCGCTACTTAAGATCGCCCGGGAACTGCGGCCCTCGCTGGCCGTGGTCATGATGAGCGGCCTGCCGTCGTCGGGGGATATCGTAACTGCGATGGAACACGGCGCCCGGGCGTTTTTGCGCAAGCCCTGGAATTTGGGACTGCTCGAGAAAATAGTACAGGAAATTCTGGGCAAGGATTTGCCCGAGAAATACCGCGGCCTCAGGGTCTCGACCAGGATTGAGGACGAGGACCCGGGGGAAGGCCGTGGGGAGAAAGGAGCGGAAAATAATATGGCTATCGTACGTTGGAGCCCGTTCCGGGATCTGATGGGGATTCAGCAGGAAGTCAACCGCCTCTTCGACGATCTGATGACGCGGCGGGCCGAGGCGAGCGGCGAGGGGGCCGTTTGGGTGCCGGCCGTCGACGTCTCCGAGACCGCGGACGAAATCAGGGTCAAGGTCGAAGCGCCCGGGGTCGACAAGAACGACATCGCCATAGCGGTCCAAAACAACGTTCTGACCATTCGCGGCGAGAAGAAGATGGAGAAGGAAACCACGGAAGAAAATTTCCACCGCGTAGAGCGCGTTTATGGTAGTTTTTACAGGGCGCTCGAGCTTCCCGCGGTGGTCGTGGCCGAAAAGGTCAAAGCCAGCTACAAGGAGGGCGTCCTCACCATAATCCTTCCGAAGAGCGAGGAGGTCAAGCCCAAAGAGATTCCCATAGACGTGGAGTAGAAGCCGGGCGATTTCGGCTTCCGGCCGGCCGGCACTCGGGGGTGCGCGACGGCCGGGCGCGCCCGGATAGATTAGCGGTTCGGTATGGATTACTAAATGCTTTACCCTTATAATCTTGGTTTCCGTACTACAACTTTTCTAGTAAAGGAGATTTATTGTGAACGAGATCAACGATGAAGGAATCGGGATTTTTATCGATTACGAGTACGTTTTTATCACTCTCGAACGTTTATATGGGGTGCCGATGGATTTGGAAGTCGTAATCGAGGGAATCCACAAAAAAACCCAACCGTTCGGGAAAATAATCCTGGAGAGGGCTTACGCCCCGTGGAGTAACTTCGTAGAGGGGCTGGCTCAACTGAGCAAATGGCGGGTGGAAACCGTTAACATCAGTTCCAAACAAGTTGATAAAACCGACGTGAAAACGGGTCAACGCTGCGCGGTCCTCCAGAACAACGCCGACATCTATATCGCGTGGGACGTGGCCCAGCTTATTTATACCAACCAGAACATTCAGAAGTACGCCCTGATAACGGGCGACGGGGACTTCACCGAAATAGTAAAACGCGCCCAGCAAAACGGCAAACGCGTGATAGTGATGGGCTTCGAACGCAACACATCGGATTTCCTGCGGACCCAGGCCGACCAGTTCGTATCGCTGGACGATCTCGCCCAGGCCAACGAGTCGGCCATCGCCGAGCGCATTATCGATTTGGGCCTGGATATGGAACAGCGGCTCGACTACGTGGGGTATAAGCTTCTCATAGATATCCTCGGCCGCGAGAACCCCCAGGTCAATTTCCGGGAACTCGTCCATCGCGTCATCACCGAGGGCGTATTCCTTACCGAGCGCCGGCCCGACCCCGCGTCCATCAAGGGCGAGGTCTTCGTAATCATCCCGAACCGCGAGCACCCGCTGGTGCGCGAACGGCTGAAGGCCCGGGGCATCGACCCCGACGCCGCCCCGGCCCCGCGGCCGGCGGCGGCAGCTGCGGCCGCCCCGCCCCCGGTGGACCCGTTGCTCGATTCCCCGCCGATGGAGGACCACAGCGACGCGAACTTCGTGGCCGGCGTGGAGGCGTTCGAGAAAAAGAAGTTCGAGGAAGCGGCCGAACGCTTCAATAAATACCTCGACGTCTACTCGCGGGATTTCTCGGCTTACGTCATGGCCATCAAGGCCCTCATCGAACTGAACCAGCCGGCCGAACTGCGGAACATGTGCATCCGGGCGCGCGCCCTGGAGAACTACGACTCGCTGAGTCAGCGTTTCCCGGAGTGGGCCCGTTTCATCGACAACAAGGTGGCCGGCAACGAACCCGTGCTGGACCTCGACGAATCACCGGTGCCGACGGACTAGCTTCCGGGACCCGCGTTCCGGGGGAGCGTAGCGCAATTCTTTTACCCTGTATCGAGGTGAAAATATGGCTAAAATAATCGGTATCGACCTGGGGACCACCAACTCGTGCGTCGCCGTCATGGAAGGCAACGAGCCCGTCGTCATCCCCAACTCCGAGGGCTTCCGCACTACGCCTTCGGTGGTGGCTTTCCTCAAGGACGGGAAACGGGCCGTCGGCGGCGTCGCCAAACGCCAGGCCATAGCCAACCCGGAGAATACCGTTTATTCGATAAAACGTTTCATGGGACGACGGT
Organism: Candidatus Zixiibacteriota bacterium; assembly: GCA_050117845.1. Taxonomy (GTDB): domain Bacteria; phylum RBG-13-66-14; class B26-G2; order WVWN01; family WVWN01; genus WVWN01. The sequence continues at coordinate 35,016 of JASFLY010000004.1, forward strand.
ACGCCGAAGTCCAGGAAGAGATAAAGACCATATCGTACAACATCGTCGAGGCGGCCAACGGCGACTGCCGCGTCCAAATCGGCGACAAGCAATATTCCCCGCCCGAAATAAGCGCCATGATCCTGCAGAAGATGCGGGAGACGGCGGAGGATTATCTGGGCGAACGGGTCACCAAGGCCGTGGTTACGGTCCCGGCCTACTTCAACGATTCCCAGCGCCAGGCCACCAAGGACGCCGGTAAAATCGCCGGCCTCGAGGTGGAGCGCATCATCAACGAACCCACCGCCTCGGCGCTGGCCTACGGCCTCGACAAGAAGGTCAACGAGAAGGTCGCGGTCTTCGACCTCGGCGGCGGCACCTTCGACATCTCCATCCTCGAGATAGGCGAGGAGGGCGTCTTCCAGGTCCTCGCGACCAACGGCGACACCCACCTCGGCGGCGACGACTTCGACGAGCGCATCATCAACTGGCTCGCCGACGAGTTCAAGAACGACACCGGCATCGACCTCCGCTCCGACAAGATGGCGCTCCAGCGCCTCAAGGAAGCGGGCGAGAAGGCCAAGTGCGAACTCTCCACGCTGACCGAGACGCCCATCAGCCTTATGTACGTCACGGCCGACGCCTCCGGCCCCAAGCACCTGGAAAAAACGCTGACGCGGGCCAAATTGGAAGAACTCGTGGGCGACCTGGTCGAGCGGACCGTCTCGCCCTGCCAGAAGGCGCTCCAGGATGCGGGCCTCACCGCGGCGGAAATCGACGAGGTTATCCTCGTCGGCGGCCAGACGCGCATGCCCGCGGTTCAGAACAAGGTCAAGCAGTTGTTCGGCAAGGAACCCAACAAATCGGTCAACCCGGACGAGGTCGTGGCCGTCGGCGCTTCCATCCAGGGCGCCATCATCGGCGGCGACGTCACCGACATTCTGCTCCTCGACGTCACGCCGCTGTCGCTCGGCATCGAGACGCTGGGCGGTGTTTCCACCCGCCTCATAGAGCGCAACACCACCATCCCCACCCGCAAGAGCCAGATCTTCACGACCGCCGACAACAACCAGACGACGGTCGAAATCCACGTCCTGCAGGGCGAGCGGGAGATGGCGGCGTACAACCGGACCATCGGGCGCTTCCACCTGGAGGGCATACCGCCGGCGCCGCGGGGCGTGCCGCAAATCGAGGTCACCTTCGACATCGACGCTAACGGCATCCTAAACGTGTCGGCCAAGGACATGGCCACCGGCAAGGAGCAGCGCATTACCATCACCGCCTCCAGCGGCCTCTCCGACAGCGAGATTGACAATATGGTCAAGGAGGCCAAGGACCACGCCGACGAGGACAAGCAGATGCGCGAGGAGGCCGACATCAAGAACCGGGCCGAGTCCGCCATCCACCAGTCCGAGAAACTCATGAAGGACCTCGGCGACAAGGCCACGCCCGAGGAAAAGAACAAGATAGACGCGGCCATCCAACGGCTCAAGGAAGTTCGGGAGAAGGGCGATATAAACGAAATTCGCTCGGCGACCGAGGGCCTCGAGGTGGCGCTTAACGAAATGTCGACACGCCTCTACCAGCAGGCGGGTGCGGGAGCGCAGCCGCCGCCGGGAGGCGCCGGGGCCCCGCCGCCCCCTGGTGGGGGGCCGGAGGGCCCGGGTCCGTCCGCCGACGGCGACGTCGTGGACGCTGACTACGAAATAGTTGAGGACGAGGGGGAAAGCCAGACGTAGACGACGCGGCTTGTTCGTCTCTCGACCTCAGTAATACCGTCGGCTCGGCTCGCGGAGAAATCCCTTGCTCGGGCCGGCGTTTTATTAGGTTGACTCGGGCCCCCTAAAGTTGTTTAATTAGGGGAAAGGTAGGCATGATTATGAGACGCATTCTACTCGTACTCGCCGTCGCGGGGAGCATAGCGGCGGCGACGCCGGTTTCGGCCGCCGATACGGCCGTCGTAATATCCGACAAGCAGGTACGGCCCGCCGACGCGGCCGGCCTGGAATACCTCGGCTCCTGTTCCGCCGGTTACCTGTATCGCGGCCCGGAGGCCGCGCTGACCCGCGTGGCCCCCTATCGCCGCCTGGGCGCCGGTGCCGCCGGCCGGGAATACTATTTAATAGAGACGTACCCGGGCGAAGGTCCCGGGGAGGCCGCGTTCGCCTCCCTCGGCACGGCCGTCCGGCTCTCCGATAACGAAATCCTGGTGGCCCTCGACGCCGACCGGCCTTTCGGCGAACTGCGGGCGCTCTCTCCCGCGTTCGAGGTGGTCCGGCTGGCGCCGCTGCCGGCCCCCCGGCCTCCCGTCGACGCCGAGACGCCGCCCTCACGCAAAAACGACCGCCTCGCCGCGGGGCTGGAGGCCGTTACGGCCGACTCCTATCGGGGATACGTCCAGGCCCTCCAGAATTTCAAAACGCGCTACACCGATACCCCCGGCTACGACGACGCCCGGTGGTACGTCCACAATTACTTCGGCCTCCAGAACCTGACGCCGTCGTTCTTCGCCTTCGACTTCGGAACGCCGCGACGGGCCCATTACCCCGGGCCGCCGGAATGCATTATGCTCGACTCCTCGTACGGCACGATTAAGCGCAGCTCCGACGGCGGCCGGACCTGGGAAACGCGGGCGCCGACGGGCGTCGACGATATCGCGTGTTCCTTCTGGCTCGACGGCGACAACGCGTACGTCGGCGGCTACAACAACGTCTTCGCTCACTCGCACGACGGCGGCCGGACCTGGACCGAAGGGACCATCGGCCCCGCGGGTAACGTCGAATACCGGCCCAACCTTGTAGCGTTCGGGTCGGAGGACGTCGGCTGGATGGCGGGTCAGACCTTCGAGAACGAGGTCGAGACCGGGAACTTCTTCTTCAAAACCGAAAACGGCGGCCGGACGTGGAGCGAGCAGGCCGCCCCCGCGGGCTTCACGCCGCAATGGTTGGACGCCCCGGACGAGGGGCATGTCTGGGCCGGCGGGGCGGGCGGCGTACTGTATTCCGACGACGGCGGGACGAGTTGGCGCGAGTGCAATACCGGCTTCACGGTGTGGGACTTCTCCGCCGCCGGGGCCGCCTCGGCCTGGGCCACCGATACCGCCGGCCGCGTCTACAAGACGTCGAACGGCGTCAGTTGGGCACGCGTCAATCCGGGGATAGCCGGCGAATTCTATTACGTTTCGTTCCCCGATGCCGGCGTCGGCTTCGTCCTGGGCGACCATCTTATTAGCACCGTGGACGGCGGCTCGAGCTGGCGGGACCTGGGGCCGCCGCCGGCGTGGCCGTGCAACGTCTTCGCCTTCGCGGACGAGGACAACGGCCTCGTCGGCTATAGCTTCGACGGCGAGGTCTACCTGACGACGGACGGCGGCCAGACCTTCGCCGAGATCTCCGGGGATGCCGGGTTCTCGGCCGAGAACGTAATCGGCGAGCGGCGGGGCGTCGAGGCCCCGGACGAAGTGGTGCTCATCGGCGGCCACTTCGACTCCATCTCGGAGCTGCCGCTCTGCGACGCCCCCGGCGCGGAGGACAACGCCTCGGGCGCGGCGTGCGCGTTGGCGGCCGCCGCGGCCTTCCGCAATCTCTCGTTCAAAAGGACGGTCCGCTGCGTCGTCTTCGGCGGCGAGGAGGAGGGCCTCTTCGGCAGCACCGCCTACGCCGCGGAGTGCGCCGCCCGGGGCGAGACGGTCGTGGCTTTCCTCAACGCCGACATGGTCGCCTTCGACGAGGAGTACGGCCTGCGCGACGACTACGGCATCGCGTACGGCGACTACGAGTGGCTCTACGACTACTTCCAGGCCGTGGCCTCGCTCTACGGGAACGACCTCTATTACAGCCAGTACGAGTACCGCGCCAGCGACCACAAGCCCTTCTGGGATTTGGGCTACCCGGCCCTGGCGGCGATACACGGCCGGGCCGAGTTCTCCGGGAGCCCCGGATACATCTGGTATCACAGCACGGAGGACACCATAGATAAGATAACGCCCGAGCTGGCGTGCCGCTTCGCGCGCGACTACGCGGCGACGGTGGCGCACCTCGCGGGCATCGCCGGCGAGTACCCCGATCCCCCGGGGCCGGGGACGGCGACGGAACCCTTCTCCCGGGCGTTCGCCGTATACCCCAACCCCTACCGCTATTCCGCCGCGGCCGGCGGGGCCGTGACCTTCGTGGGCCTGGAGACGCCGGCGAAGGTGGAGGTCTACGACCTGGCGGGCCGCCGGGCGGCCGGATGGGACGTCCCGGCGGGGACGGACGAGTTCTCGTGGCGGCCGGAGGATACCATCGCGTCGGGCGTATATATCTACCGCGTCGAGGGACAGGGCCAAACCGAAACGGGAAAGATCGCCATAATTCGGTGATCCGGGAGGTATCGTTATGAGAAGGACGTTAGGGATACTGCTTCTGGCCGCCTGGGCGGCGGCGGCGTGGGCGCTGCCGGCCGAGTGGTTGGTGTTGTCGCCGTTGCAGGTTTCGCCGGCGGCCGAGGGGCTTTTTTACCTCGGGCCGGCGTCGGGAGGGTTTCTCTATAACGGATCCGAGGAGGGCCTGACGGCCGTCTCACCGTACCGCGTACTCGACCGGGGCGCCGGGGCCAAGGATTACTACATCGTCTGGGCGCCGGAATGGGTGACCGTGGAGGCCGAGGCCTTCGCGCACCTGGGCACGGCCGTACGCCTCTCGGACGACGAAATACTGGTGGGCCTCGAGCGCGACTACGGCCCGGACGACCTCCGCGCCGTCGAACGCCGGATCGAGCTGATACGGCTCGCGCCGGCACAGTTGCGCGAATGCCGAACCGACGCGGGGACGCCCCCGACGGAGAAGGACCCCGAAATCGAGGCCGCCGTAAATACCATATCCGCCGCGGAATTCACCTCCTATATCCAGATGCTCCTGGACGTCCAGACGCGGTACACGCCTTCGGAAGGTTACGTCCACTCCACGGACGTCGTGGCAAGTTTCTTCAAGGCGCAGGGTCTGGAAGTGACGCTCTTCCCGTTCGATTACCGCGGCCTGACTTACTATAACGTCATCGGCGAGAGCCGCGGAACCTTGGCGCCGGACGAGGTCGTGGTTATATGCGGCCATCTCGACTCCATCTCCGAGCAGGAGTACCGCGAGGTGTTAGCGCCGGGCGCCGACGACAACGCCTCCGGCGTCGCGGTCGTTATGACGGCGGCCCGGGCGTTTCGCGAACTCGAATTCGACCGGACCGTGCGTTATTGCGCCTTCGGCGGCGAGGAACAGGGGCTTTACGGCAGCTTGGCCTACGCGACCCACTGCTCGAGTAACGGCGACGATATAATCGCCGCGATGAACTCCGACATGGTGGCGTACGACGAGGAGAACGGCGCCCGGGACGACTTCAGCCTGGCGTACGACTCCCACGGTTGGTTGGGCGATTACTTGAGCGCCGTCGGCGGCCTGTACGGCAACAACCTCATCTACGATCATTACGAGTTCAGCGCCAGCGACCATCGCAGTTTCTGGGCCTACGGTTACCCGGCCATCGCCGCTATCGAAGGCCGTTCGGGAACGGGGGGAACGACCGGTTACCCCTACTACCACACTATCGAGGATACGCTCGACAAGTTGAGCCCGGACCTGGGGGCCCGCTTCGCGCGCGACTTCGCGGCGACGCTGGCGCACCTGGCCGACGCGCCCGTTACGGGGATCGAGGAGGGGCCGGCCTCGGCGCGGGGCACGGTACCCTCCGCGCATGAGGCCTTGCGGGTATATCCCAACCCGTGGCACGCCGGCGCGAGCCCGTCGCTGCGGTTCGAGGGGTTGTCGGCGCCCGCCACGGTTTCGGTGTACGACCTGACGGGTCGGCGCGTGGCCCGCTGGGCCGTTCCTGCGGGGACGGACGGGTGCTCCTGGCGGCCGACCTCGGCCGACGGTGAAGCGCTCCCCACCGGCGTTTACCTGTACCGCGTGTCGGGTGAAGGCCGGGAGGAGGCCGGGAAAATCGCGATACTAAAGTAGACAATATTGCATTATTGCCGAAGTATTCGACTGCGGCCGCCCTTCGGGGCGGCCCTTTATTTTTGGGTCTTGACGTGGCGCTTTAAATAAGGTTAAATATTTAATAAGGAGGTTGGATGTCATGAGGCAGGGAATACTCACGGCCGCTTTGACCGCGTCCCTCGCGACGGCGGCCTTAGGCTTGCCCGGCGACCTCGTCGTCTTATCGGATACGGAGATAAGGCCGAACGAGGCGGCGGGCCTTTTTTATTTAGGACAGGGCGGCGGCGGGTACCTGTACAACGGCTCGGCCGCGGCTCTCGGGGCCGTGTCGCCCTACCGCATCCTTGACCGCGACGCCGAGGCCAGGGACTACTACGTCGTGTGGGCGCCGGAAGGGGTTGACCTCCGGCCGGAGGCCTTCGCGTACCTCGGCGCGGCGGTCCGCCTCTCTGATTACGAAATACTCGTGGGGCTGGAGCGCGGCCTGGGCGCCGGGGCCATCCGCGCCGTCGAACGTCGCGTCGAGTTGTACAAGCTCGCGCCCGTGACGCCGGTGGACTTCAAGGTCGACGCCGAGGAACCGCCGGCGGAGAAGGACCCCCGCATCGAGGCCGCGGTCAATACCCTGACCGCCGACGAGTACGCGGGGTATATCCGGACGCTCCAGAGTTTCCGGACGCGTTATTCGAACACGACGGGTTGTGACGCGGCCAGCTATTACTTAAGGAATTTTTTCGCGTTGCAGAACCTGGACGCATCCTTATTCGAGTTCGCGTGCGTCGGATTCGAAGACTGCTACTACCCCGAAGCCGGGAAGAATATCTACGTCGTGACAAAACCCTGGGCGTTAACGCGCTCTCGCGACTCGGGTGGAACGTGGGAAACCATAAACCCCGGGTGCTTGAGTTATATTGACCGATTATCCTGGGTTAACGCCGACGAAGGGTTCGCCATCGGCGCCGGTAATGTGCTGGCTATAACCGCGGACGGCGGCGACACGTGGGAAAAATTGGAAGTAGCGTATAGCGGGGGCGGGAGGGAGTATCACTGGAGGGATGTATGCTTCGTTTCCGCCGATGAAGGGTGGCTGGCGGGTATATCACTCCGTTTGCCGGAATATTCCGACCCGCGGCCCGAACTGGTCCGGACGACGGACGGGGGGAGGACCTGGCGCGCCTCCGCGCCGGCGGAAGAGGCCGACATCTATACCATCCGCTTTTACGATTCCGACCACGGTTGGGCCGCCGAGTTCAAGGCGCCGACCAGCCCGGGAAAGATCTTTTATACCGACGACGCCGGCGAGACGTGGCGGGAGTGCACCCGGCCGGCGGCGGATACGTCGGTTTGGGACCTGGCGGCGGTGGGGCAGGCCGAGGCCTGGGCGGCGGATTCGACGAATGACCTCCTGCACACTACCGACGGCGTAACGTGGGAGTACGTGGCCACGGGGGCGACCGGCGGTTTGCGCCAGGTAGAATTCCCCGACCGCCTACACGGGTACGCCCTACACGCGACGTTGGTTGCTACGGCCGACGGCGGTGATACGTGGCGGACGGCAACCGCTTTACCCGAAACCTATTATTCGGCGTTGGCGTTCGCGGACAAGGACCACGGCGTTATCGGTGATCCGGAAGGGGAGTACCTCCTCCGGACTGACGACGGCGCGCAAAGTTTCGAAGATATTAAAGGCGATATGGACTTGAGTTGCGAGAACGTCGTCGGCGAGCGGCGGGGGACCGAGAGGCCGGACGAGGTAGTAATAATCGGCGGCCATTACGATTCGATATCGGGCTTCCCCCTGGACCTCGCGCCCGGGGCGGAGGACAACGCCTCCGGAACGGCGTGCGCCATGGCCGCGGCCCGGGCCTTCCGCAACGTCAGCTTCGAGCGGACCATACGCTTTATGGCCTTCGGCGACGAGGAGAACGGCTGCAACGGCAGTTATGCCTACGCGGCCGAGTGCGCCGGGAAAGGCGAGAACGTCGTCGCGGTCCTGAACGCCGATATGGTTTCGTACGACGAGGAGGGGGGAGAAAGGGACGACTTATCGGTGGCTTGTAGCGCCGATGTGTGGTTGTACGAATACCTCGTACGAACGGGAGCGTTATACGGAAACGGCCTTATATACGATAATTACGAGTGGGGTGCCAGCGATCACCGTCGTTTTTGGGATTTTAGGTATCCGGCTTTGGGAGTTATAGAAGGTTCGGAAGGGCAAGGCGGCGTGTCGAGGTACCCGTACGTTCACACGACCGAAGATACGTTCGATAAAGTGGACCCGGCGTTCGGCGTCCGTTGCGCCCGCGACCTGGCGGCCATGCTGGCCCATCTGGCGGGTGTGGCCGGGACCTTCCCCGACCCGCCGGGCCCCGGCCACGGGACCGTCCCCTTCGCCCGACCCTTCGCCGTATACCCGAATCCGTACTGCTATGCTTCGACGACCTCGACGGGCGTGACTTTCGTGGGGCTCAAGACTCCCGCGAAGGTGGAGGTATACGATCTGGCGGGCCGGCGCGTGGCCCGCTGGGGCGTGGCCGCCGGGACCGACGAGTGCGCGTGGTGCCCCGCGGGTTCGGGCGAGGGCGCCCTCGCCCCGGGCGTTTACGTCTACCGCGTCGAGGGCGTGGAGCAAGAGAAAAGCGGGAAAATCGTTATCGCGAGATAGCGTTTATATAAAGAATAAGGAGAGGATATGAATAGGATAATTATCGCCGCGGCGGCGATAGCTACCGCCGCCGTTTCGGCTTACGCTTTATCCGGCGACCTCGTCGTCCTGTCCGACAAAGAAGTCCAGCCGAACGACGCCGCCGGCCTGTACTACCTCGGCGCCTGTTCGGCGGGTTATTTGTACAACGGCTCCGCGGCCACCCTCGGGGCGGCTTCCCCCTATCGGGTGCTGGGCGAAGGCGCCCGGGGCAAACACTATTTCCTCATATCTCTACCGAACCGGTCGACGTTGACGCGGGCCGATATGGAAACCGTCGGCCTGGTACAGCCCCTCGCCGACGACTACCTCCTGGCTGTCGCGGACCCCGGGGCCGTCGGCCTGCTACTCGCGTTGGAGCCAGGGCTGCGCGTCCGGGAACTCCGGCCCACGGCGCGGATGGATTGGAAGGTCGACGCCGAGGAGCCCCCGACCCGGAAGAACGCCACCGTCGAGGCCGCCGTCAACTCCATTACGGCGGAGGAGTACGCCGGATACATCGCCAAACTCCAGTCCTACGGGACGCGCTATTCCTTTACGCCGCAGTTAGAGGGCGCCCGGAACTGGCTCCGCAATTGGTACGCGGCGCAGAATCTGAACGCCGACTGGCACGCCTTCGAGTGTGGCCGCTACCGTAAGGCCCATTACCCCGAGGCCGGCGGCAACGTCTACCTGGACGATTACCATTGCATGGTCCGCCGCTCCTCGGACGGCGGCGCCACCTGGGATATCCTCCGCCCGAGATACGGGACCGCCGGTTGGTATTATAACGCGCCGTCGTGTTGGTGGTTCGACAACGACAACGGCATATTCGCCGGCGTCGACAGTTACGTCGGCCTCACGGCGGACGCCGGCGACTCCTGGCGGTTCGTCCAATATGACGTTCCCCCGGCCGAGGGTTACATACTGCTCCGCGGCCTGGCGTTCCCTGCGCCCGATACGGGGTGGATAAGCTACTCGAAAAACGTACGGGTCGGCCCCGGTTCCTATGAAGTAACTTATTTCTTGAAGAAAACGGAGGACGGCGGCCGGAGTTGGCGCGAGGCGGAATGGGATATTCCGGCTTTTACGCGCCTGACTTCATACGACGCACGACGGATATGGGTCTTTTATAATGCCGTCGGGAGCGCGACGCCGCGTGGTTTTTATTCCGCTGACGGCGGCGAGAACTGGACGGAATACGTCGTTACCATGGGATACTCCGAGTACTTCTACGACGCCGCGGCGGTAGGGCCGCGGGAGGCCTGGGGCGTTACCACCGAAGGCCGGGTCTTCCACACAACGAACGGCGCGGATTGGCAGGAGGTGGATACCGGGTACGCCGGGACCTTCCTACAGGTGGAGTTCCCGACGCCGACGACGGGCTACGTCGCCGGTACTCCCGTACTCAAGACCGAGGACGGCGGCGAGACCTGGACCCGCGTCAACGGCTTACCCGATTTCGAGTGTCGCAATATGTCCTTCGCCGACGGCCGGCACGGCCTTGTCTCCGACTACTACGGCGACGACGTCTATCTCACGGACGACGGCGGGGAGACCTGGACCGACGTATCGCCGGGCCTCAACGCCCCGGAGTACAACGTCGTCGCGGAACGCCGGGGAACCGAGCGGCCCGACGAAATCGTAATAATCGGCGGCCACCACGATTCCATCTCCGACGCCCGGCCCTGGGACTGCCCCGGCGCGGAGGACAACGCTTCCGGGGCGGCGGTCGCGATGGCGGCGGCGCGGGCCTTCCGCAACGTCAACTTCAAGCGGACCGTGCGCTTCATGGGCTTCGGCGACGAGGAGGCTTACCTCCTCGGCAGCGAGGCCTACGCCAACGAGTGCGCCGAGAAGGGCGAAAACATAGTCGCCGTCCTGAACGCCGACATGGTTAGTTACGACGAGGAGAACGGCGCCCGCGACGACCTGATGGTCGGGGCTCCGAACGACGCGGCGTGGCTGGTCGAGTATCTTAACGCCGTCGCCGGCCTCTACGGACAGAACCTTATCTACGACTGGGACGCCGATTGGGTCAGCGACGACTGGTCGTTCATCAACGCCGGTTATCCGGCGATTGGAGTCATCGAGGGCGACGTCGGCGAGGGCGGAGGCCAGGAATATCCCTGGTACCACACCACCGAGGATACGCTGGACAAGATCCAGCCCGAGTTCGGCGCCCGGTGCGCCCGCGACCTGGCGGCCATGGCGGCCCACCTGGCGGGCGTGGCCGGGACTTTCCCGGACCCGCCGGGCCCCGGCGGGGCCGCGGTCCCCTTCGCCCGGGCCTTCGCCGTCTACCCCAACCCGTATTGCTACGCGTCGGCCGACTCGGCCGTGGCCTTCGTGGGTCTCAAGACGCCGGCGCAGGTGGAGATATACGACCTGGCGGGCCGCCGCGTGGCCCGGTGGGACGTGGCCGCCGGGACCGACGAGTATTCGTGGCGGCCGGCGACGGCCGGCGGCGGGGCCCTCGCGGCCGGCGTCTACCTCTACCACGTATCGGGCGAGGGTCAGGAGGAAACGGGTAAAATCGCGATATTGAAGTAGACGACGTGGCGCTTTTCCCGATGAGTTTAACGAGGGCCGTCCCCGCGGGCGGCCCTTATGCATCGGGTCTTGACGGGGCCCTTTTATTGGGGTTAAAATATGTACGAAGGAGGTCGGATGTCTTGAGAAGGGGAATACTCTCGGCCGCCGTGATCGCGTCCCTCGCGACGGCGGCGTTAGCTTTACCCGGCGACCTCGTGGTTTTATCCGAAAGAGAGATAAGGCCGAGCGAGGCGGCGGGGTTATATTACCTCGGCGTCTGTTCGGCGGGTTATTTGTACAGCGGCTCCGCGGCGGCGCTGGGGGCCGTGTCGCCGTATAGCATCCTGGAACGGGACGCCGAGCTAAAAGATTACTACGTCGTGTGGGCGCCGGAATGGGTGGGCGTTACGCCGGAGGCCTTCGCGCCTCTTGGAACGGCGGTACGCCTCTCGGATGACGAAATACTCGTGGGGCTGGAGCGGGGCCCGGGCGCCGGGGCCATCCGCGCCGTCGAGCATCGCGTCGAACTCCGCCACCTTACGCCGATAACGCCGATAGATTTTGAAATCGACGCCGAGGAGCCGCCGACCGAGAAGGACCCCCGGGTCGAGGCCGCGGTTAACACCATAACGGCGGAGGAGTACGCAGGGTATATTCGCACGTTGCAGGATTTCGGGACGCGCTATACTGACTTGAAAGGTTTCGAATACGCCCGGGATTACCTGAAGGCGTTTTTTAGGACGCAAAACCTCTACGTGTCGGCGTTCCCGTTCGAGTACAATACTTTTAGGGACGTTACGTACGCGGCGCCTTCGGGTAAAATTTACGCGTTGACGTTCGCGGTCACCGTGCACCGTTCGGCCGACGGCGGCGGGAATTGGGACGTGGTAGCGCCGGACGGCGTTATTAACGCGATGGATTTCTTTTGGGTGGACGGCGAAATAGGCTTCGTGGCCGGGCATTATAATAACAATTTATCGAAGACGCGGGACGGCGGTCAAAGCTGGGAAACGGTGGAAATTTACGCCGGCGTTCCTAATCAAGTGTATTACGTTTCCGACATGCATTTCCCGAACGCGGATTCGGGTTGGCTCGCCGGTTACGTCGCGAAGACGGGCCAACAAGGTATGCGGGGTTATATAATGAAAACCGATGACGGCGGCGCGAATTGGGTAGAGCAACCCCTACCTACCGAGGCCGTGATCACGTCCCTGGATTTTTACGACGGCCTGCACGGTTGGGCCGGGGGCAAGGACGGTGGTATCGTATACACCGACAACGGCGGCTCGACCTGGTACGAGGCGAGTTCGCCGCCGGCGGCCGAGATTAAGGATATCGCGGCGATAGGTGTGCGCGAAGCGTGGGCCGCCACGGACGCGGGAGAGTTGTTGCATACGGCGGACGGCGTGACCTGGATTAAGGTCGACCCCGGCGTAGAAGGTTATTTTTATCAGGTCGAGTTCCCTACGTCCCGTAACGGTTACGCTGGCGGCAACAAGTTAATGATTACCCGGGACCGCGGGGAAACGTGGCGGGAAATCGACGGCGCGCCGGAGATGACCTACGACTTCATCTCTTTCGCGGGTGAAAACGACGGCGTATTCGCGGACGAGACGGCGGATAATATATTCGTAACCGACGACGGCGGCGGGAGTTTCGCCGATATCCGGAGTAATATGCGGTTGCACTCGGAGAACGTAATCGGCGAATCACCGGGGACGATTTCGCCGGACGAAATCGTCGTTATCGGCGGCCATTTCGATTCGCTCGCGATCCCCGGCATATCCCAAGCGCCCGGGGCTGACGATAACGCTTCCGGTACGGCGTGCGTTATGGCCGCGGCTCGCGCTTTAAAGGATTACAAGTTCGAGAGGACGATCCGGTACGTTACTTTCGGCGCCGAGGAACTCGGCCTAAAAGGTAGTGTCGCGTACGCGGACTATTGCGCGGAACGCGGAGAGAATATCGTAGCGGTCCTCAACGCCGATATGGTTTCCTACGACGAGGAGAACGGCGGCCGGGACGACCTGACGGTCGGCGCTCCCGACGACGACGCATGGCTGGTCGAATACCTGGGCGCCGTCGGCGGCCTCTACGGCCAGAATCTTATCTACGACTGGGACGGCACAGGGGTCAGCGACGACTGGCCGTTCGCCGACGTCGGCTATCCCGCGCTGGGCGTTATCGAGGGCGAAGTCGGCGAGGGTGGAAGCCAGGGGTACCCCTGGTACCACACGACCGAGGATACGCTGGACAAGATTCAGCCCGAGTTCGGCGCTCGGTGCGCCCGCGACCTCGCTGCGACGGTAGCCCACCTCGCTGGCGTCAGCGATACCCTCTTCGAACCCACTCCCCCGGGTCACGAGGCCGTGGGGCCCTTCGCCCGGGCTTTCGCCGTCTACCCGAACCCCTACTGCTATGCGTCCACGGCCTCCGCGGGCGTGACCTTCGTCGGCCTCAAGACTCCCGCGAAGGTGGAGGTATACGATCTGGCGGGCCGGCGCGTGGCCCGCTGGGACGTGGCCGCCGGGACCGACGAGTGCGCGTGGTGCCCCGCGGGTTCGGGCGAGGGAGCCCTCGCCCCGGGCGTTTACGTCTACCGCGTCGAGGGCGTGGAGCAGGAGAAAAGCGGGAAAATCGTTATCGCGAGGTAGCGTTTAAATATTCAAGGAGAGGATATGTGTAGATTTGTAATCGCCACGGTGGCGGTTGCCGCGGCCGTCGTATCCGCGCACGCTTTATCCGGCGACCTGGTCGTCTTATCGGATAGAGCGGTCCAGCCGAACGACGCGGCCGGCCTGTATTACCTCGGCAAATGCTCCGCCGGTTATATATACAACGGTTCCGCGGCCACCCTCGGCGCGGTTTCCCCCTATCGGGTGCTGGACGAGGGCGCCCGGGCCAAGCACTACTTTCTCCTTACGCCGCCGGAACGTACGGCGTTGACGGCCGCCGACATGGCGGCGGCGGGGTCCGTGCAGCCACTGGGAGACGAATACCTGCTGGGGGTCGCGCGAGCGTCGAGCGTCGGCCTGCTGCTCGCATTGGAGCCGCGGCTGGGCGTTCGGGAACTCCGGCCGGGGGCGCGGGTCCCATGGAAGGCCGCGGCCGAAGCGCCCCCGACGAAGAAGAACGCCACCGTCGAGGCCGCCATCAACACTATTACGGGGGAGGATTACGCCGGATACATCGCCAAACTCCAGTCGTACCGGACGCGCTACTCGTTCACGCCCGGCGCCGAGGGCGCTCGGAACTGGCTCCGCAATTGGTACGCGGCGCAGAACCTGGACGCCGACTGGCACGCCTTCGAGTGCGGCTACTACGAGTCGGCCCATTACCCGGAGGCCGGCGGCAGCGTCTACCTGGACGACCGCCATTGCCTGGTTCGCCGCTCCCGGGACGGCGGCGCGAGTTGGGACACGCTCCGGCCGGCCCGGGCTACCGCCGGCTACTATAAGTCGCCGTCTTGCTACTGGTTCGACGACGATAATGGTATATTCGCGGGGATCGACGGTTACGTCGCGCTGACGGCGGACGGCGGCGATTCCTGGGAGTTCGTAAAATACCACTCCATATCAGCCGGCGGCTTCATCTCCGTCCGAGGCCTCGATTTCGCGCCGTCCGGTATCGGGTGGTTAAGCTACATCGCAGCCGAAAGGATCGGTAACCAGGGCCCGCTTACCCGGTATTACCACGTGCTGAAAACCGTGGACGGCGGCCGTAGTTGGAACGAGGTCGAGTGGAACATGCTCTTGCCCGGTTTCGACCGTCTGGCAACGTACGACGAACGGCGGATGTGGGCATTACGATATAACGCAACCGCCGGTACATATTTTTATTACTCCGGCGACGGCGGCGGGAATTGGGCCGCGTGCTCCCTCCCGGTTGGGTCGGGCAGCTACGTATACGACGCCGCGGCGGTCGGGCCGCGGGAAGCGTGGGGCGGTACTTCCGCCGGCCACGTCGTCCGCACGACGAACGGCGTGGATTGGCAGGACGTGGATACGGGGTACACCGGGATTTTCCTGCAGGTGGAATTCCCGACGCCCGATATAGGTTATATCGCGGGCACGCCGGTAATTAAGACCGAGGACGGCGGCGAGACCTGGACGCCGTTGGCCGGCCTCCCGGAATTCATGTGTTTCAATATGTCTTTCGCCGACGCAGAGCACGGCGTAATCGCCGACCGTTACGGCGAGAACGTCTATCTCACGGAGGACGGCGGGGAAACCTGGACGGATATCTCCGGCGGCCTTAACGCACCGGAGTACAACGTCGTGGCGGAGCGCCGCGGCACCGAGCGGCCCGACGAAATAGTGATAATCGGCGGCCACTACGACTCGATATCCGAGGCCCGGCCGTGGAACTGTCCGGGGGCGGACGATAACGCTTCCGGGGCGGCGGTCGCGATGGCGGCGGCGCGGGCCTTCCGCAACGTCAGCTTCGAGCGGACCGTGCGTTTCATGGGCTTCGGCGACGAGGAAGCGGGGTGTTTGGGCAGCGAGGCCTACGCGAACGAGTGCGCGGAGAAGGGCGAAAATATAATTGCCGTCCTGAACGCCGATATGGTGGCGTACGACGAGGAAGAGGGGGGCCGGGACGACTTTATAACCGACGTCGGCGAGTACGGCTGGCTGGCGGAGTACTTGATCGCCGTCGGCGCCATGTACGGAAACAACCTGATTTACGAGAGCGGGACCTCGGGCAGCGATCACCTCTCGTTCCGGGACGCCGGTTACGCGGCGATGGGAACCGGCGAAGGCGGCGTCGGCGAGGGCGGGAGCCAGGAGAACCCCTGGTACCACTCGACCGAAGACACGCTCGACAAGCTGGACGCCGACCTGGCCGCCCGTTGCGCTCGCGACCTCGCGGCCATGGTGGCCCACCTCGCCGGCGAGGCCGGGACGTTCCCGGATCCGCCGGGCCCCGGCGAGGCCGCCGTGCCCTTCGCCCGGGCGTTCGCCGTCTACCCGAACCCCTACTGCTACGCGTCCACGGCCTCCGCGGGCGTGAGGTTCGTGGGCCTTAGCACCCCCGCGAAAGTGGAAATATACGACCTGGCGGGCCGGCGCGTGGCCCGGTGGGACGTGGCCGCCGGGACCGACGAGTATTCGTGGCGGCCGGCGACGGCCGGCGGCGCGGCCCTCGCGGCCGGCGTCTACCTCTACCACGTATCGGGCGAGGGCCAGGAGGAAACGGGTAAAATCGCCGTTATTAAATAGGCGATATTGGGGATAGCTCGCGTAATAGGCAAGGGCCGGCCTCTCGGGCCGTCTGCCGATTATTTCGCGGAAAAATTTGCTAATTCTT
Source organism: Candidatus Zixiibacteriota bacterium (assembly GCA_050117845.1). Classification (GTDB taxonomy): domain Bacteria; phylum RBG-13-66-14; class B26-G2; order WVWN01; family WVWN01; genus WVWN01. The sequence continues at coordinate 51,492 of JASFLY010000004.1, forward strand.
ACTAGTCTGCTATAATTAAGAGGCGTGATAACCCCCAAATTACGAACCATGTTGAATCTGAGCGTAAAGGCGGCGGTCGGCGCCGCCATTATATTCTGTATATCTTTGCCGGCCTACGGCGACGAACCGCCCCCCGAAGGCCGCGACGGCGCCATCAGTTCGGCGCTCGACGGCATTACGAACAACGGGATACGGGCCTACGTCGAGGACCTTCAAGGTTTCAAGACGCGTTATTCGTATATGCCCGGGTGCGACGAGGCCCGGGATTATATCGAGCAGCGGCTGGAATCCTGGGGGTATCGTACGCGGGTGCAGCAGTTCCCGGGAGGCCGCCTCGCCGGCAGCCGCTGGGGCGACGGCGGGAACAGCGCCTGGGTAATGACCGAGGGATGTACCCTCTTCCACACGGACGACGGCGGCGTTGACTGGGTCCGGCAGGTCCCCGCCGCTCCCGGTTACCTCTACGACGTCCATTTCGTCGACGAGTCGGTGGGTTACGCGGCTTGCGGCGGGGGCGTCGTGGCCGCGACGACGGACGGCGGCATGACCTGGGAGAACCTCACGGTCGAAGCCGGAAGCGAGGACGCGTTCCGGGCGGTTTACTTCCGGGAGGCCGACGTCGGATGGGCGGCCTGTTTCCACGGGGCCGAAGCGCGAATATACCGCACCGCCGACGGCGGCCTGGAATGGACGGCGCAATCCCTGCCCCAGTACGGGTGCCCCCATATCATATCGTTCGGCGACCTCGAGTGCGGCTGGGCCGTCCCCGGTTCGTACGAGGATGCCGTCGTTTACCGTACGGTGAACGGCGGCGCGAATTGGGAACTGCAGGATTTCCCGGTCCCGCCGGCGAGCGTTAAGTCCTTCGTCGCCCTCGACGGCGCGGTGGCCTGGGCGGCGTACGGCGGCTCGAGCCTGCTTTACACCCGGGACGGCGGGGAGACCTGGCTGCGCACGCCCGAATTTTCCTCGCACGTCCTGACGGCGGTGGCCTTCGCCGGCCCCAAGGTGGGGTACGCCGCCGGCAACGAGGTAATCTACAAGACGGATGACGGCGGCCTGTCGTGGTACGCGCTCGAAGGCGCGCCTCTCGAGTTTTGGGGCGACGTGGCCTTCGGCGACGAGGACCACGGCCTTTTAATCGACCTTTACGGCCGCGAGCTCTACCTGACGAGCGACGGCGGCGCAAGTTTCGAGCGGATTAACTCCCGCGTCGATTTGTCGTGGGAGAACATTATCGCCGAGCGCCGCGGTACGGTCGCCCCGGATGAAATAGTCCTGATGGGCGCCCATTACGACTCGACTTCCGACCGTCCCGCCGTAAGCGCCCCGGGCGCCGACGCCGCCGGCGCGGGGGTCGCCGCCGCGTTGGCCGCGGCGGAAGTTTTCCGCGACCTGCCCGTCGACCGGACGCTGCGCTTCGTCTTCTTCGGCGGGGCCGAACAGGGCTATCTCGGCAGCCGGGCCTACGCCGAGGAGGCCTCCGCCAAGGACGAGGACATAATAGCCGCCGTGCTCATGGACATGATCGGCTACGACGAGGACGCGGGAGGCCGGGACGACGCCATAATCCGCATCAGCGGCTCTTCCATATGGCTCGCCGACCACGTCGGCGCCGTAGGCGGCATCTATAACACGAAGATGCTTTTCGATTACCAACTGAACGGCGGGGCCGGCGACCACGTCCCGTTCTGGGACGCCCGCTACGATTCCATCGGCTTTTTCGAGGGCGGCCCGGAGTCGGAGAGCGAATCGACGTACCCCTATTACCACACGGCCGAGGACACGCTCGACAAATTGACCGTGCCGCTGGTAACCCGTACGGCCCGGACGGCCGCCGCCGTCGTGGGCCACCTCGCCCGTTCGGACTATATCGGCGTCGAGGATCCCCCCACGACCGCGGATACCGCTCCCCGGGTAGCGAGGCCCTTCGCCGTTTATCCCAATCCCTTCCGCTACGCCGCGGCCGCGGGCCTCACATTCACGGGCGTTTCCTCCCCCGCGACCGTCGCCGTCTACGACGTGGCCGGCCGCCGTATCGCCTCGTGCGAGGTTCCGGCCGGCGCCGAGGACTTCCGGTGGCGGCCGGCGCGGCCCGGCGGCGAGCCGCTCGGCCCGGGGGTCTATATATATCGCGTATCAGGCCGGGATCAGCTCGAGGTCGGGAAGGTCGTCGTCGATCGCTAAGGGCCGCCGCGGCGCGCATGGAATAACCGTTGCAGGTCGGGGAACGCCCCGGCTTTTTTTCTTGCTATTTAAGCCGTACTTGTATAGTATCAGAAATAAGTTGAAACGTAGCGGCCGCCGCCTCACTCTCTCCCCGAGGCGCGCCGGGGACAACTCATGAACGGAAAAACGGTAATAGCCCTTTATCCGGGCACGTTCGATCCCGTCACGTACGGCCACCTCGACATCGCCGAGAGGTGCGTCCGCATCTTCGACGGCCTTATAATCGGCATTGCCGTGAATCCCCACAAAGAGCCGCTCTTCGACGTCGAACAGCGGATGGAAATGCTCCGGGAGGTTACGTCCCACCTGCCGGACGTGGAGATAGACAGCTTCGATTGCCTGACGGTCGATTACGCCCGGCGGCGCGGCGCCTCGGTCATCGTGCGGGGCCTCCGGGCCGTTTCCGATTTCGAGGAGGAGTTCAAAATGGCCTCCGCGAACCGGAAACTGGCCGACGAGATAAATACCGTTCTGATGCTGCCGTCCGAGAAATATTTCTACCTCAACTCGAGCCTCGTCAAGGAGATAGGTCGCCTCGGCGGGCCGGTGAGTTGCTTCGTACCGCCGGTGGTGGAGGAGCGCCTGCGAGAGAAGCTGGCGGCCGGGAAATATTGAGATGAAGGAAGAAGAATATCTGGAAGGCGGGGCGTTCCACACCATCGTCGTCAGCACCGACGGGACGCAGTTCGCGTTGCGCGCCGTCGAGGTGGCCTTCAGGCTGGCCAAAAGGGACCGGGCCAAATTAATAGTAATCTCGGTTATAGACACCTCGGTCCTCGCCGATTTCTCGGGCGAGTCGAAACGCCAGCGGGAGAAGATGGAGCGGGAGCTGGAGTACAACGCCGAGGAGGCCGTGGCGAAGGTGGGCAAGATGGCCACGGCGGAAGGCGTGGACGCGGAGATGATAGTTAAGCGAGGCCGGCCCCACATCGAAATTACCACCGCCGCGACCCAGGCCGAGGCCGACCTCGTCGTAATAAGCAAGCGGAGCGGATACCGCACCGGCCGTCACCCCGTGGGCAGCGTCACCCAGCGCGTCGTCGAGGACGCCGATTGCGCCGTTCTCATCGTCCCGTAAGCGGCCGGCCGGGATTTTCGCTTGACACAAAATTGGACCATTGGTAAACTTTCGTCGTACCCTGGGCCTAATTCCACCTACGGGAGCGAGAACTATGAAGCGGTTGGTAGCGTTCGCGGTAGTGGCAGGATTGGTAATCCCCTTGGCGGCGACCGTCGGCTGCCGGGGCGGCAAGAGTTCGGCGGAGATGGAACCGTTGGTCGTAATGCTCGGGCCGACCTTCGACCCGGCGACGGCCTCCAAGCAGTTCGAACCGCTGGCGGGATACCTCGAGGAGCAGGTAGGCCAGCCGTTCAAGTTCGTACCCACGAAGTCGCGCGACGAGTTTTCGGCGGAGGTGAAGGACGGCAAGGCCTCCTTCGTCTACGCCAACCCGTTGGACTACGCCGAGGTTGCGGACGCCTGCATCATCTTGACCAAGGCCAGTTACCCCAATACCGGTTCGATGGTGCAGGGCTGTATCATCGTCGCGGAGGGCGAGGCCATAAAGATCCGGGACGTATCCGAGCTCAAGGGCGCTTCTATTATGATAGTCTCCGATAGTTCGCTCGGCGGATATCTATCTCAGAAGATGTTCTTCGACCGGAGCGAGCTCGACCTCGACCTCGACTTCGATCTCCGCACGGCGCCGAACGGGACGGCCGAGGAAGTCATCGCCGCGGTGGCGGCGGGCGAGGTCGAGTACGGCTGCGTGCCTATAGACTTCTACCCGGAACGCAAACCCTACAAGGGGACCGAGGTTCTGACCATATCGGAGAAGGTTCCGGTCGAGGCCTTCGGCTTCGTCGAGATGGGCGGCGACAAGATGCTGGGCGGGAAAGTGCGCGACGTCCTGAAGGATATCCCGAAGGACGATCCTATCTTGAAACCGCTCGGCATCGAGAATTTCAGCCTGGCGACGGCCGCGGAATACGACATAGTCACGAACTACCTCGCGCAGGATAAAATCGACAAGGCGCAACGTTTGTCCTCCGAGGTGCCGGCCGAAACCGGCGAATCGGGAAATTAGCACTATTGCGAGCATTTCATGATTTCGGCCGGCGGATCGGCGAAAAACTAATCTATCCGCCGGCCCGTTTAATCGGTCGCCTGGGCATAGACCCGATGGTCTTCACGCTCGGCGGTTTTGGTTTGGCCGTCGGCGCGGGCGTGGCCTTCGGGTTCGGCCTGTTTCGCCTCGGCGCCTGTCTCGTCCTGGCAGCCGGCCTGGCCGACATGGTGGACGGCGCGGTCGCCCGGGTCAACGAGCGCGGCAGCGAGTTCGGCGCTTTCATGGACTCGGTCGTCGACCGCTACAGCGAGGCCGCGTACTTAACGGGCCTGATTTACTTCTACGCGGCCGCAGCCGACGCTACGATGACGCTCCTCGCGGCCCTGGTGCTCAGCGGGTCGGTTTTCGTCTCGTACACCAAGGCCCGGGCCGAGTGCTTTATAGAAAGTTGCAAGGTCGGCATTATGGAGCGGCCGGAGCGCGTGATACTGCTCGCGCTCGGCTACCTGGTGGGCGGATACGGCCCCTTCGTGGCCCTACTCCTGCTGGCTGTCCTGTCGCAATTCACGGCTATTCAGCGTATCTGGTATACGCGCGGCCGGCTGCTTTCGCGGAAACCCCGCAAGTGACGGCCGGCGGGGCGGCATTGACTGCATGACCAAAGAGCGAAATCCCAACGTCGCGGTCATCGGCTTCCTGCGGCTGATGCGGCCCGCGGATTGGGCCGTGGCCTTCGCCGGAGCGGCCCTCGGGGCCCGGCTGGCCGGGGCGCCCCCGGCGGTCTCGATAACGCCCGTCGCCGCGGCCGTCGCGGCGGTAATCGCGGGGGCCTTCGTTAACGGCGACTGGCTCCACCGCCGGACGCGTCTTTTGGCGTCCCCCGGCAATCCCATCGCCCGCGGCCTGGTGCGGCCCGGCGAGGCGAAGTGGCTGGGTTTCATCCTGATGGCCGTCGGCCTGGCCGGGGCCGCGTTTTTCGGCCTTCGCACTTTCGCCGCCGCACTCTTTACGGCGGCTTTTATATTACTGGTCAATTACTTTTTCGATAAAACCTATTTCATGCGAAACGTGCTCGCCGCGGTCGTCGTGATAATGCCCCTTACGTACGGGTGGCTGGCGGCGGGCGGCGACGCCGAGCCGCCGGTCGTCGCGGCCGTAACCGCGGGCCTCATCGCGATATCGGCCAGCGTTTTCCGCGACGTGGAGACGCGGCGGGCGGACGAGATAGTGGGCCGGAAGACGGTCGCCAGCGCCGGCGGCCGGTTCCCCGTAATCGTCGCCGGGGCCTTCGCGCTGGCGGCGGTCGTCGTTTCCGTTATACCTTATTGGACCGGCGATTATTCGCGGCGCTACGTCGCGCTCGTTGCGGCCGTGGGCGGCCTTATGTTATTTTACGCCGTTTTGAACCTCCGTCGCCGCGAGCCCGATCCGCTTTTCGCCGCGTCCACGGCCCGCATGATGAAGTTTCTGATATTCGTCTACTTCGCCGGCGTGTACTGGGAGACGTTGGCCTGAGCTTATGGCATCGTACGCACGGGAAGTACTGGGACAGGATTACGACGTAATCGTCGCCGGCGGCGGCCCCGCCGGGTCGGCCGCGGCGTGGGCGCTCGCCCGGGCCGGCGTCCGGGTCCTCGTCGTGGACCGGAAGAAGGAGGTCGGCCGGCCGGTGCGGTGCGCCGAGGGCGTGCCGCGCCGCAAGTTCGAGGGGTTGATCGAGCCCGACCGCCGCTGGATAAGCGCCGACGTCAACGGCGGCATGGGCCACGGGCCGGAGGGCGTCACGGTCCGCCGGGACTACCCGGGGGTGGGGTACATCCTGGACCGCGACCTCTTCGACCGGGCCCTCTTCGACCGGGCCTGCGCGGCCGGGGCGACGGGTCTCCTCGGGGCCGACGTGCGGGCCGCCCGCGAGGCCGAAGGCGGCGTGGAGGTCGACGTCGTCTACAACGGCCGGGAAGGCCGGACGCTGTCGTGCCGGGCCCTCGTGGGGGCCGACGGCGTGGAGTCGGTGGTGGGCCGCTCCGCGGGCCTCTCGACCGCCGTCCACCCCCGCGACATCAATTCCTGCGCGGAGTACATCCTGGCCGGCGCCGAGATAGAGTACCCGGATTACATTCACTTCTATTTGGGGAGGTGTTTCGCCCCCGGCGGCTACGCCTGGGTATTCCCCAAAAGGGACGGCACACACGTCGTGGGCCTCGGGATAACGCCGACCGAAGCCGAAGGCCGCGGCCCCTTCCATTACCTCGACGATTTCGTGAAGAAACGTTTCCCCGGAAGCCGGGTCCTGGCCGTCCGCCTCGGCGCCGTGACGGCGGCCAAACCCCTGCCGCGGATAATCACCGAGCGCGTCGCGCTCGTCGGCGACGCGGCCCGCCAGTCCGACCCGTTCTCGGGCGAGGGGATCTGCCAGGCCCTCATGGCCGGCCAGGTCGCCGGCGAAGCCATATCCCGGGGCCTGGGGAACGGCAAGCTGGGCGGCGAACTTCGGACCTACCACGATAAATGGATGGAGGCGTACGGCCAGCGCTACGTGAAGCACTACAAGGTGCGGCGCGTCATCCTGGCCATGAACGACCGCGAGATAAACGATACCATCGAAATCCTCCGGGACAAGCTGGATATCGCCAATATCAAATCCTCGGAGATATTCTCTACTTTCCTGAAGGCGTTGTGGAAGAATCCGAAACTGGTGTTGCGCTTAAAACACCTTCTCGACTGAGGGCGGACGGGTATGGATGATCCTAAAGATTTCGAAACGCTGGCGGCGCTCGCGGAGTTGGACGTTCGCAAACGAGACCTCGAGGCGCTTCTGAAAACCTTGCCGGCGGAGGCCCAGGGCCGGGAGAACGACCTCGCCGCCCGCCGCGAGGAGTTCGCCCGCGTCGAGTATACTCTCCAGGAGTCGGGCCGCGAACGGCGCCGGTTGGAAGGCGTGCTGGAGGATAAGAACCGCCAGATCGAGAAATACCGCGTCCAGCTCGACGACGTTAAAACCAACAAGGAATACCAGAGTCTCCAGCACGAGATAGCGGTGATGCGGGAAGCCATATCCGAGACCGAGGATAGTCTGCTCGAATATATGGACCGGGCGGACGAGGCCGGCCGGCAGATCGACGAGCGCCGCGCCGAAGTGGAGCGCTTCGAGGCCGAGGTCGAGCGGCTGGGCCGCGAGTCCCGGGAGCGCCTGGAGGACGCCGAGGTCCAACTCGTCGAAGTGGAAGAGAAACGCGCCCGCCTGCTGGCGGCCCTGCCGCAGTCCCTGCACGCCGAGTATCAGCGGCTCTGGGACCATTACGACGGCGGTGCGTTCGCCGTGGCGGCGGACGGCGTCTGTCGCGGGTGCTACGTGAACATCCCGGCGAAGGTCGTGGCCGAACTCCGGGCCGGCGGCCGCCTGTACCGTTGTGAGTCGTGCGGCCGCTTCATTATCCGCGTCGAGGACGAGTGAGTCCCGGCGCCCCCCGGCTGTGAATATCCTTTTCCTAAATCCCCCGTTTCTGCCCAAGTTTTCCCGTGAACAGCGGAGCCCGGCGGTAACCAAGAGCGGGACCATATATTACCCGATGTGGCTCTCGTACGCCGCGGGCGCCGCGGTCGCCGCGGGCCACGACGTCCTGCTGGCCGACGTGCCCGCCGACCCCCGGTGGCCGTTCGACCGCGTCCGGGCCGAGGTCCGGGCGGGGAAATTCGACCTCGCCGTCGTCGCCACCAGCACCCCCAGCATCGCGAACGACGCGGCCGCGGCCGCGGCCCTCGCCGAGGATTGCCCCTCGCTGTGCACGGTCCTCGTCGGGCCGCACGTCTCGGCGCTGGCCGAACAGACGCTCGCCGAGTACCCGGGCCCCGACGGCGTCATGCGCGGCGAGTACGAGCGCACCGTCCTCCGGCTCGCCGACGCGCTCGCCGCCGGCGACGACCCCGCCGCCGTCCCCGGTGTGACGTGGCGAGGGGACGACGGCGTCACGTCCGCGCCCCCGGCCGAACTCGAGGACCCGGACACCTGGCCCTTCGTTTCGGAGACCTACGCCCGCTTCCTGGAGGTCGGCAACTACTTCTATTCCCACAGCCTCTATCCCATCGTGACCATTCTCTCCGCCCGGGGATGTCCCAACTACTGCATCTACTGCGTTTACCCGCAAACCTTCTCAGGGCACGGCTACCGCCCCCGGGCGACCGAGGCCGTCGTCGAGGAGCTGCGCTTCATAAAAAGAACGTGGCCCGGCGTCCGGGAGATAATGTTCGAGGACGACACCTTCTCCATCGACCACGCGCGGACGCGGGAACTGTGCGAGGCCATGGCGGCGGCGGACCTCGGCGTAAAGTGGAGCGCTAACGCGCGTTGCGACCTGGACCTCGAGACGCTGCGCATGATGAAGCGGGCCGGCTGCCGCCTTTTGTGCGTGGGGGTGGAGAGCGGCAGCGACGACATGCTGGGCGGGATGAAAAAGAGCATGGACCGCGGCCGCATCGAACGGTTCTTCGCCGACGCCGCCCGGGCCGGCGTAATGCTCCACGGCTGTTTCATGGTGGGGAACCCGGGCGAGACCCGCGAGACGATGGAGCGGACCCTCTCCTTCGCCAAAAAACTCCGGCCCGACACGGCCCAGTTCTTCCCGGTGATGGCGTACCCCGGGACCGCGCTCTACCGCTGGGCTGAGAAGAACGGCTACCTCCGGACGACCTGCTTCGCGGAGTGGTTGACGCCGGAGGGCTCGCACAACTGCGTCATAGACCGGCCTGACCTTCCCGCCGAGGAGCTGGTCGCGTTTTGCGACCGGGCCCGCCGCGAATTCTACCTCTCGCCGCCGTACCTCGCCCGCAAGCTGTGGCAGGTCCTCGCGCGGCCCGGCGAGTTGAAGCGGACCTGGCGCTCGGGCCGGCGCTTCTTCCGCCACCTTTTAAGGGGGACACGCTAATATGGCGCGCCGCACGCCCAAATACGTTTATCAGGAAGTTTTATGGGGCCGCGACGGCCAGTCGCGAATCCGCGAAGGCCGCGTGGGCGTGTTCGGCCTGGGCGGAACCGGAGCCGCCCACGCCAGCGTCCTGGCCCGCGCCGGCGTGGGGTACCTGCGACTCGTCGACCGGGACATCGTGGAGATTACCGACCTTCACCGTACGCACCTTTACGACGAGGCCGACGCGGCCGATCCCACGCCCAAGGCCGAAGCCGCGGCCCGCCACCTCGCCCGCATCAACGCCGACGTCGAAACCGAAGCGGTGGTCGCATCCGCCGGGTCCCATAACGTGCGCGAACTCGTCCGCGATTTGGACGTCCTGGTCGACGGCTCCGACAACTACCGCCTCCGTTTCATACTCAACGATGCCGCGGTCGAGAACGGCGTTCCCATGGTTTACCAGGGAATAGGGGGGGCGAAGGGGGCCGCGATGGCCGTCCTTCCCGGCGTGGGCCCCTGTTTGCGGTGCTTGCTGCCCCCCCCGGATGACCTCGACGACGCCGGTTCCTGCGCGCGCGTCGGCGTATCGCCGGCGGTCACTTCCGCCACGTCGGCCCTCGGCGCCGGCCTGACGCTGGCGCTGCTCCGGGGCGAGGGCGAGGCCGTCGCGGGGCTCTTGACGCGGCTCGTCGACGGCGGCCGGGCGGCGACCGTGGCGGTGCGGCGCGACCCGTCCTGCCCGACCTGCGGCAAGCGCGAATTCCGTTTCCTCGCTGAGGAAGTGGCGGGCCGCGTCGAACGCTGTTGCGGCGGCGGCGCTTTCGAAGTTTTCCCGGACGCCGTGATGGAGGTGGACCTCGGGGAATTGGAGAAACGGTTGGCCGCCCGTTACGCCGTCCGGCGCAAGGAGGGATTGCTGTTCGTAGGGACGGCGGACGGTTCCGCCGTTGTTTTCCGGGACGGCCGGGCCCTTATTTACGGCGCCCGCGACGAACTCGAAGCCCGAAGCGTTTACGGCCGCCTCTTCGCGCGGGGCTGAGACGCGGCCTTCCCAAGAAGCAAAAAGCCGGCGCGAAAGCGCCGGCTTCGTCGTAGGTAGGTGGGGGATTAACCTTTCTTGTGCACGATGAACGAGGGGCCCTGGTCGAGGCTGGTTCCCATTATGCCCCAGACGTCCCCCTGCGCGGCGATGCTTATGGCCCGTACGGTTCCCAGTTCGCCCGAGGGGACGTAACCGAGGGGCGCCACGTCGTCCTTGACCACTTCGAAGGCCGCGTTGGGGCCCGCGAAGAAGTAGTAGTCCGGCGGGAAGAAATCGCACGCCGTCAGGTAGCGGCCCTGGCCCGACGCGAATACGCGTTTATACGAAGGGCTTTCGCCGCCCTCGCGCACGTAGATGTTCGTGCGTCTCGTTACCGGCGGGATGTCGACGAAGTCGGCGTAAACGCCCGAGCCGTCGCTGCGGAAGAAGAACGACGTCGCGTTGTAAAGCGGGTGGGATTCCAGCGTCCAGAAACCGATGGCGCCGTCCCACTTGTAGCAGTAGCCGCTCCCGTAGTCCACGGCCCACCCGGCCTCGGGGCCGGAGAAGGTCCAGTGGTCCACCGTGCCGCCCTGCGATAGCGGGAACAGCGACCAGAAGCCGTCGCCGTAGTGATACGCCTCGTAGCCGTCGCTCACCCAAATGTTTTCGGCGTCGGCCGCGGCCAGCATCGTCATACGGCCGCCGTTGAGGCTGTCGGTCGGGAGTTCGGTCCACGCCTCGCCGTCGTAGTGCAGGACCACCGGCCCGGGGAATACTTCGCTCTCGCGGTAACCCAGCGCCCACCCGTTGTTCTCGGCCACGAAGTCCAGGGCCGTCAGGGTCGCGCCCGATTCGCCCGGCATGAAGAGCGAGACGTCCCACTTCTCTCCGTCGTAGGCGTAAATGAGGGCGTCGTTGGTCCCCGTCGTGGCGTTGTACCGGTAGCCGCAGGCGTAGCCCAATTTCTCGCCGAGCATTTCGATGTCGGTCAGGATCGTATCGGGCGACGACCACGCGATGTCCCAATAGCGGACGCCCTCCACGCCCACCGGCCCTTCGTCGGAACCGCAGGCGAGCAGCAAGGCCGCGCCCGCTATCACCGTTAATACCACCGTCTTTCTCATAACGCGCTCCTCTTTTTTATCAAACCCGCGCCGCGCCCTAGAAGTAACGGGCTACCGTGAACCGGTGACTGGCCGGCCGGATAACGTCTCCCAGGGGCACGAACAGCGAAATGTTATTTACCGTCAGTTGGTCGCCGCGGTAATCGTAGTTTATAAACCAATCGTCGTCGAACTTGTACGCTACGCCGCCGAAGAAGACGTTGCGGGGATAGCCGAACAGGTTGTGCTCCCATCCGACCTTGGCCGCTATCTCGTCGGTCAGCCAGCGCTCTATTCCGAGGCGGGCGAACGTGTGATACGCGACGATGTCGACGTCGTCCACCCGCTCTTCGTCGTCGTCGTAGACCTCGGCCGAGAGGCTGAAACGATCGTAACCGTAATCGAAGGCCAGCGTCGTCCGGTCCCCCGGGTAGAAGGCCAGGCCGCCGCCGAACTTGTAGTGGCGCTCGCCGCACTCCGCGTAGCGGTAATTCTCGGCGCTGCGCTCGCCGAAGGGCCCCACGAGGTCCCACGTTTCGCCGCGCCGATCCACCGTGACGTTCGGGATGAACTGCAGCTCGACCTCGCCGCCCACTCGTAAGTTGCTGAGCAACTCGTAGCGGCCGTTACCGCCGACCGTGATGCCCGTCCCCTTGAGGTCGAGCGACCCGCTCGAGCCGCGGCTGGTTATGCTGCCCGGGGGTTCCTCGGTCACGGCGTCGTAATAGTCGAGGCCGCTTTCGAGTATCCGGGCGCCCACCGTGCCGCCCACGTCGTAGCGGTCGTCCGGCCGGAAGGAGTAGCCGCCGCGGATGCGATACTCCTTGACCTCGCGCCGGCCCCAAAGCTCCTCGACGCTGTGATAGCCCTCCACCCCCGTCGCCGGGAGGAACTCGAAGTCGTACTCCCCTTCGAGCTTTTCGGGCAGGAAGGAGAAGGACCCGCCGACGACGTGCGGCGCGAACTCGGCCGCGCCTGCCGCCGTTATGCCGTAGCGTTGACTGGTGAGGTCGAGGTGGGTCCAGCCGTCGTCGAACCCGGCCAGGGGGTCGACCGTAACGGCGCCGCCGTTATAGCCCAGCGCCGCGGCCGTCCGGTCGTATTCCACGGCCCCGCCTATTACCCAGAAGTCGCGGCGGTACGCGCCCAAAGCCCGGCCGCCGAGGCCCGCGGTGTAGGAGACGTCCAGCCCCGCGTTCTTGTCGGGCTGGGTGGGGCCGGCGCCGGACGAACCGTCGTTCTTCTTGTAGCTGAAGCCGCCGAAGCTAAGGTCGCCGCCGAGGTCTCCCGCGACGAAGGTCTCCTTGAAGAGGTGGAAGTCCGCCGGGTTCGCCTCGTACGCACGGAAGATGTTCTGTTCGGCGTAGAAGTCGAAGCGGAGGCCGGCGTCGAAGGCCGGGTAGACGGTACTCTGAACGGGGGCCGCCGGCGCAGGGGTGGGGGGCGCCGGCTCGGGTTCGGTAACCGGGGGCGTGTCCTGCGCGGCCGCGACGGCGGCGCAGAGGATAAAAAAGCCGTACGTTAACGAGCGCATCCTCACCTCTCCGCGGGTTGCCTCGCTTACGTTGAAGGTGTATTATGGGCCCACCAGGATTCGAACCTGGGACCGACCGGTTATGAGCCGGTGGCTCTAGCCAACTGAGCTATGGGCCCATTTCTCCAAGTGCCAGTATACGGCGGCCGCCGGCCTTTTGTCAAGATATTTTTAATGGTATTCGTAACCTGTGGGGCCTTAAACATGTATCAACGCGGCGCTTGTGGCCTCCGATTAGGCAAAAAAGCCCGCCGGTGAACGCGGCGGGATGTTTTGTTTTTAACAATCGGGGTTCAGAAAAAGTAATTGAACCCCACGTCGAAATTCAGAAGCTGACTACGTTCTCCCGCTCGTTCGAGGATAATCGTTTCGAATACGACCGCCGGATTGTCAAACAAATACGTGTAACGTGGGCCGGCCTCGATGGCCATGTTATCGGTTACGAAGTATCGGCATCCGAAGCCGGCGTAAAGGCCGGGCGCTACGTCTACCGACATCTCGCAAGCGTAATCGGTAAATTCGAACGCGGCCGCGGCCCCGGCGCTTACGTATGGAACGAACGCCGCAAGAGGAAAGCCGTAATCCATCCCCGCACGCAACATTAGGATCGGGATTTCGTCGAAATAAGCGTAACCAAGCAAATCGGGGACGACGTGGGGCGCTTCGCGGTATTTATATTTAGCGTACCCGCCACCAAACGAGAGTGTCCAATTCTCGTTAATACCTAAATTGAAAGCTCCTGCGACGCCGAACGGTTTTAACTCGTTAACTTCCGTCGCCGCTCCCATCGCCATCCCGGGGGAGTAGAAGGCGGCGACGCCGACGTCCAGCGCCGTCACGGAGGCCGCGAGGGCGAATATGCAACTCGCGATAATTAGTTTGCGCATGGTACTATATCCTCCCGTAAATATTGTTAGTCCTTTTTTGCGATTTAATAATACGGCCGGGCCGAACCGATGTCAACCGCTATAGGCCCGGGCGCCCGTTCTCAGTATCCCATAATAAAGCCCGCCGGCGATGCGGCGGGCCCGTTCTAATTGGCGAACCGTTTAGATGTTAAAATTTATACCCACCATGAATTCCACCAGCTGGCTGTGGTCCTCGGACCGGACGAAGTCGTTCTCGTTCCAGCCGTCGTACTCCACGACCGGCTCGTCGAAGACGTACGTATAGCGCGGCGCCGCCTCCACGGACCACCGGCCGCCGAGGCCGTAGCGCACTCCTCCCTGAAAGTAAACGCCGGGGTACCAGTCGGTGGTGCTGTGGCCGTACGCTGCCGCTCGCTCGCGGACGAACGCGCCCCCTCCGCCGACGTACGGCCTGACGGCGCCGAGGGGGAATTCGTAATCGGCGCCGGCCGTGAAGATCCACGTCGGTATCGATAGCACCATGTCGACCTCGGGGAACGTCATGTAGCCCTCCATGTTGCGGTAGGTGAAATCGTTGTACCCCAGGCCGAAGGCCAGCTCGAGGCCATCGTAAACGCCCATCGTAACGCGCCCCTTGAAGCCGCCGGCGTCGAACTCGCCGCCGCCACCGATCCCTTCCGACTTCCCGAGGCCGGTGGCGTCGCCGTAGACCCGGCCGGGGGCGTAGAACGCGCCGGCGCTCAGGTCCAGCGAGGCCGCGACGCCGGCCAGGGCGACGACGGAAAACCCGATAACTATTATCCGCAACATATGACATCCTCCTCTATTAATATCCCGACTGCTTGTCGGTCACGCCCATGATTATACTCCTGCCCGGAGAACAAATCAATACGACGCCTTTCCCGGATTACGGCGAGCCCCGGGGGCGTTTTTTTTTAAAGTATATGTTAGAATGGCGCGATGGTGACGGCCGCCGACATCGCCCGGGAGGCCGCGGCCTTCGCCCGCGACGCCCACGCCGGCCAGGAGCGCCTCTCCGGCCATCCCTATTTCGACCACGCCGCCGCGACGGCCGAAATAGTGGCCGCGTTGGGCCTGGATGACGTTACCGTGGCCGCGGCCTACCTCCACGACGTCCTCGAGGAGACCGACGTCCCCGCGGCCGAACTCGAACGGCGCTTCGGCGAAGACGTCCGGGGCCTGGTCGAAGCGGTCACTAATCTCCAGCGTCTCGACTTCGCCTCCGAGGCCGAATACAAGCGAGCCAACCTGATGAAAATGTTGCTCGCGATGGCGGGCGACGTCCGCGTCGTGATGATAAAGATAGCCGACCGGCTGGACAACCTGCGCTCGCTGGAGCACCTGCCGCCGGGGCGGCGGCGCCGCTTCGCCCGGGAGACGCTCTACGTCTTCGCCCCGCTCGCCGACCGGCTGGGGCTGGGCCACATCCGCTGGGAACTGGAGGACCTGTCCTTCCGCCACCTCGAACCCGGGCGCTACCGCAAACTGGCGGAGATGGTGGCGGCGCGCCGGGCCGCCCGCGACGCCCGCGTGGCCGAGGTCGTGCGGGAACTGCGGGAGGCGCTCGCGCGGGAGGGCCTCGAGGCCGAGGTGACGGGCCGGGCCAAGAACCTCTACAGCGTCCACCGCAAGATGGCCGCCGACGGCAAGAGTTTCGAGGACGTGTACGACCTGTTGGGCGTGCGCGTCGTGACCGGCGGCGTGGCCGACTGCTACCGCGTGCTCGACGTCGTTCACGGCCGGTACGAGCGCCTGCCCGGCCGCTACAAGGATTACGTCGCGCGGCCCAAGGCCAACCTTTACCAGTCCATCCATACGTCCGTCCGCCTGCCGGGCGGGGACGCGGTCGAGATCCAGATTCGGACGCGGGAGATGGACGCCGTCGCGGAGTACGGCGTCGCGGCGCACTGGCGCTACAAGAGGCCCGGCGGCTGCCGCGACTGGGGCGATTTGCCGGCGCTGGCGGTCATGCGCTCGGCCCTGGGGACGATGGGCCGGGCGCCGGGCCAGGGGCGCCTCGAGGCGCTCTTCGCCGACCTCTCCAAGGGGGACGTCTTCGTCTTCACGCCCCGTGGCGACGTCAAACGTTTGCCCCGGGGGGCCACGCCGGTCGACTTCGCGTACGCCGTCCATACCGCCGTGGGGCACCGCTGCGTGGGCGCCCGGGTCAACGGCCGGCTGGCGCCGCTCCGCACGGCGCTCGAGTCGGGCGACGTGGTCGAGGTCCAGACGGGCGCGAACTCCGTGCCCAGCCGGGACTGGCTGGACTTCGTCGCGAGTTCGGCCGCCCGCAACAAGATCCGCGCGTTCTTCCGGCGCAAGGACCGGCGGGAGCTCGCGGCGCTGGGCCGCCAGCTTATCACCCGCGCCGCGGAGAAGCGGGGTATCCGGCCGGCCGACGTCCTGGCCGACGAGGCTCTGGCCGAACTGGCCCGGAGCCGGGGCCTGCCCTCGGCCGAGGGGTTGTTGGCCCGCGTCGGCGACGGCGCGCTCTCGGCCGAGGCGGTGGTAAGCGCTGCGGCCCCCGCCCCCGCCGAACCGCCGCCCCTGCCGGCCGCCGGCCTGCCCGATTACCGGGCCTTCGTGGCCGTCAGCGGGATGCGTCACGTGGAAGTGAAGATGGCGCGCTGCTGCAACCCCATTCCGGTCGCGCCCATCGTGGGCTACGTCACGAGCCGGGGGGCGGTCTCGATCCACCGGGCCGACTGCCCGACGGTCCGGCGCTTGGGTTCGGCCGCCCGCCTGCTGGAGGCCAACTGGCAACTCGAGGACGACGTGACCGGCGTCGGCTACCTGGACGTCACCGTCGAGGGCGGTGAGGCGGCGATGCCGGAACTCGTGCGCCGGGTGCGCCGTACGGGCCTGCGCGTCGCGGGGCTGGACGCCGAGGATCTGTCGCCCGGCAAGTCGAGGTGCACGCTGCACGTGCGGCTGGCGACGCCGGCCCGCCTCAAGCGCGCGGCCAAGGAGCTGCGCGGCCTCGACTTCGTGTCTTCCGTAGAACACCGTTTATGCCGGTCCTGAGGAGAGTATCGTGAACCAGGAGAACATTTACGAACCGGAACGACTCGCCGGCCCGGCCGGTGCCCTCTGGCTCGACCGGGTGGGCGCCTTCGAGGGCGTGCGCGCGGCCTTCACCACCGTGGAGACGTTGAATCATCCGCCGGTCGCCGGTTTCCCCGGGCCGGTGCGAGACCCGGACGGCTCCATCGACGAGGAGTACGTGGCCCGGCTGGCCGCGACGGTGGGCTTCGCGTACGGCCGGCTGGCGACCTGCCGCCAGGTGCACGGGACGGATGTCCGGCGCGTGGCCGAGGCCGAGCGCCGCTGGTACGACGCCTGCGACGGCCTGGTTACCGAGACGCCGGGCGCGCCGCTCGCCGTCTTCACGGCGGACTGCGTGCCGATTGTGATGTGGGCCCCGGTGGCCGGGACGCTCGCCGTCCTGCATGCCGGGTGGCGCGGGACCCTCGAAAAGATCGTGGCCGCGGGCGTCTCGGCCATGGCCGAGAACCCGGCGGCGCGGCCGCAGGAGATAATGGTGTTTCTGGGGCCCGCGGTGGGGCCGTGTTGCTACCCGGTGGGGGAGGACGTGTGCCGGGCGGCGAACGACGCCTTCGGCCGGCGGGCGGGCCAGGTGCTCATAGAGGACGCCGGGCGGGTGTGCCTCGATCTGTACCGGGCCAACGACCTCGCGGCCCAGGAGGCCGGCGTGCTCCCCGAGAACGTTTACGGCGTCGCGGCCTGCACCTCCTGCCGAAGTGACCTCTTCGCGTCGTACCGGCGGGAGGGCGACGCGGCCGGTCGGATGATGGCCGTGGCCTCCATCGAGGACGAAACGCGGCCGCGGCCGGAGGGCGATGCTTAATCCCCGTTTCATCGTCGCGGCCGTCGTGGCGGCCCTCGTCTTCGGCGTCCTCACCTACCGGGTGGCCGACCTCCAGGTCGTGTCCGGCGACGACTTCTACACGTTGAGCCAGCAGAACCGCCTGCGCCGCGTGCCGGTCCGGGCGCCGCGCGGCCGGATATACGACCGGCGGGGGAACGTCCTCGCGGAGAGCCGGCCCTCTTACGCGATGCTCTGGATGTTGCCGACGGCGGAGGAGGTCCCGGCCGAGGCGCTGGAGCGCTCGGCGCGCTACCTCAAAAAGACCCCCGACGAGCTGTTGACCATCATACGGGAGAACCGCGAGTTCCCCTACGAGCCGTCCGAGGTCATCGTCGGCCTCACCCCCGAGCAGACCTTCGCGTTCGAGGAGGTCCGGGCGACCTACCCGGAGATATCCGTGGCGTCGCGGCCCATGCGCTACTATCCCTGCGGCGCGACGGCCTGCCACCTGCTTGGCTACGTCGGCGAAATCGGCCCCGAGCGCCTGGCGACGATGAAGGCCCACGGCTACCGGCTGGGCGACACCGTCGGCCTGGCGGGCGCCGAGGATACGTACGAGGAGTACCTCCGCGGCCGCGACGGCTACGAGACGGTCGAGGTCAACGCGCTGGAAAAGAAGCTCGGCCTGAAATACGAGGAGGAAGTCCAGCCCCCCGCCGCCGGTTACGACCTGCACTCGACGCTCGACCTCGGCCTACAGCAGATAGTCGAACGCATGCTCGAGGGACGGCGCGGCGCCATCATCGTGATGGACCCGAACAACGGCGAGGTGTGGGCCCTCGCCTCCTCTCCCCCCGTGAACCCGAACGACTTCGCCGGCGGCATCGCGTCCGACAAGTGGTCGGCGTACGTCACCGCGCCGGACCACCCCCTGCTCAACCGGGCCATCCAGTGCTCGTACCCGCCGGGGTCCACCTTCAAACTCGTCACCGCCACCGCCGCGCTGGAGGAGGGGTTAGTGGTACCGGGGGAGAAGATGCCGGTGCCGTGCTACGGCGCTTTCCGCTACGGCAACTGGACCTTCCACTGCTGGAACCGGAGCGGCCACGGCCCCCTCGACATAGCCGGCGGCCTCAAGAATTCGTGCAACGTATTCTTCTTCCAGGTGGGCCTGCGCGTCGGCATCGACAACTTAACGAAATATTCCAGGGTTTACGGGTACGGCTCGCCGACCGGCATCTCCCTGCCCCACGAGAACGACGGCCTCATCCCCAGCCGGGAACGGCTCGAGAAGAAGTGGGGGAAGAAGTGGCCGCGGGGCGAGGTCGTGAACAACGCCATCGGCCAGGGGCAGGTGCTGTTGACGCCGGTGCAGGAGATAGTGGCCTTCAGCGCGTTCGCGAACGGCGGCCGACTCTACACGCCGCGCATCGTGACACACGTCACCGACGCCGACGGCGTCGCCCGGGCGACGTTCCCCCCCGAGGTCCACGGCGAGGTGAAGCTCGACGCGGTTACGCGGAAGACGATGCTGCGGGGCCTCATCGGCGTCGTCAACCGCTACGGCGTCAACGCCCACTACCTCGCCGGGAAGACCGGCTCCGCGGAGAACCCCTTCGGCGACACGCACGCCTGGTTCACGGGCTTCGCCCCGGCGTACGAGCCCAAAGTCGCCGTGTGCATCCTGGTGGAGAACGGCGGCTACGGCGAGTCGTACATCAAGTGGGCCAAGGAGATTATGGGGTACTGCCGGGAGAACGTCGTCGGCGAGGCCGCGTGGCCGCTGCCCCCGGAAGGGTTGACCCCTAAAGATATGGAGGAGCCTCCCGCGCCGAAAAAGGAGGAGGCCGAGTAATGGGCCGCGTGCGGGCGCTGGGGCGCCGCGTGGATTTGCCCATATTGGGCGCAACGCTGCTACTCAGCGTGGCGGGGCTGGCCGCCGTCTATTCCGCGGCGGGCGGGGGAGATTATTTTTGGAAACAACTTCTATGGGTCGGCCTCGGGTGGGGCGTGCTGGCCCTCGCCGTGGCCGTGCCCTACCGCTTCATCGTTAAATATTCCTGGATCGCGTACGTCCTCGTCCTCGTCGCGCTGGGGATACTCGCCGCCCGGGCGCTGCTGCACGGCGGCGCCGCGCACCGCTGGTTGTCCCTCGGCTTCTTCCAGTTCCAACCGTCCGAACTCGCGAAGATAACGACCATACTCGGCCTGGCCCTCGTCCTCGAGATGTTCCCCCGGCTGGAGGGCATCCCGCACTTCGCGTTGCCCATCGCCGTGGCCGCGGTGCCGGCGGTCCTCATCGCCGCCGAGCCCGACCTGGGAACGGCCGCGGTCTTCGTGCCGCTCCTCTTCGCCTGCCTTTACCGGGCCGGCGCGCCCTTCGCCTACCTGTTCCTCTTCATGGCGCCGATGGCCGCGCTCTTCGTCTCGTTCAAGCTGACCGCTTTTTTAATATTCCTCGGCGTCGTCGCCGTCGTGGCGCTCGTGGCCCGGGCTCGCTGGTGGGAGCGCGTGGCCTTCTTCGCCGCCAGCGTGCTGGCCGGCGCCGCCACGCCTATAATGTGGGGCCTCCTCAAGGATTACCAGAAGGAGCGTATCCTGTCCTTCCTCTCGCCCACGGCCGACCCCCGCGGCGCGGGGTACTCCATCATCCAGGCCAAGATAGCACTGGGCTCGGGGCGGATTTTCGGGAAGGGATTCCTTTCCGGGAGTCAGGTCCACTCCGGCTTCGTGCCCGAGGGCCACACCGACTTCGTCTTCCCGGCCTGGGGCGAGGAGTGGGGCTTCGTCGGCTGCATGCTCGTCATCATACTCTTCGCCGTCATCGTCTTCCGGTCGTTCCTCATCGCGTACCGGGCGGCGGACACGCGGGGGGGCGTGCTGGCCTTCGGCCTGGGGACCCTCTTCTTCGCGCAGTTCGCCGTCAACGCCGCGATGGCGGTGGGCCTGATACCGGTGACCGGCCTGCCGCTGCCGTTCCTCTCGTACGGCGGCTCGGCGACGATAGCGTCGTTTCTCGCGATAGGTTTGATTCTGAACGTGAAACTGCGGCGGGAGCGGGTCGCGGAACAGCTGCGCCTCTTCGGCTACTGACCCTCCGACGACCCTTTTACGAAAGCCTCGATCCAGGCGGTCGTGGCGTCCCCCTCTTTCCCGATATCGAAAATAATCGAACCGTGGTGCTTGCCGGCCACCTTCACCGCCGGCGCGTCCACGCCCCACGCCCCCAGCGCCCCCGACAGCCGGTAGGCCTGCCGGCCCATGTGGGGCACTTCGTATTCCCCGTATAATAATAAAAACGGCGGCGCGTCGGCCCGGGCGTAGGTCGGCGCCGAGGCCGCGGGCCACGCGGCCGGGTCGTCGCCGAACGTCGGACGGACGTAATAGAAGCGGGCGAACAGCGAGGGGATGCCGTCGTCCTCGGCCAGGTACGCCGCGTCGTACGGGCCGCTGAGGCCGACGACGCCGCGCACCGCCTCCGGCGGCAAGCCCTCCGCCGCGAGGAAGCGCCGGTCGAGCGCGACGAGCGACACCAGGTGCGCGCCGGCGGAGTGGCCGCAGAGGAAGACGCGATCCGGGTCGCCGCCGTAGTCGCCGGTGTTCCGGTACGTCCACGCGACCGCCCGCGCCACGTCCTCGGCCGCGGCCGGGTGTTTGAACTCCGGCGCCAGCCGGTACGTCGTCACGACGACGCCGATGCCCCGCCGCGCCAGCCCTTCGCCCACCTTATAATACGCGTTGAGGAATCCGTCCTTGTAGCCGTGGCGCCAGCCGCCGCCGTGCACGAAGACGACCACGGGGAAGTCCTTCTCCCCGGCGGGAAGGTAGAGGTCGAGGAGGTGCTTTCTGGCGTCGCGGCCCGGGCCGTCGTAGTAGCTGATGTTTTTATAAACGACGACGTCGTCGGCCTGCTTGCGGCACGCCGAAAGAAGCGCCGCGAGGGCGACGGCGAGCGTTAGTAGCGCGTAGCGAGCGGGCCTCACGTCTTGAGGTCCTCCCGCCGGGCCGCGGGGAAGAGGATGTTATTGAGGATAAGGCGGTAGCCGGGCGAGTTCTTGTAGAAACGCAAATCGGTGGGCGGCTCGCCGACGAAGTGCTGGAAGTCCTCCGGGTCGTGGCCGCCGAGGAAGGAGAAGAACCCCTCGCCGTGGTTGCCGTAGAGGTACTTCGCCTCCTCGTAGCCGTCCACGGTGGCGAGGACGACGGCGCTGCGCTTGACCGTCGCCCGGGTGAAGGCGGTAGTCTGCCCCATGAACTCCGTTATGTGGGAGCGGTGGTCCTGCGTCAGGATGGTGGGGACGGTGTCGGCCTTGGCGCTGAACTCGAAGAGCGTGAAGGTCCCCTTGTTCCAGGGGTCGACCTCCGGCGATATCGAGCGCGGCGTGTCGATGTCCGAGTACTCGTAGATGTAGGGATTGGTGATGACGTGGAAGTCGGTGAAGGCGAAGGTCCGGCCGTAGTCGAGGCCCGAGCTGACGTCGCCGACCACCGGCGTGTCGTCGAAGATGCTCGCGACGATATCGGTGTCCCGGGCGGCGAGGGCGATGTCGAGCGTGTCCGTGGCCGCGCACATCGCGAAGAGGAAGCCGCCGCCGGAGACGAAGCGCTCTATCTCCTCGGCCGCGGCGCCCATATAGGCCGCGACGGATTCGTAGCCCAGCGCCTCGGCCTCGGTCTGATACTGGGCCACCATGTCCTCGTACCACGGCGTCCCGGAGAACGAGCCGTAGAACTTGCCGAACTGGCCGGTGAAGTCCTCGTGGTGGAGGTGGACCCAGTCGTACTGATAGAGGCCGCCGCTCAGCACCACGTCGTTCCAGATGACGTCGTACGGGATCTCGGCGTAGTCCAGCGCTAGCAGCACGGCGTCGTCCCAGTTCGATTCGTTGGGCGGGGCGTACAGCGCGATGCGCGGCGCTTTGGTGAGGGGGACGGCCTCCATGTTCTCGGCTTCGATGACGGCGTACACGGCCCCGGGGTCGGCCAGGTACGCGGCCGTCACGCCCCGCGACAGGCAGAGGTCGGCGAGCCCTTCGTAGTCTTCGATTAGGAACGAGCCGCCGCGGTAATTGAGGAGCCACTCCGCCTTGACGCCGCGCGCCAGCGCTTCGTAGCAAACGCCGTAGGCGCGGAGGTGGTCGTTCTGGGAATCGTCCATGGGGATAAGGAGGTACGCGGCGGCCGCGGGCGCGGCGCCGGCCAGGAGGCACGCGGCGAGCGCGCCGGTCAACCGGCGGCGTGGTGCGGCTGATGCGCTCCCGAACATACTACCCCCTTAATCGCGCGACGGCGCGGCCGAAGCTTCCGCCTCGGGCGGCGGGGCCCCGGGCCCCCGGGCCTCGGCCCGCCGAGCTTCGGCGGCGCGTTTCTTGCGCAGGCGCGTTCGGCGCCAGGCGTACGCCAGCTCGAATACTATGTGGACGGCGACCGCCGGGAGGAGCAGAAGGTAGGCCGCGAACTGCAGCGGCTGGTGCAAACGGAAGTACCGCATCATCGAGATATGATGGATGAACGCGATGCGGTAGGGGTGCAGGGAGGACGACTCGCCCCAGTGGTGCATGACCGAGAGGCGGGGCAACAGGTACGTGTAGTACCCGGCGTCGCGGGCCCGGCGGCTGAAGTCCGCGTCCTCGACGTACATGAAGTACTTGTCGTCCAGCGGCCCGATGGTGTCGACGAGTTCGCGCTTGAACATCAGCGCGGCGCCGGCGATGAAGTCCACCTGGGCCGGTTTGTCCAGCGGGAGGTCGCCGTAGAACCCCTGCCGCGAGAACGGGTTGCCCGGCCAGAGCCGGTAGATGAACGAGCGCCGATTGCCGAGGAGGAGGAGCAGGTTCGGGAATCTGCGATACGACTCCTGCAGGCGCCCCGCCGGGCTTAGGAGCGCGGGGCCGACGATGCCGGCGTCCGGGTTCTCGTCCAAAAAGTCCATCAGGCCGTCGAAGACGCCCGGGCTCATTACCACGTCCGGGTTGAGTAGGAATAAATACTCGCCCCGGGCCGCCGCGAGGCCCTGGTTGTTGGCGGCGGCGTATCCGACGTTCTCACGGTTTTTTATAAACAATATGTCGTCGCGGGCGGCCAGCGCCTCCGCGGAGCCGTCCGACGACGCGTTGTCGACGACGATTATCTCTACGTCGCCGTTCGTCGGCGGGTTCTGCCAGCAGGAATCGATGGCCGTGGGGATGACGTGGCCGGCGTTGTAGTTGACGATGATGACCGAGACCGTGGCCCGGCAGACCGCCCGCCGGGGGGACGCTTTGAGGTCGGCAGGGGCGGGCTTCGGCGCGTTCCGTATCCACTCCGCCTGGGCGGCCAGGCCGTCCTCGAGCCGGGTGTCCGGCGCGTAGTCGATGGCTTTCCGCAGGGCCGCCACGTCGCCGTGGGTCGCGCGAACGTCGCCGCGCTGGTGGGGGGCCCGCTTGATTTCGGCCTTGCGGCCCAGCGCCGTCTCGATGGCGGCGGTGAGTTCGGCCAGCGTGACGGTCCGGCCGGAGGCTACGTTGAATGTCCCGGCCGTAACGCCCCGTTCCCAGACCGCGACCGTGGCGTTGACGATGTCGCCGACGTACGTGAAGTCGCGCCGCTCGTCCTCGTCGCCGTAGAGCGTGATGGCGTCGCCGGCGAGGATGGCCCGCATGAATTTGTGAATCGCCATGTCGGGCCGCTGGCGCGGGCCGTAGACGGTGAAGTAGCGCAGCACCGTCGCCCCCAGGCCGTAGCTCTTGACGTAGAGGTGAACCAGGTCCTCGGCCGCGAGCTTCGTCGCGCCGTAGGGGGAGACCGGCGCCGGCACCGCGTCCTCGGTCACCGGCAGCTTCACGGCGTCGCCGTAAATGGAGCTGGACGAGGCGAGGACGAAGGGGACGTCGGGCCGCTCCCGCAGGGCTTCCAGGAGCCGCTGCGTCGCGAGGACGTTGTTGGACAGATACTCGCCGTAGTGCCGGCCCCAGGAGTCGCGGACCCCCGGCCTGGCGGCCAGGTGGAAGACGCCGTCCACGCCGTCGAGCAGGCGGGAAACGTCGGCGTCGGCCAGGTCGAGTTCGCGGAAGGTGTAGGCCGGATTGGCGAGCGCCGGTTGGATGTTGCTCTCTTTGATACTCCGGCCGTAATTGCCCAGGAAGCTGTCGACGGCGACGACCTCGCAGCCCCGCCGCAGGAGCTCGTCGGCGAGGTTCGAGCCGATAAAACCGGCGGCGCCCGTAACGAGAACGCGCCGCCGGGAGGGCGTTTTTGCGTTATCCGAAGTCATATTTACGCCGGAAAAAAGCCGCCGCGGCGGCCGTCCGACGTTTCGATTATAAAGGAGGGGCGATAAATGTCAAGCGGAGAATTGGCTTGACCTGGCGACTGCCGCCCCGTAAAATAAAAAAGGCCCGTCGCCGGGCCGATGTTGGTGCGCCGAGTCACGCTAGGCCTTGCGGGCCTTACCGGCCTTAAGGCAGCGGGTACAAACGCGCATCCTCATGACCCGACCGTCCACGCGTACGCGAACGCGGTGCAGGTTCGGTTTGAACTTCCGCTTCGTGACGTTGTGGGCGTGACTTATACTCTGGCCGAACATGGGCCGTTTGCCGCAAATATCGCATTTATAAGACATAGCGTATCCCTTTCTGAGAGCGGGAATATATCATAATTAACAATACGATGCAAGAAGAAAGTCCCCGTCTTTCTGTCGCCATCCTGGCCCATAATGAGGCCGGCGACCTGGCCGCCCTCCTCGAGACCGTTACCTTCGCGGACGAGATAATCGTGGCCGACGCCGAATCCGAGGACGATACTGCCGAGGTGGCACGCCGCGCCGGGGCCCGCGTCATCCCGGTTAAAAACGATTACAATTTGAATATTAATAAAACCGTGGCCATCGACGCCTGCCGGGGGGAGTGGATAATATACCTCGACCCGGACGAGAGCGTTCCGCCGGAGCTGGCCGAGGCCGTCACGGCCGCCGCGGGCGGCGACGGACCGTACGCCGCGTACGAGTTCCCGCGCCGCAACAACTTCTTCGGCCGTTACCTGGGGCACGGCGGCGCCTACCCCGATTACCAGTTGCGCCTCTTCCGCCGCGGCCGGGCCCATTTCCCCTGCCTCTCCGTGCACGAGCGGCTGGAGGTGGACGGCCGCATAGGCCGGCTGGCGACGCCGCTCCTCCACCGGACCTACCCGACCGTAGCGGATTACCTCCGAAAGTTACCTATGTACGTGTCGGCCGGGGCCGACCACCTGGGCCGGCGGGGCCTCCGTACCTCCGTCGCGACGGACCTGTGGTACTTCATGGGGCGGCCGTGGATCCGGTTCACCCGGCGGTATATTTTCAAACTCGGCTTCATGGACGGCTGGCCCGGCTTCCTGGCGTGCGCGCTGGACGCCACGCAGGCCATATTAACCTACTACGAGTACCGCTCCCGGGGACGAAAAGGCCGGCCTTAAGTGCGAATACTCCAGATAGACAAGTTTCTTTTTTTGCGGGGAGGCGCCGAACGCTACATGTTCGACGTGGCCCGCGAGCAACGGCGCCGCGGCCACGACGTCTTCTTCTTCGGGACGGACCACGCCGAGAACGTCGAGACCGAGCACCGTCGCTACTACCCCCCCTATCACGAATTCGCCGAAGGCCGGCCGGGCCTGGGCGCCGCGCTCTCGTCGGTCTGGTCGCGCGAGGCCGCCCGGTGCCTGCGGGCCTTCCTCGACGTCGCCCGACCCGACGTGGCCCACCTCCACAACACCGCCTATCACCTGACGCCCTCCATCGTAGCCGAACTCGCCCGCGCCGGCGTGCCGGCGGTGATGATCCTCCACGACTACAACCTCTTCTGTCCCAACCACTATTTCTTCAGCCGCGGCGAGCCGTGCTACCGCTGTGCCGAGGGTCATTATTTTTCTTGTATAACCCGCCGCTGCGTGAAGGGGAAGCTGGGGGCCTCGGTCCTCGGTTACGTCGCGCACCTCGTCGCCCGGCGCACGGCAATCTACCACAAGCTCGCGCGCATCATCACGCCCTCCAACTTCCTGCGGGACCACGCCCGAAACGCCGGCTACGAACGCGTTACGCGCATGCCGTCCGTCTACGACGTCAAGATCGGGGAAATGCTGCCGAAGGAGGATTACTTCCTCTATGCCGGCCGGTTGGCCCCGGAGAAAGGCATCGACGTCCTCATTCAGGCCGTGGGCCTCGCCGGTTCCCACGTCCGGCTTAAAGTGGCGGGCAGCGGGCCGGTCGAGGCCGAGCTCCGGGAAACGGCCGGGGAGTACGCCGCGGGCCAGGTGGAATTTTTGGGGAAACTCGGCCCGGAGGCGCTTACCGGGGAGATGGCGTCGGCCCGGGCGGTCGTCGTACCGTCGGTCTGGCCGGAAAACACGCCCGCCGTCGTGATGGAGGCGCTGGGCGCCGGGGCCCCCATTATCGCGTCGCGGATGGGCGGCGTGCCCGAGATGTTCGACCACGGCGTGGAGGGCCTGCTGGTCGAGGCGGGGGACGTCCCGGGCCTGACGGCCGCGCTGCTGGAGCTCGCCGGCGACGCAGGCCGGGCGCGCGAGATGGGCGAAGCGGGCCAGCGGCGCCTCGCCCGCGACTTCTCGTTCGAAAAACACATGACGGAACTATTGGACCTTTACCGGGAGGTCGCGGCGTGAGGGTGGCCATGATCGGCCTCAAGGGCGTCCCCGCCCTGCACGGCGGCATCGAGCGGCACGTCGAGGAGTTGGGCAAGAATCTGTCGCGCCTCGGCCACGACGTCACGGTCTACTGCCGCCGCAACTACACGGCCGCCGACGCCGCGGTCGAGGGCATGTCGTTGCGCCGCCTCGGAAGCGTCAACACCAAACACTTCGACGCCTGGACCCACACGTTGCTGGCGTCCTTCGACTCCCTGCCCCGCAACTTTGACATCTATCATTACCACGCCCTCGGCCCCGCGACGCTCGCGCTCATCCCGCGCGCGCTGGGTCGCCGCGTCGTCGTCACGGTGCACGGCCTGGACTGGCAGCGCGAGAAGTGGGGCCGCGTCGCCTCCGCTTACCTGCGCATGGGGGAGTGGGCGGCCGCCCGCCTCGCGACCCGCACCATCGTCGTCTCCCGCGAACTCCAGCGCTACTTCGCCCGGCAGTACCGGCGCCGCACGACCTACATCCCGAACGCCGTCGAGATGCCCGGCCCCGCGGATTTCGAGCAGCTCCGGCCCTTCGGCCTCGAGCCCGGCCGCTACCTCCTCACCGTGGGCCGCCTCGTCCCCGAGAAGGGCATCCATCACCTCCTCGAGGCCTACGCCCGGGTCGATACCGACCTGCCGCTCGTCATCGTCGGCGACGATCCGGACGGGAAGTACGTCGCGCGGTTGAAGGAGATAGCGGACGAGCGCGTACGCTTCGTGGGCTACGTTTACGGGCCGCCGCTGGCGGCGTTCTTCGCCGGCGCGTACCTCTACGTCCAGCCGTCCACGCTTGAGGGCCTTTCCATCGCGCTGCTGGAGGCGATGAGCCACGGCGCCGGCGTCCTGGCCTCGGACATCCCGGCCAACGTCGAGGCGCTGGGCGACGCCGGCTTCTACTTCCCCGGCGGCGACGTGGCCGCGCTGACCCGCCGCCTGCCCGAGCTGATAGCCTCTCCCGACGCCGTGGCCGAGAAGGGCCGGGAGGCCGGCCGGCGCGTCGCCGATCTGTATTCCTGGGATGAAGTGGCCCGCCGGACGGCTGCGGTTTACGAGGCCGCCCGGGGCAAGTAGGCTAGCCGGCCTCCGCGGGCCGGCGATAAACGATTTCCCCTTTTACGGCCGTCGCTTCCACCTCGATGTCGGCCACCTCGGCCGGCGGGAGCGTTCGCGGGTCCCGCGCCACCGCGGTGAACGACGCCCATTTCCCGACCTCCAGCGTTCCCCGGTCGTCCTCGGCGAAGACCGACGCCGCGGCGCCCGTCGTGAACATGCCGAGCGCCTGGCCGAAGGATAGCCGCTCGCCCTCGGTGGGATGGTTCATCGCGGCCGCGATGCCGAGCAGCGGATTGATGGGGGTGATGTCGGAGTCGGAGCCCCCGGCGAGGACGATGCCGCGGGACAGCGGCGTCCGCAGGCGGTTGGTCCGCCGGTAGCGTTCGCCCAGCCGCGACTCGTACATCCGGCCCGGGCCGCCCCAGTACCACTCGAAGGCCGGCTGCATCGACAGCACGACGCCGAGTTCCGCCGCGCGGTCCATATCCTCGTCCGCTACGAGTTCGGCGTGTTCGACGCGGTGGCGGCAGTTCGGCCGCGGGTACTCCCCAAGGGCGGCCTCGTACGCGTCCAGGACCTGCCGCACCGCCCGATCGCCGATGGCGTGCAGGGCGACTTGCAGGCCGGCGGCGTGGGCCGCGAGGACGAGGGCCATGAGGTCGTCGTCCGCGAAGTAGAGTTCGCCCCGCGTCGTCGGCACGTCGGCGTAGGGCTCGCTTAAGGCCGCCGTCCGGGAGCCGAGCGACCCGTCCACCAGAAGGCAGCCCCCCAGCCGGGGAAGGCCCAGCTCCCGGACCATCGCCGCGGACGCCACCTGCGGGAAGACGAACGTCTCGAGCGGCAGGCGGTCCTGTATCCCCATTAGTACGCGCACGTCGTCGGGGCCGAAGAGTTGTCCCCCCTCCAGCGCGCAGAGCGCGACGACGCCCCGCGAGGCCGCCAGGGCCGCCGCCTCCTCGAACGCCCGGACCTTCGTCGCCGGCTCGAGGTGGCGGTAGAGGTTGGCCCGGGCGAGTTCGTTCGCCCGGCCGCGGAGCATCCCGGTGGGCCTGCTCTCGGCGTCGAGGTCCACCCCCGGCCAGGTCGCGTCCACCGCCAGGTGCCGCCAGGCCGCGCCGTTTACCGCGAGCGAGTGGGAGTCCACCCGCACGACGACGACCGGCGTGTCCGGCGCCGCGGCGTCGAGTTCGGCCCCGGTCGGGAGGCGCTTTTCGGCCAGATTGCTTTCGTCCAGGCCGTAGCACAACGCCACGTCGTCGCCCCGGCCCGCCGCCTCCCGCACGAGGTCGAAGACGTCGGCGAGGTTGCGGGCGCCGCTAAGGTCGGCGGCCCGGAGCGTCAGGCCCGTCTGGAGGAGGTGCGCGTGGGCGTCCCACAGGCCGGGCAGGACGACCGCGTCGCCGAGGTCCACGGTCGGAACACCCGCCCGGGCGAAGGCCTCGGCCTCGGCGGCCGGCCCGACGGCGACGATGCGCCCCCGCCGGACGGCGACGAAAGCCGCGTCCGCGGCCCCGGGGGCGGTTATCACCGTTTTGCTTAAATATATGGTATCGGCGTCCATACGACTTTCCGGCAGGCGTTGACACGAAATCGCCGGATATGCTAGATTATAGAAAATCACAACCTGAAAATGAAGCATTATCGTAGAACGGAAGGTTTATGAGCGTACTCGCCGTAGGTTCTATCGCATTCGACACGATTCAGGCGCCGGGCGGCCGGGTGGAAGAGGAACTCGGCGGCTCGGCCACGTACTTCTCGCTGGCGGCGTCGCTGTTCTCGCCGGTGGCCATCGTCGCGGTGGTAGGGGACGACTTCCCCGACGAGGTCGTCCAGATGTTAATGGACCGGAAGGTGGACTGCGTCGGCTTGGAGCGCCGCGCGGGGAAGACCTTCCGCTGGTGCGGCCGCTACGGCGAGGACGTCAACGTCGCCATCACCGAACGGACCGACCTCGGCGTCTTCGGCGAGTTCAAACCGGTCATCCCGGACAGCTACCGCGACTACCCGTTCGTGGCCCTGGGGAACATCGACCCCGTGCTCCAGCTCTCGGTTCTGGATCAGGTCAGCGGGCCGAAGCTCGTCGCCGCCGATACCATGAACTACTGGATCGACCGCCAGCGCGACGACCTGGGCGACGTCATAGGCAAGGTCGACGTCCTTATCGTCAACGACGCCGAGGCCAAGATGCTGGGGAGCGACGACGGCCTCCTCCGCGCGATGACGCGCCTCTTGGGCCTCGGGCCGAAGTATGTCCTGGCCAAGAAGGGCGAACACGGCGCCGTTTTAATGTCCCGCGATTTCGAGTTCATCCTGCCGGCCTTCCCGCTGCGCGAGGTCGCCGACCCCACCGGCGCGGGGGACAGCTTCGCCGGCGGCTTTATGGGCTACCTCGCCGAGACCGGCGACGTATCGCCCGCCAACCTCTGCCGGGCCGTGGCCTACGGCGCGACCGTGGCGTCGTTCACCGTGGAGGGCCTGGGGACGCGGCGGCTGGCCGCGGCCACCCGCGAGGAAGTCGACGAGCGCCTGGCGCGTCTCGGCGACATGACCCGCTTTTAAATTACGATATGCAGTCAGCGTTATTAGTAATACTCCTAATCCTCGACCGGGCGATAGGCGTCTACATGCTCGTCATCGTCGCCCGGGCCATAATGTCGTGGTTTCGGCCCAACCCCCGCAACCCCATCGTGCGCTTTCTTTACGCCATAACCGACCCGATACTCGGGCCGGTGCGCGACCTCATCCACTACCGGCTCCGCCTCAACCTCGGCGGCATCGACATATCGCCGCTGGTCGTCATCGGGGCCCTGTGGGCCCTGCGGGCGGTGGTCATTCCGTGGTTGATAAATATCGTCTACACGATGGGATAGCGGGCCTCGCCCGGGTTCCGGCGGCGTACTACGCCGCCCTTTTTTTAAGGATTATGCCGGCCGTCGTTTTCGGGTTTTGTCTGGGCGCCGGGGCCATCGTCGCCCAGCTCGAGCTGTTGCGGGAGTACCTCTCGCTCGGCGGCGGCAACGAGATAGCCGTCGGCCTCACGCTGGCGGCCTGGCTCTCTGCCGGCGGCGTCGGCAGCCTTCTCGCGCCGCGGCTCGTGAAACCTTCGTGGGGTGCCGCCGCGGCCTCGTTCGTCGCCCTCGGTCTGGCGTACGCCTTCGGCCTGGGGCTCGTCTGGGGGGGCCGGGAGACCTTGGGCGCATCGCCCGGCGAGATAGTGGGCTGGCTCCACGCCTTCGGCTTCGCCTTCGCCGTCGTGGGGCCGGCGGCCTTCTTCGGCGGCGCGACCTTCGCGCTCGTGGCCGCGGCGGCCGGGAAAGGCCGGACGGTGTACGTCGCGGAGGCGGCCGGGTCCTGCGTCGCCGGCCTTCTCCTCACGACCCTTTTATACCGTTGGATGACGCCGGCGCTTTCGGCCGGCGCGCTCTGTTTTTGCGCCGCGGCGGCGGCCGTGGCCGCTTCCCGGGGTAAGGGGCAGAGTAAGTCGGGCCGCGGGGCCGCAGTCGCGCTGGCGGCCCTGGCCTTCGCCGGCGGCGTCGCGCTGATACTCTTCCGGGGACCCTTGACCGAGCGCTGGTTCTTCGAGCGCTCCTTCCCGGGGGAGGAGGTCCTGGCGTACCGGACGTCGCCCTACGGCGCCATCGTCGCGACGGAACGGGCGGGTCAATATAGTTTATACGAGAACGGCCTGCTGGTAGCCTCGTACCCCGACCGCCTCTCGGCCGAGGAGACGGTCCACCCGGCGATGCTGCTCCGGCCGGAGGCGAAGCGCGTCATCCTCTTCGGCGGGGGCCTTTCGGGCGCGCCGGCCGAGTTCGACAAGTACCCGGCGGTGGAGGAGATAACGTACGTCGAGCTGGACGCCGCGCTGGTCGAGGCCGCGGCCGGGACCTACGACCCGGATATCCTCGCGGGAGGGCGTATCCGGCACGTCGCCGGGGACGGCCGTCTCTGGGCCCGGCGGCGGGCCAGGGATGGGGTCGGCGGGGCCGACGTAATAATAGTCGCGATGCCGGCGCCGGCCTCCGCCCAGGTCAACCGCTACTACACGCTCGAGTTCTACCGGGACGCGCGGGCGCTCCTGTCGCCCGGCGGCCTTCTGGCCGTGAGCGCCCCCGGCGCCGCCAATTATTATACCCCCGAATTATCGGCCTTTTTGAGTTCGACGCGGGCGACGCTGGCGGCGGCCTTCCCGCACGTCGCCGCCCTGCCGGGGGAGAGATTCGTCTTCCTCGCCTCGGCGGAACCGATAGACGCCTCGCCGTCGGCCTACGGCCGGGCGCTGGGCCGGACCGGCATCCGCAACGATTACCTGACCGAGACGGACTTCCGCTACCGCCTGACGCCGGACCGCCGGGCCGAGGCGGAGCGGGCCGTTTCGGCGGACGAACCGCCCAACGTCGACTTCAAACCGCGGGCCCTCTACTACGGCCTGCTGCTCTGGTCGAGCCGCACAAGCGACGCCGGCCGGGCCCTTTTAACTGCCGCCCGGGGCCTCAGTTTATGGTATATTATCGGGTTCGCCGTGCTGGTCGCGGCGCCGTGGTTTATTTGGCGGCGGCGGCTCGCCGGCCGGCCGGCCGTGGGCCTCGCCGTCGTCGGCCAGGGGTTCGTCGAGGCCGCGCTCGAGGTCTTGATAATATTCGGATACCAGGTCGTCTACGGCGCGGCCTATCTCGAAATGGCCCTTATCTTCGGGGCCTTTATGGCCGGCCTGGCGGTGGGGGGACTATTGCCCCGAACCGGCGCGAGGACCCGAGGCCGCTCGCGGCTGGTCGACATCCTCGGCTATACGATAATTATCGCCTTCGCCCTGCCGCCCGTGTTCTACCTGTTGTCGCGCTGGCCTGGGGCCCCCGCCGTTCTGGTGCACCTTGTATTCGGCGGCGTGTCGTTCGCGGCGGGCCTCTGCGGCGGGGCGCAGTTCGTCGTGGCCCTGCGGACTTGGGGGGAGCGCGGGGCGGGAATACTCTACGGAATGGATATGCTCGGCTCGGCGGCGGGCGCGGTACTGGCCGCGGCGGCGCTGGTGCCGATTCTGGGAATAGGCCGGGCCGCGATGGCGGTGGCGGCGGTGGCCGCGGCGGCGATGGCGGCCGTGGCGGCGGCGCCCCGCGAGGCCGAAAACCCGTAACGTTTCAACTCGGGAGCACACGATGGGAAACGCATTAGGCTCACTCGCATATCTCTGCGTCGGGACGCTCTTCGGCCTCGGCATGATGGCCCTTGTGGTAGTGGTCGCCCGGCGGCGCGCGGTCGTCGACGAAGCGCTTTGCAAAGCCTACGGGCCGCTCCACAACCTCCTGAGCGAGAACGTCGCCGCCCGGGCGAAGGTCGGCGAAATAGAGGACAAGCTGATGGAAAACTACGCCAGCGAGAGTTCTCCCTTCCCGCCGGAGGAGAAGAAGGCCGCGGCCGAAGCGTTCCTCGCGGCCGAGGTCAAAATCCTCGACGGCGTTATAAAACCCAACCGGGAACGCATGCGGGCGATAGTGGCCGAGTGGGGTCACTTCCTGCGCGACGACGACTACCTCTCCCTGGCGGCCGAGCTGTCCCAGGCCACGACTTACCGGCTCCTTACCGAGGTCAGTATGCCCAAGACGCTACGGGGCGAGCGGCCTCCCGTCGAGAACGAGGCGCACGTCCTGGATCAAATCCGCGACACCTATCTGGACCTGAGCCGTGAACGCCGGGCCGGCTTCTTCCCGGCGGTCATGCGCGGCATCAAGTATTTGTTCACGAGCGAGTAACGATGGGAACCAAGACCGGCATTCTCTGGCATTCGCTTAACCCGGCCGGTGCGGCCGAGGAACTGGAAACCTCGACGCGGCGGGGCCTCACGGTGGAAGAGGCCGCGGCGCGCCTCTCGCGTTACGGCGCCAACGCGCTGGAACAGGTCGGCGCCCGAAACGGCCTTAAAATCTTCCTTTCGCAGTTCACCGAATTCCTGGTGCTCGTTCTGGTCGCGGCGTGTATCGTGTCGGCCTTTCTCGGCGAGTTCCTGGACGCCGGCGCCATCCTGGCCATCGTTATCCTGAACGGCGTGCTCGGCTTCGTCCAGGAGTTCCGGGCGGAGAAATCGCTCCAGGCCCTGCGGGAGATGGCCGCCCCCCGGGCGGCCGTCGTGCGCGACGGCCGGGAAGAGGAGATAGACACCCGCGACGTCGTCCCCGGGGACCTCGTGCGCCTCCGGTCGGGGGACCGGATTCCCGCCGACCTCCGGCTGGTAGAGGGGCACAGTCTCCAAGTGGACGAGGCGGCGTTGACCGGGGAATCGCTCTCCGTGGAGAAGGACCCGCCGGAGGTCCTGGACGAGGACATGCCGCTGGCCGACCGCCGCAACATGGCCTACACCGGGACCGTGGTAACGTACGGCCGGGGCGACGGCGTAGTCGTCGCGACCGGCATGGACACCGAGCTGGGCCGCATCGCCGCTATGGTGCAGGAGGTGGGGGGAGAGCAGACGCCCTTGCAGCAGCGCCTCGCCCGGTTGGGTAAGTTTTTGGTCTGGGCCGTACTCGCGCTCTGCGGCATTGTCTTCGCCGCCGGGATATGGCGGGGCGTCCCGGTCCACGAGATGTTCTTGACGGCGGTGTCGCTCGCCGTGGCCGCCATCCCCGAGGGCCTGCCGGCCGTCGTTACCATCGCGCTCGCGCTCGGCGTCCAGCGTATGGTCAAGCGGCACGCGCTCATCCGGCGACTCTCCTCGGTGGAGACGCTGGGCTCGACCTCCGTCATATGCAGCGACAAGACGGGAACGTTAACCCAAAATAAAATGGTCGCCCGCCGGGCCTACGTCAACGGCCGGGAGCTGGCCCGCGACGAGTCGCCCGAGGACCTGAAGCCCCTACTCACGTCGGCCTTCATCTGCACCGAGGACTTCATCGGTGCCGCGACGACGGGGACCTGCGACCTGGAAGGCTCCCACAGCACGCCCACCGAGGCCGCGCTCGTCGACGCCGCGCTGGCGGTGGGCGTGGACCCGACCGAACTCGTGTCCCTCTACGAGTTCGTGGACGAAGTGCCTTTCGATTCCCGGCGCAAGCGGATGACGGCGGTCTTCCGGCGCGAGGGCGCGCACATCGCGTTCACCAAGGGCGCGCCGGAAATCCTTCTCGAGCTGTGCTCGGCGTACGAGGACGGCGGGGAAGCGAGGCCGCTGACGCCCGAGAGCCGAGCCGCGCTCGAGGACGCCAACGCCGACCTCGCAGCCCGGGGCCTGCGCGTCATCGCCGTCGCTACGCGCGAACTCCCGGCCGAACTCGAAGTGTCCGACGAGGTCGAACGAGACCTGACCTTCGCCGGCTTCGTCGCCATCGAGGACCCGCCTCGGCCCGAGGTCTTCGAGGCCGTGCGGAAATGCCGGCTGGCCCACATCACGCCCATCATGGCGACGGGCGACCACCGGGCCACCGCCGCGGCCATCGCGCGCGAAGTGGACATCCTCCGCGAGGGCAACACCGTCCTCACGGGGCGCGACATCGACGAGCTGTCCGACGAGGGGTTAATCGACGAACTCGAGGACGCCCGCGTCCTGGCCCGGGTTACCCCCGAGCACAAGCTCCGCGTCGTGCGCGCGCTGCGGGCCCGCGGCGCCGTGGTGGCGATGACCGGCGACGGCGTCAACGACGCCCCGGCCCTCAAGGAGTCCGACATCGGCGTGGCCATGGGCATCACCGGCACCGACGTCTCCAAAGAGGCGTCGGACATGATCCTGACCGACGACAACTTCGCGACCATCGTCGCCGCGGTGGAAGAGGGGCGGAGTATATATTCCAATATAAAGAAATTCATTCACTTCCTGTTGTCGTGCAATACCTCCGAAATCCTCGTCATGTTCATCGCGACGCTGGCCGGCTGGCCGTTGCCGCTCCTGCCCATCCAGATACTGTGGGTCAACCTTATAACCGACGGCGCGCCGGCGTTGGCGCTGGGCGTAGACCCGCCGGAGGTGGGCCTGCTCCTCAAGCCGCCCCGGCCCAAGAGCGCCTTCCTCTTCGACCGGCACGACCTGCGCCTCATCCCCGTTCAAGGGTTCATGATAGCGGCGGCGACGCTCGGCTCCTTCCTCCTGGTCCTCTACGTCTTCGACGAGGGCCTGGCGACCGCCCGCACGTTTGCCTTCTCGGTCCTGACGCTTAGCCAGCTCGCCCACGCGCTGAACTGCCGGAGCCAGACGCGGTCCTTCTTCGCGCTCGGGCCGTTCTCGAACCCGTGGCTTCTGGCCGCCGTCGGCTTCTCCTTACTCCTGCACCTGGGCGTCGTATACCTCCCGTTCCTGGAGCCGATATTCCACACCGTGCCGCTGTCGGTCCGGGACTGGGCGTTGATGCTCGCGTTCTCGGCGCTGCCGCTCGTCTTCATGGAAATCTACAAGCCGGTCTACGCGCTCTTCAAGCGCATCCGCCGCGAGCCCGAGGACTATTTCGGCGTTTTCCCGGAATAGTTGCTTTACGGCGCGCCGGAGGGTATAATACGTGGGTACCCGGTGGTTTAAAAGGTCGCGGCACTCCCGGCCCCGGAATTTCTTGCAACGTTTGGGCCGGCTGGGCCGTCTCTTATATGTCCGCGTCGTCCGAATAAACGCGTCGCCGCATCAGGTGGCGTCGGGCGTCGCGGTCGGGGTGTGGCTGGGGGTATTTCCCACCTTCGGCCTGGCCGCTCCGGTGGCGTACGTCCTGGCCTGGATTTTCCGCTTCAACAAGGCCGGCGCGCTGGCGGGTTCGGCTATCATGAACCCCATAACTTCCCCCTTCTTCTGGGCCCTGTCCGCCATGCTGGGCGCGGCCTTCACCGGTACGGATTGGCGTTTGATATACGATCAGGTCCGCGACGAGGGCTACGTGTGGGCTTTTTCGCGGACGACGTATATGTATTTAATAGGCAATTTGATAATCGCGACGGCGGCGGCGGCGTTGTGCTACGTCGGCGCGTACTTCGCGGTGCGGGCGCGGCAGAGACGCCGTTTGGCCCGGCGCCTCGAGTGCGCGGAGGCCGGCGCCGGTCGGGAAAGTAAATCCGAAGGAGAGATTAAGTTTGAAGAATAAAATAATCGTTTTGGCAATCGCGGCGCTCCTCGCGGCGGCCGCCGGGGCGAGCGACGTCGCGGTCAAGCGCCCGTGGGCGGCCCGGGAGGACGTGGCCGCGGGTGTCGTTTCGGCCGGGGCCGACCAGGCGGGCCTCGCCGAAGCCATCCAGGACATCTACGTGGACGGCTCGGACGTGTGGGTCGCCACCATCAACGGCCTGGGCCGTACGAACGACTACGGCATGACCTGGCGCAATTACTTCAGGGGCGAGATGACGACGCCCACCGACGACGTGGTGGCGGCCGCGGCGCGCGACGGCGACATCTGGGCCTCCTGCATCGAGATAGTAACGGAGTCTTTCGAAACACATTTCTACGGCCGGGGCCTGGCGCACTACGACTCCTCCGCCGGCCGTTGGTTCGTTTACGGCAAGGCGCCCGACAAGGGCGGCCTTCCGGTAGACGGCGAATACGAACTAGCCTGGGACGTTATAATCGACGACGAGGGGGTGGTGTGGGTGGCCCTCTGGAACGGCGGTATCGGCAAGTCCGAGGACAACGGCCGGACCTGGGAGGTAATCAAACCCGTCGCCGGCCCGGGCGAGGAGAGCACCCATATTTACTCCCTGGCCAAGCGCGGCGACCTCATATGGGCCGCCGCGGAACTCGATTCCAGTACGGGGGCGAATATATTAACCGGCGCGTTCAAGTCCGAGGACAACGGCGAAACCTGGTCCTATTACGGCCTCCAGCACGGCGTTAACGGCCTGTGCGCGGTGGTGGACATCCAGCCGGCCCCCGGGCGCGACATCGTCTGGGTGGGAACGGCTCCCGCCGACGCTTCCGGCCCCGGCCACGGCGTCTTCAAGTCCGAGGACGGCGGCGCCACCTGGGTCAACTACGACGCCGGCAGCGGCCTGGCCCAGCCCACGGTTTACGCCTTCGACTCGGCGGGGACCTGGGCCTGGGCGGGGACCTACGACGGCGTGGACCGCACCGGCGACTACGGCGATTCGTGGAACAACGCCGGGACGGGCGACGGCCTGCCGTGGTATCAGATAAACGTGCTAACGGCGGCCTCCGAGGCCGAGGTCTGGGCCGGGACCGATCTGGGCGTGGGGTACTCCAGCGACGGCGGCGTCACCTGGCGCGAGATAGAACTCACGCCGGCGGCCGGCCGCATCGACCTGAGGCCGGCGTTCGCGTTCCCCAGCCCCTTCGCCCAGGAGCGGGACGGCCGGGTGACCTTCCGCTACGGCCTGGCGACCGGCGGCAACGTCACGCTGGACGTTTACGACTTCGCCGGGCGGCGCGTCAAGCGCGTCGTGGATAACGAGTACCGCGGCCCCGGCGACCGCATCGACGAGTATTGGAACGGCCTGCGCGACGACGGCATCGACGCGGCCAACGGCGTGTACTTCTTCATAATCCAAGTCGACGGCAACGTGGCGGCGGATGGCAAATTCGTCGTCCTAAACTAAGGAAGGGAGGGGCCGAGCATGAGAAGGGGATTTATAGCAGTATTCGCGTTTGTCGCCGCCGTTTCGGGGCCCGGAACGGCCGCGGCCGCTGACGACGGCGGCCTCCCGGCGGCCTTCGCGCTTATGGCCGGCGACGGCCGGACCCTCGGACTGGGCGGCGCCGGCGTGACGCTGGGCGGCCTCAATGCGCTCTACTACAACCCGGCGGGGCTGGCGGCTCTGGATAAGGACAACATAAGCTCAACCTACCGGGCGCTTTCGATGGACCGGCGCATCGTCGAGGTCGGTTACGGCCGGCCCATCATCGGCGACGCCGGCATCGGCATAACCTGGACCAACGCCACGGTGGACGACCTGGTCGGCACCAATTACGCCGGGAACCCCACCGAGGAATTGACGAATTCGCAGAACATGTTCGTCTTCGGCTTCGGCCGGCCGGTGGTGCTGGACTGGATCCACGCCGGCGCGGCGGGACGGCTCTACTACTCCGCGATCGAGGAGGGCCGCGCTTCCGGTTACGGCCTGGACGCCGGCGTGCAGGTCACGCCGTGGGAATGGCTTACGGCGGCGGCGGCCGCGCGCGACATAGCGACGAGGGTGCGGTGGGAGAATACGGTCACTTCGCCCAACTACGTGGAGGAGGTGCCCATGCGGGGCCTCTTCGGCGTGGCCGTTCGGCCCTGGCCCGAGCTTCAACTCGTCGTGCAAAGCGACGTCGGCGAGAACGAGGACTGGCGCGTCCGCGGCGGCGGCGAGTACTGGGTCGACGAGCGGGTGGCGCTGCGCGCCGGCTACGGCGACGAGGCGCCC
Organism: Candidatus Zixiibacteriota bacterium; assembly: GCA_050117845.1. GTDB lineage: Bacteria > RBG-13-66-14 > B26-G2 > WVWN01 > WVWN01 > WVWN01. Next base: position 91,093 of record JASFLY010000004.1, read on the forward strand.
ACCTTCGGCGCTACGGTGCTCTTGCCCCGGGGCGGCTTCACGGTGGCCTTCGATTACGCCTACGTCGAGGAGAAGTTCACCGCCTCGTCTGCGCATACGGTCTCGCTGGGCCTTACGTTCTAATACGTCCCGGAACCGAAATTAAAAAGCCGGCCCTCGGGCCGGCTTTTTTGTTCGCGAGATCGGAATGCCGCTAGGAGGAGAAGCCGCCCGAAATGCCGACGAGGCTGAATACGCCGAGGAAGTAGAGGACGTAGCACAGGCAGCACGCCACCACGGCGGAGGCCGCCGCGATGATGGCGTTCCGGCCGAACTTCTTGCAGTCGGGGTCGGGCTTGCCGAGGTATATGGCGCCGATGATGATACCGGCGAGCGGCACGATGAAAGAGATTACGTAGAAGAGCCACTTTGGCTCGGGGGGCTTATCGCCGTTACTCATAACGCACCATCCTTGGGACTATCGTTTGAACGTTGGGGGGCGTCCCGGGCGCACGCGCGGCCCTCCCAAACCTCGGGTTTGTTAGTCCGCCGGAGCGGAAGACATCCCCCGCAAGACGCATCCTTCGGCCACCCGGCCGAGCGATCGCAATCCACCTTATATTAGTCTAACTTATATAAGCTATAAAACCGCCGACGAGTATAATAATAACACAACCGATCGCCGACATGAGTAAGCTAATCAACGCGATGATGAGACAGTTCCTGCCGAAGACCTTGGCCTCCGGCTCCGGCTTCGACATGTACACTATCGCGAAGATAATGCCCAGCGTCGATATAAAGTAAGATAAAATGTACCACAGAAGTTCCGGTTTCGGAGTAGCGTTGCCGTTCGCCATATGCCGTAGCTCCCTTTAAGTAGCACACTCGTCCGGCCGCCCTGGCTACGTATTTTCCTAACTAACGATATATACCAAAGCGCCTATGATTATCAGGAAGATACAACCCACCAGCGACATCGTCAGCTTCGCTACCGTTATGATGAGGCAATTTCTCCCGAAGGTTTGGGCCTCCGGCTCCGGCTTCGACATGTACACTATCGCGAAGATTATACCCAGAATCGTTATGAAGAAAGATAAAATGTACCACAGAAGTTCCGGTTTCGGAGTAGCGTCGCCGTTCGCCATAGGCCGTTTCTCCCCATTGGTAGCACACCCGTCCGCCTATTAAACCCCGGCCGGCGCGGGGTAATGTCTCCATCTCGTTAAATTCTAACACACGAAAACGCCCACGGCTAAAAGAAAAACGCAACCGAGGGTCGCCATGACAAGGCCCACGAGCGTGAAGATGAGGCAGTTTTTGCCGAAGGCCTTGGCTTCCGGCTCGGCCTTCGACATGTATACCAGAGCCAGGATTAACCCGAGTAAGGGGAAGAATATAGACAAAATAATCCATAAAGTCTCCGGCTTCGGAGTGGCGTTGCCGTTTGTCATGCGCTACTGCTCCCTTCGGCTCGCGGCGCGAACGTGCCGTAGCCGCGTAAAAACGAAATAAATGCCGTTCTCCCATCCGGATTTTCCGAAACGGCTGCCTTATATTAACTCCCTGCGCCGCCGTCTTTGAGCGTTCGGCGGCATAAAAAAAGCGGCGGGTTGTGCCGCCGTGGTTCGTACCATGACATTTTCCGCAATCCGACCGCTGGCGCGGCCTCCGATGCCGACAGGGCTCCGGTTGCACCCCGCACCCGTGGTAGAATTACTTGAGCGAGCCGCCCGGCGATTGGGGCCGGGCGGCCCGTCGAGTTTCCCTAACTCATTACGCTTGAACCGAGCCCCACTACGAACATGATTACGTAGCAGAGGATGCAAACCACGACCGCGACGATGGCCGCGATAAGGCAGTTCTTACCGAAGGCTTTGACTTCCGGCTCGGGCTTCTGCATATAGATGATACCGAGTATGATGCCGAGCAGCGGGATAATAAACGAAAGGATATACCACAGAACCTTCGGCTCGAGCGGCTTGTTACCGTTTGTCATGCGTCATACCTCCGTACAGGTTAAAGTTTATTGAATGATTATGAGCTCATTGCAGCACCGAAAATCGACATCCCGAATATCCCGAATATGAATACGAAATACAGGATAACGCAGCACACCATAACGACTATAGCGCTGACCGCGGCGGTGATGCAATTTTTGCCGAATTTCTTGTTTTCGGGTTCGGGCTTACCCAAATAAATGGCGCCCAGGATAATCCCCAATATCGGAATAATGAACGAGAGGATGTACCAGAGAACGGGGGGCTCGAGGGGCTTTTCACCGTTGCTCATGGGTCGTTACTCCTATAGGAACTCGGCGGCGCCGAGTACGACGAACCACACGACGTAAAGTAATATACAGGCTACTACCCCCAGAACGGCCGCGAGGGTCGCTTTCTTGCCGAAATCCCGGCTATCGGGCGCGTCCTTGCGGCGATACAGTACGCCCAGAATGAACCCGACCACCGGTAAAATAAACGATATTATGTACCAGAGCCAACGAGGCCTCGGAGACGTTTTCTCTTCAGCTACCATTGAATAAATTAATCCCAGCCTCGTCCATTTGCGTAAGTCTACTTCCTTAGCTCAACCTAACATAAAGCCTACTGAAAGTATAGTATTTTTTTATTCACTCCGGCCCGCCGGGTCCGGGGGCCGGCCTCCGCCGAAGCCGAGTATCTCTTTTATCGCCGCCACGTCTTCGCGGCCCAACACGTGCAACAGGAAGAGGAGGGGTACGTACAGGCCGGGGCCGATAAGGAGCAAAGCCGGCCAGGGGACGTGGGGCCGAACGAGCCACACCGCCGCCCCCATCGCCGCCGCCGCGACGACGGTCCGGAACGCCGCGCCGCCCAGCTTGCTCCGGTACACCAGCGCGAACGTGTATATGTAATTTTGGGCCACGGCCACGCCGAGCGAGATAAGAAGCGCCGCCGCCGCGCCCACCGCTCCCCACCGCGGGATGAGCAACAGGCAGGCCCCCGCCATCACGACGATGTTGACTACCAGGATGAGTACGCTCTTAAGCTGCTGTTCCGCCGCGAAGAGCGCCCGGTAGAAGACGTTGTTCATGTATATCGGAACGACGCCGAAGATAAGAAGGGAGAACACCGCCACCGAGCGGGCGAAATCGGTCTCGTAAACCAGCATGACGACCGGGTCCGCCAGCACGTACGCCCCGGCGGCCGCCGGCAGCGCCAACGCTACCATGTACCGCATGGATCGTTCGGCCAACCGAGTGAAGCGCGGCCTGTCCTCCCGCCACGCCCGCGAGAGGTTGGGGTACACCGCGTTCATGAACGATTCCGGCACGAGCGTCAACAGGAACATCAGCCGGTACGACGCGGAATATATGCCCACCTCCGTCGGCCCCACCAGCCGCTGGAGAAGCAGCACGTCCAGCCGCCAGTAGACCGAGGCCAGGACCGCCAGGCCCGCGAACGGCAGCGCGCCCCGCAGCATACGGACTATAAACGCCCCGTCGAATCGAACCCGCGTGCCCCGCGTCTGCCACAGGCACATCGGCACCGATATGGCCGCGGACGCGAACTCCACCCCCGCCCGCACGAAGAAGAGCGCGATGACGCCGTGGCCCATCCACAGTACGAGGATGCTCAGGCCGGTGATGAGGACCCGTTTGATGAAGGTGAAGAGCGTGATGAACTCGGCCTTCTCGATGCCGATAAAGGACGACTCGGCCGCCGCCCCCAAAGACGCCGGGACCAGCGCGAACGACGCCACGACCGCGGCGAGGTACGTGTCGCGGGCGAGGCCGTAGGCCGCGGCGACGCCGTTCATGGCGCCCACGAGCAGCAGCGCGACGGCGCCCACGAGCAGCGCGGCGTGCACGAAGTACTTGCCGGCGTCCTCCCGGTTCCGGCCTATCTCGCGGGGCAGGAAGTTCTGCAGGCCGAAGAAGGACACCAGCTCGAAGACCAGGTAGAAGGCCACGACGAACGAATACTTGCCGAAGTCCTCGACCCCTAGCCGCCGGGAGGCGTAGACTATCAGTAAAAATCCCGCCACCTGGTTGATAATCCGGGTGGCGAAGAGGGCGGTAGTATTCTTCGCGATTCGACGCTTCATCACCGTCATATTGCCGCAAGGATAACATAACGGCCTTGCCAGTCAAGCCTAAGGATGATACGACGAGCCGCCGCCCGGCAAATAATTCCGGCCCGCCGGGCGCCGAAATATCTTATAATAAAAGGTTACCCTATGCAGGCCGCCGCCGATAATTTTTACCTCGAGCGCGTCGCCCGCCACCCGGTCTTCCGGGAGGTCGCGGAGGCCGTGCGCGCACGTCCGGCCGAGGCCGTGCCGGTGGGGGGCCTCGCGGCCGGGGCCGCCGCCCTCTTCACCGCCGCCCTGCGCCGCGAACTCGGCCGGCCCGTCCTGACCGTCCTGGCCTCGCCCGAAGCGGCGGAGGCCTTCGCCGCCGACGCGCGGAGCTACGGCGGCGACGGCGCGCTCCTCCTCGAGCCGTACGGCGTGGTGCCGCTCCGGCCCGTCTCGCCTGGGCCCGCGGCCGCGGCCGGCCGCATCAAAACGCTCCTCTCGCTGGACGCCCCCGGCGCCTGGGCCGTGACTTCCGCGGCCACGCTGGGCCGCCGCCTGCCGCCCCCGAAGGACTTACGCCGCGCCGCCGTCCGCATCGCGCCCGGCGACGCCCTCGACCTCGCTTCCCTGGAGGCCGACCTGCCCTGGCGCGGCTACGAGCGCGTGGGGATGGTGGAGGGGCCCGCGCAGTTCGCCCGGCGCGGCGCCCTACTCGACGTCTTCCCGGCCGGGGCCGAGCGGCCCGCCCGCGTCGAGTTCTTCGGCGATACGGCGGAGTCCATCCGGGGTTTCGACGTGGCGACGCAGCGCCGCGGCGCCGAACTCGCCGAACTCGTCCTCCCTCCCGCCCGGGAAGTGGTCCTCTCGCCGGATCGCGTGGCCCGGGCCGTCCGCGTCATCCGGGAGCGCTTCGGCGAGGACGTGGCCCAGGAGGCGTACGAGGCGCTGGACCTCTATCGCTACTTCGACGGCGTCGAGAACCTCCTGCCCTTCCTCTACGAAGAGACGGCGGCGCTCTTCGACTACTTCCCCGAGAAACCGTTGCTCGTCGTGTACGACCCGGAGGGCGTCGCGGCCGCCGGCGCCGTCACCGTGGCCGCCGGGGAGGGCGGTTTCCCCTTCCCCCGGCCGGAAGAGCTCTTCCGGTCCTGCGACGAACTGCTGGCCGCCTTCGGTGCGGACGGCGGGACCGTGCTTACTATCCAGCCCGGCCCCGAAGGCCGCGGGGCCAACTTCCGTTCGCGGGACGTGGACCACGTTACGGGTCGCCTCGACGTCTTCGCCGACGAGGCCCGAAGGCTTGGCCGCCGGGGCGACGTCGTCGTCCACGTGGACCGGCCCGACCAGGGCGAGCGCTTCCGCGAGATAGCCTTGGCCCATGCCGAGGACCTCGACGTCCGCTACGACGTGCGGGGGAGCCGGCGAGGCTTCGTCTGGGACGACCTCAAACTGGCCGTCTTCCCGGCGTGGCAGGTCCTGGGCCGCCGGCCCTCCGTACGGCGGCGGGGCCGGCTGCCGCGCTTCGAGGTGGGCGACGAGGCTACGAAGATAAATTCGGCCTTCGACCTCAAGCCCGGCGACCTCGTCGTCCACGCCGACCACGGCGTGGGGCGCTTCGAGGGGCTGGCCGCCATTCCCGTGGGCGAGCACCGCGAGGAATTCATCACGCTGACCTACGCCGACGGCGACCGCCTCTACGTCCCGGTGTACAACCTGGGCGTGGTTTATAAATACGTGGGGGGCGACCCGGCCTCCCGGCCGCTGGACCGCCTCGGCGGGGCCGCCTGGCGCAAGGCCCGGGCCAAGGCGAAGAAGTCCGCCGAGAAGCTGGCCCGCCAATTGGTAGAGATATACGCGGCCCGGACGGCCCGCGCCGGCCACTCGTTCCGCGGCGACCCGAACTGGGACGAGGAGCTGGCCGAGACCTTCCCCTATCCGGAGACGCCCGACCAGCTCCGCGCCATCGACGAGGTCGCCGGCGACATGGCGGCCGAGAAGCCGATGGACAGGCTGGTCTGCGGCGACGTCGGCTTCGGCAAGACCGAGGTCGCCGTGCGGGCGGCCCTGCGCGCCGTCGCCGACGGCAAGCAGGTGGCGGTCCTCGTCCCCACCACCATCCTGGCCGACCAGCACTACGCGACCTTCCGGGAGCGCCTGGCGCCCTTCGCCGTGCGCGTCGAGATGCTCAGCCGGTTCAAGAAGGCCGCCGAGCAGAAAGAGATAGCCGCGGGCCTCGCCTCCGGCGCGGTGGACGTCGTCATCGGCACGCACCGTCTCCTGTCCCGCGACGTGTCCTTCGCCGACCTGGGCCTGCTGGTCGTCGACGAGGAACAGCACTTCGGCGTCGCCCACAAGGAGCGGATCAAGGAACTGCGGAAGCTCGTGGACGTGTTGACGCTGACGGCCACGCCCATCCCGCGGACGCTCCACATGGCCATGGCCGGCCTGCGCGACCTCTCGCTCATCGGGACCGCGCCGCTCGAGCGCCTGCCCATCCACACCGTCGTCGCCCCCTTCGACGAGGACCTGGTCATAGACGCGATAACGCGGGAGCTCGGCCGGGGGGGCCAGGTCTTCTTCGTCCACAACCGCGTGAAGACGATAGTCGGCGTGGCGGAGTACCTGGCGGGCCTGGTGCCCGAGGCGCGCTTCGGCGTCGCCCACGGCCAGCTCAAGGAGAGCGAGCTCGAGCGCATCATGCACGACTTCGCCGGCGGCCGGTTCGACGTGTTGGTGTCCTCGGCCATCATCGAGGCGGGCCTCGACTTCCCGAACGTCAACACCATAATCGTCAACCGCGCCGACACCTTCGGCCTGAGCCAGCTCCACCAGCTCCGCGGCCGCGTGGGCCGGTCCCACGCCCGGGCCTACGCCTACCTCCTAACGCCCCCCAGCCACGCCCTGACCGACGCCGCCCGCCAGCGCCTCCAGGCCCTGCGCGACGCGACCGAACTCGGCTCCGGCTTTCGCCTGGCGATGCGCGACCTCGAGATCCGGGGGGCCGGGAACATGCTGGGGCCGGAGCAGAGCGGCGCCGTGGCGGCCGTGGGGCTGGACCTCTACACCCGCATCCTCGCCGCCGAGGTGGCCCGCCTGAAGGGGGAGGAACCGGCGGCCGAGGCCGAGGTCACGGTGCGATTGGAGCTTGACGCGCTGATACCCGCGTCGTATATTGCGGACGAAAGGCAGCGCCTCGGCATCTATCGCCGCTTGAGCGAGGCCCGGGACGACCGGGAGGTATCGGCCTTGGCGGAGGAGTTGCGGGACCGTTTCGGCCCCGTGCCCGACGAGCTGTCGCGCCTCCTCGTCGTGCGGCGGGTGAGCCTGTGGGGCGGCCGGGCGGGCGCGGCCGCGGTCTCCGTCGGCGCCGGCGACCTGACGCTCGAGTTCGAGCCGGGCCGTTTCGAGGCCGTGGCGGACGCGGAAGCCCCCGGCGTCGTGACGGGCGTGGACGTTCGCGTGGGGCGGCGCGGCAAGACGTACGTTACGCTCGAGCTGGCCGAGGACGTCCCGGCCGAAGAGGCGGCGTTGGACGTGTTGAAGTGTTTCGCCCGGGCCGCGGAGAGGGTAGGCGCGGCCGGGGCCCAGGGGTAACCTGTGAAATGACGATCAAGTGCAATAACTGCGGGGCGGATAACGCGGACGACGCCGAACGGTGCAGCGCGTGTGACGAAGCGTTGGGCCAGGGCGACGTTCCCGACGGCGTCCAGATAGAGGTCTACGACATAGGCCAACCCGCCGAGCGCAAGCCGACGTACTTCGAGGAGACGCTGGCGGCCACGCGGGAGAGCACCCGCGGGAAGGAAGCGCCGGCCGGTCGAACCGCCGGCTCGCCGGGCCGGGCCGCCGGTTCGTCGGGCCTGGAGGAGGAGCTCCGGCCCGGCTACGAGATACGGCAGCGGCGCGTCAGCCACCGCCTGCGCCGGCCCCGTAACGTTATACTCATCACCGTGGCGGGCGTCGCGCTCGCCGTCGCCGTCATATACGGCGTGCGCTGGGGCGTAGGTCGCCTGCCCAAGTACGAGTACGCCGAACCCGCCCACGTCGCGTCCACCAACGTGGCGCTGGAACTCGCGGGCGAACTCGAGTCGGATAAGGTTGATAACCTCGTCGCCCGGGGGGAGCCGTACGCCGCCCTCACCGTGCGGGGGGACGGCGGCCGCGTCTTCGTGGACGGGAACTACGTCGCGGACGTACCGGCTTCGAACGTGGCCGTGCCCACGGGGCGGCACCACGTCGTCGTGAAGCGCGGACACGAAATAGCGCTCGACGAGACGCTGGACTTCCGCGCCCGCGAACGCTACGCGCTCGAGCCCACGGGCGCCGCCGCGCTCGCCGGCCCGCGTTAACCTAGTTTATTCGGGGGACGCCGGCTCTTCGGGCCTGCGGCGCAGGCCCCGGGGGGCCCTGATGACGGAGGCGAGGGATTCGACCCGCTTGCGCCGCAACTGCAGGCCGTAGAAGTTGCGGGTTTTGAAGTAGTAGTCGTCGTTGCGGCGGAAGAATTTATAGTTGGCCGCCAGGCAATCGACGTACGAGATGACCTCCCGGTCGAGTTTCATCAACGCCGCTTCCGGCCAGCTTATCCCCTCTTTCTTTTTATGCCAGAAGGGCCCCAGCCAGCGGATTAGCTTCTCCACGCGCTCGGTGCCCGCCGCTCCCTTTTTCTGAATGGGGAAACGTTTCCGACCCCGGGAATACTCGTAGAGGTCCTCGCGGAAGCGCGCCAGAAACGGCGTCATGTCCCCCTCGCAATCGTTCAGGAAGTAATCGACGCCCTCGTTGGTCGCAGCCGTCGTCGGGTCGTCGTAGATCTCCGTTATCATGACCTTCACGGACCCGGGGCCCGCGTTGTACATCGCGCTCGCCAGCTTGACGCGGTTGACGCGACCCTTCTCCGTCCCCCACGACAGGCAGCCGTCGCCCGACGTCGCCCGGGCGAAGTCCTTGCCGTACGACCGGGAGTTGGCCTGGTCGATCATCTCCCGCAGGAATTGCGCGCCTATTTCTATGTTGAATCGGGCCACGTTCCGCACCGCGTAGCGGGAGTTGTAGGGCAGGCGGTTCATGCGGGTCGCCACCAGGCCGCCTTCCGTCGGGAACGTTATCTTGTAGTTCGTCCCGTGGATGAGGTCCGCCGTGCACTGCATGTATCCGGTGGCGGAGCCGCGGCCGCGGCCCACCCGGTAGCAGGGGCCGTCGGCCAGCGCGTGCGCGAAGCCGCACTCCTGGTACGAGATAGCCATCATGAACGCCACGAAGTCGGCGTCCGAGGGGTCGTACTTCTTGCCGGGCACCGGGTCCCCGGACGTCGGCGGCGGGCTGTAGCGGCGCTTCTCGGCGTTGACGCGGCGGCCCACTTCCCAGAACGTGTGGTAGAGACTGTGGTAGGGGTCGCTCTCGTTGTAGGCCTGGAAGTTGTCGAACTCGCGGAGCGGCAGCTCCACCGGCACGCCTTCGATTTTGAACTTGAGGTAGAGGGCGTGCTCGATGAGGGCGGGCCCGATTATCCGGCCCAGGTCCTCTTCGGTCGCGGCGTAACCGCGGCCGGGCGGCAGGTTGTCCACGCCGTCGAGGATGCGTTCCTCCGCCGTCGTGTCGTACGGGAAGCGCCGCCGGAACTCCGCCACGCAGGCCACCATGTCGTCGTCGTAAACCCCCCAGATGTTCCGCCGCGGCGTGTACTCGTACGACGTGTCGCATTCCCCCAGCGTGGCCAGTGCGAGGTTGAGGGTCCGCTTGACGTAATAGACCGCGCCGGAGGCGACGGCCTCGCCGCTCTCGCCCGGCGGCGAGTAGTAGAGGAAGCCCGGCCGTTCGTACGTCTCGCCCTCGACGTAAATGTTCTCGACGCCCTTTATCGGCCCCAGTATCGGTTGGGGGGTGCCCAGGCTGTAGTAGGGGAACGCGTTCTCGCCCTCCTCGTCCTTCGCGATTATGGGTTGAGGATTGAACCGCGGGTCGGACGAGGCCGGCAGAACGGCGACCGTCAGGTGGCCGGCCGACACGTCCGGCGGGAAGGCGTAGTACACGTCCTTGCCGGAGCGCACCGAGAGGCGCGCGTCGTAGAGGCCCGGCGGCAGCGGCTTGAAAGCCCCGGGTCCGACGTTGGCCACGTTGAGCCAGGTGAATTTGTTGACGGGGTCCTTGCCCAGTCGCATGGGGTACCCCTGGGCCGGGTCGACGTATCCGTCGCTCGCGGCCTCGAACACCTTCTCGCCCTTCCCGTCGTCCGTGTGCCGGAATACCTCCAACCGGACGACGTCCCCCGGCCGCGGCGGCGGGTCCAGCGTATAGCGGAAGACCGTGGACAGGCAGAGGCAGGCCGGGTCGTCGTCGACGAGGAAGCGGAAGTCCGCCTCCTCCAGCGTGACCTCCAGGAAACCCTCGTTGTCGAAGTAGCCGCCCTCGGGGCCGCCGGCGATGAGGCGGTCCGATACGCGCAGGCGCACCGCCTTCCCGCGGCCCGCCACGTAGTAGGTATAACGGTGGTTGGCCTCGTCTTTGACGTCCGCGGTCGCGAGGCGGTCGTCTATGACGATGGACGAGCGGGGCGTGTCGAAGGGGTCGCTCTCGGTGACGTATTCGGCGTCGTAGCGCCGGCCGTCGCCGGCGCCGACGTAGGTGCCGCTTACGGTGAGTTTGTAGAGTTTGCCGTCGAGGAGGGTGTGGGGAACCGTGACCTCGGAGCCGTCGGTGGGAAGGAGGACGACGCCGGCGTCGCCCTTGTCGAAAGGAGTGAGAACTAGGACGACGGACGCGACCGCCGCCGCGGCCCCCTTGAGTTTGGTCCGGCGAGGCCGCGTCCACAGGTAACGGGCCAAGGCCGCGACGCGCCGGCCGCACCAGCGGGTGACCGCCCACGAGAGGCGCCATACCGCCCGCGCCGCCCGGCCCAGGACTGCCAGCGTCCGTTTCACCACACGAACCGTACGAAGGTGGTCAGTATGGCCCAAGCGCCCGCGAGCGCCAGGCCGGTTCCCAGGACCGCGTAGCACGCCCGCAGGGCGAAACGCAGGCGCTTCCCGCCGACGTCGACGCCCGGGAAGTCGAAGACCACGGCGGGCCAGGCCTGCCGGAAGAGGAATACGAGGCCCATCCCCAGGCCGAAGTCGACCGCCACCGCGGCGCTGAGTACCGTGGGCCAGGGGTGGCCGTGGAGCCGAAAGGCGATGCCCGCCGCGCACAACAGCGCGACGACGCTCGAGGTCATAAGGCCGGTGGGCCACGACCGCAGCCACGCGCCCTTCCCGGCCGCCCGCCGCAGCGCGTCGCTCAGGGAGTTGAACAGCGTCTCGAGCGGCCCGTATTCCGAGCCCGCCGCCCAGATGTACGAGCGGTCCGCGGTAGGGGAGTTTCGCAGCTGCACCAGCACGCTGGTGGAGTCCGACACGAAGGACACCTTGAGCGCCCGCGGCCTCATTTCGCGCTGGCGGGAAAGCCACCGCAGGAAGTGCTTTACGCCGCGGTAGCGGCTGTGCTTCTCGGCTCCGCCGGAGATGAATTCGAGTTCGAAATTGGGGCGCAATTTGCGCAAAGCTTTCTCGTAATGCATCAGCGTGAGGTTGGCGAGGTCGGAGGTGGAAAGGCCGTCCTCGCTCCGGGCCGCGTACCATTCCCGGGTCGCCCGGTCGGCCTCGTGGCGGGCGTAGTCGTACAGAATGCCGTCGATTTCCCGGAGCAGATCCGGGTGAACCCGCGCGACCTTCAGTTTGCGAAAAACTTCGAAACGGCCGGCGCTATCGACGCGTCGCGTCAGACTGTGGACGTTGACACTCGGCATGGTTTCGTCCCCGCCATCGCCCCTCCATTATACAAAATAAAGGCGGGTCGTCAACCCGCCTTTGAGAGTTCGAGAGTATTGGTCGCCTAGGTCCCGATGTGCCACGAGGCCAGGTATTCGGCCTGCTCCTCCGTGAGGACGTCGATATTGACGCCCATCGCCCGGAGCTTGAGGGCCGCGACCTCGTCGTCGATGTCCTGAGGGACGGCGTAAACGTTCTTCTCCAGAGAGTCGGCCTTCCGGCTCAGGTACGCGGCGCCCAGGGCCTGGTTGGCGAAGGACATGTCCATGACCGTCGCCGGGTGCCCCTCCGCCGCCGCCAGGTTCACGAGGCGCCCTTCCGCCAGCACGAAGATGCAGCGGTCGTCGGGCAGCACGAACTCCACGACGTTGGGCCGGACGGTCCGGGTCGACTTGGCCATCTTCGTGAGCGATTCCAGGTCTATCTCGACGTTGAAGTGGCCGGAGTTGGCGACGATGGCGCCGTCCTTCATGAGCTCGAAGTGCTCGGCCCGCAGGACGTGAATGTCGCCCGTGAGGGTGCAGAAGAGGTCGCCCATGGGCGCGGCCTGCTCCATCGCCATGACGCGGTGGCCGTCCATCTGGGCCTCGAGGGCGCGCACGGGGTCGACTTCCGTAACGATGACGTGGGCCCCCATGCCGCGGGCCCGCATCGCGAAGCCCCGGCCGCACCATCCGTAGCCCGCCACGACCACGGTGGAACCCGCGAACAGCATGTTGGTGGCGCGGAGGATGCCGTCCACGGTGGACTGGCCGGTGCCGTAGCGGTTGTCGAAGAGGTGCTTGGTGCGGGCGTCGTTGACCGCGATGATGGGGTAGGCCAGGTCGCCCTTCTGGGCCATCGCCCGGAGGCGGATGACGCCGGTGGTCGTCTCCTCGGTGCCGCCGCGGATGTGCTCCAAGAGCTCCCGCCGGTCGGTGTGGACGGTGGACACGAGGTCGGCGCCGTCGTCCATCGTTATCGTCGGCTTGACGTCGAGGGCCTGGTTGATGTGCTGGTAGTAGAGGTCCCGGTCGGCGCCGTAGACGGCGAAGACGGAAATGCCGAAGTCCTCGGCCAGCGAGGCCGCGACGTCGTCCGAGGTCGAGAGGGGGTTCGAGGCGCAAAGCGTAACCTCGGCCCCGCCCGCCTTGAGCGTCCGGGCCAGGTTCGCCGTCTCCGTGGTGACGTGGAGGCAGGCGCTCAGGCGCTGGCCCTGGAGCGGCTTGTCGCGTTCGAAGCGTTCGCGGATGAGCGTGAGAACCGGCATGTGCCGGTCGGCCCATTCGATTTTATTCTTCCCTTGCGGGGCGAGTTTGCGGTCTTTAACGTCGCTGGGCATCTTGGCTCCTCGCGTTTAGAGTCCGGCGGCGGCGCGAAGTTCGTCGGCGCGGTGGGTTTTTTCCCAGGTGAAACCGTCTTCGTCGCGGCCGAAGTGGCCGTAGGCCGCGGTCTGCTTGTATATCGGCCGCCGCAGCTCGAGGTAATCTATAACGGCCGCGGGGCGCAGGTCGAAGAGGTCCCGCACGATATTGGCGGTTTTCTCGTCGTCTATTTTACCGGTGCCGAAGGTCTCTACGGCCACGGATACGGGCTCGGCCACGCCGATGGCGTAGGCGACCTCGAGTTCGCAGCGCGTCGCGATGCCGGAGGCCACGACGTTCTTGGCGACGTGGCGCATCATGTAAGCGCTGGAGCGGTCGACCTTGGAGGGGTCCTTGCCCGAGAAGCAACCGCCGCCGTGCCGCCCCATGCCGCCGTAGGTGTCGACGATTATCTTGCGGCCGGTGAGGCCGGCGTCGGCCTGGGGGCCGCCCAGGACGAAACGGCCGGTCGGGTTTACGAAGTATTTGGTGTTGTCGTCGAGCATCTCGGCCGGGATGATGGGCCGGACGACGTGCTCGAGTATGGATTCCCGAATTTCTTCGGAGGATACCTCGGGGTGGTGCTGGCACGCGATGACCACGGCGTCCACGCGCACGGGTTTGTCGTCCACGTATTCCGCCGTAACCTGCGACTTGCCGTCGGGCCGGAGCCAGGGCAGCGTGCCGTCGTGCCGGACGGCCGCCAACCGCCGCACGAGCTTGTGGGCGTACATGATGGGGAAGGGCATCAGCTCGGGCGTCTGGTCCACGGCGAAGCCGAACATCATGCCCTGGTCGCCGGCGCCCTGTTCCCGGGCGTCGGTGGGGAGGACGCCGACGGCGATGTCGGGGGATTGCTCGTCGATGGAGGTAAGGACCGCGCAGGTGTTGGAGTCGAAGCCGTATTCGGCGTCGGTGTATCCTATTTCCTTTATGGTCTGGCGGACCGTCTTGGGGATGTCGACGTAACATTCGGTCGTAATTTCGCCGCATACCAGCGCCAGGCCGGTGTTGACGGTGGTCTCGCAGGCGACGCGGCCGAATTTATCCTGTGCGAAGATGTGGTCGAGTATAGCGTCGGAGATCTGGTCGGCGACTTTATCCGGGTGCCCTTCCGTGACGCTTTCGGAAGTGAATAGGTATCGTTGGGCCATGGTACCTCCTGTGCGCAACTATTTAGAGGCCCGGCCGGCCCGGGCCGCCATAATGAACGGGGGAATAGAAGGAATTGACGTAAAAACTAACATATTTCCCAAAGTAAATCAAATTCAAAATTAACAAGGGAGGAAATGCCGGTTTTTTTCCCTTAAAGCGCAAGGGCGTAGGCCGCCGTTTCCGATTACTCATGTGCCGTTAGGTGTCGCGGTGGGGCAGGCATTCTTGCCTGACCGGCGGTACTTACGGCCGACACGAATGCCGGCCCCACCGTGGTAACACCCGACGCCACTTCGAATCACGCGTACGGTTCTATATTCGGAACGACGGCCCCGGAGGCCGCCGTTTCGTAGTCGATTAATCGGGCCGGCGCCTCCCGTAGCGTTTTTTGCCCCCTTCGGAACCATTTTAAGAGGTTTAGATTTCCGGCGGAAAATGTTAAAATGTATCAAAACGGTCCGGTCAGCCGACCGGCATACGGCGCGAGAGTGGCGGAACTGGCAGACGCGCTGGATTTAGGATCCAGTGGCCTCCGGCTGTGCGGGTTCGAATCCCGCCTCTCGCAGATTTTTAATTTAAAGGTAGTCATATGGCAGAATTTACGAAAATCGGAGAAAACACCGTCCGTCTCGAGGTCGAGATCCCGGCCGAGGAAGTCCGCGCCCAGGCCGACAGGACCTACGCCGAGTTGGCCCGCACCGTCAAAATGCCCGGATTCCGGAAGGGCAAAACGCCGCGGCGCATCCTCCAGCGTAAGTACGCGGAGCACGTTCTCCAGACGGTGATAGACGATCTAGTCCCGGTGGCGTTCGACCGGGCGGCGAACGAGCTGGGCATCGACGTCGTGGACACGCCCCGCTACGAGGTCACGGCCGCGGCCGTTGACGGCCCCATCGAGTTCAAGGCTGAGGTCGCCGTCTTCCCGGAGATAGAATTGCCCGATTACTCCAAGTTCGCCGTAAAACGCGAACGCCACGAGGTCAAGGATGACGACGTGGACCGGGCCCTCGAGAACATGCGCCAGGCCAACGCCCGCCTCGAGCCCGTCGGCGAGCGGGCCAGCCTCGACGGCGAACTCGTCATCCTCCGTTTCATCGACGAGGCGCCGGAGGGCTTTTCCCAACAGACGGTCGGCGTGTGGGCGAGCGTAGACGCCGACGACCCGTTCGCCCGGCAGGTCATGGGTAAGAAGGCCGGTGATTCCTTTGACCTCGTAATAGAGTACCCGGCCGATTACCCGTCGCCCCGGCACGCCGGGACGAAGGCCGAAGTGCCGGTGGAGGTCTCCGAGGTCAAGAAGAAGATACCGCCGGACCTGAACGACGATTTCGCCCGCGACGTCGGCGAGGACGATCTGGAATCTCTACGCGCCAGGTTCCGTACCCGCCTCGAGGCCCGGGCGGAGCAGATATCGTACGTGGCCGCGTACCGGCGCTTTATCGAAGACGTCCTGGCCCGGGCGAAGGTTCCCATGGACGATTCCTTCCTGGCCACCTTCATCGAGGAAGGCGAGAGCGGGGAATTGGACGAGAAGACCCGGCAGGAGCGGCTGGAAGAGGCCCGCCGCGACCTGGGCCAGTATTTCGTCGTGCGGGAACTCGCCCGCCGGGAGAAGATAGAAGTATCGGCCGACGAAGTGCGGGAGGCCATAACGGCCGCCGCGTCGGCGGGCGGGGCGGCGCCGGAGAGGCCGGCCGCCGTGTACGACCGCTTACTCAATGAGAAACTCGCCGCCAAACTCGTGCCCCGGGAGCCCTCCGGGGAAGACGGCGTTATCGTCCGGCCCTGAGGACTTCCCCCCGGGCGCCACGGACCAGTGCGAACTCTTCGGCGGCCGCCTGACGCTGACGCAGCCGACCGACGGGTATCGCTTCTCGCTCGACTCCGTGCTGCTGGCGTGGTGGGTGGAATTCTCCCCCGGGGAACGGATACTGGACGCCGGCTGCGGCGTGGGGGTCGTGGCTCTGGCCCTCGCCCGATGTCGCGGGGCCCGCGACGTACTGGGCGTCGAACTGCAACCGGCCCTCGCGGCGCTCGCCCGGGCCAACGTCATCGCCAACGGCGCCGAGGCCCTGGTCTCGGTGCGGGAGGCCGATCTGCGAGAACTCCCGCCCGATCTGGCCGGGAGTTTTGACGTCGTGTGCGCCAACCCGCCGTTCCGGGAAGCGGGCGGAGGCCGCGTCAATCCCTCCCCGGGAAAGGCCGCGGCCCGGCACGAATTGACGCTCACGCTGGATGAACTCGCCCGGGCGGCGGCCGCGGCGCTTCGGCCCGGAGGCCGCTTCTATTTCATCCACCAGCCGCGACGATTGCCCGAGATAATGGCCGCGGCGGCGAACGCCGGATTGCGCATGGAACGGCTGCGCTTCGTCCAGCCGGCGGCGGCGGAAGCGGCGAACCTGGTTCTGGGGGCCGCGCGGGCGGGCGGATCGCGCGAAACGGCGGTAATGCCGCCGCTCGTCATTTACGGCGAAGGCCGGGACTACGGCCCGGAGCTGGCCGCTATTTACGAAGGCGACGGAAAACCACTATACGGCGAGGAATTATGAGAACCCATCCCAAAGCGAAGCACGTAGTAATGCGGGACGCCGCGTCGCTCCCCATACTGCTGGTCGGCGTATTCATGCTGGTCGCGATGGGAACCCGCGTCGACCCGACCCTGCCGGAGGACCGCCTCTTCGCCGGCGTCGGCGGCGACTATCGCGAGGTCACGTTCGGCGTGCACGGCGGATACGGCGTGTACCCCATCCGGATAAAATACTTCGACAGCCCCGACTACGACGGCCCGCCCGTGATTCTGGTGCACGGCATGGGAACGTCCGACATTTATTTCTGGCGGGTGCACGGCGAGGTGGAGGTGTTCGCCGGATTCATTTATTCCGAACAGCGGAACGTCTCCGCGGTGGGGCACGCCCAGGGTCTAGCCGACCTCGGCTACGACGTCGTGACCTACTCCTACCCGGATTCGCGCAACCGCCCCATCGAGTTCCAGGCCTACGACCTGGCCCGCGTTATCAAGTGGACCAAGGAAAAGTTCATCAAGCGGGAGGTCATACTGGTGGGCCACAGCGTCGGCGGCCTTATCTGTCGCTATTACGTCGAATCGGGCCAGCCGGGCCGCGAGAATTATCAACTTCCCTATAAGGATATGATGGACGATTACCACTGGAACGGCTACTACAACGTGTCGAACTTCGAGATGAAGCGCTTGCGCTACCAGTACGACGTCACCAAACTCTTCCTCATCGCGACGCCCAATTACGGCAGCCTCAAAGAGGACGGCCGTGACTACGGCAGCCCGGCGCTCCTGGAACTCAAGGAGAACAGCGACTTCGTGAACTGGCTGGAGGAGGGGCGGCGCCGGGCCGTGGAGGAGTCGTACAAGCGGCCGCCGGTTTACGTCTTCGCGGGCAACGCGTACGACAACTACATGGGGGAGGGGCCGCTGGACTTCGGCGACGGCATCGTCACGGTCCCGTCGGCCGTGGGGCCGTACGACGAGGACCCCCGCGCCCGGGTGTTCTACTTCGACCTCGACCACTTCGAGCTGGCGCTCGACGGCGAGGTCCTGGCGAAGATGTATACCATGCTGGAGGAGACGCCCGGCAGTAACCTTTGACGCCGAGGCGACCTTTATCTATTGACTCGCGCTTTAAAATCGGGTAAAATTAAAATATACATATGCCATACGGGGGGCCGGGGTTAAACCGGCGGATGGTGATAACGATGCGCGGCGTGGTGGTGGCCGCTTGCGTGGCGCTGGTGGGAATCGGCGGCGCGTCGGCGTTATGGGAATACGAAGGACAATGGGGAGTAAAGGGCACGGGTAACGGCGAGTTCGGTCATCCCGAAGGGATTGCGCCGGGCCCGAACGATAGGATATACGTAGCCGATACCGATAACGACCGTATCCAATTCTTTGGATCGGTCGGTTCTTTTTTGGGAAAATGGGGTAAGCCCGGCCGGGCCGACGGCCAGTTCGACGACCCGGTGGACGTGGACGTGGCCGCCAACGGCGTCGTGTACGTGGCCGACGAGGGTAACTACCGGGTGCAGTACTTCAACTCGAACGGTTCCTTCATCGGCAAATGGGGGTCGAAGGGCACCGGCAAGGGCCAGTTCAAGAAGGCCATCGACGTCGCCGTTTCGTCCTTCAGCGTGATTTACGTGGCCGACGCCGATAATCATCGCGTGCAGTATTTCACGCCCACGGGGTCCTACCTTGGGATGTGGGGCGTTAGCGGCGCCGGGGCCGGCGAGTTCAAGGAGCCTTCGGGCCTCGCCATCAACTCCCGCGGCCATATCTACGTGGCCGATTCCGGCAATCACCGAATCCAATACTTCACGAGCAGCGGTTCCTACCTGGGCCGCTGGGGGTACATGGGCTCGGGCAACGGCGAGTTCCACACGCCGTACGCCGTGTCCATCGGCCCGAACGACATAGTCCTGGTGGCGGACCAGTTCAACCATCGCCTCCAGTTCTTCACGCCGACCGGGTCCTTCCTCGGCAAGGTGGGCAACGAGGGTTCGGGCGACGGCGAGTTCAAGTTCCCCTACGCGCTGACCTGCGTCGTGCCCGGAGAACGATTATACGTGGCGGACTCGGTCAACTACCGCGTGCAGTACTTCCGGCGGACCAAGAGCGAACCCGCCGTGGAGCCGACGTCGCTCGGCCGGATCAAGGCCCTGTTCGACTAAAACTAAAACTCGATTGTGCGAAACGCCGCCGCCCGGCCCCGGCCGGGCGTTTTGTTTTGCCTTGGGGGCTCCGCGGATGGTATTATTAAATGGAATAAGGGCGACCCGAGGAGGAGACGGGGATTGAGGGAAAACGTTCCGAGGACGTAGGCCGCGGCCGCGACGCCCCGTTGGGCGCCGGCGGCCGTCTATTGTTTTAGGAGAACGTTTCCCTCGACGACGGCCCCGACCCGGCCTCGAACCGCCGGAGGACCCCGAGAGGTCTTTACCTACTAATCGGCGTTAAGCCCCCGACCTCGACGGCTGGAGAGGAGGCGCGAGGTCTTTAAACTAAAGGAGGTTGGCGATGAGGTTAATCCCTATTAGCGTTATTATTCTCGCCTGCGCGGCGTGGGGTAGTTCTCCCGCATGGGTTTACGAGTTTCAATGGGGCTCCTTCGGCACGTTGGCGGGTCAATTCCGGTTTCCGATGGGAGTCTACGCTTCCAATAATACATACATATACGTCGCGGATACCAATAACAACCGCGTACAGTACTTCGAGGACAACGGCTATCCTAAAGGGCAATGGGGAGAGAGTGGCACCGGCGACGGCCAGTTCAACCAGCCCCGGGACGTTAAGGCGAATAACAAGGGCAACATCTACGTCGTGGACAGCCTAAACGACCGGATCCAGTATTTCTCCGGCCTCGGGTCATTCCGGGGAAAATGGGGTACTTCCGGTTCCGGGGACGGCCAATTCGATGGACCCTTCGGTATTGCGGTATCTCCGGACGGCGACATTTACGTGGCCGATTCCGGGAACAACCGTATTCAGTACTTCACCTCTACGGGTTCTTTTCTGGGCAAATGGGGTTCCGAGGGAGTAGGCGACGGTCAGTTCAAAACCCCGCGGGGGATAGCCGTCGCTTCCGACGGTACGGTCTACGTAGCCGACGTGTCCAACTATCGCGTCCAATACTTCAGCTCTTCCGGGTCTTTTTTGGGCCGGTGGGGTTCGAAGGGTACGGGAGCCGGCCAGTTCGATTATCCGTGGGCCCTGACCATAAGCCCGACCGGCGACGTTTACGTGAGCGATTATAATAATCTGAGGATCCAATACTTCACGCCTACCGGTTCCTACCTCGGCGCTATCGGCGGAGCGGGCCAGTTTAACAGCCAGGTCGGGATATCCTATAACCCTCTCGGCCCCCAGCTTTACGTGGCGGACGCCGGGAACGCTCGCATACAACGTTACCGGTGCACGAACGCGGCCGTCGTCCCCGCCTCTTTGGGTAGCATTAAAGCGTTGTTCGAATAACTCAATTGGGCGTAAAGCCGCCGCCCGGCTCCGGCCGGGCGTTTTTATTTGACCTCTCCGCCATTCGGGTAGTATACTTGACATATACACGAAGGCGAATTAAGGGAGTATGAACTATGAGGGCAACGACGATAATAACGGCCGCGGTGCTGGCGGCGAGTTGGGCGTGCGGCACCTGCTACAATTTCGAAGGGAAGTGGGGCAGCGAGGGGTCCGGCAACGGCGAATTCCAGGGCCCCGGGGACATATTCCTTGCCCCCAACGGTACCGTCTACGTCGTCGACGCCGGGAATCACCGCGTTCAATACTTCACGCCGGCCGGCAGCTACCTCGGCCAGTGGGGCAGCCGCGGCTCGGGCCCCGGCGAACTCGAATTCCCTTCGGGCCTTACGGTAACGCCCGGGGGCCGCGTATACGTAGTGGATGGCAGCAACAACAGTCGGATCCAGTACTTCACGCTTACCGGTAGTTACCTCGGCGGCTGGGGATCGCGGGGAAGCGGCCCCGGCCAGTTCTACGATCCCGCAAGCGTAACCGCAATCTCTAACGGCAACGTTTACGTCTCCGAGTGTATGAATCATCGCGTGCAGTATTTTACGTCGAACGGGAGTTACCTCGGCATGTGGGGGTCGAAAGGAGAGGCGGCGGGGCAATTCAGATGGCCGGACGGGATAGCCGTTTCGCCCGGGGCCGGGGATATATACGTCGCGGACAACGGCGATCACCGTATACAGGTCTTCACGACGACGGGCGGCTTTATCCGCCAAATAGGGAAGTTCGGTTCCGGTAACGGCGAATTCGTTGGACCCCGGGGCGTTTGTTTCAGCTCCGACGGCCGGATGTACGTGGCCGATACGGGGAATCATTACATGCAGTATTTCAACGCCGCCGGCAGTTTCCTGGGCCGGTGGGGGTGGTACGGAAGCGCCGACGGCCAATTCATCAGTCCGATCGCCGTAGCTACGACGTCGGCCGGGGACCTGGTTTACGTCGCGGATTGGGGGAATGACCGGATCCAGTATTTCCGGGAATCGCCCACGCAAATCGCGCCGACGTCGCTGGGGAAGATAAAAGCGCTTTTCGAATAACCGCAGGTGGGTCGATAGGGGTCGACGTTTTTAAGGGAGACGAGATGAAAACGCGAACGAATACGGTAAAGCTAATATGGGTCGTAGCTGTTCTGACGGCCTCGGCCGCCGGCGCTTATTCTCCGTGGACGTACGAATTTGAGTGGGGCCGGGAAGGTTCCGGCCAGGGCGAGTTCCGGGAACCGTGGGGGATAGCCAAGACCACGGGGACCGGCGACGTTTACGTGGCGGACACGGGGAATCACCGCGTTCAATGCTTCACCCGGCGCGGTTTGTGGTTGAGGCAGTGGGGAGAGTTCGGCGGGGGTACGGGGCAATTCCGGAATCCGAAGGGGATAGCCGTATCCTCGGGCGGCCGTATTTTCGTGGCGGATACCGGCAACCACCGCGTCCAATATTTCTCCGCGAGCGGTTCTTTCCTCGGGTCATGGGGCTCGGAGGGCGGCGGGAACGGCCAGTTCCGGAGCCCGGCCGGCCTGACGTTTTCCCCGGCCGGCGACGTTTACGTGGCCGACACCGGCAACGACCGCGTCCAGTACTTCACGTCGACGGGGAGTTTCCTCGGCAAGTGGGGCGCTCCCGGTTCCGGCCTAAAACAGTTCGACGGGCCGGAGGGGATTACCATCGGAAACGACGGCCGCGTCTTCGTGGTCGATACCGGTAATAACCGGATCCAGTGCTACACCGTTACGGGCGATTTCCTGGGGATGTGGGGCTCGTACGGCTCCGGGGACGACCAGTTCAATACGCCCGGCGGCGCTTTCGTCCCCGAATACGCAAGGGTTTTCATCGCGGATACGGGCAACGACCGCGTCCAGGTATTCCAACGCAACGGCGCATTTTATTGCAGTATGGGAAGCGGCGGTTCGGGGCCGGCGCAATTCCGGGCGCCCCGCGGCGTCGCCGGCAGCCAGGATTGGTACATATACGTCCTGGATACGGGTAACAACCGCGTCCAGTACTTCGAAAACCGCCTCGGGATTACGCCCGCGTCCCTCGGCCGGATCAAAGCGCTGTTCGACTAACTCGATTACGCGAAACATCCCCGCCCGGCTCCGGCCGGGCGGTCTTATTTGACCTTCCCGGCGTTTGGGTAGTATGCTTGACATATAAGAGACGGAGGACTGGAGGTTCCTACGATGAGGGTAACCGCGTTGATAACGGCCGCGATACTGGCGGCGAGTTGGGCGTGCGGCACCTGCTACAATTTCGAAGGGAAGTGGGGCAGCGAGGGGTCCGGCAACGGCGAATTCCAGGGCCCCGCGGACGTATTCCTGGCCCCTGGCGGGACTGTCTACGTGGTCGATACTTATAATGACCGTATCCAATATTTCACGCCGACCGGCAGCTATTTGGGCCAGTGGGACGGTATGGGGGGAGGGGCGGGTAAATTCGATGACCCGTCCGAACTGGCGGTAACCCCCGGCGGCAGGGTATACGTAGCGGATAGCTATAACGACCGGGTCCAATATTTCACGCTTACGGGGAGTTACTTGGGCCAGTGGGGAACCTCGGGAAGCGGCCCCGGCCAGTTCGAATACCCGGAAGGTATTGCCGCGGCCGGGAACGGCGACGTCTATGTCTCAGATCGGATGAATTATCGCGTACAGTATTTCACGTCGGACGGGAGTTTCCTCGGTTCTTGGGGTTCGCGGGGGAGCGGCCCCGGCCAGTTCGATTGGCTTTTAGGAATCGCTATTTCCCCGGGGGCAGGGGAGGTATACATCGTGGAACGCGGAAATCACCGGATACAGGTTTTTACGCCGGCGGGTAGTTTTATCCGCGTAATCGGGAAGTTCGGCTCCGGTAACGGCGAATTCGTTTTTCCCGAGGATTTACATTTTAGTTCGGACGGCCGTTTGTACGTGGCCGATACGGGGAATCATTACATGCAGTATTTCGACGCCGCCGGCGGCTTCCTGGGCCGGTGGGGATGGTACGGGACGGGCGACGGCGAGTTCCGTTTTCCCAGCGGTGTCGCGGTAACGCCGGACGGTTCCCGCGTCTACGTGGCCGATTGGGGGAATCACCGGATACAGTATTTCCGGCCGTCGCCTACGCTAATCGTTCCGGCGTCGTTAGGGACAATAAAAGCGCTTTTCGATTAAGGATGGCCTCGTCGCCGCGGGCGACGTTTATCGGAGACAGAATGAAAACGCGAACGCGTATATTGTTAGGGGTTGCGGCGGTCCTTGCGGCTTCGGTCGTCGGCGCCTGGACGCAATGGGAATTCAAGTTTGAATGGGGCCGCGAAGGGTCCGGCCCGGGCGAGTTCGACGGGCCGTGCGGGATAGCCAAGATCCCGTCGGGCGACGTTTACGTGGCGGATACGGGGAATAACCGCGTTCAGTACTTCACGCGGCTCGGTACATGGCTGGGGCAGTGGGGTTCCTTCGGCGGGGCGGCGGGCCGCTTCCGAAATCCGACGGGTATAGTCGTGACCTCAAACGGCCGCGTTTATATTGCGGATACCGGCAACCACCGCATCCAATATTTCACCGCGAGCGGTTCTTTCCTCGGGGCGTGGGGGGCGGAGGGCGGCGGCGACGGCCAATTCCGGAGCCCGACCGGCCTGGCCCTATCGCCGGCCGGAAACGTTTACGTGGCCGACGCCGGCAACGACCGCATTCAATATTTCACGACGGCGGGGAGTTTTCTCGGTAAGTGGGGCGCTTCCGGTTCCGGCCCAAAGCAGTTCGATGGGCCGGAGGGAATTACCGTCGGAACCGACGGCCGCGTCTTCGTAGCCGACACCGGTAATCACCGGATCCAATGCTACACCGTGGACGGCGACTTCCTGGGGATGTGGGGTTCGTACGGTTCGGAAGACGAGCAGTTTTACTTCCCGAGGGGCGTATTCGTTCCCGAATACTCGCCGGTTTTCGTCGCGGATACGGGCAACGACCGCATCCAGGTATATCAACGGCACGGCGCGTTCTATACGAATATGGGTACCGGGGGATCGGGGCCGGGGCAATTCCGGGCGCCCCGCGGCGTCGCCGGCGACGAAGGTTGGAGAGTTTACGTCCTGGATACCGGCAACCACCGCGTCCAATATTTAGAGAACCGTTCGGCCGTAGCGCCGACGTCGCTCGGCCGTATCAAGGCGCTGTTCGATTAAAACTCGATTGCGCGAAACGTTCCCGCCCGGCCTCGGCCGGGCGTATTTATATTTGACCTTCTTGTCCGGTCAGTAGTATACTTAATAAACGTGAGCGGAGCATAAGGCCCGATTTTAAAATAGACATTTCCCGCAAAGAACCGGAGGTTCCCATATGGCCAAGGGCAGAGATCGCGGCAAGGACCAGAAGGGCGGAAAGAAGAAGAAACTCAAGGCCAAGAAGACGAAGGATAAAGAGGAGAAGCGCGAGCGGCGCACGTGGAACAGGTAGCGCGGCCGCCCGGCGTTATAACGCCGCCGTTTGAATTGCGATACCTCGACGTTTAATAGCGCCGGCCTTGACGGGCCGGCGTTTCGTATTGTTCCCGCCCCCCCCTTGACCCGGCGAAAACCCATACTATAATTACAAAAATCGCCTCGAGCGGCGAAATACTCGCCTATTGATTTCGGAAAATAATCGGGGGTGGCTATGGGGGGGCCGGGGAGCGGCCGGCATTTGCCGGCCGTCAAAACGACGGTGGAGGAGTGCGCCTGGCATCTCGACTTGAGCCGGTGGTATCGCCACGGCGTCATCCGGCCGGGCGCTTATACCAAGGGCGTGTGGTCGCGGCCTCCGGGTGCCGGCGGGTCGGCCTCCGTCGGCTTCGAGGTCGACGCCCGTGACCCCCGGGCCGCGTGGTACCGCCTCTTCTACCGGGTCGGCGGCGGGACGGCGGGGGAGCCGGGAGAGGTCGTCGACGAGCGGGCGCCCCTCGTCGTTACGAAGCCGTATCACGGCGGCGTCCGCTTCTGGTTCACCTGCCCCGGCTGCGGCCGGCGCGTCCGCAAGCTGTACCTTCCCCCGGGCCGGCGGCGGTTCCGCTGCCGGCATTGCTGCGACCTGACCTACCGCAGTCGCCGCGAAAGCCATTCCTACGACCGCGTCCTGCTGCTCTGCGCGCCGGAACTCGCGAAGCAGGGCCGCACGGCCACGGAAATCCGCAACATAATGCGCTTAAAGTGAGAGGCCGCTTCCGTTTGCCTTCGCCCCCGCGACGCCGGTAAGATTGCGCGCCGACGGTTTCGCGGTCCGGGCGCTCCCTCCCATCTCGTGGCCGGCGATTTTGGCCCAAACTTTTTGATTTTCGCAATCCTATATAGTATAGTAAGAAGTGTTAACGAGGGGGTGCCCTACAACGTAGTATTATCAAAGGAGAGGCTATGTTAAGGCGTACGTTATTTCTATTGACTATTATATGTATGGCTGTAGTCGCCGGCTACGGTACAGCCGTTGCGGACGATAGTCCGGTCACCGCGGCCGAGGCGAACGGCCATAAGCCCGTAACCATGGAGCTAATAACGCTGGTGGCCAACAACCCCGAGGTCGGCGTTTTGCTCGAAAAATCCATTGCGGAGGCCAAGAAGGTCAATCCCGACCCGAAGACGAATCCGGTCCAGAGCCTGTCCGACTACTACTACTTCGTCGACCGGTCGTCCGAGCTTCTGCCGCAGGACATGCTTACGACGCCGTCGACTATGCCCATGCGCGATCGGATGCTGCAGGGTATCTGCTATTTTTATTTTTTAATCGACCAGCCTTTACCCGAACTGGAAGGCATGGGCCTGTTCAAGAATTCGCTCCAGTATTACGAACCGTTCGCCTCGTGGGCGCGCGATTTCGCCGTAACTCAGGGGCAGTACCTGGACACCGAGGCCTCGTGGAACGAGGACGTTTACAAAGCGATCTATAACGACCCGGAGTTCGGTTTGCAGACGGACTGGTACGAATCGCCGTCCAACTGGAACACCTTCAATCGTTTCTTCGCCCGCTATCTGGCGTCGCCCGACAAGCGCCCGGTGGATTATCCGAACGATCCGTCCGTGGTCGTTGCCCCGGCCGATTCCGTGCCCCAGGGCATCTGGCCCATCGACGAGAATTCCCGGATAGTGGTCGACGGCGGCCTTAAGGTCAAGTTGGGAACGTACTACAGCGTCGTGGACCTGCTGGGCTCGGAGAGCGAGTATAAGGACGCCTTCGCCGGCGGCGTGTTAACGCACACCTTCCTCAACGTCAACGACTATCACCGCTATCACTTCGGCGTCGGCGGCGTGATCAAGGAGAAGATGAGCATCACGCGGAACGTGACGTTGGAGGTGACCTGGGACGGAGAAGAGAAGAAATACGATCCCATCGATTCGACCGGCTGGCAGTTCTACCAGACCCGCGGTTACGTCATCGTCGATACCGGCGAGTTCGGCATGGTGGCCCTCATTCCCATGGGGATGGCGCAGGTGTCCTCGGTCAACTTCGAGGATAACGTGAAGGTCGGCGCCACGCGCATGAAGGGCGATATGCTCGGTAATTTCTTCTTCGGCGGGTCCGATTTCATCATGCTGTTCCAGAAGGACGCCGGCTTCGCTATAACGGCTCCCATGGAAAGCAAAACGGAATACAAGCACATCCTTACCGGCAAGGAGTACGGCCGGATGACCTCCGTGGAATAGGCTCCCCCCGGCCGCGTAGTCTTCCTCCCGCAATAGAAAAGGGCCGGCGTTCGTGCCGGCCCTTTGCGCGTTAATGTCGGCTTAGTGGAACAGGCCCTTGACTTTGCCCAGCGACGTCGGCTCCACGTGCGTGTCGGTGGTGGTGAACGACCATTCGTAGGTGGGCATCGCGTTGTCGAAGAGGTCCTTGCCGTCCACCTTGACGGTTACCACCGTGCCCCCGGGGAGTTGGCTGGTCGGGTCGAACGTTAAACGGAAGTCGAGAAAATTGCCGGAAAAGGAGAGGTCGCCCGGCACGACGGCGTCGCCCGGGACCGTTACCGATACCCGGACGGAATCGCGGTCCACGCCGGAACCGTCGTCCATCAGGTTGACCGCGATGTCCGTATTGACGTTGACGCCGGTGGCGCCCGGCGCCGGGGTGGCGTTGAGGCAGTAGGGTGCGGCGGTATCGCCGTTGATCGTCCGGCGCAAGGCGTTTACTATCTCGGCCTCGGTAAAGCTGTCCGCTTCCATCCAGTAAATCTTGCCGGTGGTGCCGACGACGCTCGTCTGGCTGTCCCATTCGCTGCCCGGCATCCGCCACGCGTAGAAGTCGCCGGCCTCGGCGTCCAGGAAGTCCTGCGGCAGGACGTGGGCGAAATATATATATTTATATTGGTATTGGGTGTACGCGTCGTCCCATCCGTTGTACGAAATTACTTCGACCCCCGCGCCTTCGTTGTGATAAGCGTCGTAGAGGCTTTCGAGTTGACCCAGCTCGTTTACGGACTGGCCGGAAGACGCCTTCCAGTGTACGACCACGACGCCCTTCCCCGAATAGGAATTGACGTCGAGCCACGGGCCGTGATAGCTCGGCGCCACGTTGTTGATCGTGTAGTTCGCGAGCGCGGGGTGGTCGTCTCCGACTTCCAACGGGACCGCCGGCCCCGCCGCGGCGGCCACCAGCGCGCCGACTATTAATATGTAACGGAACATAACCAACCTCCTTTAAATAACGACGTCCCATCGTAGCCTCGCCCGGTACCGGCGTCAAGCATTATCCCTCTTCCCCTTGACCTTCCCCCGACTCCACCCTATAATACGAGCTAACCGAACGACGTTCGAATCTCCCCGCCGGGGGAGATTAAGGAGGATATATGGGATGGCTCGAAGATAAAGTCGAGAAGTGGGGCCGGAAAATCCGCGAGTTCGGCGGCGCCGCGAAGAGCGAGAAGGTGCTGGAGGGCCACGAGGGCCTGGCCGAGGCGACGCCCGAGGGCCGGGCCGATTGGTCGCGCCGGGCGATGGAACGCCTGGCCGAGGTCCTGCCGGACGAGGCGGCGCGGGCCGAAATAATGGGCGCCCGGGCCTGCGTCTTCGTGGAGGAGTTCGGCGAGGAGCCGCTGCTCGAGTTGCGCGCGTTATATCGAAAAGACGGTTTGGAGGCGGTGTTCGAGGCCATGGAACGGGACCGGGAGAAACACAGCCGGCCTTACCTCGAGGGGAATGTAATCTACGAAACCAAGGCTCCCCGGGAGCCGGAGACGATGGAGGCCGCCGCCACGGCCGAAGAGAAGCGCGCCGCTTACTGCCATTGCCCGCTGGCCCGGGCCGGAGCGGGAACGGCGCCCGTCGCCCAGCCCTATTGCTGCTGCGGCGGCGGCTGGTACGAGGGGATCTGGAAGTTTATCCTCGAGAGGCCGGTGCGGGTGGAAACGGTCCGTTCCGTCATGAGCGGCGACGACTGCTGCACCTTCGCGGTGCACCTGCCGCCGAACGCGGTGAAACCGTAAGGCTGGAGGTAAACGCCGGGTATCCGTCGAGTATTGATAAATTAACGTGGATGTGCTATCTTTCACATGCGGCCTAATCCCCCTAAGGGGCCTATGGTCGTCCACAAGCCCCGGTAGGCATTAGCCTCCGGGCGTCGTTCATTTTGGCCGTATTTAGACGGATATGCGTCATAGGGACAGGTTAATTTACACGCCGAAAATGCCCTTCGCGGCTGGTAACGTTATAATTATGAGGTATTTATAGACTTCGGCCGTACCGGCGGCCCGTATAAATGGTGATTTAGCTTTGCGGTTTTTAACGTCGTTTTGTGCTATACTTACTCTGTAATATGGTGAGAAAGGCGCTTCGGTATTGGCGGTAATTGGCGTGGGTATAAACATGCGTAGGTTTTCTTTGATAGTAGTCGCCGCGGCGGTAACGTTGGCCGCGGCGCCTTACGGATGGGCCCTGCCCACCGGCCTTTCCGGCCTAAGCTTCGCCGGCGGGGCCGGCGGCCCCACCGTCGCGTTCGCCCGGAGCGAGTACGGCTTCCCGGTGGGCGTGCGCTTTTGCCTCGGGCCGGAGGTCGGCGTGGGATTCGGCGACCACAGCGCCGTTTTCCTCGGCGGCACGGGCCGCTTCTATTTCATACCCATCAGCGGTACCGCCGCCCAACCGCATATATTCGGCGGCGGCGGCCTGCTCGTCGCCGACGACGAGGGTACCCGCGTCGGCGAGGCCGATCCGGGGCCGTACGTCAATTTCGGGGCCGGCTGCGACGTCGATATCCCGTCCTCGTCGGTCTGCCCCTATTTCGACGTCGGCGCGTTCGTCTCGCCCGGCCGCGAGCCCAAGGTCGATTATAAAGTGGAGGCCGGAATCCGCTTCAACGTATCCCGGGCGCTGTGGTACGCCGAACGCGACCGGGAACGCCGGGCCGCCGAGGAGCATTTCAACGAGAAGCTGGGCCGGGCCCGGGACGCCCGCGACCGCGGCGACCACGCCGAGGCCATCGCGCTGTGCCGCGAACTCCTGGCGGAATACCCCGACCGCGAAGAGGCCCGGGATCTCCTCCGGGAGTCGGAGGAGTTGCTCGCCGCCAGCCGGCCCGAACCCGCGCCGACCCCCAGGCCGAAGCCCGTCCCCAAGCCGGAACCGAAACCGGAGCCCAAACCCGAACCGGCGCCCATCCCGGACGAAGCGGTGGACGCTTACAAGCAAGGCCGGGCCGCCCTGGCCGGCGGGTCGATAGACCGCGCGGTCTATATATTCTCCGCCGTCCTCAACGAGTGTCCCATGTACGGCGACGCCCGCGACGGCCTGGTGGAAGCCTATACCTACCAGGGCCTCGACCGCTATTCTCGGGGCAATATCTCCTCCGCCCTCGCGTCCTGGCGTAAGGCCCTCATTTACGACCCGGGGAACGCCAAGGTCAAGCGTTACATCGATAAGGCCAACAGCGAGCGGCAGTAGCCGGCGCCGCGTCGAGCGGCATTATCAACCCGATAAAAAAGGCGCCCGTTGCGGGGCGCCTCGTTTTTTAGGTAAGCTCGCTTCAGAGCAGTTCCGTCAACCTGAGCGACACGTCCTCGACGGAGCCGTCGCCGCGCTCGACCGTCAACTCGAGCACCGTGCCGGCGGGGCCGGAGCGCAGCCGCGCCCATTCCGGCGCGGCCACTTCCGCCGCCGGCCGGCCGTTTACGGCCGTTACCTTGTCGCCCACGGCGAAGAGCTTCTCCGCCGGCGAGGCCGGGACCACCTTCTCGACGACGTAATGCCCCGCGGCCGGCCGGAGCAGGATCCCCGAGCGGTCGTAGTCGAAGGGCGCGTCGAAACTCTCTCCGGGCGCCAGGCCCAGCCGGCCCCCCGGGTAATCGAGGCAGAGCGTGAAGCGCGACATCACGCCGAACCCCACGTTCCCCGTGAGGCCCAGGCCGCAGGTCATGGGGGAGTCGCTCAGCTCGGGCAGGACGACCACCGGCCCGCGCACCTCGTAACTCCCGATAGTCAATCCGTCCATCCGGGCGAGATGCGCCGCCAGCGGCTTGGGCGCCGCGCCCCCCGCCCCCATGAGGACGGCTGGCAGTTTCGGCTCGGCCTCGTTTATCATGTCGTGTTCGGCGACGTATCCCTCGTCGAATACGACCGCGCTGCGGTTGCCCAGGTCGACGACGAAGCCGCCGGTGTGGCCTCCCACCGTCATCTCGACCACCGGCGGGCCGCCGCCCATACGCGCCGGTACAAACTCGACCTCGGCCGGGTCCTCGAACGCCGCCGGGTCGTGGAACGTGACCGTCGAGGCGTCGTAGTCTATTTCGACGACGAAGTTGCGCAAAAAGTCCTGGCCCAGAAGGCCCGCTATCTCGAGGCCCGTCATCCGCCGTATCGCCGCCAGGTCGCCGGAGGCCGCCGTGGCCCCGACGAGCCGGGCGCCACCCACGGCGATCCGGTCCAGCTTTACCAGCGCGATTTCCGACTCGCCGCCGGGGCCGACCATTTTGGCGACGCCTACCTTGTTCCCCGGCGGAACGTCCACCGCCGAGGCGTCGACCAGCGTCATCGTCGTGCCGGTGTCGAGGATGAAGGGTTGCGGTTGTTCCCCGGCGCCCGCGGCCACGTCGACCAGGATTAAGTTCCCGACCAGCCGGAACGGGACCTCGGCCGCGTCGCCGTCCATATCCACCTCCGGGGCTTCCATCTCGATTCTCATGGGCACGGGCGTCGGCCCCTCCTGGGCCCGGGCGCCCGCCCCCGTCATGACGAATAGCGCGGCGAACGCGAGCGCCGCTCGTACGTTATTCATACGGCCTCCTTCTGCGAGGGTGTATCCCTTTACTGGTGGGACGGCCGGGCCGCAGGCCGGGTTGCAACGTCGCGACCTTTTACGCTTTGACAAACGCGCCGGGCCGTTTTATTCTTGAGGCCGTCGCTATTTTACGGGAGGTACCATGAAGCTAATAGCGTCAATCGTTCTTGCAACCGCCCTCGCGGCAGCCGCGACCCCGGCCGAGTTCCCGTATTACCCGGAATACGCGGAGGAGTTCGCGAAGGTGGAAGAAATCACGCCGCTCCTCATGAAGAAGCACCTCTTGAGCTACTGCTTTTGGGGATTGCCGTACGACGTCGTATGCGAGCCGCTCGTCGTTCGCGACATTAACGGGATGCCGATAGGCTTCGTCTGCCTCACGTACGGCGGCGATGACTTCGGCAAAGTCCGACGCTGGAACGCCCTCGCCCGTAAACTTAACGCCGGCGAGGGGATGCGGGCGGATAAAATGGCCGACGAGATAACGAGCGCCGTCTCCGCCGGCTTCGCCTCGTACGCCATGCTGGGCGGCTACGACTTCGCGGTATTGGCGCCCGGCGAGGGTTCCGGCGGTTTCTCGACCGCCCTCAGCGGTTTTCGAAACGCTTGGACCCGAGCGCGCGTCGGCCTCGGCTCCGACAAGTTACGTTTCAAACGAGTGGTAGGTTTATCGCGAAACCAAATTCGGGCTTACGAATTCGAGGCCCCGTCGGGCGCGGCGATGTTCGTAAGTCTGGGCGAGTACAACGAACCCCACGTAATCACCGCGGACGAGCTTCGCGCATCCGGCGAAGAAGGCGCCAAGGCCGCCGCGGACCTTATAACGCGGCTGGAAAAAGAGGGCGCCCTCCAGGAGAGGCGGCGTATCTGGCGCGACATGGACGAGGCCGTGCCGGACGAATACGCCTGCCGGGAACTCCCCCGGATGATAACGCCGCCGGAGTACGTCGTAACGCCGGAGTTAGCGCGCAAGGCCGCGTTGTGGCTCGGGCGCGAATACGACCCGGAGGAGGGGCGCGCCGACCCGCGAGTATCGGAAGCTAAGGTTTTTTACGATTACAGGGGCGGGCGCGGATATTACGCCGTCTATCTTTACTTCGGCCCGGGCGAGATGCCGACGTGGGAAACGCTCGAGCGGGACGCCGGCGATTATTTCGACGAGGCCGGGTCGTTTCGCAGTTTTATAATACCGACCGACAAGCGCGAGAGTTTCGACTTCCGCGGGCGGGAGTCGATTCCTCGGACCCTGTACCCGTACGAAACGGCCTGCGCGAACTTACGGCGTTTCCAACCCGCGCACGCGTGGGAGTACGAGCGGACGTTCGTAGCCAGAGGCGACGTTTACTTCTTATTCCGCGCCGGCGACGAGGAGGTCATCACCGACCTGGAAGGGCGCACGGTCGCGCCGGAGATTTTGCCCCGCATTAAAATGTACGTCGACCCGGTCGACGTATGGCGCGAAATCGGGGGGGAAGAATGAGGTTCGTAAGCATAGCGTTACTTCTGTTGGGGCTCGCGGCGATCGTTCATTCCGAATGCGAATTCCCGTACTACCCGGAGTACGCCGACGTCTATTCGCGCTACGACGAGGTAACGCCCGAAATGGCCGTGGCCGCCGTCGGCGCGTGGCCGGGAACGGCGACCTTTGCCAAGCCGCTCCTCCTCCGCGACGTAAACGGCATGCCCTTCTGTTACATGGTCGAGGCGTTTCCCCCCGGGGACGCGGATCTGGTCGCAAGGTGGAACGGCGTTATCGCGAAGGTCAACGCCGGCGAGCGCATCCCCGCGGCGGAGCTGGCGGCCGAGCTGGAGGCGCTGTACGACGTCGAGTACCCGCCCTTCCGCTTCGGCGAACCGGCGGAGACCCGCGACGGCGAACGGAACCCGCTTATCGATTTCGCGGGCGCCGTGGTTTCGACGTTCACCTTCGACAACCCGCGCTCGATGCTCGGCGCCGGCGGCGGCCCGCCCTTCCCGGCCTTGCACGGCTACGCCCACGCCTACCGGGAGGCGGCGACGCGGTACGGCGGCGGCTTTTACCTCTCCCGCATAATCGGCACGGGCCCCTATCACTCGCAAATCTTCGAGTTCGAGAACGACGCCGGCGAGAAGGTCGCGTTGGCCGTGGACGCCGGCTACGCCGTCAGCGTCGCGGACCTGGAGGAAAGGGACGCCGCCATGCGCGAGAGGGTCCGGAAGAAGTACGAGTCGATAAAGAACGACGACACCTGGGCGGAGGCGAACCGGGCGGATTGGCGGGAGATCGTCGACGGGCTGGATCGGGATGAGCCGTAAAACCCCTCTTCACCCCGCGATAAAAAACCCCAGGGGCCGCCGGGCCCCTGGGTTCTTGGCATATAGGCAAGCCGGCTCAGTCCATCCGCCTCGCGCACCAGTATGTCACGTTCCGCATCAGCGGCCAGTCGGAGCCGCGGTCGTCGTGCTCCGGCCAGGGCTCGAAGCCGTCGCGGTCGCTATCCTCCTCCCATTCCGGGTGGGGGCCGGTCAAAAAGACCCGGCCGTAGCCGTACTCGAACGCCACCATCGCCGGCTCGCCCGTTATGGCGTACGTCCCGATGACGTCGACCCGGGTACCGGCGAACGGTACGAACTTCGGCCCCCACCAGTAGTGAACCCACTCCGTCTTGCCCAGGCCCCGCGTTATGGGGTGTTCGGCCTCGGCGTAGATTATCTCGCACATGCCGTTTTCCGGGTACGGGTATATCTCGTTGACGGGGCCGTCGGCGATGCCCTGGAACAACCCCAGGTGGCCTTCGGGATAGGTGTTGCCGAGCCATTTGACGGTGTCGCTGCCGAAGCAGCTGCCGGCGCAGGTCCCGACGTATCCGCCGCCGCCCCGTACGAAACGCCGGATTTTCTCCTTGCCTTCCTCCGTGATATTCTCCGAGTACGGCCCCGAGTTGCCGCCCGGGAAGTAGATGATGTCTATCTTGTCGAGGGTTTTATCGTTGACGTCGTCGTCGTACAACCGGACGAGCGTGCACCCCATCCACTCGAACATCTTCTCCGAGGGGCCGACGCAGCCGGGCGCCGCGCCCTCGTCGGCATAGACGCCGATTATTATCTCGCCGCTCTCCTCCAGGGCGCCGTCCCCGCAATGGACCAGGAGGACGAGTACGGCCGACAGGAAAAGCGAGAGACGTAAAAGCCGCTTCGCTTCCACGGTGGTTCCCCCTTCCGCCTTGGTTAGCGTGCCGTCGATAGGTAATTTACCCCTGAATGATATACCCCTTTCGCGTGGCCGGTCAAGCTAATTTATATATAAAAAAACCGCCCCGAAGGGCGGTTTGGCTGTGAGCCGCCTGGGATTTGAACCCAGGACTCCCGGCTTAAAAGGCCGGTGCTCTGACCAGGCTGAGCTAGCGGCTCATTTCGCGCAAGTTATAACAAATATCGCCTTTTAATGCAAGCCAAAGTACCCGGCGTTTTGCCTAAAATAGTTCCCGGCGGTGGAAGCCGTCATCGCGCTCCGGCCCCGTGGAAACGATGGCCACCTCCGCGCCGACGTGGTCCTCGATGAAGCGGATGTAGTCGCGCCCCGCCTCGGGCAACGCCTCGTACGACCGCGCGCCGGTGACGCCCTCCTTCCAGCCCGCCAGCTCCTCGTATACCGGCGTAACGTCGCCCAGCCGGTCGAACGGCGCCGGGACGCCCGGCAGCCGCTCGCCGTCCAGCTCGTACGCCACGCATACTTTGAGCCGGTCCAGGCCGTCGAGGACGTCCAGCTTGTTGAGCGCGATGAAGTCGATCCCCGCGGCGTCGACGGTGTATTTCAGCAACACCAGGTCCAGCCAGCCGCAGCGCCGTGGCCGGCCCGTCGTCGAGCCGTATTCGTTGCCCCGCCTCTGGAGCCGTTCGCCCAGCTCGTCGTCGAGTTCGGTGGGGAAGGGCCCCTCGCCCACGCGCGTCTGGTACGCCTTGACGATGCCGAGCGTCCGGCCTATGAAGCCCGCCGGGAGGCCCAGGCCCGCCGCCGCCCCGCCCGGGTGCACGTTGGAACTCGTGACGAACGGGTAGGTCCCGAGGTCCACGTCGAGCAGCAGGCCGTGGGCGCCCTCCAGCAGGACGTCCGCGCCGGCGGCCAATTCCTCCTGCATCGACCGGGAGACGTCGCCGGCGTATCGCTCGAGCTTGGGCGCGGCCTCGCGCAGGGCCGCCAGGACCTCCGCCTCGTCCACCTCGACGCCCAGCGCCTTAAGGGTGGGGCCGTGGCGGTCGGCCAGCGCGCCCAGCCGGCCTTCCAGCCGGTCGTCGTCGAAGAGGTCGCCGAACCGCAGGCCCAGCCGCGACGCCCGGTCGGCGTAGCAAGGCCCGATGCCCCTGCCCGTCGTACCCACGCGCCAGCGGCCCAGCGTCTCGTCGCCCGCCTGGTCGAGTTTTATATGATAGGGGAGGATGAGGTGGCTGTGCCAGTCCACCATCAGCTTGTCCGTGGAGACGCCGAGGTCGGCCAGCCGGCCCAGCTCCTCCAGGAGGTACGCCGGATTGACGACGCAGCCCCGCCCCACGTAACAGCGGACGTCGGGCCGGAGGATCCCCACCGGCACCAGCCGCAACACTATCTTGTCGTCGCCGACGATAACGGTGTGGCCGGCGTTGTTGCCGCCGTTGAACCGGGCCATGGCGCCGATGCGGCGCGACAGCACGTCCGCGACCTTCCCCTTCCCCTCGTCGCCCCACTGGGCGCCCACCATCGCGACTACGGCCATAATTCTCCAAACCTCCGGCTGGAAACGGGCACAGAAAAACGGGCGGTATTCCGCCCGTTGCGAGATTATAGCAAACGGGGCCGGGAATGCAAGCACAAAGGGCACGCCCGGACCGGCTTTCCGGGGTGCAGTCAGGTGTTACCATCTGACGGCGGTGACACTCGGGCGCGAACGCCCCGGCGGAGGACGAAGGCCGGCCTCGCACCGTGTCCCGTCATTCCGTAAAAACGACACGGCCTCTTGATACCGACGCGGGGCTTGTTATAATCCATTTTAACTGCAAATCGCCGCCGGAGGCCGCGGCGGAAGGGATTATATGTCGCCGAATAATGTAATGTTGACGCTGAGCCGCGCCCGGCGCCTGGCCCTCCGGGCGCAGTTGCTGGACGGCCCGGGCCGCAGGCCGAAGGGCAAGGAGGGCGTACGCCGCGCCGTCGAGCACCTGGGCTACGTCCAGATAGACACCATCGCCGTCGTCGAGCGCGCACACCATCACACCCTCTGGTCGCGCTGCCCCGATTACGAGCCGGCGATGCTCGACGAACTCCACGGCCGCAGCCGGCGCGTCTTCGAGTACTGGGGCCACGCCGCGTCCTACCTGCCGATCGAGGATTACCGCTACTACATCCCCCGGATGCGCAGTTTCCCCTGGGACTCGTGGACCGAGCGGCTATACGAGCGCCACAAGGAAGTCAGGGCGGCGGTGATGGAGCGCGTCGAGAAGGAGGGGCCGTTGCGGGCGGCCGACTTCAAAGCGCCGCGGAAGAAGGCCACCGGGTGGTGGGACTGGAAACCCTCCAAGGTGGCGCTGGAACTCCTGTTGTGGGAGGGCCGCCTTATGGTGGTGGAGCGGCGCAACTTCCAGCGCGTCTACGACCTGACGGAGCGCGTCCTGCCGCCGGACGTCGATACCAACGTCCCCGACGGCGACGAGCTAGGCCGCTTCGCCGTGCGCCGTGCGCTCCGGGCCCACGGCGTCGCCTCCCGCCGCGAGATATACGGACACCTCCACGGCATGGGCCGGGAGAATATCGACGGCGCGCTGGTCGCGCTGCAGGCCGAGGGGGAGGTCGTCCCTATCCGAATCAAAGAACTTCCGGAGGGGGAGTATTTCGCCGCGGCGAAGGAGCTGGGCCGCAAGTTGGGGAAGCGGCCGCCGCGCCTGCACATCCTCTCGCCCTTCGACAACGCCGTGATCCACCGGGAGCGCGTGAAATGGCTCTTCGGCGCCGACTACGTTTTGGAGTGCTACGTGCCCGCGGCCAAGCGGCGCTTCGGCTATTTCGGCCACGCTATTATCTGGGGGGACGAATTCGCGGGGCGGCTGGACGCCAAGGCCGAGCGCAAGGAGCGCCGCCTCGTCGTCAAGAACTTCGCGCTGGAGGAGGGCTTCGGCGCCCCGGCCGAGTTCTGGGGCGCCCTGGGCGAGAAGCTGACCTCGTACGCGAGCTTCAACGGCTGCGACGACATATCGGTCGAACGGACGACGCCGCCTAGCTTGGCGAAGGCGTTGCGGAAGGCGGTGGGGTAGGGGGTGCAGGCGGGCCGTCGAAGAGATCTCCATACCCCGAAACGGGAGGCTTTATGCCGGCCGAGAATCCCTCTATCCTGGAGCGGCAGGCTTTATGCCTGCCGTAACGCGTGACCCCCCCGGCGGCCGTAAAGGCCGCCGCTTCTACGTGAGAAAGGTTATTAGGAACGGCCGGCTTTATACCGGCCGAGAAAAACCCCATATCTTGAAGCGGCAGGCTTTATGCCTGCCGAAACGGGGCTACTGCGCTACGGCGGCCGTAAAGGCCGCCGCTTCTATACTTTTTTACAAAAAGGCCGGCTCGTGCCGGCCTGTTATCTACTCGGGCGTCGTATCTTCCTCCCCCGGCCTCCACGTGGTCGCGCGGCCGCGGAGCTTGGTAATCAACTCGACGAACCACGGCCGCTGGGAATAGCGCGCCAGGTCCGGGTCCGCGCCCGGCTGCGTGGCGAACGACTCCGGCGCGAGTTCGAGCGCTATCTCCAGGTACTCCCGGCATTTCTCCTCCCGGCCCACCTCCGCCCAGTAGCACGCGAAGTTGTAGTAGACGCGGGAATCGTCGGGCGTGTTCTTGATGGCCAACTGGAAGCTCTTCTCGGCCTCCTGTTCCTCGCCCAGCCGGTGCAGGACCAGCCCCAGCGTGGCAAAAGCCAGGCCGGGATCGCGGGAGAGTTCCACCGCGCGCTCGGCGTAGTCCCGCGCCTCGGCGGCCTTGCCCAACTGCGAGAGGCAGAGCGCCATCCCCCGCAGGGCGCGAACGCGGTCGGGGTCGAGGTCGAGCGCCTGCCGGAAGGCGGCGACGCCCCGGTCGAACTTCCCCCGGTCGTAGAGGTCGATGCCGAGTTGGGTGAGCGCCGCGGAACGGCGCCGAGTCTCGAGTTCGGGTGGTAACGTGAACATATCCTATATTATAGCATAACCGGCCGCCGCCGATTAACGGCTGCGGTACGGCATCGCTTCCGCGCTCATGCCCCCGCCGTCGTCGAAGTAGAGCAGGACCGTGCCGCCTAGGACGCAGTCCGGCGCGCAGGTAATCGACGTCGCCGTGCAGGCCGGGCAAACGCGCTCGATGTCTTCCAGTTGTTCGGCCGTGAATACCAGCGTGACCTCGTAGCCGCCCGCCGCGTATACCTCTTCCCACTGGCGCGCTATATCCTCGCGTTGTTCCGCCGTGAGTATCAGCGCGACCTTCGGGACGTCGTCTTCAGCCTCGGCCTGCGCCCAGGCCGCGAGCGCCAGTAAACACGATAACGCAATCGCCTTTTTCATATATTCCCTCGGTGCCGGCTTGCCCGAATCCGCCGGCCTCTTTGGTTATTCGACCGGCGTCGGCGAAGCATGGTTTAACGAGGCCGGTAGCGTTTCGGCGCGGCCGTTATGCCCCCGGCGTCGTCCAGGTAAAGCAGGACCGTGCGTCCCGCGAACCGGTCGGCCGGGGCCGTGACCGATGTGGCCTTGCACGCCGGGCACAGCCGCGTAATGGCGTCGATCTGTTCCGGCGTAAATTCCAGCGTGACCTCGTCGGTACCGGCGGCGGCGTTCTCCTCGCGCCGGCGCTCCACGTCCTTCACCTGTTCCCGCGTGAGTACGAGGGTTATGTTCAACTCGCTCCCCGTGTTCGCCGCGCTCTCCCCCGCGTCCTCGGCCGTTTCACCGGGCGCGGTTTCCCCGGCCGGCTCGGGGCCTTTTTCTCCGTTCGTCTTCTTGGCGCCGCAGGCGACGGTAAGACATAAAATGAAGGCCGATGCGACGGCGATAGCCGTTTTCACGATACTTCCCACCTCTCGTCGTCGGAGGGATTTTTACGGCCCTTCCGTATGCGTAAAGGCGTGGCTTTTGCCCACAACTGGTTGAAGTAGGCCTCGAGTACTTCGCCGAGGCCCCGGTGCGAAATGAAGAGGCACGTTATCGCCGGCGTGCCGGTGCCGGGTTCTTCGAGGTGAATCACGCAGTCGCGGCCGTCGAACACGGCCATCTTCATCGGCAGACTCGGCGTGAACCGGACCTTCTCGCCGCGCGCCATGAAATACGCTATCGGCTTGCAGTCCGACAGCTCGGAGGCGTCCGAGGCCTCGAAGACCGTCTTCCACGTGACGCCCCGCTCGAGCGCGTCGATGGTGATGGCCGCCGCTTCGTCGAGCATCTTGTGGGGCATGCGCGGCATAATGTACGGCGCCTTGGCGCACGCGACTATCCGGGACGTCGCGTTTTGCCACAGACGGTTCTCGTGGACGAGTTGCAGCATCGGGCTTTTGATGACCTGGAAGTATTGCGCCCCCGCGGGGTCTTCGGCCGAGTCGCCGATTATCCGGTCCAATATGGACTGCAGTTTCTCGGCGGCGTCGTCGTTCCGCGCCCGTCGCGTCTCTTCCTCGTACCGCAGCTGGGACAGGATCTGGTCGGTCGGTACGGCGTGGTACGAGGTGCGGCGGCCGCCGGTCCGCACGACGAAGCCGCGGCGCGAGAGCCGATCCAAAATGTCGTAGATGCGCGGCCGGGGAATGGCCGCGGCCCGGGCGATAGCGGCCGCCGGCCCGCCCGGTTGCGCCAGCACCGCGACGTACGCGCGGGCCTCGTACTCGGTCAACCCCAGCTCCTGGAGAAGTTCGGCCGCGTCGGCGTTTTTCTTAGAAGGCGTCTTACTCATCCCAAGTACGTTATTTTTAATAGGTTTTGGCGACTCACGCAACAAAAAACCGCCCCCCGGCCGCCAGGGCCGGGGGGGTCTTGCTGGGTGCTCCGGAGTTTAGCCTCTTTCTGGTTAACTGGGGCGGGGGGCCGCCGTTTACCGCTCTACCATGACGATGGAGGTCTCGGGGCATACGTCGAGGCAGAGGGCGCAACCGTAGCATTTTCCGGAGTCCACCAGGAGGATATCGCCGTTCATCTCGCGGGCGCCGAAATAGCACACGTCCACGCACGCCGCGCAATGGGTGCAGCTTTCCATGTCCGTTCGCTCGACGTATCTCCCCCGGTCGCACTCGCCGGCGTAAGCTCCGCCTTTTTCGAAGTAGGCGCAGCAGTCGTCGCAGCAGAAGCATATCCCTTGCGCTCGGTTTTTATCCTCGTCGTGGCGGAAGGGCCGGGCGACGAGACGTTTGTCGCGGGCTTCCGCCAGTATCCCGTCGACGAAGGCGCGGTCCACTTCCCGGAAGTCCGAACCCGTCCCGCCCATCTTGGGATCGAAGAAAAGGCAAACGTCGGTGCGGGAGCGCTCGCATCCCGGCCCCCCTTCCCGGCATCCGCAATTCGAAACCCAGAAGCGGTCGTGCTCGTTTATGAAGGCCTCGGCCTCGCCGCGCGTCGCAACGAAGTGGAAATGGAGGTCGTCGTCCACGCCGTCTCCTCTCGCTTTGTTCGGGTCGCCTAATGGGCGAACAACCCTCTAACGCGGCCCAGCGAACTCGGGCCGACGTCGTTGGGGGTGACCGTTACCCGCATGTAATGCTGATGGTCGTCCACCGCGCCGGCGTCCGGGTATCCGAAGACCGGATTGCTGTTGAGGATGTACGAGTAGCAATGCCTACCCGTGGCCGCGCCCCACCACGTGGCGCAGGCCACGTACCCGCCGCCGGTCCAGGCCGTCTCGACGATGAGGTTCTGGTGGCCGTCGTACTCGAACGGCGTCGCGAACGTGAAGCCGAACCAGTCGTTGGCCGGCGGGTTCAGGTATTCCTGCGGATTGGAGTAAACCACCACCGGCGTATTCCCGGTGTAGTTGTCGGCGTAGGTGCCGCTCAGCGTGTCCGCGGTCGTGTGACATAATTTTATGCTAAAAGTTGGCAGGTCGCCGGGTAGTATTAAACCTCCGTACTGAAACCATTCCCAACGCGTGATCGTGCCGCCGGGGACGCCGTCGCTTTTGAGAACCAGTTCCTGGCTCCGAAAAGAGGTGTGGCCGCATCAACAGCGGAAAGGCCAGTAGGCCATCTCACCCTGGCTCCCTATGACGAATTCCTCGGCCGCCGCCGCGCCGGCCGTCAGGATAACGAGCCCTATAATCGCCGCCTTTTTCATGAACGAAACTCCTCGGTTCCCGTGCGTTAATATGTTTGCGGTAACCATATTTGTTACTACCTGTGATAGTAACAATATTTTCTAACATAACCCGGCCGCGCCGTCAAGCGAAATCCTCACCCTCCACACCCCGAAGCGGCAGGCTTTATGCCTGCCGAAGGGGGCCGATTATGCCACGGCGGCCATAAAGGCCGCCGCTCCTTCCCCGTCTTCTGAAACGGCAGGCTTTATGCCTGCCGAAACGGGCTAACCCGTTACGGCGGCCGTAAAGGCCGCCGCTCCTCGAGAGGGGATTTAAGATGTTCCAAGCGGCCGCCTTTACGCCTGCCGTAAAAGACGAGTATTACCTCTCCCGCCTGACAATCCGTTATGTTAATATTAAGCATGAATTATAAAAAGTATAGGGGCCGGCCGTCACTGCGGCTGGAGGGAGCCGATTACGGCACGCCGGTTACTTACGCCGTCAGCTTCAATACGAAGGGCCGGGCGCCCCATTTTCGAGACCCCCGGC
Source organism: Candidatus Zixiibacteriota bacterium (assembly GCA_050117845.1). GTDB lineage: Bacteria > RBG-13-66-14 > B26-G2 > WVWN01 > WVWN01 > WVWN01. The sequence goes on from JASFLY010000004.1 coordinate 133,472, forward strand.
TGGCGGCATCTTTGTTATCGATTATTATTCGGACGAGGTTGGAAGAGGGCTTCTACGTTTACGGGTATTGCATAATGCCCGACCACGTACACCTTATGATCCAGCCGCTGGGCAAAACGACGTTACCGCGAATCGTTCGTTTGATAAAGGGGCGAATGACGGCCTCGTTCCGTAAAACCCGCCCGGCCGTTAAGCTGTGGCAGCGCGGTTACGTGGACAACGTAATAAACGGCCGCCGGGAATTCGAGAGCGTTTTCGCGTATATTATACTCAACCCTATTAAAGGCGGGTTGAGCGAACGGGAGTACGAATATCCGTTCAGCGGCGTTTTGGATTACTTTAACTTATAAGGATAATTAAGAAGCGGCCCGCTTTATGCCTGCCGTAAAAACTCAACACTACGGAGCGGCCGGCTTTATGCCGGCCGGAAGAGGGCGAACCCGCGACGGCGGCCATAAAGGCCGCCGCTCCTTCCCCGTCTTCTGAAACGGCAGGCTTTACGCCTGCCGTAACGCGTAAACTCGTAAAGGCCGCCGCTTCGATAAATCCGTTGCCACGCCCCCGCCGGTTTTTTATAATCCGATATATACGTTCCCATCCGAAAAGGAGTTGTTCCTATGGCGAGTAAAGCGCGGGAAGTCCGGGCGCCGCGCGGCCCGGAGCTGAGTTGCAAGGGGTGGCCGCAGGAGGCGGCGCTCCGCATGTTGATGAACAACCTCGACCCCGACGTGGCCGAGATCCCCGAGGAGTTGGTCGTCTACGGCGGCGCCGGCAAGGCCGCCCGCAACTGGGACGCCTTCGACAAGATAGTCGAAACGCTCCGGCGCCTCGAGGCCGACGAGACCATGCTTGTGCAGTCGGGTAAGCCGGTGGGCGTGTTCAAGACTACCCCCGACGCGCCCCGCGTCCTCATCGCCAACTCGCTGTTGGTGCCCGCTTGGGCCAACTGGGAGACCTTCCGCGAGCTCGAGGGCAAGGGCCTTCTGATGTACGGCCAGATGACCGCGGGCTCGTGGATTTACATCGGCACGCAGGGTATCCTACAGGGCACGTATGAGACGTTCGCGGAGTGCGCCCGCCGGCACTTCGGCGGCTCGCTCGCGGGCAAGTGGGTCCTCACCGCCGGGATGGGCGGCATGTCCGGCGCCCAGCCGCTCTCGGTCACGATGAACGAGGGCGTCATCATCGACGTGGAGGTGGACCCCGCGCGCATCGAGAAGCGCCTGACGCAGGGCTTCTGCGACCGCATGACCTCCGGCCTGGACGAGGCACTCCGCTGGCGCGACGAGGCGCTCGCGGCCGGCGAGGCGCTGTCCGTCGGCCTGGTGGGCAACGCCGGCGACGTCCACCCCGAACTCGTCCGCCGCGGCGAGATCCCCGACGCGCTCACCGACCAGACCTCCGCCCACGACATGCTGACGGGTTACGTGCCCCACGGCATGACGCTGGACGAGGCGCTCGCGCTGCGTAAAAAGGACCCGGCCGAGTACGAGCGCCGCGCCTTCGAGACCGTGGCGGTCCACGTCGAGGCCATGCTCGCGATGCAGAAAGCGGGCGCCGTCACGTTCGACTACGGCAACAACATCCGCGCCCAGGCTAAGAAAGCGGGCGTAGAGGACGCGTTCGCGTTCCCCGGATTCGTCCCGGCCTTCATCCGGCCCATGTTCTGCCGGGGCAAGGGGCCGTTCCGCTGGGCCGCGCTCTCCGGCGACCCGGCCGACATCGCCGCCACCGACGAGGAGGTCCTGCGCCTCTTCCCCGAGGACGAGGGGCTGGCCCGGTGGATCCGCATGGCCCGGGAGAAGGTCCCGTTCCAGGGGTTGCCCAGCCGCATCTGCTGGCTCGGCTACGGCGACCGCGCGAAGATGGGCCTGGCGATGAACGACCTCGTGAAATCGGGGAAGGCCTCGGCGCCGTTCGTCATAGGCCGGGACCACCTCGACTCCGGCTCCGTGGCCTCGCCCTACCGCGAGACCGAGGGGATGCGCGACGGCTCGGACGCCATCGCCGACTGGCCCATCCTCAACGCCCTGCTCAACACCGCCTCGGGCGCGACGTGGGTCAGCGTGCACCACGGCGGCGGCGTCGGCATCGGCTACTCGCTGCATGCGGGCCAGGTCATCATCGCCGACGGGACCAACGCGCAGGCGGCGCGCCTCGAGCGCGTCCTGACCAACGACCCCGGGACGGGAGTAATGCGCCACGCCGACGCGGCCTACGAGGACGCCGTCGAGTTCGCGCGGGAGAAAGACATAGACTTGCCGAGTCTGGATTAAAATTGCGTAACCGAAGCGGCGGGTTTTATACCCGCCGCCCGGCCTGGATATACCCGGCCGCCCCGGGGGAGGAGGGGGAGAGAAGGGTATAGACGTGCCGAGCCTCTAACCCCGAACGAAAGGCGCTTATGGCCGACGAGCAATTCGCCAACGTCTACGACGACCACGTCCGGGCCGACGCGTACGACCGCCTCGAGTTCCCCGGGACCTACTACCTCGCGTTCCGGGACCTGCCCGCATTAATCGAAAAGTACGTCCAGGGCAGGAGGGCCCTGGACTTCGGCTGCGGGACGGGGCGCTCCACCCGCTTCCTGCGGGACCTCGGCTTCGACGCCGTGGGCGTGGACATCGCGGAGCCCATGCTCGCCCGGGCCCGGGAGCGCGACGCCGGCGGCGAGTATCTCCTCCTTCCCGACGGGGACCTCGGCGGCCTGCCCGACGGCGCCTTCGACCTGATACAGGCCGCGTTCACCTTCGACAACATCCCCACCATGGAGAGGAAGGTCTCGCTCTTCGCGGCGTTGGGCCGGCTGCTCGCGCCCGGCGGCTGCATCCTGAACGTCGTCTCGTCCCCCGAGATATACGTCCACGAGTGGGCGTCCTTCTCCACCAAGGATTTCCCGGAGAACCGGAACGCCGCGAGCGGCGACAAGGTCCTTATCGTGATGCTGGACGTGGATGACGGCCGGCCGGTCGAGGACATCATCTGGACGGACGAGGCGTACGCCGAGACGTACCGCCGCGCCGGCCTGGAGGCCGTCGAGGTCCTGAGGCCCCTGGCGGACGGAACCGAACCTTATGCGTGGGTGAGCGAGGCGGAAGTGGCTCCCTGGGTCGTCTACGTCTTAAAAGACTCGGGATAATTGACGCCGGAGGATAGGGATGAGCTTAATTAGAGTAATAGTAGCCTCCACGATAATCGCCGCCGGCGTTGCCGGGGCCGACTCGGGCGACCGGTTTTTCGTGCAACAGAATCTGGTGGAACGGGCGGCCGTCGACACCTTGCGCGGAACGGTGAATACGTGGCTCGATGACGCCGCCGGTTTCGAGAATCCCCACATTGCGATGGTCGCCGAAGAGGTCGTAATCGTCCTCCACGCCGACAAGGCCGAAGTGACGGCGACCTTCGATTTCGAGAATACGTCATCGGAACCGCGTGACGTCGACATGTGCTTCCCGTTGTCCTACGGGATGTTGGGCACCGACGGCTACGAGGGGCGCGACCCGGCGTTCACCGCCGCAGGGCGCTCCGCCAGCCTGGCCGTAACCGTCGACGGCGACGACGTTCCTTTCGCGTTGGAAGATACCGAAGGCATATGGTATTTCCCCGCGATCGCCGCCTGGCCTGTACGCTTCGACGGAGGCGAGAAGCGCCGGGTCGTCTGCCGATACGAGGACTATTATAACGGCGGCGGCGGGATGCACCTCGACCTCAGCGTTCTGTATATGCTGGCGACGGGCGCTACGTGGAAGGGGCCGATAGGCCGGGGCCGCGTGGTCGTGCGGCCGGACAGCGATTTCGATTGGTCCGCCCCGTTCTATTACCTCGCCGCGGGGGTGCCGCCGGCCCGCGACGACGGCGACGAGGTAGTGTGGGAGTTCGCGAACCTGGAACCGTCGTTCAAATGCGCCGTCAACGCCCCCGCCGAAGGACAGTACTACCCGTACGCGCGCCTGGACTTCGCCGGCATCCTCGTAGGCTGCATCAAACCCTCCACGATGGAACACGGCTACGGCGGCAGCAGCTACGACGTCCCCGAGGGCCCCGGGGCCCCGGCGGGGATTCTGGTGGACAACCTCAATTTCCGCGTTGCGCCGGACGCGGGGGCCGCGCACGTGGCGGGCAAGCCGACGCTCGCGAAGGACGAAGGCCTGCTGGCTTACGAGCGCCGCGGCGAGTGGTACCGCGTAAAAACCCACGGCGGCCACGAGGGCTGGGTGCGCTGGCGCTACGTCGACCCGGATACCGGCGAGGAGAACATCTACGTCGAGTTGGCGCTGAACTGCGAATAACCTGACGGCCCCGCCGCCCGGAGGAATCCCGATGGAATATTCGATACACACCGACGTGAAGTACGGGCCGCTGGAGGTCGTGGATGCCCGCGGCCTGGCGGCCTCGTGCGCCGAGAAGTGGTGGAACCAGACGCTGTGCCGTGTCAACGACAGCGTCGCGCGCCTCGCCGTGGTCGAGGGCGAGTTCCACTGGCATATTCATGAACGCGAGGACGAGTTCTTCTTCGTGTTGGAGGGCAAGCTGTACGTCGACGTCGAAGAGAGGACCGTCGAACTCGAAGCGGGGCAGGGGGTCGTCGTGCCGAGGGGCGTGTCCCACCGGCCTCGCGCCCCAGGGCGCGCCGTCCTCCTCATGTTCGAGAACGAGGCCGTCGTGGCCACCGGCGACTGAGTCCGGGTAATATTATGAAACTACCTTCCGGGAAGACTATCCTAATCTACGCCGCCGTGCTCGGGTTCATGGCGGTGATGTTCGGCATTATCATCGGCGTCAGGAAAATCGTCGCCGCGGGGGCATTGACGACGCCGCCGGAACTCAAGCCGTGGGTCTACGGCTGCGGCCTCGCGACGATGTGGGGAACCGTGGGCGTGTCCCAATTGGCCCGGCGGCTGGGGGTCTTCCAGGATGAGAGTAACCTCCGGCAAGCTATGCGCGTTATCGTGAACCTCGCCGGGGTGGCGGCGGTGGCGGCGGGGTTTTTCACGGCGTTCTTCAACCTTCCCGGGGAAGGGAACGTAATGCTGCGGATGACCCTTTTGATGGCGACGACGGCGAGCGGCGCGCTGACTTTCCGCCTGGCGGTGTTCTGAGGGATAAATCCGGCAATAGGGTTTTATATAGGGAGAATCGGTATGAGAATAAGGACGGTAATAAACGCTGCTATGGCGGCGGTGGTCGGACTAACGGCCGCGGCCGGGGCTCAGGACTGGCCCCCCAAACTCGTGGCGTCGTTCCCCGCGCCGCCGGACGCGATCGCCCTAGCCTGCCATTACGACCCGCTATACGCGCTCGTCGGAGGTACGGAGCCAACGGTATTCACGCTTAACCCTTGGGACGGTTCGGTAACCGGTAGTTTCCGGCTAGCCGTGCCTAACGGTGCGCGCGGCATCGCCGCGGCTGGCGCGTACCCGGTTGAAATATGGGTGAGTAATCGCTTGAACCGGTTCCTTTACCGTTTAGATACCGCCGGTTCGGTACTTGGTTCGTTCCGGTGTCCCGCCGGGACGCCTTATGGCCTTGGAGGTTCTCGGTACGGGTTTGCGCCCGACCGCGGTTATCTTACTGTATCTTGCCGCAATGAAAACCACGTTATGCGGGTTGACTTCACCACGGGGTCACTGGTCTCAAGTTTCCCCGGGCCGGCGTCTGCGGTAATAGGTTACGACGATTGGATGGCCGTCGACCGTAATAGCGATTCCTTATATTGGAATTATAACGGGGATTGGGCAGTTCTCGATACGCTACCGGCGCGGCCCCGGGGTGTCACGACGAGCATTGAAGGGACGACCGATCAGGGGGGTATGGCAGTTACGACCTACGTGCTATGCCGTAACGGTTATATATTGCGGTATCACGGCTCTAAGTTCGACCCCGTGGACCCGGCCTCGCTCGGCCGCGTGAAGGCGCTTTTCAGGTAACGCTTAAATATGGCGGACGAACCGAGATTGAACGAGAATTCGTCGCTGGCAGCTGTTGCGATAACGCTCGTCGGCGCGTCGGTGCTTTTGGCGGCGTCCTTCGGGACTCAGTTTTTCTTGGCGTACGAGGTTCCGTTATGGGAGGGCGCGGCGGCGCGTTTGCCCCGCGCGGCCAGGTATTTCGCGTGCGGCGGCGGCATCGTGACGCCGGTACTGGTCGGCCTCGCGGCTCCGCCCGCCGGCCGTCTCGCCCGAAATATAGACGGCCGGTTCCTGCGGTGGCTGGCGAGTTTCGGCGTCGGCATGTCGGCGATAACCGTGGCGGTGGGCGCCGGCCTCTTCGCGACGAAGTGCGTGACGATGAGCCTCGACCTCGTGGGCCTGTTGAACGCGGGCCTCTACTTCCTCGCGCTCGCCGCCATGCTCTTCGGCGGATGGGGCGGAATCCGGGCCATGTGGGGTTAAGGGACGACGAACGAGAATGGAGACTTAATATGATGCAATATTCGTTATTGCTGATCGCGGCCGCGGCCGCGCCGCTCGTACTCACGGCCTGCGCCGGCGCGGGCGATAAGAAACCGCCGGCGTCGTGCGACCCGATAATCGAGCCCTACCTGGTCCCCGACGGCGCCGGCATCGAGGACGTGGAATACCTGGACACGCTCTCGACCGGCGAAGCGGAGGACGGCGCGCTCCTTATAAACGGCAAGGCCGCGTTCAAGTCGCGCGTCTGGGGCCACGAGCTGCTGCGCGCCCCGGTAACCGAGAAGGAATGCCTGTACTACTGGCTCGAGATAACCCACGAAACGCCCGAGGCCAACTACCACCTCCTCACCGACGTCAGCGACGCCAAGATATTCGTTTACGTCGGCAACGCGTACGTGGCGGTGGACCGGCCCAGGCGGGCGGAGGGGCGGCCCCCCGACTACGAGATGACCTTCAAATCGGGCAAGGAGCCGGGCACCTTCCCGGTGCCGTCGCACAGCTACCCCGAGGTCACGTACAAGCTATGGTACCTCGAGGCCGGCCGGGAGTACGACGTCCGCGTCATCCGGTACGGCTCGGCGTACGAGGCGCCGGAGACGGGCGAGATAATATACGAGGCGAGTTACCATTTCTTTTTCGAGTAAGATTAAATGCGCGAAGCGGCCGGGTTGAGCCCGGCCGTGTTACGCGCGTATGAGTACGGGAAACGCTCCCGAAAAACGGCGGCCGTAAAGGCCGCCGCTTCGTTATTATTTAGGGGAGTAGAAACTACTTCGTGCCGATGGTCATTACCCAGTCGTACTTGTCCTCGGCCTCTTTCAGCATTATCGCGTTCAGCTTGTCGTACAATATCTGCGAGTACTTCCCGACGCCGCCGTCGCCGATGGTAATCTCCTTGCCGTCGACTTCCACCGAGCCGATGGGCGTAATGACCGCCGCGGTCCCGGCGCAGAAGCACTCGTCGGCGCCCTCCAGCTCCTCCAGCATTACGTCCCGGGCGACGGCGTTGAGGCCTTCGTCCTTGGCGAGCTGAAGCACGCTTTCACGGGTGTAGCCCTCGAGTATCGTCTTGTCTTCCAACGAGGGGGTGGCGAGCTCGTTCCCCTTGCGGAGGAAGAAGTTGGCCGCGCCCACCTCCTCGAAGTGCTTGTTGTCGGAATCGAGGTAGAGGATTTCGGAGTAACCGTCCGCCTTGGCCATGTGGCCCGGGTACATGCCGGCGGCGTAGTTCCCGGCGGCCTTGACGCAGCCGACACCCCCGTTGACGGCCCGGTGGAACTCCTTCGATACTTTGAGCCGGATGGGCTGGAACCCGTCCTTGAAATAGGGGCCGACTGGGCTGACGAAGACGAGGAAGAGGTATTCCTCCGCCGGCTTCACGCCCAGCACCGGCCCGGAGGCGAAACTCACGGGCCGGATGTACATTGAACCCTGCTCGTCGGTGGGGAGGTATTCCTTGTTCGCGAGTACCGTTTGCTTCACGGCCTCGACGAACTTGCCCTCCTCGTACGGCGGCATCATCAGGCGCCGGGATCCCTCGGCCATACGGTGCGCGTTGTCGCGCGGCCGGAATAGCACTATTTCGCCGGCGTCGTTCAGCCGGGCCTTCAGGCCCTCGAAGAGCGCCTGGCCGTAGTGGAACGCGCCCCCGGCGGGGTGCACCCAGAACTCGCCCATCGGGACGAGGCCGACGTCGTTCCAGACCCCGTTCTTGTAGTGGGCGACGTACATTTCCTTGGTGGGAATGAAGGCGAAGCCGAGATTGTCAAAATCGATCTCGGCTGGCGGCTTGGCCGGAATCGGTCTCGTTTCGAAGTCCATACAATCCCTCGCTGTGGCTGTGAGTTAAAGAGCGTCCCGTTTATCTTATGAATATAACACGCGGGGCGGGGAAACCCAAGCGAAATCCGGCGGCCGGGAAAATAGCGAGGGCGGCCGAAAGGCCGCCCATTCGCAGGAAGGAGGTTGTACTACTGGACCTCAAACGGAAGGCTCCACCCATCCGCGTTGTAGTCGTCCTCGCTTTCGTTTTGCATGGTCCCGGCGTCGATGCCGCTGACGCCGCCGTGGCGTACACCGGGGTCGGCGGTTATGGTGTAGGTCCCGGTGTAGGTCCCGGCGCCGTCGTCGTCCATCAGGCCGCGCTTCCAGTCGTGATGGTCGAAACAGAAGGTCGCCGGTTCCCATTCCTCCCCGGACGTGTTGGTCGCCTTCATGGTAACGGTGACCTCCTCGCCGTAGGTGACGTGGGGGAGTTCGTCGAGAGGTATGGGTTCGGTCATGTCGGTGAAGGTGCGGTCGTAGCCGCCGGCGGTAACGAGACGAACGCTCGTGATGGCGACGGTCTGCCTACCGGCGTCGGCCAGGGCCCACACCGCCGGACTGATGGCCGTGAGCGCCCACGGGTCGTCCGTCGTGGCGCGTTCGAAGGTGGCGTAGCGGGTGCGCTCGATGGCCACCGGTTTGGACCCCGGGTCGAGGGTGCCGTTGGTCGTGCGATCGATGTACATCAGGCCCTGGATGTCGTCCTTCACGATAACGTCGGCCGTGGTGTAGGGCGCTTCGATGTGTATCCAGTAGTCCCGCTTCGCGTACGTAACCGTGCGCCACCACGCCACGGGCAACGTGGCCGCGGCGTCGCCGCCGAGGGCCGGCCGTTCGTAGCCGTCGCCGCCGGGCTTACCCCCGCCGTACGCCTCGCTGTCGTTGAAATAGGCGGCGTACTCCCCGTCGATAAGGCCGCGTACGTTCTCGTCGTCGCTGGGGCCGGTCGAACTGTTGCAGCCCAGCCACGCCGCGCATGCCAGCGCCGCGATACATATACCGAGTGCGATTCGTTGAGCCATGGGTGCTTCCTCCTTATGTGCGGGGCCGCCCGTAGTCTCGTATATATGACGGCGCCCCATGCCCGGGGGTTTAATCGTTTACCGTTTACCTTTATCCCCAATAGCACTTTAGCCGGCTACACGCCGGGTAATTTTTATTGATTATTCCGCGATTTTTCACTTGACTCGGCACCCCCGCTGTGTTATAAACTAAACAAGTTTTACGGCGGCCCAGTGCTCCCTTAAAAAAGGTTGCCCACTTAGCTCAGTAGGTAGAGCACATGCATGGTAAGCATGAGGTCGCCAGTTCGATCCTGGCAGTGGGCTAAGGCCTGTACATTAAATAGACCCCCCCCAATACCCGTGTCGGGCGTCCTTTTGGCCGCCCGGCACATTTAATTTTACCGTTGAGTAAGCCGCCCCGAAGGGGCGGCTTATTTTATCCTCCTTGCCGGCTTTATCTCCCGGCAGACACGAAAACAAAGGGATAGACCACCGTCGTTTCCCCTCCCGAGCGCTGGAACTTCCAGGTGCGGACGCGGGACAGCACGCCGGAGCGCAATTCGGCGTTGCCCACGGTGTCGTCCACGACCTCCGCCGCGGTGACGCGGCCGTCGGGGCCGATGGTGAAGCGCACGGATATCTTGCCGCCCGGAAGGTTGGGGTTCTTCTTGAGGGCGTTGGTATACTCATACTGAACACCCGAGAGGCGTTTGTTGATCGTCCCGTAAATCTGGTCGGGCGTGAGGCCCTTTCCGGACGCGGGCCGGGGCGTCACCTCGCGGGGCTTTTCGGTGGTGGTTTTGGGCGGGGTGGGCAGCCGGGCCGGCTCGACGCGGGGCTTCGTCTCCACCTCGGGCTCCTCGAAGACGATGGCCTCCTCCTCGGCCGAGGCCGCGGTCTCGGCGGTCTCCGGTTCGGGGGGCGGCGGTGGCGGTTCGGGGACCTCGGCCGCCGTCTCGGCGACGGCGACGGTCTCGGCCTTCGGCTCCTCGTCCGGGCCGCCGGGGCAGCCGCGGCCGAAGACCAGAGCGCCGATGACGGCGCCCCCCACGAAGGCTATCACGTAGCCGAGCCACTTGAAGCGGCGTTCCTTGTAGGCGTAAGCTCCGTCGGAATCGTAGTCGTTGTCGTACATGCCGGCCCCTATCGGTGGTTGAGGTTTACGTAAATTATAACGGCCGCCCCGCCGATATGCAAGGCGACCACAAAAAAAGCCGCCCGGGGGCGGCGGGGTTATTAGTTAAGGTTAAAAACCTCTTGCCCAGGTTAGTACGCGTTCTACGTCCTGAAATAACTCGTCCCCCGCCGGTTCTATATCGGGTTCTTCCAGCAACTCTACATAACGTCCTTCGACGGCGAAGCGCGTTAAAACCTCGGGAGGCGTACGCATATCCGGCGTATCGATCCCCGCCGTTCTGAGGTCGTCGTATAAAACCTCAACGTTATGGGTGCGCTTGAGGCGCAATCCTTTAATAACCATCACGGCCTTAATCGCCTTCTCTATCGCCTGTTGGGCGTGGAACCTATGATGGGTCCGAGTTGGGTGGCGTCGCCGCGCATGGCCAACATCGCGCCGTAACCCATCTCCGCCTTGGCAAGAAGGGCGGCCGCCATCTCACGCAGGTTTTCATCCGGCATATAATTCTACCCCGCCGGATACGGCTTCTTCGTATATTACGCCCGGGATATCGCCGTAACGCGCCATTATCTCTTCGGTCGCGACGATTACGTCGACCGGCGTTCCCAGGCCCGTCAGGGCCCGTTGGATCTCAATCGCCAATTTCCGCCGCGACGCCGCCTCTTCCACGACGACGAGAATGTCGATATCGCTATCCTCGTCGGCTCCGCCCCGCGCCCGCGAGCCGAATAGGATTATCCGGGTCGGCGCCGTTAAGGCCCGTATCCTGTCCACGATTTCTTCCGCTGTTTTACGTTCGAGCATTACGGCTTCCCTTCGGATAAATTATACCACGTAGGCGTTTAACGGGGCACCTTTTGTTACCTCCCCGCGGTGGGACGGGCCGGGTTTATAGGAGGCCGGGGCGCACAACAAAACGCCGGCCGCGAGGCCGGCGGCGATTTCCCGTCTAAGCATTCCCTTCCTCCCGCAACGTTTTCTACTCCTTCACCGTCCACAGCGCCGCGCCGCCCAGCGCGAAGGCCGCGGCCTGCGTCAACGTCTGGAAAAACAGGCCGCCGTTGGCGAGCACCGGCATGTGCAGCGCGAAGCCGGCGAGCGACAACAGGAAAAAGAAGAACGTCAGAAGAAAGGCCCCCGTGGCCCACCGGGCCACGCGGCTCCCCGCCCGGAAGAAGGCCAACGCCCACAGCAGGAACCAGACGTAGGTCACGAAGATCATCGGCATGCTGACGGCCTCGGCCATCAGGTTGAACAGCAGCACCACGTCGCCCGGCGGTACCGCCGCCAGCAAGGCCCCTTCCTCCCCGGCGGCGGCGAGGCGGAACGCGGTGGCCTCCAGAAGGTGGCCGACGAGGCTCAGCACCAGCGCGAGCGCTCCGACGGCCAGGCCGCCCCACGCAAGGCCCGGCGTCCGGCGGCCCAGGTAGACGCCGAAGGCCGGCAGGGCCGCGGCCAACAGGAACCAGGCCACTATCTCGAGCTGCATCGCGAGGCCCGCGGCCCGGCTGCCGTAGATCTCGAAGAGCTTGGTCGCCGTGGGCGTCGCTATCTCGTAGACCTCGGGCCCCACGCCGACGGCGATGAGGACCCAGCTCGTAAGTAAAAGGCCGGCGTAGGCAATCGCCAAGCCGCCGGCCCATTTAAAATAAGTGCGATAATGGTCCATATTCTCGCTTTACGTCAACTTATGATACCCAGCCAGTCGCGCAGGAGGAACTGCAGGCGGCCGATAAGCAGGCTCACGCGCGCCATGACGGTGTAGCCGAAGGAGGCGCCGAAGCCGATCATTAAAAAGACGATGCCTATCTTCGCGACGCCGCCGACGAAGCCCTTGTGGTCGGTGGAGAAGAAGAAGTAGGTCAGCGTGCAAATAACGCCGATTATCATCAACGGCCCCGAGATGGCCAGGACGATACTACCCCAGCCCGGGTGGCTGAAGAAGTTGCCGAAGAGGGCCAGCGAGAAAACCGGGTCCCCCGCTTTCATGAAGGTCCCGTATATCTGGGCGAGGATGTAAGCTTGCATGTATCCCGTTATGACGAGGCCCTGGAACGCGCCGAAGTAGAAGCCGATGGCCCAGCGGCTCATCCAGGCGATTTTCGGAATCAACCTCGTCAGGATGAGGAGGCCCAGAATCCCCGGAATCAGCGCCGCGAGGTCTCCGGTGAAGCCGCCGCCGGAGAAGAGCGTCGAGAAGCCGTTCTTGAGCGGTGTCAGGAGGTTGGGTACGACCAGGTTCCAGAAATATATGACGAAGAAGTACCCGGCCGAGACGCCTACCAGCAAGTGCTCCGCGAATTTATAGAACGGGTTGTCCTTGTAAAGGAACGAGTAGATGCAGAGCGTCAGAATCGCGGCTACCCAGATCCAAATATCGGTCGATATATGCATAACATATCCTCCGCGCGCGAAGGCGAAAGGCCGCCCTTACGCCATCTCTCGTTTCTTCGCCCGATGGGAGAAGAAGTAGGCGACGTTGCCAAGCAGTATCACGAAGACCACGAAAAGATGGATGATCGTCTGCGCGTCCATCCCCTTGAGGCCGTCGTCCGGCCGGTTTATCAATTTTTCATACTCGGCCGCGCCCTTCAGGCCGCCGATGAGGCCGACGAGTTGGCCGGTTTGGAGATAAGGATAGTAATCCGCGGCCATAACCGCGGTAACGCCGGCGGCTACCTCTTGACCGTAACGCTCGTGCGCGTACGCCACCCACGCGTCGGGGAAGGTAGAGCCCGACATAGTGATAACGAGGCCGATGTCGTTGTAATTGTTTACGTCTTTCATCAGGGGGATGTCGTCGAGAGGCGTGTTGAAGTAATCTGCCGGGTAACTGACGTCGAAATCCTGCCCCATCGACAATATTACCGCGGACGACCCGACTTTATAGCCCAGGAAGACGTAGTCTTCGCCGTATTCCGCGCCCATTTCCTTCGATACCCGGTCGGAGATCTCTAGCGCGAGACCCGGCCCGCCCGGGTGGAGGACCGTAATGATGACCGGCAGATCCCGGGAGAAACAGTGCCGTAGGATCGCGGTGGTCATCGGCGACAACTCGGGTTGGGTGGAGGGGTCGTAATCCACCGAGACTATCACCGGCGTTCCCGGCGGCAATTCCTCGATGGCGTTATAAACGTTCTCGACCGGGGGGGACGTCGTCACCGCGAGGCCGAGCGGCCAGACGAGCGGGATGATGACGCCCAACGCTACGAAAATAAAAATATAGCGGCGGTCGATATGTAAAAATCTTTCGTACAGGTTCATCGCAAAACCTCCGCGCGCGGAGCCGACGCCATTTTAGTCGCCGCCGCCCAACCACGAGCGTTCGATACCCAGGATGATTTTCAACGCCGTCGATATGGCGCCAAGGCCGATGCCGATCATGATGCCACGTTTGGCCGCCATGTTCGGATAGTCCAATATCCACTCCGCCAGGTCCGGCAGCCACTGGCCCACGATACCCTCCAGCGGCACCCGTCCCAACATCACGATGACGGCGGCGATGAGAAGCAGCGTCGCTTCCAGCGTCCGGGCCCGGAAGGTCCGGAACGCCGCCGACGCGATGTAGAACGCAAGGAGCGAGAACATCGTCGCCTGCATCGGGATCTGGACGTAATTGTACAGGACCATGAACGGACTGTCGGCGCCGATGCCCCACCCGAACCCCGTCACCAGCGAGGCCGAAATACCGAATAGCGCGACGATGCTGTACAGCCAGTCGCGCCGCCGGTGTTGGACCTTCTGAATGTGGAGTTTGATGAGGTTACCGATGCCCAGTATCATGGCGAATGTGAGCACGATAATGAGCCACTTCAACATGTTGTCGAAGAGCCATTGCGAGTAGCGGTGCGGGATGAAGAACTGCACCGCCATTATCAGGCCCATTATAAAACAAATCGCGAGAGGTAATTCCCTACGCATAATTGCCTCCGGACACGGCTAACTCGCCGAAGTCTCGAACAGTTTCGCGAACCACAGGCCGAGGTCGGTTGAGATAATTAGGAATAAGGTGCCGACTATCAGCGCGAGCATAATAGCGGCCTTCGCCCAGTCCTGCCCCTTCAGGCTCCCCAGGAACAGAGGGTCCCGGCCCAGGTACGCCGTCGCGGCGTAAAGCTCCTCGCCCATGAGGGTGTAGTCGCAGGCCGTGATGAAGAAGGGCAGCTGGGTGACGCGGTCCGTTCCCGCTATCTGGATGGCGCCGGTCTCCGCGCCGGTTTCCGCCAGGATGAGCGATTCCGCGTAGAACGCGCCCATGTAGAAGTTGGTCGCCGGCTTTTCGCGGAGCATAATGCCGTCCACCGCCGCCACGTAACCGAACTGCGACTGCGTGACGAAGAAGACCGAGTCGTCGTCGAAGGCGTCCGGCTTGCCCATTTCGGTGTACGCCTGCTTGACCATTTCCTTCTCGACCATCATGACGATGGGGTCGTAGCAGGGGACGATGAGCGGCGTTTCGTATTCCGCCGTCTTGCGGGCGACTTTCGCCAGGATCGTCATCGCGGCGATAGTCGATATCTCCGAGGCGTCGGCGAGGCCCGACACGAAGAGAATCGGCTTGCCCATTTCCGTCGCCCGGCCTATCGCCTCGTCCACCGCTTCCAGGCCGGCTATCTTGCGCACGAAGAGCTCCGCCCCGCCCTTGGCCCGGAAAATAAAGAATATTATAACGAAACTCACGAAGAGGACGCCGGCCAGGGCGTTCGTCCGGGCGGTATTGAACCACTGGCCGGAGGCCTTGGTCTCGGCGGTGCCCAGGACCTCGCCGTCCGCCTTTACGCGGTACTCGTACAGGACGCCGTCCTCGACCCCTTCGTCCCGGAACGCGAGTTCGCCGACTACGTCCTCGGCGACGGCCGTAAATTCCTTCTCGCCCGCGGCTCGGCGTTCGACCGTGTAACCCTTGAAGCCGTCTTCCTTTTCGGCGGGGGAGGGTTGCCACGCGACGTTAATAACGCCGCCGGCGTCGTTGGGCGCGTCGTGCGCTTCGACCGCGGCGCCGCCCTCCTCGGCCGCGGCGAACGCCCCGGCCGGAACGAGGAGCGCTATCAGCAATAAGCCGTGTAGTATTCTCATAAGCGTACCTTCCAAGAAAGGAGTTTAACCCCGGCCCGACTCGATGAGTTCCACGTTGGCGCGCGGGATGATATCCTCGCCCCCGTCGTCGAATTTCACGCCGAGTACGCGGACCTTGGCTTCCGTTTCCAAAACTTGGAGTTCCACGGGCAGGGACGTAACTTCGCCCAATTTCCCGAAATAGGGGTCCCGGATGACGCGGACCCGCGAACCGGTTTCCAGGTTGGACCCGCCGCCCTCCTCCACGCCCACCTTGGCCATGACCTTGCCGGGGCGCGGGATGATAATCTCCGGCCGGATGACGCCCGCGCGAATCTGCGTGGCGCCGTTGATGGAGGCCAGCATTCCCTCGCACGATTTTAAAAGATCGAAGGTGGCCTGGGCCATCGGCATGGCGCCGAAGCCCTCCGTCACGATGAGGGTGATGCCCAGATTCTCGTGGCCGGTTATGGCGACGCCCAGGTCGAAGCCCAGGAAATCACGGAGGTCGCCGTCGTGGAAGCCGCCGGCGATGAAGCCCACCGCGCCTATTTCGATGGCGCGCTTGAGGGCCGCGGCGCTGGCCAGACTGCCGCCCAGGATGACCTGATCCTTGCATTCCGGGCCGATGTCCTCGGGCGTGAGTACGTCCGACGGAGAGCCGGCGACGGTCTTCATCTTGCCGTGGGCCTCGCCGCCGATGCCGAAGATGCCCTGCACGAAGGTGCCGACGCACTCCACGTCCACGCCCTCGTTGCCGATGACGTCGACGACCTCGCCCTCGATGTAGGCCGTGACGGAAACCTCCAGCGGCGGTTCCCGCACGATGACCTGGCCCGTTACGTCCGATACCGTTTCTATCGTCCCGGCGACGGGGGACGTCGCCTTGGACGTGAAGAGGCCGAAGAGCTGTTTCATCTGGGCGATGACCTGGTTCTCGTCGACCTTGTCGTTCTCCTTGAGGAGCATGTATTTGGGGACGTCCTCGGGGGGCATGCCGAGCTTGTTAGCGACGTTCACCGTCTCGACGTTGCCGGGCAAAAAGGTCCGGGCCGCGATGTCGAGCGCCGTGACCTTGTCGCCTTTGTTCACGAGGACCTCGCCCGCGAGGGGGAGGCGGCGCTGCTTGCGCACCAGCGCGGTCTCTACTACTTTTAAGCCGGGGGTATAGGCGTGGGCCATGGGTTACTCCTGGATATTATCTCGGTTTGGCCTCCGCGGCCGTCGTCAACTTATACGTCAATTTCCCGAGCAACGTTTTGCCGGACCATTTGACCAGCGAACCGTCCTCGACGAACCAATACGTGGTGTCGCCCAGGCCGCCCTTGGCGGCGATGACCTTGGCCTCCACGCTCTCGCCCGCGGCGTCCACGGTCTGGTCCGCGACGTATTCCAATTTCGTTTTATGGACCTTCCCGGTGTCGAGGTCTACGGCCCGGACTTCGGTCTTCCCGCCGGGCGCGGTCAGGTTTTCCAGCATTTCCGAGGCCTCAACGATGCCGAATTCCTCGGCCGGAACGTCCACGGTTTCTTCCTTGTCGCCTTTGGTTATAACTATGCTGAAGCCATCCGCGGTGCGGGTGGCTTTGGCCTGCTTGGTCTTGCCCTTCTCCGTAACGGTGGAGGAGTAGTACACGGTCTTGCCGCCGCTTTTGTACCGGTCCACCGTGAGTTTCCTGGTGAACAAGTTCGCCTTGTCGCGGTGGGTCTCGGTCACCTCGGTGAAGCGCTGGACGACGGTATTGCCCAGCGTGGCGCTGCTCTCGACCACGTGGCAGTAGCCGACGTGCTTGTCGCCCTCGTAGACGGCGTACCACCAGTCGGCGGCGGCCGGCGCCGCCACCGCCCCTGCCAAAACCAGGGCCGCGAGTACGGTCATTCGCAGATTACCGACTCGAGAAGTCATGCGTATGCTCCCTTCGCTTCCCTCCGGGCGCGGCCTCTCGGGCCGACCCGCCGGGACCAGCGTTCGGGTATGAATTTATCCCTTAATCGCCGTAGCCGGGGTAAGCGCCCAGGGCGCTCAACCACCGGCCGAGCGCTTCGACGCGCGCCGTCTCGTCCTCGGGCAACTCGAGAGGCCGGCCGCGGCAGTCCACGATGACGCCGACGGAGCCGCCCTCTATCTCGACCTCGCGCGCCTGACCCTTGCCTTCGCCGATGTCGAAGGGGCGCACCGGGTCCAGTTTGACCTTTATCTTCTCACCTACGCCGAGCGGCAGAAGCGCCATCTCGCCGTACTTGATTTCCTCTTCGATGTGGCCTTTGCCGGGCCATTCGCCCGAGATGCGCAGGCAGGCCTGGCCCTTCTTGCCGTTGCCTATAGCCGCGATGCACGAGCCCAGCCGCACCAGGCAGTCGCGCTCGAAGACGTGGGTAGCGGCCTCGGGCATGACGGTGGAGAGGACGCCGAGCTGCGGCATCATGAATATCGAGTCGACGGCGAGGAAGGTCACGGCTTCCGGCCGGAAGCCGTCTATAAGCATCATCGCCGCCTGGACCCGCCGCGGCGCGTGGGACAGGACGCCGCCGGAACCCACCAGGATGTCCAGCGTCAACATATTGACGAGCGTCTCGCCGGTCATCGTCTGGCTGAAGGCGTCCGAAATCGTCCGCTCCTGCTGAATGCCCTTCAGGCCTACGGCCAGCTCCTTGTGCTGGACGAAGGCGAGCCGCAGGGCCTCGCGGGCGATGGCCTGTTCGACTATGAGTTCGGTGCGGGTTTGCGGAATGGTCGTGGGCCGGATCATCTTGTTGCGGATGCGGTCCCGCAGGGCGCGCTCGTCCATTTCCGATTTGGGGAAGGGGACCCAGCGGATGATATCCGGCAGGCCGGCCTCGGCCAGGACGTTCGAGATGGAGTAGGACATCCCCAGGTTGGCCGAGACGGTCCGGTTGAAGACGTCCGAGAATACGGAGAAGATATCCGTGGTGGCGCCGCCGATGTCGACGCCGATGACCTCGACGCCGTCGCGTTTGGCGATGGTCTGGATGATGGCTCCCACCGCCGCCGGCGTGGGCATTATGGGCACGGCGGTCCAGGACATGAGCTTGGAGTAGCCCGGTGCCTGCGCCATGACGTGCTCCATAAACAGGTTATGGATCTCGTGGCGGGCGGGCCCCAGGTTCTCGCGCTCCAGCACCGGCCGGATGTTGTCGACGAGGTAGAGCGAGGTTTTATCGCCCAGCGTCCCCTCGATGTTCCCGCGGGCGTCCTTGTTACCGGCGTATATGACCGGGAGCTGGTACCCGGCGCCGAAGCGGGGCCGCGGGTCCGCGGCGCCTATGAGCTCCGCCAGCTCGACGACGTGGCTTATCGTGCCGCCGTCGATGCCGCCCGAGAGGAGGATCATGTCGGGCCGGAGGCGCCGGATGGCCTCTATCTTCTCGTGGGCCAGCCGGCCGTCGTTCGACGCCAGGACGTCCATGACGATGGCCCCGGCGCCGAGGGCGGCGCGCTGGGCCGACTCGCCCGTCATCGACTTGACGACGCCGGCCACCATCATCTGGAGGCCGCCGCCGGCCGACGACGTGGACATGTAAATATCGGTCCCGTCGGAGCCGCTTTCCGAGACGTACACCTTGTCGTCGGCGATGAGCTTGCGCTTCGCCAGCTCCTCGACTTCGCCCACGGCGTTGAGCACGCCCCGGGTAACGTCCTCGGCGGGTTTTTCGACGGTGGTAGGGGCTTCGCCCCTGACTTTGAGACGGAATTCGTCGCCTTCCTTCTGGATGAGGATGGCCTTGGTCGTGGTGCTGCCACAGTCCGTGGCTACGATGGTCTTTACGTTGGAAACGTCCATATCTCCGCTAAGGTAATGGGGTGCCGGGAAGCCGGGCGGCTAATTCCGCCTACTTGCCCTTCCGCCGTTTCTTTTTTTCTTTCATCTCGGCCCGGAATTGGGCGTCCTGCCGCTCGATGGCCGACAGCAAACGCTCTATATTCTCGCGGTCCTCGAGGGCGATGCGAACGTCGTTGTACCCCCGAGCGCTGAATATGGCGCTGACCAGCGGGTCGAAGAAAACCATGACCTGCGAGCCGATGAACGAAAGCGGTTTGGTTGACTCTAAAAAGAAAATCGCCGGCGCCGTAAGGTTCCGAACTACTATGGCCCGGGCGATCTTTTCTATTAACTCGTCGCGTCTCTCCGGCGACAACTCGCCGTACGCCGGTTGGCTGGTAGTATCTAAAAGGCGTGGCATTATAACGGTCGGTTTCCTAACGGCCTATAATAGGGACGGGCGCGGGGCTTATGAATCACAACAGACCCAGCGCGACAAGAGTCCCTTTTATCCAATCCTCGATAAGGAAATCCATCCGGCCTATGAGGAGCGAGATGCGGGCCATGACGGTGTAGCCGAAGGCCGCGCCGAAAGAGACCATCAGGAACCAGATGCCGAGCCGGGCCACGCCCCCCAGGGCGCCTTTATGCTCTTTCGAAAAATAGAAGTATACCAGGCCGCTCACGACGCCGATTATCAGCAACGTATTGGAGATGGAGGGGCCCAACTGGAAGTTGCCGGCTTCGTCCAGCACCACCGGCGGTATTATCGTCCCCTTGATTTGGGCGAGGCAGTTCGTCTGGAGGTAAACGATGAACATCAGGCCCGCGCCCAGGCCCACGGAGAACGCGATGCCGTAGCGCGATACCCACGCCACCTTGGAGAAGAAGCGGAATAGCATCGTGAGGCCCAACAGGCCCGCCAGGACGGTCAGGATGCGGATGTCCCACTGGCCGTCCAGGAAAACGACCGCGAAGGCGCCCCTCGTGTCCGCCGTACCGAAGAGAGGCTCTATCAGGTTGGGCAGAAGGAGGTTGTGGTACTGGTAAGCGACCCAGAAACCCGCGGAGATACCCACGAAGAGGTACTCGGCGAACTTGTAAAACGGGTTGTCCTTATACAGGAACGAGAGGATGCACAGCGTTAGCAGGGCCGCGATCCAGGTTCCGAATAGTGTAAGGCCGTCCATTACCATGCCTCCGAGTCGAGAACGGGCGTCCCGACGCTCTCAAGTATTACCCGGCCTGACCGCCGGGCGGCTTGGCGCCCTCGTCTCCGCCCCGCTTCCGCAGGACGAAGTAGGATATGTTCGCAAAAATAATAAATATAATGATGACGAGGTGAGCGATGGACTGGGCGTCCATCCGCCTCGTCGCGTCTCCCGCGTAGTTAACCAACGTCTCGTATTCCGCCGCGCCCTTGAGGCCCCCCAAAAGGCCTATGAGCTGGCCCGTCTGAAGGTAGGGGTAGAACTGCGGCGCCGATACGGCCGTGCAGCCGCCGGCGATGGGCCGGTGGAAGAGCGAGTTGCCCACCCGCACCCACGCCGGGATGCCTGGGTCCCCGGCCGAGAGGTCCATCACGAGCGCGATGTCGGTTAAAGCCCCCACTTCCCGCATGAGCGGGAGGTCGGCGGTCGGGTTCCCCGTCATGTCGGTGGGGAAGACGTCCGTCATGGAGGTCCCGAGCGATTTTATGACGATGTCGCCGCCGGGTTTGTATCCCAGATTCACGTAGTCGCGGCCGTACTCCAGGTCGAATTCCCGGGTCATGTCGTTCATGGCCGAGACGGCGAGCTGGGCGCCCTGCGGCCATAGCGCCATTATAATGACGTGGTGTTTTTTCGCGAAGCAGTGCCGGAGGAAAGCCAGGCCCATCGGATGGACCTCCGGGGCCGCCGCCGGGTCGTAGTCGAACGACACCAGGATGTTCGAGCCGGGCGGCAGGGCCTCCACCGCGTCGTAAATGCTCTGCGCCTGGGGCGTAACCTTGACCGGCATCCCGAGCGGCAAAAGGAGCGGAATGATTACCGCGGCGGCTATGAGGACGAAAATAATCCTGCGGTCAACCGTGGATAGCCATTCGAAGAATTTCATGGGGTTAACCTCCGGAGGCCCGTAGCGGCCTCCAGCCGGGTATTATTCTTCTCCTAAATACGACCGCTCGATGCCGAGCAAAATTCGAAGCGACGTCGAAACGACGCCGAGCGACGCGCCGATGAGAATGGCCCGTTGGCCGGCGGTGTTGCCTATCTCCATTATCCTGTCCTTGAGCCAGTCGGGCGACAGGAAGAAAGGCCACCACGACGGCACCCAAATGGAGCCGATGGGCACCTGGCCCAGCATAACGATGAACGCCGCCAGAAGCAGCAGCGTCGAATCCACCGTGCGGGCGCGGAAGGCCCGGTAAGCCGCCGACGCCACGAAGAACGCCAGCAGCGCGAACATCGTCGACGACATGGGGAACATCAGGTAATTGAAGAACCAGTCGAAGAGCGTCCCCTCGTCGATGCCGCCGATGAGGCCCGCGAGGCCCATCCCGAAGAAGCCGATGATGAGTATTATGGAGTAGAACCAGTCGGTCCGGCGGTGGCGGATCTTCATGTAGTTCATGCGCAGGAGGTTGAACGCGCCCACCAGGATGGCGAACGCCACCACGACGAAGTACCAGTTCTGGATGAGGTCCGCGACCCGGCGCAGGGCCGGAACGAAGAATTCCAGGATGATTATCACGCCGGCCACGAAAGCCACCATCATCGGAATTTCCCGTCGCATACTAGAACTCCTTGCCGGAGAGGATTAACGTCGTTCCGATCCGCGGAACCGGTTAACGCACTACGAAAAGTTGTGATAGATCTATGGAATAGCCGAAGGGCTCGACGCCGAATTGGGCGACGAAGGCCGTTATCGCGCCGACTATTATGAAAAACAGGATTAGTACCTTGCCCCAGTCCTGCCCCAACATGCTGCCCAGCAGGCGGGGTTCGCGGCTGAGATAGGCGCTGGCCGCGAAGAGCTCCTCGCCGATGAGGGTGTAGTCGCAGGCCGCGATGAAGAACGGCAGCTGGGAAGGCATGGCCGTCCCGGCGATCTGAATCGCGCCGATGGAGTGGCCGGTCTCGGCCAGGATGAGCGACTCGGCGTAGAAGGTCCCCAGGTAGAAGTTGGCCGCCGGTTTCTCGCGCAGCATGATGCCGTCCACGCCGGCGACGTAGCCGAACTGGTCGTCGGTCAGGTAACGGATGTTTTCCCTGCGGTAGGCGTCCGGCCGGCCGGCCTCCATGTAGGCTTCCTTGACGACTTCCTGCGCCGTCGCCATCACGAGCGAGCGCGAGCACGGGACCAGAAGGTTGGCGTCGTACTCCGCGATCATCGTGGCCACGCGGCCCAGAATCGTCAGTGAGGCGATGGTCTGGATATCGTCGACGTCCGAAATGCCGGGGACGAAGAGGACGGGTTTGCCCATTTCGGTGGCCCGTCCCACGGCCTCCTGGACCGCTTCCAGGCCGGCGATGCGCCGAATGAAGAGTTCCTTGCCGGCGCGGGCCTGGGAGATGTAATACAGGACGAAGGCCGAAAGTATAATGGAGGCGATGAGCATGTTGAGGCGGTCCCGGTGGAACCACTGGGCCGAGGCCGCGACGGGGCCCGCGGGGGCCGTATCGGTGCTCATCTTTTCGCCGCGAGTTTTAATTTTATAGAAGTACTCGACGCCGTTTTCCGCCTCGGAGTCCGACACCATATAACTTTCTTTGCCGGGGGTCGCGTCGGCGATTTTCTTGTACTCGCCGGCCGCGGAGGTGGCGCGCCACACCTCGTAACCGAGGACCGGGCTCGCCTCGCCGGTTTCGTCGGGCGATGGCCGCCAGGATATTTCTATGACGCCGCCCGCGTCCACCGGCGCGTCCTGGGCCGCTACGTCGCGGGCGGGCTGAAGGGTCTGCCCGGAAACGACGGCCGCCATGCCGGCCAAAAACAATACCCCAACGAACGCCGACCTCATTTCGTCACCTCATGCCAGAAAAGGAGTCCGTTCCGGCGCTACGCCCGGTAATCGGGCGCTGTTCGCGTGCTTGGATAATTCTAAAAAATCTATCACGGCGGGGGAGCCGTGTCAAGAGTTAAAACGGGGAGGTAAATCCCCTCGGGCCCGAGGCGCTGCGAACCCCCCGGCCGCCGCGCCGGAAATAAGAGTTGACACCCGTCGGGGCGGATGTTAGATTGTCGTCGCGGATTTTGGACCGAGTTTGTTTCACGTTAAGGCCGCCGCATTAGAAGGGACCTATGGCTCGTAAAACCCAGCACCGCCGCATTTCGGACGTCGATTTCGGTTCCTATATCGCCGACGGGGCCGAAGTGCGCGGCGCGTATCAGGGTAAGACCAATTTACTCGTGGCCGGAACCCTCCACGGCGACGTGGCGCTCGACGGCACCATAATGGTTACGACGCACGCGGTCGTGAACGGCGACGTTCACGCCGTAAACGCCATTATATCGGGCCGCATCGAAGGCAACGTCCACGCGCGTAAAGCCGCGGAAATCCGGCGCAAGGCCGAGATTAAAGGAAACGTTATGGCCCGGGAGATATACGTCGCCGTGGGCGCCCGCATCGGCGGCGAGATAATAGCTTCCGGGAAAAAAGGCGTTACGTCTTTCAAGGAACGCCGAAAATCGGATCTGGTGGATCCCGATCCGGAGAAGAAGTAACTGCCCCGGGGGCAAAGGAGGCCGCGTTGGCTTTAGACCGTAAACATGCGGAAGATATAGTCGCTCGGTCGCTCGAAGTATCGGAAGCGGACGAGACGCTGGTATTTTTGAACACGTACGAGCGCGGCCTGACGCGCTTCAGCGAAAACGAAATCCACCAAAACGTCACCGAACGGCAAGTCCTCTTGACCGTACAGGCGGCCCTGGGCAAGAAGCTCGGCATCGCCCGGGGAATAGTGAACGAGGACGGCGACATTAAAAACGTCGCCGACACCGCCCTGTCCATCGCCCGGATACAGGGCGAGCAGGAGGAATACGCCGGCCTGGCCGACCCCGCCGATATCCCGGCCGTCAAGAGTTACAGCGACGCCACGGCCGCGTACGGCCCCGACCAGCGGGCGGACGCCGTCGGTACCGTTATCGGCGCATCTTCCGGCGCCAAAATGAAGGCCGCCGGGTCATTCCGCACCGAAACCGGCGACCTGACGGTGGGCAATTCCAAGGGCGTGCTGGTTTACCATCCGTACACCGAGGCCGAGCTGATCGCCGTCGCCATGGGCGGGGACGGCAGCGGCTACTGCGAGGGCGGCGCCTGGGACGTCGCCGACATCGACATCGGGGCCCTGGCCGAGGACGCCGTCCGCCGGGCCGAACTTTCCAAAAACCCCGGCGCGGTCGAGCCCGGCGAGTACGATCTAATCGTGGAGCCGTACGCCCTGGGCGAGCTGTTCAGCTGGATGTCCTTCGTCGTCTTCGACACCCGCGCCTATCAGGAGGGGCGGACGCTGTTGTCCAAACGGATGGGCGACAAGATAATGGGCGACAACATCACCATCGTCGACGACGGCCTGTCCCCCGAGACGATACCCTTCCCCTTCGATTTCGAGGGCGTCCCCCGCCAGCGGGTAACGCTCGTCGACCGCGGGAAGGCGGTAGGGGTGTGCTACGACCTCGCGACGGCCGCCCACGATGGGAAGAAGAGCACCGGCCACGCCCTCCCGCCCGGCGCCAGCTACGGCCCCTTCCCCCTGAATATAGATCTCGCACCCGGCGATTCGTCCGTGGACGAGATGATCGCGTCGATGGAGCGGGGCCTCTACGTAACCCGATTCCACTACGTCAACGGTTTCGTCGAACCAATGCAGGCGGTCTTCACCGGGATGACCCGTGACGGGACCTTCCTGGTCGAGGACGGCAAAATAAAACGCGGCCTTAAGAACCTGCGCTGGACCGAGAGCATGTTGCGCGCCTTCTCCAACGTTAAAATGATGGCCCGCGAGCGGCGGCTCGTCAACGTGGGAGACGGCATCCGAGTCGTGGCGCCGGCCGTATATTTCAAGGACTTCACCTTCACCGGAACGACCGAACACTAAAGAAAGAGGGGGTCGCATGGGAGGAGCGCATACCAAATCCGTGACCGTACGGCTCGACCTGGGCGTCAACGACGATCTCGACGGATACTGCCGGGACGCGTCCCTGTCCAAATCGTTGATAGTCAATTGCGCGTTGGCGAACTTCCTGCAATCGAGCGAGAAAAAACGGGTCGAAATCATCAAAGCCTACATCAAGCGCGCCAAAAGAAAAAATAAATAACCGGGCGATATAAGGCCGGGGACGATGCCGCGGGAGCGCGTGCGCTCTCGGCGGCGGCGTTCCTTTACGCGCTACGGAGGTACGGGGACTTCCCCGTGCCTTTTTTCGTGCCGCCGGCATTCCTGTCGGTGGAGTTTTTTTCCACAGACAAGAATGTCTGTGCCACTCCTATATTATTTATTATTCCGATTAGCGACGGTTGCCGCCGAATGCCGCGTTGACGGCGACCGAGGTTTATTGACAGCCTCGCCGTACCCTGTTAGAATTAACGCTTATAAGCGCCGTTTAAAGGAGAAAATATAGATATGCGAATAATAGCCGCCGTAGTTATTTTCGCCGCGGCCGCGGCGGGGGCCGCCCTGCCCGGCGAGTTCCTGGTAAGCAGCCCCAAACTGGTGGAAGCCTCGGCCGAGGCCGGCCTGTGGTACCTGGCCGAGTCGCCCGCCGGCCACCTCTATCTCGCCGAGGGTCGGGCCCTGCCCGCCCTCGCGCCCTACCGCGTCCTGCACGACGACCCCGAGACCTCCTCTTATTATCTGGTCTACGAGTACGGGGCCGGCGAGGCCGCCCGCGCCGCCGCGCCGGACGCCGTCCAGCCTCTCGGCGACGACGTCTTCCTCATGGCGACGTCTCGCGGCCGGGCCGTAGCGCTCGCGGCCGCCGGGGCCCGCGCCGAGTTCGTGCGCCTCCGGCCCGTACGCCGCGTCGAAACGGCGGGAACCGCGCCGGCCGAACCCGCGCCCGCCTTCCGCGAGGACGTGGACGCGGCCCTGGAGACCATAACCGAGAACGAGGTCGAGAACTACCTGACGACGCTCCAGAACTTCGAAACGCGCTTCTCGTATACCGACGGGTACCGCGACGCCGCGGCCTGGGCTTACGACTTCCTGGATGACCTGGGCTACGATACCTCGTACGACGAGTTCCTGGGCGTCGGTTTCGTCGGCGTATCCGTGCCGACCGACGGCTCCCGGGCCTGGGTGGTCAGCGACGGCGGGACCATCTACCATACCGCGGACGGCGGCGAGAACTGGGAACAGCAGAACGCCCCGGCCGCCCGGGGGGCTTTGTGGAGCGTCCAGTTCCTCAGCGACCAACTCGGCTATACCGTCGGCGAGAGCGGCACGTGTCTCAAAACGTCCAACGGCGGCGAGACCTGGACCGGCCAGACGGTCCCATACGACGGCTACCTCTTCGGCGTCGGTTTCGTCGACGCCGACACCGGGTGGGTAGCGGCCGACGAAGGCCGTATCCTCCACACGTCGAACGGCGGCTCGAGCTGGGCCGAGCAGACGACGCCCGTCACCGACCGCCTCTACGACGTCGCGATGGCCGACGCGACCCACGGCTGGGCCTGCGGCCGCGAGGGCGTCATCCTCCGCACCGAGGACGGCGAGACCTGGACCGTTCAGAATAGCCACACGACGACGCGCCTCTACGGCATCTACGCCGTGAGCGCCGACGAGGCCTGGTGCTGCGGCTGGTCCAAGACGCTGTTGCACACGACGGACGGCGGCGAGAACTGGAACTTCGTCGACCTCCCCCAGCCGACCTGGGCCTACTTCTACGACGTCCGTTTCGGCGACGCGAACCACGGTTACGTCGTCGGCCTGGAGGGCGCGTTCCTCTCCTCCGACGACGGCGGCGCGACCTGGGACTATCAAAGCCTGGGTGAGGATGACTTCTACGGGTGCGACTTCGCCGCCGGGACCTTCGGCTTCATCGGCGGGTCGGCCGCGCTGTACCGCACCGAGAACGGCGGCGGCAGTTTCGAATCACTAATCGATAACTTCGACGACAAGTGGCTCAACGTCGTCGGCGAGAAGAGGGGATACCGGTTCCCCGACGAGATAGTCATAGTGTGCGGCCACATGGATTCGATATCGGAGATGCCGCTGGTGAGCGCCCCCGGCGCGGACGACAACGCCTCCGGCACCGTGGCGACGCTGGCCGCGGCCCGGGCCCTGGCCGGGATGGACTTCGAACGGACGTTGCGGTTCATTTGCTGGTGCGGCGAGGAGGAGGGCCTCCTCGGGAGTCACCACTACGCCGCGAACGCCGCGGCGGCGGACGAGAATATCCTTGCGGTCGTCAACTTCGACATGGTGGCGTACGACGAGGAGCAGGGGAGCCGCGACGACACCTCCAACTTCGCCAACGAGACGTCCGCGTGGCTCGGCGAGTACCTGGTCGCGTGCGGCGAGCTGTACGGCATTAATCACGAGTTCGACTTCATCGTCGATCCCTCCGCCGGCTCCTCCGACCACGCGTCCTTCTGGGCCTACGGTTACGACGCCATTCTACTTATCGAGGGAGAGAGCGGCGTCGGCGGCGTCATCGAGTATCCGTACTACCACACCACCCAGGATACCGTGGACAAGCTGACGATGAAGCTCCAGCTCGACAACGCCCGCGTGGCGGCGGCGACCGCGGCCCACCTCGCCCGGGCATCCCTCCGGCCCGACGGCGTTGCGGCGCCGGGGCCGGGCGCCGGGGCCGAGGAGTTGACCGTTTACCCGAACCCGTTCCGCACGTCCTCGGGCCCGGGGCACGTTCGCTTCGCGGGTCTGAGCGAAGGTTCCACCGTCGAGATATACGACCTCTCGGGCCACCTTATCTTCAAGGCCGACAACGTCGGCTCGGATGGCCATTACGACTGGCCGGTGACGTCGAGCGACGGCGAGGCCGCGGCCTCGGGCATCTACGTCTACCGCGTTTCCGGCGGCGATAAGGACGAGGCCGGCAAGCTGGCCATCATCCGCTGACGGCGAGATTTACCCCAACTTACCCCAACAAAAAAGCCGGCCCCGAGGGGCCGGTTTTTTAGTAATTTACAGGGATTTAACTTATTACGATTACTATTGCTGAAAGCATCGGTAGTTTTAAAACTTCGACCGCTAACCACTGACGGTTCTTGTTTCGCCCGGCGCCCCAGACTAATATCGCCCCGAATATGGAAACCAGAAAAGCTATTATTCCTATAAGCCGGTATAAATTGGGCGATTCCAATAAAAACGGGGCGAAAAATAATGAAGACGATAGCATTAATATGAACGAAATTATAAACGCTTTTTTGGGCCCAATCCTCGCCGGGATCGTTAGGATTCGCCAATTAGTATCTCCGACTAGGTCTTTTAAGTCCATCAGTAATTCTCTTCCCAGGTTGAAAACGAAGCAAGCGACTACGACGAGCCAAAACGCATTATCGAGTTTAAAAGAAACAATGTCGAATATAACGGGTGTAATACATAGGACGGCAGTCCATGCGTTTTTTAGCATAGGTGCTCGCATGGAGACTTTACTATAAAGTATTACCAGTATTAAAGTGGTACCCGTAATTAGTATCTGAAGCGGCGTACAACAAATAACCGCTATTAATGAACCTGCAAATAAACTAATAATACCTATCCCAAGCGCTTCTTTCGGGTTAAGCCGTCCGGAGGGAATCGCTCGGTGTGGCGCATTTATAGAATCTTTTTCTTTATCGAAGAAATCGTTAACCGCGAAACCGCCCATCGCAATTAGCGTTACCGGGAGAGATAATAGGAAGGAGTGTTGAAATCCGAAACCTTTGAATAAACCAACGAGGAATATACTGAGGAAAATTACTAAACCAGTATGAACCCGTAAGGTTTGAATATAACCCAATATTCTCGGGAAAACCTTACTTATTATCTTAGGTTCGTTATCGCGTTTTAACTGTATGATGGATAATACCGCCTGGACTATTAGTAATAGGAAATAGCAATAACAAACTATAGCTGCTTTATTGGCGAATATTACGTTGTTCGTATTAAATGTATCATATATTAAAAGGGATATAACTAATAAAGCGGCAGTGATAAGCGTTCCCATTTCGAAGATATATGTTTTATTTGGGAGCGCTTTTATAACGAAGGTTTTTTTCGATCCTTCTTTGCGAAATACCCTATAAAGGAATTTCAAAATAATCGCAATCGCGATTCCCCCAATCAAGGTCGTTAAGAAGTTGGCAGTAATACTACTTAAGTTAGAAGGATAGTAGTTTATCATTAAAGGTGGGTTATAAAATGTATCGGCGTATAGGATCAATATAAAAGCGAATCCCCCGATGACTTTTGCCGTTGACCAAAATTTCCAACGTTTTTTCCATTCCTCATGGTTTCCTAAATAATACCAAAATAAAAAACTACCAAGGCTCAAACCTAGAGTGGCAAAAAGGAAAATTACCCCGAAGTCGGAAAACACGAATACTAAGGGAAATAGGAGTACGACGACCGTAGAAGCAAACAACGTTGCTTTGAATGAGTTCTCGTGCTTATTATTAATATCTTCTTCTGTCAGTTTCGTTTTAATGTCGGCGATTATACACCTTTCCTTATGATACAATATTAATGAAGTAGCGCGCCAAAGCTCATAACCCCCTAAGTATAAACCCAGGATTACCGATATTAATAGGGTTTTAAACGTTAAGGATAACCAATCCATTACCCAAAGATACGAAGTTACGATGAATGAGATTGCGATCGCGCATAGGAAGGCTAGAGACACTAAAGCAAATAGTTTGGTACTAGATTTACGGATAAAAAAATACGCCAAAGATAAAATTAATATTGCCGTAAGGCCTAATAGGGGATTGAAATCATCGGCGTATAGAATATTCCCAGTAAAGAAGTTTATACAGATTAATAGTAATACGGGGAAGTATATTTCGTAACGGAATTTGAAAATCCTCTCTTCCCCTTTATTCTTATAAAGCAATATCGCGTATAATAGATTAATTACCCATACGCCGAATAAGTAAATAAGCTTTGTAATAGTACTAATATCATCTAAGCGGACCCCGGCAATTATAGCAAAATTTATTGGTAGTAATATAATAATTATGCCGGAAAACAATAAAAAATAACCTTCCATCTTCCCTTTATCTTCTTTATCATCTTCGGTCATTCCATATTTATCTTTTGAGGGGCCTTTCTCAAATATAAACGCGTATGTGACGAAGAATACAAGAGTGAAGATCGAATATACTGCTAATATCCCGATTTCTGCTAAGCGAGGTTTATTTAGAATATCGAAGTTGCCGATTCTAAGGAATACGCCGGTCAATAAAAACACCAATGAGAAAAGCCAATATAAAGCCCCCCTATATACGTACAATTCTAGGAACCGTTTTAATTCCATAGTCCGTCCTCCCTTTACATAGCTATGCTATTTGATTCCTTCCTCCCGGCTCTTTGCGTACGAGGGGACGAGGTCGCTCAGGATCTCGGTCGTGCGGGCCAGGTCCATCGCCGCCGCCGCGTCCTCCAGCGCCTCGATTTTGGGCATTACCTCGCACGCCTCCATCGGCGGCGGTATGGCGACCATTATCTCGTCGATGGGCGTTTCCTTCAGGTCCTCGTACGACGCGAAGAGCTCCTCGTTCAGCCGCTCGCCCGGTTTGATGCCCACGTAATCGATGCCGATGTCCTTCTCGGGGACGTAGCCGGACAGCCGGATGAGGTCGTACGCCAGGTCGACGATGCGCACCGGCTTGCCCATGTCGAGGATCATTATCTCGCCGTTCTGGCCTATGGCCGACGCCTGGATGAGGAGCTGTACGGCCTCGTAGACCGTCATGAAGTAGCGGGTCATGTCGCGGTGGGTAATCGTCACCGGCCCGCCTTTGGCGATTTGCTTCTTGAACAGCGTAATGACGCTGCCGCGGGAACCCAGGACGTTGCCGAAACGGACCGTAACGAAGTTCACCGGCCCCTTGTCCCGCAGGCAATGGACGACGAGTTCGGCGACCATCTTGGAGGCGCCCATCGCGCTCACCGGGTTCACGGCCTTGTCCGTAGAGATGAGCACGAAACGGTGGGCGTTGTGCCGCAGGGCCTCCTCGGCCACGACCCGCGTCCCGGTTACGTTGTTCTTGACGGCCTCCTCGACGTTCTGCTCCATCAACGTTATGTGCTTGTGCGCCGCGGCGTGGTAGATGATGTCGGGCTCGTATTTTTCGAACGCCGCCCGCGTCTTGGCCCGGTCGCGGATGTCGCCCACGACCGCGACGATGGGCGTGCGGGGGAACTTCTGTTCCAGTTCGGTGGCGACGTTGAAGATGCTGTTTTCGCCGTGGCCCATGAGGAGGATGCGCGCCGGCTCGAACGACGTGAGCTGGCGGCAAAGCTCCGAGCCGATGGACCCGCCGGCCCCGGTGACGAGGATGGTCTTGCCGGAAACGCTCTCGCGGATGGATTCCAGGTCGAGTTCGATGGGGTCGCGCTTGAGGAGGTCCTCGACCTCGACCTCGCGGAGTTGGCTCAGGCGCGCGTCGCCGTGGATTATCTCGAATACGCCCGGCAGTACGCGGTAGGTCAGCGCCGCGGCCATGCAGGTCTCGGCGATACGGCGGACGGCGTCGCCCGAGGCCGAAGGCAACGCGATGAGTACCTCGTCGGCCCCCAGCCGTTCGGCGGCGGTCGCCACTTCGGCCGTAACTCCCACCACCGGGATGCCGGCGACCTCGCGGCCTGTCTTGCCGCGGTCGTCGTCGAGGAACGCGACCGTTATAAGGCCCAGGCGCGGGTGTTTGGCGATTTCGCGGGCGATCATCTCGCCCGCTTCGCCGGCGCCGCAAATGATTACTTTTTTATGACTCGCGGATGGAGAATCCATAGGCGTGAGTTTGGGGTGCTGGTCCTCAGGGCGTTTCGGCCGCGGCCGTGTAATCGTCGCCGATAACGATTTTAACGTCGTAACCGGCCGGTTCGACGCGGTCCTTGTCGAGGCCGAAGAGGGTGGCCGCCCGCAGGCCGGCGTCGCGGCGTTCCTCGGCGGCCTCTATTACCGTTTCCCTATAATCGAAGTTGGCGGCGTTGCCCACGGCGACGACGGTGTAGCCGTTGGCTTCCAGCCTCTCCTTGATTTTACCTGCCGCGCCCTCGATGCCGCAGCCGTTTAGCACTTCGACGTGGGTGCCCTCCGGCGCCGGGACGTTTTTGGCCAGCGCTTCCAGGATGAGTTTCGATACGTCCTGGCCGCAGATTATCGTTACGTCGACGCGCTCGAGCGGCATGTCGGCGGCCAGCGCCGCGGCCATTTCCTCCGCCCAGGTGTCGAAGCCGTCCCGATAGTAAACCGACGACGTTTCGCTGTAAGATATCTTGGGTCGGTACGGCTCGAAGCGGACGGCGTCGCCGCACTGGACGTTGAAGTCCTCCAGCGCTGCGAGCGCGTTCCCGAACCGCTGGGGCACCGTCGTGTTGTTTACTATAAGGGCGAGGACCTGTTCCGTCGTCGGCGTCACGACCTCGGCCGTGGGCGGCGGTTCGGCCGTCGCCGGGGTCTCGGCCGTCGGGGGAGGCGTTACCGGTTCGGTCCCGTTGCCGCGCCCTTTTTTATACTTGAACGCGATAATGACGACCGTTACGATCACCCCGGCCGCGACGACGCCCAGGATAATCCGCCACTTGCGGCCCCGGCGCCGCTGCGCCACCCGAACCAGTCGCCCCGAAGATACTCGTTTCTCGGCCATAATCTCGGCGTACCCCGCCGGCCCTCCCGTTTATTCTTATCTTATAACATACCTGGGCCGCCCCGGCAACCGGCCCTTACGGTCCGTCGTCGCCCCGGGCCAAATATTCCTCCACCACCGCCGCCAGGTCCTCGGGCGTGTCGACGCCGTGGGATGCGAAGTCTCCGGTGACGACGCGGATCTTGAAGCCGTGCACCAGCGCCCGGAGCATCTCCAGGCCCTCCACCGCCTCGAGGGGAGTCGGCTCGAGCGTCGTGAATTGCAGGAGGAAATCGCGCCGGTAGGCGTAGACGCCCACGTGTTTGAGGTAGGGGATTTTAACCTGCGGCCGGAGGCGGAACGGAATCATCGCCCGGGTGAAGTAGAGCGCGTCGCCGTTGCGGTCCACGGTTACCTTGCAGAAGTTGGAAGGCGCGAGTTCGGCCGCCTGGCTCGCCGGAACGGGGCGGGCCAACGTCGTCATCAGAATCCCCTCGTCCTCGTCGAACGGGCCGGCGACGGCGTTCACCGCCGACGGTTCGATGAGCGGCTCGTCGCCCTGGATGTTGACGTAGACGTCGGCGTCGGTCTGGGCGGCCACCTCGGCCGCGCGGTCGGTGCCGCTCGGGTGCTCGGCCGCGGTCATTATAACCTTGTCCGTGAACGAGGCCGCGACGTCGAAGATGCGCCGGTCGTCGGTCGCAACGTAGAGTTCGTCCAGCCGCCGGGCCCGGGCGCAGCGCTCGTAGACGCGCTGGATCATCGGCTTCCCGGCCACGTCCGCGAGGGCCTTGCCGGGGAAGCGGCTCGAGGCGTAGCGCGCCGGAATCACGCCCGCGACTTTCAGGCGCTTACCCATCGTCGTCCTCCCGCGCCGCGGCCGCGATGCGCTCCACGAGCGACGTGGTGGAGTAGCCCTCCACGAACGGCAGCGAGTGAACCTCGCCCCCGGCCGCGGTCACGACGTCCGCCCCGACTATTTGGTCCGTGGCCCAGTCGCCGCCCTTCACCAGGACGTCGGGCACGAGGGCCGCTATCAGCTCGGCCGGCGTGTCCTCGTCGAAGACCGTCACGTAGCTGACGCACCACAGGCCGGCCAGCACGGCGGCCCGATCGGCCGCCGGATTGAAGGGGCGGCCGGCGCCCTTGGAAAGCCGCCGCGCCGAGTCGTCCGAGTTCACCGCCACCACCAGCGCGTCGCCCAGCCGACTCGCCTCCTCGAGATACTTGACGTGGCCCACGTGCAGGATGTCGAAGACGCCGTTGGTGAAGACGACGCTCAGGCCCGAGCCCTGGAGGGTTCGGACGCGCTCGCGGAGTTCCGCGGGTTCGAGTACCTTGTTGTCCAACTTTTCGCCGTTTTCCATAATCCCTTTAAACCGGCGCCGGCGTACGCGTTACCGGCCCCAGATGAAGCGCGAGACTCGACGCCTCGCCGGCTCGAAGAGCCAACCCAACAGAGAAGTGCCCCGAGGCCGTCGCGCGAACGACGCCTTGAGAAGCGGCGGTGCCAAGAACGTCGTCCCGGCCATGACTATAACCACCGCGGCGAAGAGGTCCCCCGAAACGATTCCGGCCCGGCGGCCCACCTCCGCGAAGATAAGGCCAACCTCGCCGCGCGGCGCCATGCCGATGCCGACCGCGGTGGACTTCACCCGCCGGTCGAAAACCGCGAAGCCCGAGAGAAGCTTGCCCACCATCGCGATGACGAAGAGCGATCCGCCGACGACGAGTATGGCGTGGTTGGTGCTGTCGAACGGATTGAAGTAACTGAGGTCGACGTCCGCGCCGATTTTTACGAAGAAAATGGGCGTGAAGATATACGCGACCGGCTTGAGCTCCTTGGCTATTACCTCGAACTTGTGAGTCCTGCCCAGCGCGAGGCCCGCGGCGAAGGAGCCCACGATGGCGGCGGAGCCGACGAGCTCGGCGCAGAGCGCCCATAAAAACGCGAACGCGATGGAGGCGACGATGAGCGTGCCGCTCGTGCGCATCCGGTCGATAAGGCGAACCAGCCGCGGCGCGAAGAGGTTCCCGATTACCAGCGCCGCGACGAAGAAGCCGATCGCTATCGCCGTTATCGTAATTATCTTAACCGCGCTGACTTCGCCCTTCAGGCCCAGGTCGCGCACGACGGCGAGGATGATAAGGCCGATGATGTCGTCGGCCACCGCGGCGCCCAGTATTATCTTCGCCTCTTTGGTTTTAAGTTTCCCCAGGTCGGAGAGGACCCGCACCGTGATGCCGACGCTGGTCGCCGTCAGCGCCGCCCCCAGGAAAATGGCCACCAGGCTGGTATAACCGAAGGCGTACGCGAAAACGAAGCCGCCGGCGAACGGCAGGACGACGCCGATAACGGCGACCCCCAGCGACCGCCATCCCACCTCCAGCAATTCCCGAATATCCGTCGCCAGGCCGGTTTCGAACAGGAGTATGATGACGCCGATGTCGGCCAGGAGGACGAAGGCGTTGGCGTGCGGGTCGACCAGCTTGAGGCCCCCCACGCCCAGTATCACGCCCGCGACGAGTTCGCCCAACACCGTAGGTTGGCCGACGCGGTTCGCCAGCTCGCCCATCAGCTTGGCGCCGACGAAGATAAGGATCAACGTTATTAGTAAATGCGTTAGGTCCATGATTAACGATAAAAGATGGGCCGTATATTAATATAAAGGAATAGCATATGGCAAAAGTATTTTTATCCATCGGGGACGGTTGACGGCCGTGTCAAATATCTCTTGACAAATTCGTCACCCCTTATTAATATTCTCTCGACGTTCTGTCGCTAATATATTGCATTGGGGAGGGGCAATGGTACGCTTCTCGGTTCTCCGTCCATTCATCGTCCCGGGCGCGCTGTTCGCCGGCGCCCTTGCGGTTCGCCTCGTCGGCGTCGACTTCGGCCTGCCGCACATGTACCACTGGGACGAACATTACCTCGCCGCGCCGATTCAGCGTTTCCTCATCAGCGGCGACCTCTTGCCCCGCATGTACTACTACCCCTCGGCGTACATTTACCTTCAGTTCCTCTTCACGCCTCTCAGCTACCTTTTATTCGTTCTGAAGCACGGCCCCGCGACCCCGGCCGCGATGGGTATGGCCGACTATTTATTGGTAGGCCGTTCCGTGACGGCCGTCGTCGGCGCGGCCGCGGCGGTACTCGTCTACTACTTCGCCGTGAGAATATGGCGGGATAGGTTGGCGGGCGTCATCGCCGCGGTTATACTCGCGTTGTCGCCGCTTCAAGCGATGGATTCTCGCTTCCTTACCACCGATATCGCTATGGCGACGACGGCGTTTCTCGGCTTCTTCCTGCTGTCAATTTATCTGGAGAACCGTACCTGGAGGGCGCTCGTCCTGGCCGGCGCGGCGTTGGGGTTGGCCGTGGCGTCGAAGTACAACGCGGCCTTTTTCGTCGTCGCCGCGGCGGCCATCGTGGCCGTGCGGGACCGGTCTTGGCGCCGCCCCGCGGCACTCGTGGCCGCCGCCTCGCTGACCTTCCTGGTCCTGACGCCCGGCCTCTATCTCGATACCCACGGGTTTCTCCGAGATACCGTTTACGTCTCGGGCCATTACTACGTACGGGGGAACACCGGCGAACGGGCCGTCTTCGTTTTTTGGCCTTACATAAACCAGTTGTGGCTGCGCACGGCCACGCCCGGGCCCTTGTTGTGCGCCGCGGCCGGGTTGATTCTTCTGGTATACCGGAACCGGTGGCGAGCCGCGGCCTTCGTACTTTTCCCGGCGGCGTACGTGCTTTTCCTCGCCGGTGTCAAAGTGTATTTCAACCGCGGCCTCGAGCCCATATTGCCGTATATATGTCTGGCGGCGGGCCTGGCGGCGGCGGCCCTCGTGCGATTATTGCGAAGGGGATTCAAGCCGGCCGTAGCGGGCGCTACGGCCGCGGCGTTCCTCGCTCTCTTATTTATACGGCCTGCGGTCGTAACGACCCGCGAGGCCGGGATGCTGGCCGGGGGAGACCGTCGCACGGAGGCCAAGGAGTGGTTCGAGGCCCGGGTGCCGTGGCCGACGCGGGTTGCGAAGGAGGCGTTCAACGAGGCGCCGCAGGCCGAGGGGGGTCAAATAGAAACGCCGCCCCTCGACCCGTGTAAATACGAGGTCAGCGCGAGCGCTTTCCTCGTGGACCGGCCTGTCGACGATTTCGCCCGGGCCGGCATTGTTTACCTGCTTACGCCGAACCTGGAGGGGAATCTCGAGCTTTATTCCCGTGTCCTCCCCGCACGGGCGGGGGAGGGACGCGGGAATTACGATTCGGTATTGGAGGGTACGGAACGCGTTCTTTACCTGCCTGTCCCGCCGCACGACTTCCGGCCGGCGGTGGAGATATACCGCCTGCGTGACGACGTACTGCGGCGGAACAACCCGCCCTGCCGGGGAATCGTCTTCCGAGAAAAGTGGGTCCGGTCGGAGGCGGACCCGTCGCGGAGGATGGACCGCGTGGAGGGGCGCTTCGCTTTGGAGGCGCCCGCCCGGGCCGGGGCGTGTTTCACGGCTCCTGCGGAGCGTTTCCGCGTCGTGGCCTTCGCCGAGGTCCTGGCCGGCGACCCCAGGATAGTGCTGGAGCTCGACGGTGTGGAGGTGGCGGCGAGGGACCTGTCGGTCGGGGGCCCGGTGGAAACGCCGCCGCTCGCGGCGCCGCCGTATTACCGGCACCTGGCGGTGCGTTGTATCGGGCCGGCGGGCTCGCGGGCCCGACTCAAGAGCGTAATAGTCGATGCGGCGCCCTGACGGGGGCGGCGGGTTAGGTGAGAATCGATGAAACGGGTTGCTTTTAGTTGGCGGTGGGCGTTGCCCGGGGCCATCTTCCTGGGGGCATTGGCCGTTCGCTTGCCGGGGATAGGTTTCGGTTTGCCGTATCTGTACCACGGGGACGAGCATTGTCTGGTACGGCCTATCCGGCAGTTCCTCATCAGCGGCGACCTCTTGCCCCACATGTACTACTACCCCTCGGTTTACATATATCTTCAATTCCTCTTCGCTCCCTTGAGTTACCTCATATTCGTTTTGAAGCAAGGGCCGGCGTCCCCGGCCGCGACGGGTTTGGCGGACTTCCTGTTGGTGGGTCGGGTTCTAACGGCCGTTGTCGGGGCGGCCGCGGCCCCTTTGGTCTACTACTTCGCCGTGCGAATATGGCGGGATAGGCTCGCGGGGGTCCTCGCGGCCGCGCTCCTTTTATTGTCGCCGCTTCACGCGATGGACTCCCGCTACCTCACGACCGACATCCCGATGGCGACGACGGCCTTTCTCGGCTTTTTCTTATTGTCCGTTTACCTCGAAAGCCGCTCTTGGAAGATGCTTCTCGCGGCGGGCGTAACGCTGGGGGCGGCCGTGGCGTTGAAGTACAACGCGGCCTTCTTCGTCGTGGCCGCGGCCGCCGTTATAGCCATATACGACCGGTCGTGGCGCCGTGCGTTGGCGCTCGCGGCCGCCGCCTTGCTGACCTTCCTGGTCCTGACGCCCGGCCTTTATCTCGATACCGGCCTTTTCCTCCGCCATACCGTCTTCGTTTCGGATTTCTATTATGTCAAGGGTGCTGGCGTACGGGCCGTTTTGGTTTTGGGGTTGTACTTGAAGCAACTGTGGTTGCGTTCAATTACGCCCGGACCCTTGATCTGCGCCGTGGCGGGATTGGCCCTTTTAATCTACGGTAAGCGGCGGCACGTCGCGGCCTTCGTCCTCTTCCCGGCGACGTACGCCGTTTTCCTCGCCGGCATCAAGGTGTATTTTAACCGCGGCCTCGAACCCATAATGCCTTACCTTTGTTTATCGGCGGGTCTGGCCGCCGCGGCCTTCGTCCGATTTTTACGAAGGAAATTCAAACCGGCCGTCGCGATAGTAATGGCCGCGGCGTTCCTCGTTCTTTTATTCATCAGGCCGGCGGTGATAACGGTTCGCGAGGCCGGGATGTTGATGGGGGAAGACCGCCTAATACAGGCCAGAACTTGGTTCGAGGCGCGGACGCCGTGGCCGTTGTGCGTCGAGAAAGAAGCTTTGAATCCGGCGCCGCAGGCCGAGGGGGGCCAAACAGAAACGCCGCCCCTCGACCCGTATAAATACGACGTCCGCGCAAGCGTTTTCCTCGTGGACCGGCCTATCGACGATTTCGCCCGGGCCGGCGTCGTTTATCTCCTTACGCCGGATTTGGAAGCGAATCTCGACGTGTACGCCGGCGCGTCTCCCGGGCGGATGGAGGAGGCCCGGCAGAACTACGATTCGATACTGGCGGGCACCGACCGCGTCCTCTACCTGCCCCGGCCGCCGCACGACTTCCGGCCGGCGGTGGAGATATACCGATTGCATGACGACGTACTGCGGCGGAACAATCCGCCCCGCGGGGGCGTCGCCTTCCGGGAGAAGTGGGTCCGGTCGGAGGCGGACCCATCGCGGACGATGGGCCGGGTGGACGGGCGCTTCGCGCTGGAAGCTCCCGCCCGGGCCGGGGCCTGCTTCACGGCTCCGGCGGAGCGTTTCCGCGTCACGGCCATCGCCGAGGTCCTGGCGGGGGACCCGAGGATAGTGCTGGAGCTCGACGGCGTGGAGGTGGCGGCGGGGGACCTGTCGGAAAGCGGCGTGGTGAAAACGCCGCCGCTCGCGGCGCCGCCGTACTACCGGCACCTGGCGGTGCGCTGTCTCGGGCCGGCGGGCTCCCGGGCCCGGCTCAGGAGCGTAATAGTCGATGCGGCGCCCAAGTAAAAAACCGGCGCATCGGCGCCGGTGAGGAGACTATTATACGTCGTGGGCCGGCGTTATTCTCCCGCCACCGGCAGCGTGAAAGTGAAGGTCGACCCCTTGCCCTCTTCGCTCTCCACGCCGATCGTGCCGCCGTGAGCTTCGATTATGGCGCGGGCGATATAGAGGCCCAGGCCGGAGCCGCGGGCGCGCCGGTCGCCGTCCTGGCTGAAGGTCCGGAACTTTTCGAAGAGGTGGGGCAGATCGTCCTTCGGGACGCCGATGCCGGTGTCGGATACGCCCAGCGTGATCATCCCGTCCTTGACGCCCCCGGTGAATATCTTCACGGAACCCCCTTCCGGCGTGAACTTCAACGCGTTGCCGACGAGGTTCGAGAGCACCTGGAGAAGTTTAGCCTCGTCGCCCCATACCAGCGGCAGGTCGGGCTCCACCGAGGTGGAGAAATCGATGCCCTGTTTCCCCGCTATGACCCGCGCCCCGTCGTAGGCCTCGGCCACCAGGGGCTCGACGGCCACGGGCGCCGGCGTCACTTTTATCCCCGCGTCCTCCAGGCGGCGGTAGTCCAGGATGTTGTTGATGAGGTCTATCAGCCGCTTCGATTCCCTCGGGATAATGCGCACGAGGTTCATTATCCGGTCGTCGACTTCGCCGGCGAGCAGCTCCTCTATGATTTCGCTGGAACCGAGGATGCCGGTCATCGGCGTCCGGAGGTCGTGGACCAGCATGGAGACGAAGTCCGCCTTCATCTCCTCGCTGTTGCGGAGTTCGGCGTTGGCGAGTTCGAGTTCCTCGGCTTTCTGTTTGACCTCCTCCATCAGCGTGGAGTTGCGCAACGCCACGGCAATCTGCCCGGATAGCGTTTCGAGGGCCGCGACGTCCGCCTCGTCGAAGGCGTTGGGCCACCGACTCTCGACGTTGAGCAGGGCCGTAACCTGGTCGTCGAGTTTTACCGGGACGCAGAGCTGTGACAGCATGGGCGGGAGGAAACTTACTTCCATGAAGTCGGCCTCGCGCGTCGCGTCCGGCACCAGGGCCGTCTTGCCGGTGGTGGCGACGCGGCCGCAAACGCCCACGTCCAGCTTCTGGCGGTAGTCGATGGTCAGCGCCTTCGCCGCCCCCTGCACCTTGTAGGCCTGGAGGACCAACTCCCCGGCCTCGGCGTCGACCGTGAGGATGCTGACGTTTTGGAAGCGGAGGTCGTTCTGCACGCGCTCCACGATGGTGGGGTAAAGCTCGTCGATGTCGAGCACCGAGGACACGAGATTGCCGACGGCGTTGAGGTCGTAGAGCTGCTGCGTGCGCCGGGCCGCCTCCTCGAAGAGCCGCGCGTTCTGCAGCGCGACCGCGACCTGATCGGCGAAGGCCGTCAGGATGTCCATGTCCGACTGGCTGAACGCGCCCGGCTCGTCGTGATACACGCCGATGCAACCCAGGCTCCGGTTTTCGTACAGTACCGGGGCGTATATCTCGGAGCGGGCTCCCGTGCCGTTCTCGTCGGTGAACTCGTCGTCCTCCTGCACGTCGCTCACGAGTAGGGGCCGGCGCTCGTTGACGACCCAGCCCGGCCGCTGGCGGTGGGCGGTGAGTTCGGCTATTTCGATGTTTTCCTGGCACAGGTTCTTGCTGGCGACGATTTTGAATTGCCGGTGGATTTCGTCGTAGGAATAGACGGCGCCCCGGGCGAAATTCAGGAAATTACCCAATTCGTCCAGGACCCGCACCATCAGCTCTTCGGGGTCGTGGATGGAGTTGATGACCTTCGTAATGTTGGCCACGGCGTGGAGGCGTTTCGTCCGGCCCCGAAGGGTTTCCACCACGGCCGCCTCCTCGCCCACCAGCGCGGCGTAACTCACGAAGAGCTCCAGCATGAAGAGACTCTCGTCGTCCGGCATCCGGTGCTCGAGGGGGACGTCGAGGATGACGTAACCGATGGTCTTGCTCTCGCGGCCGTACATCTTCACGAGGAAGAGGTCGCGCGAATCCCAGTCGCCGGCCCGGCCGTCGCCGACCGGTTTCACCCGGCGGATAAGGTCGGCCGTTTCCTCGCCGTACGGAATGTGGAAGGTGTTGCCCCGGCGGTAGGGTTCGAGGACGGGGCTCTCCAGCGTCTCTTTGATAGCCTGCGCCGACTCCAAGGCGCCGGCCAGCGCCTCAATCTCCTCGTCGCTGTACCCGAACGACGCCGTGTGCGCGGGCGCCGTCTCCGGGCCGAATATTTTCAGGTAGGCTTTTCCCCAGCCCAGGCCGCGGATCCCCTTGGCGACGAGTTGCAGCTTATCGGCCAGGTTCTCCTGCTCCCGGATGCGGCCTGCGATACGGAAGAGGTGCGCCAGGCGGTTGCGCTCGAAGACCAGCCGGTCCGTTTTCTCCTCGAGCTCCGCTTCCAGCTTGACGTGGGGCGTGACGTCGTCGGTGACGATGGCGAGGCCGGTAACACGGCCGTCGGGGTCGCGCCGCGGCGATATGCGCAGGTCGAGGAAGGCCTCGCGGCCGAAGCGGTCCTTGTGGCGGAAACGTTCTATCCGGTAGGGTTTACCCGTCTCGAGTACGTCGCGCAAGCGCTCGCGGACCTTCTTGCGGCCCATCTGCTCCTGCTTGAGGTGGGGCATGACCTCGAATATCTCGCGGCCAAGGGCGTCCTCCTCGGCGATCCCCGACTGGATCTCCTGGCCCTGCGACCACCGCGTCACGCGCATCTCGCGGTCAGTGGCGATAACGCCGAGCGGGAGGTTGTCCAGGAGTTGTTCGCCCGGGCCGCCCGCTTTCGCGCTTTCCTCGGCCCCGGGGAGGACCGTCACGATAAGGACTTCCTTGCCCCCGGCGAGGAAGCGCCGGGCCCGCAGCTTCGCCGGCGAAACGTTTCCCTCCAGCGAGATTATCTTGACCGGCGCGCCCTCGAGGAGGCCGCCTCGCCGGGCGTCCTCCCAGATGCCGGACAGCTCGTCCTCGCCCCCCGCCAGGATGCCGGCGAAGTGCCGGCCCACCAGGTCGGCCGAGTCGTAGCCGAAAATATGGCCGGCGGCGCAGGCCACCGCGGCGACGCTGCCGTCCCCGGTAACCACGAAAGCCGGGAATCCCCCTACGGCCGCGGCTTGCGCCAACGCCTGGAAAATCGGCGGCGTCCGTTCAGTATGGATAGGTTTTTCGGACAAAATACTATCCTGCGTCCCCCGGGCGAGCGTTCTAGGCGCATCCCCCGAATATGACGATAATTAAATGTAATGTCGTATTTCTAAACAAAATTATAACACCCTCACCCGAGGCGGTCAAATAACCCCTTTATTATTCTGAATTTGTGGCGGAAATGTCAAGGATAAACTCTTGATTTTTAAGCCACTTTGGTAGGCGAGATGGGCCCGGATGAACGACAGGGCCCCTTCGACCAGCTCCGGCCCGGCTTTAATGCGGGCCACGCGCGATACGTCGTACGACAGCAGCGCTTTTACGTAATTATACGTCCGGGCCGGGATGACGAGCGATTGTCCGGCCGACCGGTCGCATTCCCGGCAGACGATGCTGCCTTCCGCCGGCGAGAACGCGACGCCGTCCTTGGGCGCGGGCCGGCCGCATACGGCGCATACGTCCAGGTCGGGCTTAAGGCCGAGGTGAACGGCGAGGCCGAGTAGAAAATGGGTGAGCAGCGCCGGCCCCGGGCCGCCCCGGTCGAGCTCGTTCAGCGAGCCGGCCAGTAATTCAAAAAGGGCTTCGTCCGGGTCGCCCTCGGCGCTGAGGCGGTCGAGGGATTCCGCCATGGCGAGGCCGTAGGGCAGATCCCTCGGGGATTCGCGGATGAAACGGCCGGAGTGCAGGACCGTCGTCTCGGCCAGCGTGAAGAGGTCCTTCCCCTCCCGCCAGTAGAAAACGAATTCGCCGCGGCTCAAAGGTTCGAGCGCGGCGCCGTGCTTGTTGCGTCGTTGGCGGGCCCCCCGCGCCAGAAGCTGGACCTTCCCCGCCGCCCGCGTGTAAACGACGGCGATGCGGGAAGACTCCTGGAAGTCCCGGCGCTTAAGGACCACCCCCTCGCTTCGGATTATTTCGGTCACGGCCTTTTAACCCAGGTAACCCATACCCTCGAGGCGCGCCCGAACCTCGGCGTCCTCGCCGTCGGCGTAGCCCACGCCGCCCACGTCGTAGTCCTGGTAGGCGGGCGGTTCGTCGGCCAAAGCGTCCGGCCGCACTATCTCGGCCAGGACGCGGCCGTCCAGCCCCGCCGGAACGGCCTGCCCCATGAGGTACATGGCCGTGGGATATATGTCCTCCAGCGTGGCCGCCTCGGGCGTCGAGGCCGGCAGGACCGCGGGTCCCCGCGCGAAGATTATTCCCTCCCGCCGATGCTCGCCCGGCCGGGCCCGCCGCGGCGCCACCGCCGGGTCGTCCGAGAATTCCTTCAGGCGGATGCCGTCCTCCCACAGCGGCAGGTAGAGGTCCGGCGCTTCGTCGAGCAGCGGGCCGTGGTACACTTCCTCCCGGCCCAGCGCCCTCGCCGTCATGCCCGGATGCAGCTCGTCCAGGCTCGCGACGAGGTCGTCGCGAACGCGGCCGTAGTCCTCCCGCTTGACTATCCCCTCGGGCTCGCGGCCGGCGACGTTCAGGTAGACGCCGTACTGCGTCGCCGTCCCCGGGAAGGCCGTCGTCTTCGACCAGTCCACGGCGGCGAAGACCGAAAGCTTCTCCATGACGCGGCCTCGCGCCGAATCTCGCCAGCGGCCCGGCAGGCGTTTGCGGAGGTTGAAGACGTCCAGCTTGGCTATCG
The DNA here is from genome assembly GCA_050117845.1 of Candidatus Zixiibacteriota bacterium. Lineage (GTDB taxonomy): Bacteria > RBG-13-66-14 > B26-G2 > WVWN01 > WVWN01 > WVWN01. The sequence continues at coordinate 177,926 of JASFLY010000004.1, forward strand.
TGTCCATGAAGCCGCGCGGCGTCGGCCCCTTCTTGTCGCGGAGGGTCATGAAGCCGTGGTCGATGAGGTGTCGGCCGAGGTCGACCTCGCCCTCCACCGGCCCAAAGCCGTGGTCCGACACGACGAACGTCGTGGCGTCCGGCCCGCCGGCCTCCAAAAATTCCCCCAGCGTCGCGTCCAACCAGACGTAATGCTCCGCCACTTTCTCGGGTTGGTCCCAGAAGAAGTGCATCAGCCGGTCGACGCCGGTGAAGATAACGACGAAGAGCTCCGGCGCGTGGGTCCGCATAAGGTGGAGCGCGGCCTTCTTGCGCGCCTCCTCCACCCGGTACAGGTCCTCGATGAAGGGCTCGTCCCGGCCCTCCTCGTAATTGGCCGGGTCCATGTCTATGTGGTACTCGCCGACGCGGCGCAGCTCCTCGCCGAGAGACGTCGGGTACAGGTAACCGTCGTCCAGCTTGGGCGTGAGCATCCCCGGGATGACGAAGCCGTTAACGGGCCGCGGCGGGAACGTGAGCGGGACGTTGATGCTTCCCACCCGGCGGCCCACCGACGACAGCGTATCGAAGATGCGGGGCTGGGACAGCGCCGAGGCGTTCTGCAGGCGGCGGTGATAGCCGCGGCCGGGGGGAGCCAGGAAGTCGAAGACGCCGTGGCGGCCGGGGTTGAGGCCCGTCATGAAGGAGGCCCAGGCGGGAGCGGTGAGCGGCGGGTAGACCGAGTACAGCTTTCCGGCCGCGCCCTCGGCCTTCACCTTCGCGAGGTGGGGCAGCCGACCCTGGGCCATCAGCGGGTCGATTATATTGAAAGTACCGCCGTCGATTCCGAATATTATTACCGGGGGCGTCACGGCTTGACCTCGTCTGCTTCCATCCGGTTCAGCGCCACCAGGGCGCCGGCGAGCGTGAATAGTATGGCCATAATCTCGTAGTCGCCGAAAGTGTATTCGAAGAAGCCTTCCACCAGGAAACCGGCCGTGGCGCCGATGCCCGCCAGGCCGAGCGTTCGGGCCGTCGGCGAGCGGGCCCGCCGGTACCCCTTGATGAACAGCCGCATGAGTGCGTAGAAGAAGAACGCGAAGACCGCCAGGCCCACGACGCCCCGCTCCACGACGAGTTGGATGTAATTGTTGTGCGCGTGCGGGACCATCGTTTCCACCGACTCCTCGTCCTTGTAAGAGTCGTATAAATATAAGGTGTTATGGATGCCGATGCCCGTTATCGGGTAGTCCCGGGCGATGCGCAACGTGGTCCGCCAGATGTCCACGCGGAACTCCGGCGGCCCCTCGGACTCGCCGCTTTCGCGTTCCGTGGCCGCGTTGATGATGGACTCCGCGCGTTTGATTATGGGCCGGGGGGCGATGATGACGGCGAGCGCGACCACCACCGGAAAAGCCCACAACAGCCGCCTCTCCGCCACGACGGCGATGACGAAGACCGACGCCGCGAGGCCCACCCACGCCGAACGCACCAGCGAGGCCGCGAGGCCCGCGAGCATCACGGCGAGCAAGAGCCCCAACGCCGCCTTGGCCTTGCCCGACAGCTTCCCCCGCACGAACTGCGCCACCGTCACCGTTATCGCGAGCATCATGACGCCGCCGTACGTCATGTAGAACATCCGGCCGCCGGGCCTGACGGTGAAAACGTCCGCCCCCTCGGCCACCGCCCGGGCGAACTGGAAGACGGCGTAGGCCGAGTTCGCCGCCGCCGCGATCAGGAAGACCCAAAGCATTATTTTTACGAGCTTCGGCTTGTGGGCCGGGAGGCCGAAGGCCACGGTGTAATACAACAGCGGGGCGGTGTAGGTCAGCGTCCAGAGGAAGGAGCGGTTTCCGAACTCCGCGCCGCCCACCAGGTAGGCCGTCGCCGACGACAGGATCATCGAGGCGTAAAGGGCCGCGAAGGGCCAGTCGAGGGGGGAGTGGTACAGCGGAGCCCGGCGCGTCATGTCCGCCCGGATGATGAGCGGCAACAGGACGAAGGCGAATACCGCCCAGTTGCACAGCGAGATGGAGAAGCCCAGTCCCGCGGCGAAGAGGATCCAGCCCGGCAGCGGCCAGCGCCGGAGGAACTTCATGACCGCGCGGAAGGCGGGAGCGTCGTCGATGGGGAAGGCCGCGTTCTTCATTCCATGTTTCGAAGCAGGCTGTCCTGGCGGATTTTTTTGCGGAAGTCGCCGCCCGTCATGGCGACGGTTTTGCATATCTCGTGGAGCCGCGAGCGGAGGCGCGGGCCGATACGGTCGGCCAGCGTCTCGTCCCGGCGGGCGAATTCGCCCAGCACGTCGCCCGCGCTTCCCGGGTCGTCCAGGTAGTTCGTCGTCGCGATTATAAGACGCTGGTTCACGTAGCGGCGGTTGATGACGTAGGCCAAAAAGTCGAGCGTCCAGTCGCGAATCTTCATCGACCCCAGGTCGTCGATGACCAGTACGTCGGCCGTGACGAGCGGCTCGAGGAGCGTGTACTCGTCGAACGCGCTGCCGGCGTAGCGCCGTTTGACCTCGGTGAGAAGGTCCGAGAAGTCGCACCAACGGCAGACGGCGCCCTTCTCGGCGGCCAGCTTCTTAATTATCCCGGCGGCCAGGTGGGTTTTGCCGACGCCCACCGGCCCCATGAAGAGCAGGCCCGCGTCGACGTTAGGGTAGTTTTCGACGAAAGACGCGGCCAGCAGGCCGGCCCGCCGTACCGTCTCGTCGGTGAAGGCCGGGACGGCGTGGAAGTTGTCGAGCGTGCATTCCCGGTAGCGGCGGGGGATGCCGGCCGCGGTCATGCGTCGCCGCGTCGCCGTCTCCCGGCGGCAGTCGCAGACGCGGGCCCGGCGGACGCCGTCCACCTCCTCGACGACGACGCCGGCGCCCAGGCACTCCGGGCACAGGTCCACGTCGTCGACGAACTCGACGTCCGGCAAAGTGAATTTCAAACGATCGTCTTCCATGAGCGTTACTCTATTCCGCGCGTGTCCCGCCGTCCGGGCGGCCTTTCCGCAGTTCCGCCTCCGCCGCCCACGAGCATTGCCGCAGCGTTCGGATGTCGTCCTGGCGGCGGAACGCCTCGTCTATCGCCCGCATGGCCGCGCCGGCGTCGAGGCCCGCTTTCTCCCATTCCGCGAGGACTTCCAGGTCGGCGGGGGAGAGCATCGTTCCCCGGCCCCGCCGCCGTATGAAGTACTCGGCTACCGCGGCGACGAAATCCTCGTCCTTAGCTTCCGCCGGCATCTATAACCGGGGGGATGGCCCGGCCCCGGCGCCGCGGCAGGTAGAACTTATACAGGAACCAGAGCACGACCGCGCCCGCCAGCAGTACGCCGGCGAAGGCGACGGTGATTATCAGGTAATTGTCTATCAGATCCGCGGCCCGCACGAGCACGGCGCCGCCGGCCAACGCCGCGGCGAGCAGGACGGCGTCGGGGAGGCTCGCGTCCTCCGACCTCGCGGCCAGCAAAGCGAAAAAGCCGCCCACGCCCCGGCCTACCGCGCGCCGCTCGGCCACCAGTATCTCGGCCGTGACGAGCATCGTTATTAGGCAGCCGAAGAGGAAAGGCCACTTCCCGAAGAGGGCGAAGATGCCCGTCCCGATGGCCGTGAACCATTCTATCAAAAATACCGCCGCGACGGGGGCCAATACCGTCCGCGTGCGGTGCGCGAGGTAGGCCAGCGCCAGCGCCTCCGGCAGTCGCCACAACAGGAACACCAGTATGGGCTCGTGGCTCCCCATCCAGAAGGGCGCTCCCACCGGCGGCCATATCGTCGCGACGGCGGCCAGGACGGCCGCGGCCGCGAGGCCCGCCCTCTCCCCCAGCGTCCGGCCCACCAGCACGCGCACGTAGCCGTAAAACAGGTACGCGCCCGCCAGGCTCACGACGACGCGGGCCAGCACCGCCCCGGAGCCGGCGTTAAAGCGGTCCACCGGAACCGTCCCGACGAGTTCGGTCCCGGCGTAGTGCAGGCCGATTACCCACGCGGCCCGGTAGAACGTGAGCAGCACCGCCGCTGCGAAGCCGTAGTACAGCACCCGCGTCAGCGACGGGCCGCCCGAACGGTAGAAGAGCGACGGCGGCTTGGGGCCGGGCAGTATCAGCCTTAGTAGGACGGTGGCCGCGAGCGTTACGCCCAACAGGAAGAGCGCGCGGACGAGGCCCGTCGGCTCGCCCGCCGTCGCCGCCAGCGAGCCGCCCGGGTTGAACGCCACGAACGCGGCCATCGCTTCCAGGAAGACCGCGAAGGCGAGCAGCATCGAAATCGGATGTGATTTAACGTCGCTCATTCGCTTTAACGCCGCCCTTTTCGGGTCGGCGTGGGCCGGCCGGCCGCGCTTTTCTTTTGCGTCTTGTCGCCCCGAAGTTCGCGGATGCGGTCGCGCAGGGCCGCGGCCTTCTCGAACGCCAGTTCCTCCGCCGCCCGCCGCATCTCGTACTCCAGCAGCGCCAAAAAGGCCTGGACGTCGGCCGGGTCTTCCGGCGCGGGCGCCTCCTCCAGCGGCCCCGCGTCCGCCACCGCCGTCGTCGCCATCACGGCCTCGACCGACTTGACGATGCTCCGCGGCTCGATGCCGTGCTCTTGGTTGTACTCGAGCTGGGCCTGCCGGCGCCGCGTCGTTTCCCGCACGGCGTTCTGGATGGACTTCGTAACGCGGTCGGCGTAGAGGATGACCTTGCCGCCGGCGTGCCGGGCCGCCCGCCCCGCCGTCTGGATTATCGACCGCTCGTCGCGCAGGAAGCCCTCCTTGTCGGCGTCCAGTATGGCGACCAGCGACACCTCCGGCAGGTCGAGGCCCTCCCGCAGGAGGTTGATGCCCACTACCACGTCGACGTTGCCCAATCGCAGGTCGCGCAGGATCTCCATGCGGGAGATGGCGTCGAGTTCCGAATGCAGGTATTTGACCTTGAAGTCGAGGTCGGCGAGGTAATCGGCGAGGTCTTCGGACGTGCGTTTGGTCAAAGTCGTGACCAGCGCCCGTTCGCCCCGCGCCACCACCTCGCGCAACTCGCCCACCAGCGCGTCGACCTGGCCCTCGGCCGGCTTGACCTCCACCGGCGGGTCGACGAGGCCCGTGGGCCGGATGAGCTGCTCGGCCACGCGGCGCGAGTGTTCCAGCTCGTACGGCCCCGGCGTCGCCGACGTGTAAACGAATTGGGAAACCAGCGCCTCGAACTCCTCGAACCGAAGGGGCCTGTTGTCCAGCGCGGACGGAAGGCGGAAGCCGTAGTCCACCAGCGCCTGTTTGCGGGCCCGGTCGCCGTTGTGCATCCCCCGTATCTGCGGCAGCGTGGCGTGCGACTCGTCGACGATGCAGAGCCACTTCTCGGGGAAATAATCCAGGAGGCAGTAAGGCCGCTCGCCCTCGGCCCGGCCGGAGAGGTGCCGCGAGTAGTTCTCGATGCCGGGGCAGTAACCCAACTCCCGCAAGAGTTCCACGTCGTGCCGGGCGCGGGTCTCGAGGCGTTGCGCCTCGACGATTTTACCCTCCCGGCGGAACCAGGCCACGCGCTTTTCTAGTTCCTCCTCGATGGCGACGATCCCCGGTTCCATCTCCTGCCGGTCGGTCACGAAGTGCTTGGCCGGGTAGACTGCGACGCGGGGCAGCGGGCCCAGCTTGCGGCCGGCCACGGGGTCGAGCCGCCAGACGCTTTCGACCGTGTTCCCCATAAACTCCACCCGCAGGGCCTCGTCCTCGTAGGCCGGGAAAATGTCCACGACGTCGCCGCGGACGCGGAAGGAGCCCGGCTTGAACTCGAAGTTATCGCGCTCGTAGCGGATGGCCGCCAGTTTGCGCGTCAGCGTATCTATCGCTATCTCGTCGCCCGGCTCGATGAACAAATGGAAGCGGGCGAACTCCTCGGGCGAGCCGAGGCTGTAGATGCACGAGACCGACGCGACGATTACGACGTCCTCCCGGGCGAGAAGCGAGGCGGTGGCCCGGAGGCGCAGACGCTCAATCTCGTCGTTTACGTCGGCGTCCTTGTCGATGTAGAGGTCCTGGGCCGGGAGGTAGGCTTCGGGCTGGTAGTAGTCGTAATAGGATACGAAGTACTCGACGGCGTTGTCGGGGAAGAACTGCAGGAACTCACCGTAGAGTTGGGCGGCGAGGGTTTTATTGTGGCTTATGACGAGGGTGGGGAGGCCGACGCGGGCGATGACGTTCGCCATCGTGAAGGTCTTGCCTGAGCCGGTGACGCCGAGGAGCGTCTGGTGATTCTCGCCGGCGACTACGCCGTCGGCCAGCTCGTCGATGGCCCGGGGCTGGTCGCCCGCCGCTTCGAATTCGGCCTCGAGTTTGAACTCGGCCGTCATCGGGCGTCCTCCTCCGGCGACTCCTCGAGTTCCACCCGGGCGCCGCGGAGCGCGGGGCCCAGGACGTCCAGCTTGAGGAGGCGGCGAATCTGCTCTTCGGCGTAGCGGCGTTTGCTCAAAAGTTCGAGCTCGTCTCGGAAGAGGCCGATGAGGGTCTTGAAGGCCACCGGCCCGGGCGCCGCGGCCGCCACCTCGGCCAGGAACGACGCGATGGTGCGGGCGATGGCGGGGTAGGCGTAGAACTCGAAGGGCCGGCCGTCGGCGGGGAAGTTTTTAATAAGCAACAACTCGTCGGCCGCGAGGTAGAGCGACGGGTGCAAGAGGTGTCCCTTTTTTATGTCGTTTCGGCACTTGCGCAGGACGAGGAGGCGGTTGTGGACAACGGCCAGGGCCTGCAGGAGTTCGGCGAACTCCTCCGGCGCCTGCCAGGACGCGAGTTCCAGTTTGATTACGCTGGCCGGATGCCGGCCTTCGGCTCCGAAGAGGGTATCCATTTCGTCGAACGGTTTGTAGCGTGGCCCCCTTGCCGTACGCCCGTCGTTGCCGCCGGGGCTCAGGGTACGATCCGCACGCCGCCGGCGTCGAAACCGAAGTCGTAGGGCTCGAACCCCTCGCTCTTCAAATAAGACGTGACGGCGCCCCGGGCGGACGGCAACGCCATCACCAGGTAGAAGCCTCCCGCGCCGGCGCTCGTCACCTTCATGGCCCAGGCGCCGAGGTCGAGTACTCGCTTGCAAACGGCCGCGACCCGGCCGTCCGCGACGTTGGGGGATACCCCCCGCTTGGCGAGCCAGGCGCCGTGCAGGGACTGCCCGAAGCCGAACCAGTCGCCCTCGGCCGCGGCCTCGCCCATCTCGTGGGCCAACGCCCGCAGACGGTGCAGCCGCTCGAGCGTTACGCGGTCCCCGGCGAGGACGCGGGCCCGCTGGTCGGCGAGCACCTCGGCCGAGTCCCGGCGGCGCCCCGAGAAGAATAACATAAAATGGCTCTCGAAGTTACGCAGTTTTGCGGCGGGAAGGTTCACCGGCGTACGGTGCGCGCCGTGGCCGTCGAACCCGAAGACGTTCAGGCCCCCGCAGGCCGCGGCGTACTGGTCCTGCCGCCCGACCGGCCTTCCCAATTTCTCTATCTCGATCACGGCCGCGGCCTCCGCCACTTCCTCCGGCGTCGGGTTCCGGCCGGCCATGCGATTCAGCGCGTAAACGACGGCGACGCCCACCGCGCCCGATATCCCCAGGCCCGATCCCGGCGGAAGGCCGGTGCACACGCGCACCAGGACGCCGCCGGCCGGCCGCACTTCCGCCACCGTCCGGCCCACCAGCGCCACCTCCGGCCGGGGGTCCGCCAGCAGCTCGTCGATACCCGCGTAGTCGGCGCGCAGGCCGAAGTCGTCCAGAACGAGCGAGACCAGTCGGATGTCGAGGGAGGAAACCTCCACCCTGGCGCCCAGCGTTATGGCCGCCGAGAAAACCGCGCCGCCGTACTTTTCCGCGTAGGCCGGGAGGTCGGTCCCGCCGCCGGCGAAGGCGATGCGGCCGGGGGCGAAGACCTTTATCCTGTCGTTGCCGGTTGCCATGATGCGGGGCCGGGGGCGTTAGCCCACGCCGTAGTCCCCGGGGGATACGGCCTCGTAATGTTCCACGTCGAAGTCGTCCCCCCGGCGCGATACGGCCAAAAAGTCGAAGCGCAGGTCCACATCCTCGCCGGGGCGTTCGCGCTCCAGGAAGCCCATGGCCGCGCGGTAGAGGCGGGCCACCTTGCGCGACGTGAACGCGGCCCGGGGGTCCACGGCCGACCCGGCCCGGCCGGTCTTCACTTCCGCGAATACCAGTACGCCGTTCTTCTCGGCCACTATGTCTATCTCGCCGAAGGTCGTGTGGTAGTTGCGGGCCACGACGCGGAAGCCCCGCTCCCGTAAAAAGTCGGCCGCGGCGTCCTCCCCGGCGCGCCCCAGCTCCCGGCGCCGCGCCGCCTCGCTTCGGCCGTCCCGCGTCATGGGGCGAAGAGGCGGCCGGCGTCGTCCTCCAGCAGCCGGGCCACGGGCGCGAAACTCCGCCGGTGGGCGGGCGTGGGGCCCAGGTCCTCCAGCGCGCAAAGGTGCGTCGCCGTGCCGTAGCCCTTGTGGCCGGCGAAGTCGTAGCCGGGGTACCTGGCGTCCAAGAGGTCCATGAGGTGGTCCCGGTACACTTTCGCTATTATCGAGGCCGCGGCGATGCACGCGCAGCGGCCGTCCCCCTTCACTATCGTCTTCTGGCGGGTCATCGTCGGGACCGGCCGGTTGCCGTCCACCAGGATCATGTCGGGCGCGGGGCGCAGGCGCTCGCACGCCTTCTTCATCGCCCCCAGCGCCGCCTCCAAAACGTTCACGCGGTCCACCCGGCCGGCGGACGCGACGCCCACGGCCCAACTGCACGCGCCGCCGGTCAGCTCCTCGTAGAGCTCCTCCCGACGGCCGGCGTCCAGCTTCTTGGAATCGTCGAGGCCCCGGCAATGGTAGTCGGGCCGGAGGATGACCGCGGCGGCCACGACCGGCCCGGCCAGGGCGCCCCGGCCGGCCTCGTCCACGCCCGCCACGTACGCGAAACCCTCCTCCCGGAGTTGCCGTTCGAACCTGTCCAGCTCGAGCGGTCCATCCGATGAGGAGGGCCCGATTAGCGTCGGGGCGTCTTCCGTCATAGGCTTAGGATTCTTCTTCCGGGGCCGCGGCGTCGGGCGGCGGGGCCGCCGGTTTGGTCACGACGCGACGGATCCGGCCTTCCTTCACGCGCGCTTTCTTGCCCACCTTGCGGCGCAGGTAGTAAAGCTTCGACCTCCGCACCCGTCCCCGTCGCACGACCTTGAGGTCCACCACGCGCGGCGAATGGAGGGGGAAGGTCCGTTCCACGCCCACGCCCGAGGCTATCCGGCGGACCGTGAAGGTCTCCCGGGCCCCGGCGCCTTTGCGGGCTATTACGATGCCTTCGAACGGCTGGGTTCGCGTCCGTTCGCCTTCGATAATTTCTATCTGAACCCGGACCGTATCGCCGACTTTAAAGTCGGGAACGCTGTCCTTGAGGGCCGATTTTTCGAGTTCACGTACGGCGGGATGCATGTTCACACCTCGTTATATTGACGTCGTCCGTCGAATAAAAGTTACTTGTTTCCGTTTATCCTAATTCCGGCCGCCGAGAATGCGATCGAGATACACCGCGATCGCCGCCCGCACCGGCAAGTGATTAAAATCTCCGTGCCCCGTTATCGGCTCGAGCGCCGCGTCCGCCGCCCGAAGCAGGTCCTCGGTCAGGCCGTAACCGGTTCCGAAGAGCAGCAGGATCGGCCTGCCCGCCGCCGCGGCCTCCAGTTCTCCGGGGGCTACGGCGCCGTCCAGAGGCCGGGCCGTCGTGGCCACGACGAAGGGCTCCTTGCCCGTCGCCCGGGCCACGTCGTCGAACGCCTCCGCCGCCGACGGCAGCACCTGCGCGTTCGCGAGCGCCCGCTGGCGCTGGGGGCTGTGCTCGCCGCCGAGGCCCTCCCGCCAGTGGTAGAGTATTTCCTCCACCAGCCGGCGCTGCGACTCGTACGGGTTCGTGACGTAGTACCCCGCCACTCCGTAGGTCAGCGCGAGGCGCCCCAGGTCGTGCAGGTCCAGCGGCGTAACCGACGTGGCGACCGTTTCGCCTTCCCGGTTGTACACCGGCCAGTGGACCAGCGCGACGTACAGGTTCGAGGCCCGTCCCGCGGCCTTATCCCGCTCCGCCCCGCTCATTCGTCCTCCCGGCCCTCCAGCATATCGGGCCGGGCTTCCCGCGTCCGCTTCAGCGCCTCTTCGGCGCGCCACTTCTCGATGGCGCCGTGGTTGCCCGAGAGGAGTATCTCCGGGACTTCCATCCCCCGGAACTCCCGCGGCCGGGTGTAGTGCGGGTGGTCCAGAAGGCCCGTCGCGAAGGAGTCGGTGGCGGCGGAATCCTCATCGCCCAAAACCCCGGGGACGAACCTCGCCGCGGCGTCCACCACCGCCAGGGCCCCTATCTCTCCCCCCGACATCACGAAATCGCCGACCGAAATTTCCTCGTCGACCAGGGCCTCGCGGACGCGCTCGTCCACGCCTTTGTACCGGCCGCAGAGGAGGATGACGTGTTCACGTGCGGCCAGTTCCTTGCAGCCGTCGTGGCCGAGCGGCCGGCCCTGCGGCGTCAGGAAAATCTTCCAACCCGGGCCGAAGCGCGCCTCGACGTCCTCGACCGCGCGGAAGAACGCCTCCGGTTTCATTACCATGCCGACGCCGCCGCCGTAGGGGTAGTCGTCCGTGGAGCGGTACGAGTCGTCGGTGTAGGCCCGCAGGTCGTGAACGCGCACGTCGAGGAGGCCGCGTTCAATCGCCTTACCCAGAACGCCCGCGGCCAGCGGCCCCGGGAAGAAGTCCGGAAAAATAGTTATTATGTCGAAGCCGGGCACGAAGGGCCGCGTTACCTCTCGCGGTAGGGTATTATTACTACCTTTTCCCCCGGCCTGACCTCGGCCACGTGGGCCCGCACGAACGGGACCTCGAGTCGCCGGCCGCCGCCCTCTATAACCAGTACGTTGTGGGGGCCGGCGCGGTAAACCTCGGTAATTTCGCCGACCCGGGCGCCTTCGGTCGTTTCGGCCGGCAGGCCGAGGAGTTCGAATTCGTAATATACGTCCGGCGGCGCCTGGGGCAGGACTTCGGGTGAAACCGCAAGCCGCCAGTCCCGGTATTCCCCGGCGGCGGCCCGGTCGCCCGCGCAGGCGAGCTTAACCAGAACGTCTTCCCCCGGTTCCCCCGCGGCGCTCCCGGTCCCCTTGCGGCGCCAGCTTTCGATGACCGTCGGTTGGAGGCCGTGCGGCCCGAGCAGGACGACTTCCTGCCCGGGCCCCGGGTCGAATGCGCCTTCCGTGTAGTCGGTTACGACGACCTCACCCTTAAGGCCGTGGGGCCGGCGGATGAGGCCGATAGCGACGACGCCGCTCACCGCACGCTACTCTAAGATCTCGAGGGCCGCGCGCTTGTTCTGCTTCATCGCCGCGGCGTTCAGTATGGTCCTGAGCGCCCGGGCCGTCCGACCTTTCTTTCCGATTATCCGGCCGATGTCTTCCCGGTCTACGGAGACCTCGATGATCGTCGTTTTCTCTCCGGCGACTTCATTGACGACGACCGCGTCCGGCTTCTCGACCAAATTCTTCGCGATGTATTCGATCAGGTCCCGCATCTCAGTTCCTCCTCCGTAACGAGCTCCGGTTTCGGTTGTCGGGTTCGTGATACGGTATTACGATATAGATTTGGTCATCAGCCTATGCTGAAAAGCTAATCGGCTTGCGCGCCGGTCGTTTTCATTTCCGCGAACTTCTTGAGGACGCCCGCTTTCGAAAGCAGCCGCTTCGCCGTCTCCGACGGCTGGGCGCCGACCGAAAGCCAGTAGAGCGCGCGCTCCTCGTTTACCTCGGTTATGGCCGGCTCGGCCGTCGGGTTGTAGTGGCCGAGGAGTTCGATGAAACGGCCGTCCCGCTTGGACCGGCCGTCCACCGCGACCAGCCGGTACTGGGGCGCGTTTTTAGCTCCGGTGCGTCGAAGTCTTATTCTTACTGCCAAGGGTTACCACCTCCGAGCCGCTTTTCCCGCGGCCCTTACGAGTTCAAGGCTCCCTGAAGTTCGGCCATGGCCGCCGCCGGGTCGGGAGCGCCGAATACCGCGCTTCCCGCGACGATGATGTCCGCGCCCGCGTCGGCTACACTCTTTATATTATCAGTTTTTACGCCGCCGTCAACCTCAATTAATATCTCGCGGCCGTTCTTGTCCGCCAGGGCCCGCGCCCGGGCGATTTTGTCCAGTCCCGCCGGGATGAACGCCTGGCCGCCGAAACCGGGGTTGACGGTCATTATCAAAATAAGGTCGGCCTGGTCCAGCACGTCCTCGAGGGCCGAAAGGGGCGTCCCGGGGTTGACCGCGGCGCCGGCCTTCTTGCCCGCGGCGCGCACCTGCTGGAGGGCCCGGTGCAGGTGGGGCGTCGCCTCCGCGTGCACCGTTATTATGTCCGCGCCGGCCGCGGCGAAGTCGTCCACGTAACGCTCCGGCCGAGCGACCATCAGGTGGGCGATTACGCCCAGGTCGCCGGCGACCTCCCGAATGTCCGTCACCATTTTCGGGCCGAAGGTTATGTTGGGAACGAACTCGCCGTCCATCACGTCCAGGTGGACGTAGCAGAGGCCCGCGTCCCGGACCGCCCGCGTGGCCTCGGCCATATGGCCGAAGTCCGCCGAGAGAAGCGAGGGCGCGAGCTGGGCTTGGCGTTTCGGCATGGCCCCCCTATTGCCCCGGCGGGCCGCTCGATATAACGAGGTCCACCGCTTCGCCCTTCTTGGCCTGTTCGCCGATGTCCGGCGACTGGCGGATAATCCGCCCCGCCGGCACCGACATGGAAGGTTCGGTCGTTACGTTGCCGACGCTCAGTTCGTACTCGCGCAGGGCCTTCGCGGCCTCGTCCACCGTGAGGCCGATGAGGTTGCACGGCATCAGTATCGTGACCTCTTCGGACCCGAGGCTCACCAACAGGTTAACTTTCGTCCCGCGGTTCACCTTTTCGCGCGCTTTGGGCGTCTGGTCTATAACGTGGTCCTTGGGTACGGTGTCGTCGTGGACGTCTGTCACTTCGCCCACCGTGAGGCCGATGCGGGTCAGGACCAGCTCGGCCTGCCGGACCGTCCGGCCCACGACGTTCGGAACGTGGACCTCGGCCAGGCCGGCGCTGACGCGCACCTTGACCGTCCGCCCCTTGCGCACCTGGATACCCGGCTCAGGGTCCTGCTCGACTATGAAGCCCTCGGGGAGAGACGAATCCTTGGAGACGCCTATCTCTTTCATTACCAGGCCCGAGTCGGCCAGCATCATCTCGGCCTCGTCCACGTTGTGGCCTATTATCTCGGGTACGGCCACTTCCTCGCCGCCGGAGACGAACAGCCGGCCGAAGCCGACGACGAGTACGAGGTAGCCGATAACGACGGCCACTACCGCCGCGGCCACGAGGCGCAGGAATCGCAAGAGTTCCTTGACTAAGTCGACGCGTCCGATTTTAAGTGCCATAACGGAATACAGGGCGGCCGAGGGCCGGCCAAGACAGCATATTTAACATAAAAACCTATATAAAGCAAGCCTAAAAGGGTCTTAGCGGTATATAGTTACGAAAAAGCCGACTCTCCCGACGTGTCAATTTTTACCGTTTGATTTTACCTAAAAACGCTAGTATAATAGAAGTGCAGGTTAACCTTAAAGGAGGGTTAAGAGATGAAGGGATTAATAACGATTGCCGCGGTGGCGATGTTGGTCGCGGCGGCGAGCTGGGGCGCGGACGCCAAGTACGGCGGCGCGCCTTATTACGTTGACGGCAACGCGAACGACATTCACGATATCGGCCTGTACTTCGCGGAAATGCACGGGAATTTGTGGGCCGGTAATTCTACCGACGGCACCGGGTTTTACCCTGGCGAAAACGGCGTCGCAACGCTATATGCAAGCGATTTTTGGGTGGGCACCATGATTTCCGGAACGCCCAGGGTGAGCGGTGGCATTAAAGGCGCCGAGTGGCATAACGCATCGCCGCTTATCTGGAGCGACGGCGCGGCCTGGAGTTCCCGGCCGGCGTACGTCGAAAAGCGCGGCGACCTCGACTCGTTCCTGGCCGCTAACGACAGCGAAGCCGGAGAGAACGGCCCCATACCCGTCCGCGTTGCGCAGCACGGCATGCAGTGGTCCGACGCTGCGAACGACGATTACATTCTCTTCCACTACCGGATAATCAACCGGAGAAGCGCGAGCCTGAACCCGGCTTACTTATGCGTGCTTTACGACTTCGACATCGGCGGCCCGAACTCGTACGAGGACGATAAGATAGAAGTCGACGCCACCCGAAAAATGCCCTACATGTACGACGAGACGTCGGGTCACCCGTACGTCGGCGTTTACGTTGTGAACGGCCAACCGTCCGCGGGCGGATCCGGACCCGGTTGGAACAGCGACGCCGACCAGTGGAACGTAATGACCTCCGGGGAGTGGTACGAGGATACCACGCCGGGCGACTACCGGGCCTTCGTCAGCTGCGGCCCCTACGTAATTCCCCGCAACGATAAAATGAGTATCGGCGTTGCGGTGGTGGCCGGGGCCACGCTGGCCGAACTCCAGGCCAACGCCGACGCGGCTTACGCCAAATACTGGGAGATTAACACCGGCCTGACGGAGTTCGCCGCCCGGCCTACCTCCCGGGGCGTCGCGGTGGAATGGACGCCGGACCGGCCTTACGCCGGCTATAACGTCTACCGCGCCGAGGGCGATTGCGCCGACTTCGCCAAACTCAACGGGGCGGCGATAACGGGCGAACCGCCCTTCACCTACGTCGACGCGGCGGTGGAGGCGAGTCGGACCTACTCCTATAAGCTGGAAGTGCTTACGCTGGGCGGCACGAGTGAATGGTACGGGCCGGTGGAGGTAACGACGGCCGGCCTGGCCAAGAAGTCATTCGCGGTACGGGGGCCGACGCCCAACCCGGTCCGAGGCCGGGCTAACTTCGCCGTGACGACGGCGGATAGCGGGCCGGTCCTGCTGGAGGCGTACGACCTCAGCGGCCGGCGCGTTGCGTCCACTAACGTAAACTGCACACCCGGCGGAACGTCGGTCTCGCTCGACGTCGCGGCCTTGCCCGCCGGCGTTTACATCTACCGGGCCTCGGCGGCCGGCGACACGGCCTCCGGTAAGATGGTGGTCTCCCGCTAGCTTCCAAGCCGACTATTCAAAAGCCGCCCCTTCCGGGGCGGCTTTTTTAATATGGAGGTGGCTGTCCTCTTTATCTGAATATGGCTTTGACCCGACCTACGTAGGCCGGCGCCACCGGGGCGTCCTGCCACGTGCGCTATCCCGAACGCGAGGATTATTACCGTTAACGCGTATTTGTCCTTAATTCATATTTGATTTTTTTTGGTATAAGTATATAATAGTAACGCAGGTTAACCTTAAGGAGGGTTAAGAGATGAAGGGATTCAAGATATTAACCGCGGCGGTGATGCTGGTCGCGGCGGTGAGCTGGGGCGCGGACGCCAAGTACGGCGACGCGCCTTTTTACGCTGACGGCGAGGCTAACGACATTCACGATATCGGCCTGTACCATTTGGAACTCCACGGTAAATTGTGGGCCGGCAATGACAGCCACGGCAGCGGGACTTACCCCGGCGAAAGCGGTATCGTAACGCTGTATTCAGGCGATTTGTGGGTCGGCGCCCACATCACCACGGACGTTTTCGTAAGCGGCGGCGATAGAGGCGAGGAATGGCACAACGCGGCCTCGCTCATCTGGAGTGACGGCTCGAGCTGGAATTCGCGGCCTCCCTATATCGAGAAAAGGGGTGACCTCGACTCGTTCCTGATCGTGGACGATAGCGAGGCCGGAGAGGCCGGCCCCATCCCCATCCGCGTCGAGCAGCACGGCCTGCAATGGTCCGACGGCGTTAATGACGATTACGTACTCTTCCACTACCGGATAATCAACAACAACTCTTCGAATCTGGACCCCGCTTACGTATGCCCGGTATACGACTTCGACATCGGCGGCGCGGGCTCGTACAAGGACGATAAGATAGAAGTCGACGTCACGCGTAAGATGCCCTACATGTACGACGGGGCGTCGGGTCATCCCTACGTCGGCCTCTACGTCGTGGACGGCCAACCGTCCGCCGGCGGGGCGGTCCCGGATTGGAACGGCAACGTTGACCAGTGGAATATGATGACGTCGGGTCAGTGGTACGAAGAAACCACGCCCGACGACTACCGGGCCTTCGTGTCGAGCGGTCCCCACGTAATTCCCGCGGGTGGGAAGCTCGGTTTCGGCGTCGCGGTGGTGGCCGGGGCCACCCTGGCCGAACTCCGGGCCAACGCCGACGCGGCTTACGCCAAATACTGGGAGATTTACACCGGCCTGACGGAGTTCGCCGCCCGGCCTACGTCCCGGGGCGTGGCCGTGACGTGGACGCCGGACCGGTCTTACGCCGGCTACAACGTCTACCGCGCCGAGGGCGATTGCGCAAGCTTCGCCAAACTCAACGGGGCGACTATTACGGGCGAACCGCCCTTCACCTACGTCGACGCGGCGGTGAAGGCCTCCGCGACATACGCGTACAAACTGGAAGTGCTTACGCTGGGCGGCACGAGTGAATGGTACGGGCCGGTGGAGGTAACGACGGCCGGCCTGTCTAAAAAGTCGTTCGCGGTGCGGGGGCCGACGCCCAATCCTGTTCGCGGCCGGGCGACCTTCGCCGTGGAAACGGCCTCTGCCGGGCCGGTCCTGCTGGAGGCGTACGACCTCAGCGGCCGGCGCGTCGCGTCCACTAACGTAAACTGCGGGCCCGGCGAGACGTCGGTCTCGCTCGACGTCGGGGCCTTGCCAGCCGGCGTTTACATCTACCGGGCCTCGGCGGCCGGCGACACGGCATCCGGCAAGATGGTGGTCTCCCGCTAACTTCCGACCCGACTATTCAAAAGCCGCCCCTTCCGGGGCGGCTTTTTTAATATGGAGGTGGCTATCCTCTTTATCGGAATATGGCCTTGACGCGGCCTACGGAGGCCGGCGCCAGGGCGGCGGCCGGCGGCCACGCCACGACGCGATAGGCGTAATTGACCGCGGTGCCAGGTTCTATTACCCATAAATAATCCCCGTCCCAGCACGCCGCCAGCGCGGTATTGAGGTTTTTTCCCATTTCCATGTCGTATTCGCTCTCGTGACCCGGCCCTTTCCACACGGCTATCATGTCGTCGCCGCCGGAGTCGTAGCCCTCGAAGAGGCGAGTCCCGCCCCCCAGAGCCGGCGCGCAGGCGACGCCGAGCGCGTGGCCGTACGGCACGGCGAAGCTGGCCATGAAGGAACCGCTGGTGCTGAGTCGGTAGACGCAATTGGCGCTGCCGTGGTAGCTGAACCAGAAATACGGATCCTCCCAAGCCAGGCCCATAATCTGGCCCTTCGTGTCCCCACATAACGAGACCGACGCGATAACGCTCATCGTCGCCGGGGAGATTTTCAGGAGCCGCTGGTTGGCGTACGTGAACCAGTCGCAGCAGCCCGCCCAGAAGTATTGGCCGTCGTACGCAAGGCACGAATATAGCACGTCGTCGCCGGATATTTGGGAGGAGGATAATATGGAGCCGGAGGGGAAACTCCGTTTAACCAGAGAAGCCCCGGGGCTATCCATCTGGAGCGTCCAAAGGAACCCGTCCGCGTATTCCATCCCCGACGTTACGGGTTGGGACATGCTGTCGCGCAAGAGGAAACTGGAAACGATGGAGCCGAGCGGCGCGGCGCTCGCGGCCGTCGCCGCCAGCGTTATCGCGAGCAGCAACCGGCGTAATGTCGCGGCCATCTTCGTTACCCTCCTTCGAAAGCGTCGAAAAAAGCGGTGGACCCGATATTAATATATAAATTCAGGGCGCCGGCGTCGTCCCGGGGCCGCCCGGTATTAGTGGCCCCGTCCCCGGAAAACATTACGGTTAATTTAACCTCGGCCCCCGGCGGACCGTCGCCACGGGTGGTATCTATGGCAAAGCCGCCCCGAAGGGCGGCGGGTTTAACGTTGCGGGTATTGCCGGCTACCGGAATATGGCTTTCACGCGTCCGACCGATGACGGTCGCACCGGCGGCACCCACCCCGGACAGTGAACCTTGTATATGCGGTGGTAGTCTGTCGTTGACCCCAGCCAAAGGTAATGGCTGGAGTAGGCGAATCCCAACGCCGGCCCGTACGGGAACGCGAACGAGCACATAATCGAACCGGACGTTCTGCGACCGTAAATGGCAGTTCCTTCTCTATGCCATACGTAATCCCAACGCCAGTCCCAGGCTATGTCGTAGCAACCGGGCGTTGCGAAGGAACCGTAAATGCTGCCGGAGGTCAGGCTCTGCCGCCAGGTGTAGGCGGGCGAGTTGTCGGTGGACCACAAATACGTCGGGGCGTAACCGCCGTCGCCCGTCGCCATGACGGCCAGGCCGCCGTGCATATCGTGGTTGGCGGGGAAGGAGGCGTAGACGCTTCCGTTGGAGGGATTGCACCGGTAGATGTAGTCGGTCGAGAAGTCGCCTACCCAGAGATACTCGCCTTGAGGGAGGCCACCGCCGCCGCCGTAGCTGTAGGAGAGGCCGCGGGTGCGACTCGTCCAGGGCGAGGCGTAGGAGCTGATTACGGCCCCGGTAGCGGCGTTAAGTTGCCAAATCCGGTAGGGCCCCGTATTGCAGTAAACCCAGAGATATTGAGGTGAACCCGCCGAGACCGCCAGGGCGATAGGGTAATTCTGGGGCGCGGGGAAAGAGGCGACTATATCGCCCGTCGTGGCGAACGCCGCACCGGCCGCCAGCGCGGAAACCACCCAGCCCTGAAAAATGCGTACGGCCGCCGGCGCGCTGAGCGCCGCGGCCACCATTAACGTGCGTTCTCTCATTTCAGTTAACCCCCTTTAGTTGATCGTTCTCAAAGACTATAGCACCTCCTTTCGGTTGCGTCAAAGTATAATTACTGTTTAAATACTACGCCGTCGACGGTCCGGCCGTGGAGGGCGTAATACCGGGTGCAACTACGACTAAACGGCCTACGAAATTAAAGCCGCCCCGAAGGGCGGCTTTTAAATCGCGTCATATGGAGCGGTAACCGCGGCCGGGTTACTCCTCCGGCTCGCTTTTGAGCGAGGCTATCTCCGGGAGGTTGCGGCTGTAGCCAGCGTAGTCCAGGCCGTAGCCGATAACGAAGACCTCGCCCACCTCGAAGCCCACGTACCGCAGCGGCACCTCGACGCGCTGCATCGCCGGTTTGTAAAGCAGCGCGCATATCTCCAGGCTCCGCGGCTCGCGGATGCGGAGGTGGTCGACCAGGAACGCGGTCGTCAGGCCCGTATCCACGATGTCCTCGACGATGAGGACGTCGCGGCCTTTCACGTTCACCCCCACGTCCTTCGTGAGCACGACTTCCTCGGTCGTCTCCGTCCCCTCGCCGTAACTCACTATCTCGGCGA
Source organism: Candidatus Zixiibacteriota bacterium (assembly GCA_050117845.1). Taxonomy (GTDB): domain Bacteria; phylum RBG-13-66-14; class B26-G2; order WVWN01; family WVWN01; genus WVWN01. The sequence continues at coordinate 197,241 of JASFLY010000004.1, forward strand.
AGTCCACTACCAGCGGCAATTCTATCGCCCGGATAAGGTCCGCCACGAAGACGAACGCCCCTTTCAACACGCCCACGACGACGAGTTCGCGGCCGGCGTAGTCGGCCTTGATCTGCCGGCCCAGCTCGACGACCCGTTCCTCCAATATTTCGCGCTCGAACAGGACCTTATCGACGTTCTCTCTGAAGTCCATACGGGTTCCTTTCTCGGGCCGGCCCGGCCGTTCGGACGCACCGCAGCCGAAGTGAATCGCCGCCCGGGGCCGCGGAGGCGCCCTCGGCCAGCGCCAGCCCCGGCACCCAGATTATATCCTCGCCCTCGCATACGACGGGCCACCGCCGCCGCGCCGCCGCGGGAACGTGGCCGTCGACGAAAATATCCTGAAGCTTTTTCCGGCCGCCCAGCCCCACCGGCCGCATGCAGTCGCCGTCCCGCCAACTCCGGGCGACAAGCCCGCCTCCGGCGAAACGGGCCGCCAGCCATACCTCGTCCAGCCCCAGGCCCCGGAGTTCGGCCGGCGCCGCCGCGAGTTCGGCCGCGACCTCGGCCGCCGCCGGCAGGAGCGCCGTCTTCCCCGGGACGTTAAGCGTGACCTCCCACGCCCGGAGTTGGGGCGCCGGCGTCCTCCGCTCGAACGTCCACCCGTCCGCCTCCCGCCGCGCGAGCACGTTCGCCGGCAGCGCCGCGGCGCCCCCCGGCCCCAGCGCCAGCACGGCCTCCACGTGGCGCCGCTCCAGCGCCCGCGTCGAGCCGACGAGGCGCCGGTAGATATGTCGGACCGCCCGGCCGCGATGGGCGGGCGAGAGCGCCGCCGGAAAGGTCCCGGCGAGCGAGAGGCGCCCCGGCGTCTCTTCCAGAACCAGCGCCGACGTCAGCGCGGCCACCCGGCCTTCGAGCGCCCGTTCGTCCGCCCGGCCCGCCGCGGCCAGCGCCGCGAGGGACGTCCGCGCCCCCGGCATCCGGCCCTCCAGCATGGGGATGACGTTGTGGCGGAACCAGTTGCGTGTAAAGGCCGGGTCGAGGTTGGTCGGGTCCTCACGCCAATCGAGGCGCCGATCGGCCAGGTAGGCCAGGACCTCCGCCCGGCTGCGGTCGAGCAGCGGCCGGACGAAGATGCCCGCCGCCGGCGCCATCCCGGCGAGGCCCAGGGCCCCGGCGCCCCGCGCCAGGTTAATCAATACCGTCTCGGCCTGGTCGTCGAGCGTGTGGCCCAGCGCCACATAGTCGGCGCCGAAGCGCCGTGCCGCCCGCCGCAGGAAGGAGCGCCGGG